>CAZTQT010000001.1:0-127481 GCA_964615625.1 uncultured Candidatus Saccharibacteria bacterium
AGGAAACTGGTTATGAAGCGGAGCTTGCGGCTCTTCAAAGTAAAATATTAGCTTTGAAATACAGTGAAGAAGGAGGAACTGTAGGAGACTACGAGGGTGGTGGTGGTGGTAAAACACCAAACCCGCCTTTTAGCGGAAGGGCTTTTGCAGCCTTTAGTTTTGGGGCATACACACACTACAACGGTATGAGCCAATACGGGGCTAAGGGGAGAGCAGATGCAGGCCAAGGGTACGAGGACATTCTTAATTTCTACTATGGTTCAAAATCTACAAAGAAAGATGGTTTTCCAAAAGAAATATGTGTAGAAGGAAAAGGAAAAATGAGTTTCCAAAAATATTTATATGGTATTGCAGAGATGCCTAGTACATGGCCCGAAGATGCATTAAAAGCCCAAGCTATTGCTGCAAGATCCTATGCCTATAGAAGAACAAAGAATGGCGGTTGTATATGTACTACTCAAAGTTGTCAGGTTTTCTCCAGCAGTAAAGCAGATAACCCTCCAGATAAATGGAAAAAAGCTGTAGACAGTACAAAAGATAGAATAATAGGAGGGGACATAAATAAAACTGGGTACGGTTGGTACTCATCTACCACAGGCGGTTATGTAAACATAGGGGGTTGGGACGCAAAAGGTGGGTTTAAGGGATGGCAAGACGGTAAAGCTTATGAAAAAAGCTCTCCGTGGTTTTACAAAGCTTGGTATACAAAAAGTTATAATAGTAGTGATTCCTGCAACCATCCCCACCCATGGCTAACAGAGAAAGAGATGGCCGATATATTAAATTCTTATGTTGTTTATACAAAAGGTTCATCAAGTGAAAAAGGACATATAACTCCAAGATCAAGCTGCTGGGGAGGGGACCCTTACTCTTTAGAAGAAATGGCTAAAAAAGCGGAAAAATATGGAAGTAAGTACACAAGCGTAAGCAGTGTTGATGTCGAAGTAAGCAGCGGTGGTTATACTTCAAAAATTACTTTTAATACAAACATAGGAAGTGTATCGTTTGATGGGCCTACTTTTAAAACTGTTTACAATTTAAGGGCTCCGGGATATCTAGCCATAAGAAGTAAGATATTTGATATCAAAACACAAAACTAAACGTCTTATCTAAATCTCCAAGTTTCATTGTGATATAATAAATAAAATGTCCAAATCATCGCATTTGAAGTCATTTATTAAAAACCCAGAAAACACATCTTATAAAGGTGAGGATAGCGACGAAAAGATTGTTTTTTTAATCAGACAAAGCTCTTGGGCTACAGCAGGGTGGGTCCTATCAACAATATTTTTAGCGGTATTTATCTTATTCGCACTCCCGCAATTGTCTAAAATAACCCACGACGATGAGAGATTATTTAATAACGGCTTTATATTATTGTTAACGGTTTTCTCATATATTGTTTTATTCGGGCACGCTTTCCATAGATTTCTTGATTGGTATTTTGAAGTATTTTTAATAACAACCAAAAAAATTGTTGATATAGATAAAGGAGCATCAAGTATATCTGAGACCCCACTAGAAAATGTACAGGATGTAACATCAAGAATAGAGTCTGTTTTTGGTCAAATGCTAAATATAGGTTCAATATATATACAAACGGCAGCAGAAAAAGGTGAGTTTGAATTTGAAATGGTGGACGACCCGTCCACAGTAAGAGATACATTATCAGACATAGTTGCGGAGGTAAAAAGCAAGAAAAATGGAAAATAATTTATTTCAAAACATACATATAGTAAGTATAGGATCGACAATCATTAAGTCTTTTGTATTTTTGATGATGGTATTGTATTTAATATATGCTTTTTTATTTTCTAGAAAACTTAAGATTATGAATCAAAATCTAGAAACACCGTACAGAAAGTTCTTTTACACTGTTTCTTGGTTTCACATGTTATCGATTTTAATCGTTATAATCCTGACAGCCCTGCATCTAAGATAAAATGTCAAAAAAACTAACAGCTAAAACGCAAGAACTAAGCCCAAAACTACCTCAATACAGTAGCTCTTTTTCAAAGTGTATAAGTGTAGAACCAGAAACCCAAGAACTGCTGATGAAGAAGGGCTCGGTTTATACAATATTTGAAATAACAGGGGGATCTAACTTTGATACCGACTTTGTAACAAAAGTGGTAGATGATGTTTTACATGAATCTTATTATCAATCAGAAAACATATCCCCCATTCAATCAATAGAAAGGGCCATATCTGACATGAGAGAAAGAGTACTTCAGCTCTCTAACGATACTCTTACAGCAGACCCTAAAAACATAGATTTAAATGTTGTTTCTGCAATTTTATGGGGAAATGTTTTATATGTTGTGAAATTTGGCGAGACACATGCCTTATCTATTAATAACGGGGATATATCGGAATTAGATATGATATCAGAGGGCAAATACTCGTCTTTTTCTAAACTTATAAATGAGGATGACGTTTTTGTTTTTTGTACTAAAGAATTTTTACAATCTTACCCAGGGGATAAACTTTTAACATCAAGTATTTTGGAAAGTGATTTAGAAAACAACCAAGCATGTCTTTTAATGAGGTTGGTTGTAGATCAATCAAAAACACCGGAAGCAGATATAGACTTAGGATTAGAAGATGTAGTGGTGAAAAGTAAACAAAGGGAAGCCGTGGATAAAATTATCGATGTTTTGAAGATTATAGGAGAATTTTTAGGAAAATTTTTAACAAAAGCATATTCTTTTTTAAGACCTTTAGTTGAAGGGATTAAAAACTTCATAGGAAAAATAATTCCCAAAAGAAAGGCTATTCTTTTAAGCAGAAAGATAACAGGTCTTTCTGATGTTAAAAATAAAAAAGCCCCTGGTTGGGTTTTTTTGAGTGCTGTAGCTATCCTTTTATCTGTATCCGTTTTTTATACACTTAAGTCAAAAATGTTTAAGCCAAAACCAGCAGAAGAAACCCCTATAGAAGAGGGCACTCCTAAAAATATTGTAGAAGAAAAACCAAAAGAAGACAGGTCTAAAGATGGGGAATATAAAATAGAAAGAATTAACCCAGAAGTGTTTTTTGATATTAAAATAACAGATTCTGATGCCAACCCCAGTGAGATACAGGTAGTGGGGAACAAAATTGTAATTGTAGATAAAGAGAGTGGGAAAATATACAACTCTGAAACATCTACCCCAAACTTTACCACTCAAAGCAACACATACCCCAACATAAGATCTATTGGTCAAGACGGAGGAGCGTTGTCTTTTATCAACAGTGACAAATACAACACTTACGATCTCTCTTCTGGTAACATAAAAAACTCCTTTGACATAGAACCTACAAGAGAGGTTTTTCCTTACTCCGGTTACATATACTCACTATCAGAAGATAAACTCACAAGATATGCAATTAGTGACGGTGTTTTAACAGGTACTCTTTGGGGACAAAATAAAGATTTTGAAAATACCGTTTCTTTTTGTGTTGCTTATAACGTTTATATCACCACAAAAGATGGAAATTTATATAGCTACTCTGGAGGGGCAAAAACAGATTTTTCGGTAACAGGAATGGATAAGCCCTTCTCTAGCCAAACAAGAGTTTTAACAGATGTAGATTTTTCAAATATTTATATTTCTGATGCCGAAAACAACAGGATAGTTGTTTTAGATAAAGACGGTAACCTTGTAAAACAGTACAAAAACGACAACGAAGATCTTTGGGTAAATATAAAGGGCATTGCAGTAACATCGGACGAAAAAACAATATTTGTCCTTGATTCAAGTAAAATATATAAGATAAATATTGAGTAATAACTTAACTTATTGTGTTTTTCTGATAGAATATCAAAATATTGACCGTTTCAGTTTTTGTGCGTAGAATAGCCATGCTCAAAACCAATATATGAAATTAGACGCAAAAAAGAGGGAAACTCTTGGAAAGAAAACTAAATATATAAGAAGAGAAGGTGGAATACCTGCTGTTGTGTTTGGGAAAGGTATAGAGCCTACAAATATTACTCTAAACTACAACGAGTTTGATAAAACATACAAAAAAGCTGGTAAAACCAATCTTATAAATATATCTTTAGGGGAAGAAAAGGTAAAAGTGTTAGTTAAAGATGTTCAGTATGATCCTGTTTCTGGAAATATATCTCACGCAAGTTTTTATAGACCAGATTTAACAGTTAAAACAGAGGCTCAAGTGCCTGTTGAGATAGTAGGTGAGGAAGTTAATGAATTAATAAAAAGCGGTACTGCTCTTGCATTACAGCTTTTGCAAGAAATAACTGTAGAAGCACTCCCTGAAGACATACCGCACAGTTTTACGATAGATGTTTCTAACATGAATGAGTTGGGTCAGGGTGTAACAATAGGCCAGTTAGAATACGACAGAGAAAAAGTATCCATTCCAGCACTAGATCCAGAGGAATTGGTTGTTAGAATTGATGAAATAATAATTAAAGAAGAAGAACCAGAAGAAGCCACTGTGTCTGAAGAAGAAGCAATTGCAGGTTTAGAAGCTACATCAGAAAAACCCGAAGAAGAGGAAGGTTCCGAAGAAGACAAATAACACTTAGTTGGGCCAATTACTTTCTATCAGCAATTCCTTATCATCACTACTCTTTGGTAAATTCTCCCAAATTGATTCCGTAACAAAAGGCATAAAAGGATGGAGAAGTTTTAAACCTTGAGAATAAACATATTTTAAAACACTTAAAGAAAGTCTTTTTTCTTCCCCATTTTTAGTCTTTATGTGTTCTATATACTTATCAGCAATTTCGTGCCACATAAACTGATAGATATATTCAGAGGCATCTGCAAACCTGTATTTCTCTAAACTTTGATTAACATCTTTTATTAAGTTTTCTAAATTACTTAACATTTCTTTATCTGTATCATCCAAAGGCTGTCTGTTTTCATCATTATTAATAAATTCTGGTATATCGTTCTCAAAATCACCAAACATCATCAACATAAACCTAGCCATGTTCCATAACTTATTTGCAAAATTCCTGTACGCTAAAACTTTATCTTTTGGAAAAGCAAAATCTCTTCCGTTTGCTGTACCAGAAATTAGACCCATTCTTAAGGCATCAGCACCAAACTCTTCAATATAATCTAATGGATCAATCACATTACCAAGAGATTTGCTCATTTTCTTTCCTTCTGGATCTCTAACTAAACCATGTAAATAAACATCTTTGAAAGGAGCCTCCCCAGTGAGATAAATTCCAAACATTATCATTCTGGAAACCCAAAATCTAATTATTTCCCAGCCAGTTTCCATAACAGAAGTTGGGTAAAAATATTTAAAATCCTCGGAATCTGGATATCTTAGTGTTGCTAAAGGCCAATGCCCTGATGAAAACCAAGTATCAAAAGTGTCTGTTTCTTGTAAATACCTTCCATCATCCCCATCTTTTGTGGAGAACACAGCGTCCTTTGGTGCTATTAGATTCTGTAAACCTTTTTTAATATCCTCAAAACTGTAAGTATTGAGTAAATCTCCTACCTTACCAGAAACTCTTTCTCCTTTTGCATCTATAAAATTAACCTGAAGATCGGGGTTTTTATCAACATCGTACCAAATTGGAATTCTTATACCCCAAATTATTTGTCTGGATATTGGCCAATCTCTCATTTCTTCCATCCATTTTGTGTATGTTATTTGTCTCCATTTTGGATATATTTTTACCGTACCATTAGTCACAACATCTAAAGCTGGTTTTTTTAATGAATCTACCTTTATAAACCAGTTAGGAAGAACCATAGGTTCTATTTCATGTCCTCCTTTATAACAAACGGAAATTGTATGCTCGTAATCCTCATCTATCTTGACCATTAATCCTTTCTTTTGCATATCCTCAACTACTTTCTTTCTTGCTTCTAAAACTGGAAGTCCTGCATAAGGTCCTGCAATTTCCAGCATCTTTCCATCAAGACCTATCACCTGTTTTATTTCAAGATTATGCCTTTTACCAGCTTCAAAGTCATTTTTATCGTGTGCAGGTGTTACTTTAACAACCCCTGTCCCAAAACTTGGATCAACAAAATCATCTGCAATGACTTTAATTTTAAAGGGGCCGTTTAACCCTTCAACCTCAATTTCTTTTCCAACATAATCTTTGTATCTTTCGTCCTTTGGATTAACCGCAATTGCAGTATCCCCAAACTTTGTTTCTGGTCTTGTTGTTGCAAGAGTAAAGGGACCATATTTCATGTAATAAAGAGGGTCTTTTCTTGTAACATGTCTTAACTCTAAATCCGCAAAAGTAGTCCCACATTTAGGACAAAAGTTAATAATGTAATCATCTCTATAAATTAATCCTTCGGAAAGCATTTTTTCAAAAGTACTATAAACAGTCTCAACCACACTATCGTCCAAAGTATAGGTGTACCTAGACCAGTCTAAACCAGGGCCCATTCTTTTCATTTGTTCTAAAATTGTACTTTTGTATGACTCTACAAAATCCCAGATCTCCTTGTATAAAGAGTCTCTATCATAATCAAATCTGGATTTTCCTTTACTTTTTAAATATTTTTCAAAAACTAGCTGTGTTTCAAAACCCGCATGATCCGTGCCTGGCAACCACAAGGTAGAAAAACCCTGCATTTTTTTCCAGCGAATTAAAATGTCTTCTATTGCCAACATAAGCACGTGACCAGTATGAAGCTTTCCGTTTGCATTTGGTGGTGGAAGAACTATCGTAAAAGGCTTTTTTTCTGGATCTATCTTTCCTTTAAAAACCTCTGCATCTTCCCATTTTTTCTGAATAGAAGGCTCTTGTATTTTATGATCGTATTTTTTTTCCACGGAATTAAGATATCAAAAAATTACTGTCATTACAACAAAAATACACATAAAAACGGCACTGTGATAAAATCAACGGGTATGAGATATTCTCAAACTATAGGAAAAACTAAAAAAGACGCGCCAAAAGATGAGGAAAGCATAAGTGCTCAGCTTTTATTAAGAGGCGGTTTTATACACAAAGAAATTGCCGGTGTTTATACTTTTTTACCTTTGGGATTAAGAGTATTAAACAAAATAGTTCAAATAATAAGAGAGGAAATGGTTGCAATAGATGGGCAAGAGATGTCTCTAACATCTCTTCAAAACCCAGAAGTATGGAAAAAAAGTGGAAGATATGAGGATGATGTTGTGGACATATGGTTTAAAACAAAATTTAAAAACGGCACAGAAACATGTCTTGCAATAACCCACGAAGAACCCTTAACAAATTTAATGGTTCAGCAAATTGAATCTTATAAAGACCTTCCTTTGTATGCTTTTCAATTTCAAACAAAATTTAGAAATGAAGTAAGACCAAAAGGAGGTCTTTTGAGAACTAGGGAGTTTTTGATGAAAGATCTTTATTCTTTTGATAAAACAAAAGAAGATCATGAAAATTATTACGAAAAGGTTAAACAAGCCTATATTAAGATATGGGATAGACTAGGTATCGGGAATGATACATATGTTACATTCGCAAGCGGCGGTAGTTTTAGTAAATTTAGCCATGAATTTCAAACAATATGTGATTCTGGAGAAGACACTGTTTATTTGGACAAAAATAAAGGTATAGCTATAAACAAAGAGGTTTACAATGATGAGGTCATAGAAGAACTTGGAATAGATAAAAATGATTTAGAGGAGGTAAGAGCAATAGAAGTAGGAAACATATTTCCTTTAGGCACAAAGTTTTCTGATGCTTTAGGACTTTACTACACAGATGAGCAAGGAAATAAAAAGCCAGTGGTAATGGGTAGCTATGGTATAGGACCTGGAAGAGTAATGGCAACAATTGTAGAACTAAAACACGATGATAAAGGAATTATATGGCCAGAAAATATATCTCCCTATAAAGTAAGTTTGGTAGGACTAAATCTTGAAGAAGAAAGTGTTAATAGACAAGCAGAAAATGTTTACCAATCTTTAATTTCCGCGGGAATAGAGGTCTTATATGACGATAGAAAAGACGTAACAGCAGGTCAAAAGTTTTCAGACACAGATCTTATAGGTATCCCTTATAGAGCAGTGGTATCACAAAAAACAGGAGAGGGCATTGAGCTTAAGAAAAGATCTGAAAAAGATTCAAAGATCGTAGATTTAAACCAGCTTATAGATATACTAAAAAACTAATTATCCATTATTCCAAGGGACGGGTCAGGAACGATATCTTTAACATCATTCTCTTTTTTTGCATTAAAATATGCTGCACTTGCAATATAAACAGCATTGTCTGTACAAAGTCTAAGAGGTGGTACAAAAACAGATATTTTTCTTTTTTCACATTCTTCTAATATTTTTTCTCTTAAAGTTGTATTTGCGGAAACCCCGCCACCTAACAAAAGCGTTTTAACATTGTATTTTTCTACAGCCTTTATAGTTTTCTTAACAAGTACTTCCACAACAGCGTCTTCAAACTCCCTAGCAATTGAAGCCACTCTGTGTTCTCCTGTCTCAATTAATCTTTTTGTAGCAGTTTTAAGGCCAGAAAATGAAAAATCAAAGTTGTCTTGATCAATCATAGGCCTAGGTAATAAACCTTTAGCTGTACTAACTTCACATTCAGAAGCTTTATTAGATAATAAAACACCTCCCAAATATTTGGATAAACCAAGCATTCTAGCAACTTTGTCAAAAGACTCGCCTACTGCGTCATCTAAAGTTCCACCTAAATATTCCATATCACCGTGGTTTTTTATATAAACAATGTCGGTATGACCACCACTAACAAGTAAAGCTATTGCAGGAAAATCAATTTTATTTATTTCATTTTCAGACGGATTTAAAAAGTTTGCGTATATATGACCAATAAGATGGTTAACAGGAATAATAGGTTTTTTCAAAAAAACACTTAAAGCTTTTGCAGCTTCTACACCTACTATTAAAGATCCTATAAGCCCTGGTCCAACAGTCACTGCAACAGCATCAATATCTTTATAACAATCTTCTAATTTTTTATACCCTTTTTTCTTCTTATACGCCTCAAAACACTCTTTAATAACAGGTGTTATTGCTTCTACTTGCTTTCTTGCAGCAATTTCTGGAACAATACCACCAGTTTTTTCATGAAATTCTTTTGAGGATGAAACAACATTACAAATTTCATTCACACCATCTTCAACAATTGAAGCTGCTGTTTCATCACAAGATGTTTCTATACCAAATATAATCACAGAGGAAATATACCAACCTGTAAAATACTTTCAAGATTATCTAGCAGACGTGGTGCCTGTAAGCTTTTTCTTACAATCAGTTAAAGCTGTTTCAGATGTTTCCCCTGTTAAAACACTCTCTATTGCTTCTCTCAAAGCATCTACTTCTAATTTGTTTCCTGATCTTGCAGAAAAATAGCTACTTTTAGCAAAAGGAGCAGTATTTATGACAGGCTTAAGAAAAACAGATGTAGGATATGTATCCAAGTTAGGTATAAGATTTTTTGAAGCAAATGGAGGTCCATAAGGTCTTGTTTCTGAAGCCTTTCTAAACATACTATCCTGTTGTTGATCATCAGTTATATATTTAATTAAATCCCATGCAGCTTTTTGATTTGAAGATGACTTTGGAACAGCGTACATCCAAAAACTCCCCCAAGAAACAGGTCTTTCAGCAACAGCTTGTGGGACAGGGGCAACACCTATATTCATATTAGGATTTGCTTCAATAATATCCATTAAATTCCATGTGGGAAGAAATATCATTGAAACTTTTCCTGCAGAAAAAGCTTTGGAAGCTTCTGGTAATGATTTATTCCAAACACCGTCTGACTTTACAAAGAGAGTGTAGAAATCTAAAGCATCCTGAGCAGATTTACTATCAATATTATCTGGGACAGTAATGTTAGCCTGAGCAAACATTAAACCTAAAATATCAGTGGCAAAATCTATATTATCAGCAGCACCTATAGCAGCACCTGCTCTAACAAACTGCCCATCTTGTGCCTTCACAGTAAGAGCTAATGCTATCCTTCTAAACTCTTCCCATGCTGTTGGTGGTGTCAACTGATCAATCTCGCTAAAATGATCTTTGTTGTAAACTAAAACTAAACCATCGTAATACCACGGTACTGCGTAAACCTGGTTATCCCTTACAGCAACATCTGAAGCGACAGGATAATACTTTTGAGTGTAATCTGAAGCAGATATTGTCTCAACAGGTGCTGGGGACAAATAATCTAATATGTAAGGTAACCAACTGTTATGAACTAAGACTACATCTGGAGCAACACCTTCCTTTAATCTAGTTATAACGGTTTCTTTATATTGATCAGCTCCAAGAACTGATCTGTCATCATAATTTACTGTCACATGCGGTTTATCCATCTTATATCTTGAAAAGACACTATCCATAACGTCTGGTTTTTCCCAAACACCCCAAAAGGAAATGGTAACAGGTTTTTCAGGAGCAGGAGAGTCGTTACCACCACCTCCTCCAGAAAGGTATTTTCCTATAACAGGAATATTAGAAACATTACACGCAGTAAGGGTAAAAGGTATAGTGATTAAAATTATGGCAGTTAAAATTTTGTTTTTCATCTCCTAAATTATATACGGCCTAAATTTAAATTCCAATACTATTGCAAACTAATTCCCAATATTAACCAAAATAAAAGTAAGGTTTGATGCATGGTTAAAATATAATGATCAAAACTACCCAATATAATAATTTGCAAAACAGATATGAAAAAAATATAAAAATAACTTGAATTAACAAGCTTTTTTATAACTAACATTAAGAGTAAAAATAAAAGTAAAAATGAAAATACACCACTTTCAGAAAAAATTAACAGAAAAATATTGTGAACAGGTTGTACAAAACTTATATCATTAGAATCTGTGTTATAAGAATCCATAACTATAACTGAATTATTAAAACCAACTCCAAATAAAGGTTTATCTTTTATAATTCTGTAAGAAGCTTTAGAAAAGTTAACTCTTCTATAAACACTAGGGTCGTTGTAAGAATTTTTCCCAAACATAGGAATTATTAGTAAAAAAAGGCAAAGGGCTATAACAATACCAGAAAGAATTTGTTTTTTATTATAGGTATTTTTAACACTTTTTGACAAAATTAAATGAGAAAATAATCCAAATAAAAAAGAGATCCACGATATATAACTAAATGTAAAAAACAACGATAATATTCCTAAAACTACAGGAACAATGTAAATTTTTCTATTTTTAATAAAGGGAATTAACCATAAAAGCATTAAACTAAGATAACCTCCAAAAATATTAGGATGTCTAAATAAACCATAAGACGGTACAACAGCCCTACCTAAAAAGTTTTTAATAGTAATATTTGAAGTAGATGGTGTATAAGGCTGCTCTCCAAACAATAAATAATTATTGAAAACAGAACCTTTGTTAAAAAATTGCAGAATACCTAAAACACTCAATAAAGTAACGGAAATCAATACCACACCTAATATATTAAAAAACTCATCTTCTATATGAATCTCAGATAGAGAATATAGAAACAATAAAAAGTAGATGAATAACCTAGACCAAGCATAAAAAGATGGTAAAAATCTTAAAGAAGATATGGTAGATAAAAATACAGAAAAAATAAAAAGAATGGATACGGTAACTTCTTTCCTTTCCAAAAATTTATCTTTTGAAAAGATAAATCTGTAGAGACCTCCATCAGCAAACCACAAAATTAAGATAATAAAAACAAGTATATCTTGTATATAAACTGTAGGTATTAAATAATCTATAACAACACCATTTACATAAGAAGAGTAAATTTCAAAATGTTTACCAAGATTTAAAGGAATTAAGAAAATTAAAAGTAAGTAAAGATATTTAGATATTTTTAAAATATTCTGCTTTTTAACCATTTTATTAGTAGGGCAGAATAGTATGTTATTAGATTAATTTTATTATATATTATTTTTCAACAATTCTTTTCCACATCATTAATCATTAATTTTTTGTATATATAATACGAAGACGTAGTATTAGTGGTGTGGATATGTTGAGAACTGTTTTTTCATCGGCTTTACAGGTTTTAAAAGAATCGTTTTTGTGGAAACCACTTTTTGTGTATTAAACGGTGTTTTATATACTGTAATTCTTGTTTTTACTATGTTGTTATGTTTTTTATAAGTGGAAAACCTTTAAATTCTTGTGTATATCTTTGTGGATAACTCGCATCACTTTTCCACATTAGTTTTTAATGAAAATTCGTTATAAAGTTATCCCCATTAGTTGTTAAATAATATTTGTTTAACATTTACAACATCTTGGGTTATTTTTCCAGTTTCTGCTACCTCTTCTTGTATCTTACCTATACCGTGCATTACTGTTGTGTGATCCCTTCCGCCTAAAAAATCCCCTATTGATACAAGAGGCATTCCTGTAATTTCTTTCATCAAATACATTGCCACTTGTCTTGGTATTACCAAATCCTTTGTCCTTTTTTTACCTTTAACATCTTGGGATTTAACAGAATAATAAAGGCAAACGGCTTTAAGGATTTCGTTTACATTTACATTTTTTTGCACCTTTTCTTTTACAGTACCACCAAGAGCTTGGGCTGCTAAATCTACTGTCAATTCATTTCCCGTGGCTTTAGCATAAGTTATAGCTTGAAGATAAGCTCCTTCTAACTCTCTTATATTTGATTCTACTTTTTCCGCTATATAGTTTATAACCTCATTAGACACGCTATCTTTTTCCTCATCTCTTTTAGATCTTAGTATTGCTGCACGCATTTCCATATCTGGTGTTTGTATATCAGCTACAATACCACTACTAAACCTTGATGTTATTCTTTCTTCCAGACTGTTAAAATCTTTTGGAGGTCTGTCAGAAGTTATAACAATTTGTTTCCCTGCCATATATAAAGTGTTAAATGTATGGAAAAACTCTTCTTGAGTAGATTCTCTGCCTATTATAAATTGGATATCATCTATCAAAAGAACATCTGCTTTTCTGAATTTTTCTCTGAATTGATTAGCAGTGTACCTTCCTCCTCCTTTCCCACTTTGTATAGTTTCTATCAATTCATTAGTAAAAGTTTCCCCAGTTGTATATACAACTCTCATTCCAGGTTTTGTCTCTATTATCTTGTTACCAATTGCTTGAATAAGGTGGGTTTTACCTAACCCAACTTTTGAGTAAATAAATACTGGGTTATACAGTTCCCCAGGTTTCTCTGATATAGCTGTAGCTATAGCATATGCTAAGTTATTATTTTTTCCCAATACATAGTGTTCAAATGTTAGTTTAGAGTTTAAATTAGATTTTGCCCTTTTTTCTTCTTGTATTTCAGATATATTTCTTTGTTGTGTAAAAAGAGGCCCTAATTCGTTTGTCTCTTTTTTTGCTTGGATGGTTTTTCTGGAAACAAAGAATTTAACTTTTACCTCATCCCCATAAATATTTACTAAGGCCCTTTTTACAATATCAGAGTATTTTTTTTCTAAATTTTTTCTTATAAAATCATCTTCACATGAAACCTCCAGTGTTTTATTTTCCATAGATACACCTTTAGTTCTTGAAATCATGGACTTATAAACCATGGGGGAGAGCTCGAGCTCTATTTGGCCTAGTATCGCTTTCCACATGTCTACTGGGTTTATATTTTTATGATCGGTTTTCATATTTTCTATATTTGTTAACAAAACGACCACTAAGTGGGCGGGAAACTATTTTTGCGTAAATCACGTACGGGTCTTTAGAGTACACAAGTTATCCACAACTATCAAGCAATGTGGATTATAAAAATGAGCGGTGCACTTTATTGCTGCTGCTTTTCTTCAAAAGCTTCTTTTACAGATGTTGCAATATATTCCTCGTGGGTTTGATCCAGGTTTCCTGGATAAGATGTAAAATCAGTTGTAAAATCTAAAACTTTTTCGCTAAAATATCTTTTTTCAATATCCCCGTCCCATATAACAGAGGTATCAATTCCAGCTTTTATAGAAGAGTTGGTTCCTGGGACTGAGCTTTCAAACACCAGTGCTTCTTTTTTTGATACGTTTAGCTTTTTTAAAATCTTGGAATATGTTTCTGGATCGGGTTTAGATTTCTTGATCTCATCTCCTGTTATTAAGGCATCAAACAAACCATCTATTTCTAACCTCTTCATAATTTCTTCACAAATATATTTTGGAGTGTCAGTCACAAGTCCTATTTTCATGTTCTTTTCAGTCTTAAGTTCATAATAAAAATCAATAAATCCTTCTGTTAGTTCCAAAGAAGTATCGGGATTTTTTATTATTTCCTCATATGCTTCCCACGTTTTTTTAACCAAGTCTTTTATTTTAAAGTTTGTATTTATATCATTCCCATAAATAATGGCATCCCATATTTCTTCAAAAGAACACCCCTCAGAATAATATGATCTAGGCATTAAATATCCTATGGGGTTTGTATCCTCAACTTTTTCAAAGGCTTTAATCCTTAGCTCGTGTGTGTCTTTTGTAACAACACCATCTAATTCAAAGATAGCAGCTTTTTTAGAGGCAAATATATTTTTATACATTTATCTTCCAATAGGGATCCTTTTTCCCCTTGCGATTAAGATCACTAAATAAATAACTGTTACAGGACCTAAAACCACGTTAATTGGGAAGTGGTACCATACAACAGGTCTCTTAGATGAAACATACAAGGCATAGATAAATCCAGCTATTATGTATATTGTTAAAATTGTTTTCCACATATTCACTATTAATTTTATATCTAATTTTTAAGTAAACAAACCACTCTTAATTATCAGATGTCTCGTTGAAGTACTCTTTAAGTATAAGAGCTGCTGCAAGGTGATCATTTAATGCTCTTTTTTTCATAGGTATATCAATATCTAAAGCCTCTTTTAAAGCAGCTTTAGATGTCCCAAACTCGTTTTGAAAAACAACTGGTCTTTTTGTTACCGTTCTTAGAGTTTTTGCAAACCTTCTTATTACCAACGATTCTTTGGTTTCTTTTCCCTCTGCTGTGAGTGGTAACCCCATGACCACTAATCCTATTTTATTTTCTATAATAACTCTGTTTATTTCAAATAAGGCTATCTTTTGATCTTTTGCCATCACGACTTTTAGCGGAGATACTATGTTATTAACCCCCAAGGCAAGTCCTAAATGGGTTTCTCCATAATCTATACCAAGAATATTTGGAAGATTAGGGTCTTGTTTTACAGTCATATGGTTTCTCCTTTATCTTCTTTTATTAGTTCCACATTTATTCTATCTGTATTTTTTGGAACTTTTGAGAAAAAAGGAACTCTTGGGGATATACTCATTTCGTAATATTCTATGTTTTTCAGAGACTCTATTATCTTTCTGGCTTCTTCCTCTGTTTTCCCACTTAAGCTTTCTCTAACATTATCCTCCTTAATATCAGGGATAATTATAGATCTTAATGTAATCTGAATATCAGCCTCCTTTGAATTCACAACACTGTTTACGGAATTGCCTAATACATTTATTTCTGTCTTTCTCTCTTTTTCAGGCATGTAGTGTCCTTCTGGTATAACACTCTTAAAATAATCACTAATGAAAGTGTTTAAATCCCCTTCTGTGTATATTAAGGCTTCAGCAGTAGCCTTTTGAGTTACGGATATTTTATTTTTTTCGTCCCCAACCTGAGCACTAAATGTTTCAGAAGTTACTGTTACTTTTGTAGAACCTTCCACAAGCTTTTGATTTGAGGCTAGCTTATTTTTTAAATCCTCCTCAGCCTTTTTAAGTAACGTTGTTCTAAGCTCACTAGAAACATCTGTTTTATCTGATTCTAAAACAATTTTTATTTCCTTACTGTTTCCTCCTGATAGTTTTCCTTTGGTCTTAGCTTCAGCCTCACTTTTATTTTTTCCAGATACAGAAAGGTTTTCATTATCATCTATGTTGTAATCCGGTCCTATATCTGAGGCTTCTACTTTTGCCTCAACCTCACCCCATTTTGATGTTAGTGTTTCTAGATCTTCTTCCCTTGGCGGTACAGTCACACTTTCCTTTAACACGTATACCAAGCTGTTAGACCCGTTTTTATAAGTAATCTTATTACCTTTATCAAGCTCCATCTCAGTATCTGTTTTATTGTATATTTTTATTTCCCCTGTAGCCTTTTCTCCTACAGTTTTTGAACCCGAAGTGTCCTTTTCTAAGCTATCTTCAACCTCTGCTGACAAAGTACTTCCGCGTAATATCATTTCTTTAACATTTGTTTGAGAATCGGCCTTTATTTTTACAGATATACTTTTTATGAATGGGTTAGATCCTACTGTTATTTTTACTGTAGCTTTGGGTGCTGTTGATCCGTAATAAATAAAAGAACCTACTAAAATTAAAGGTATTAACGCTAACAACCATTTTTTGTTTTCCCCTATTTTAGGCATTTTTATATGTGGGATACTAATATTTCTCTTTTTTGGTTTTGTTGTGTATTCTTCAGTTCTTCCAAATTCCTCCGGTATGTACTCCATTTCTTTTCCTGATAATGCTTCCAATAAAACCTCTCCATGCTCGTCGTTGGTAGAGAAGTTGATACTTTTTTCCATTTTATCGGCTTCGTGTTGAATAAGTTTTAAATTTAGAAAGTTCTCAAACAAAACAGATCCTTCTGGTATGAAAAGATCAATATTAAGATCACTAACCTCTTTAATTTTATTTATAACTTCTATTACATTATCTTCTTGGTTTAATTCCATTCTCATATTAAATTACCCCTATTATTTCTTTATAAATAACTGATGCAGAAGCCATATATGTCCAATCATCACCTATGTTTTGATCTGTTATGTTGGCTATCTCAGGACTGTTTAGAAAAGAAAACTTTTTAAATTCTGGGTCATTCTTAAAAGGTATTGTCTTGGACCACTGTTCTGTTTCAAGAGCTTGAAAAATATCATCTATGTCAGAACCACATCCAGAAAAATATACAGTTGGAGCAAAAGTTTTAACCCCAGGAAAATCTTCAAAAAGAATTTTTAAACCATCTATCCATATTTCTAAAACTTCCCTCAAACATGCTTTTACAAGGTTTGTTTCACTTTCTGATAGTTTTTTAGCTTTGTACATTTTAATAACAGCCTCAGTTTCTTTATTAGATAAACCCATCTTTGATCCAATAGCCTTTAAAAAGTGCAGATACCCTATGTTTAAAGATCTTGATGATGCCATACCTCCACTAAAAACAGCTCCAACATCAGTGGAATCCTCGGATAGATTTATGAGTACAAAGTCCTCTGGTTCAGTTGATGAAGTTTTTATTAATTCAACCAAAGAATACATCTGAGATCCTATGGCTATAATATTTAGGCCAGCCTTTTTAACAACATTTTGAACGGATTTTATATGAAAATCTGGAACGAATGCGTTATACACAGCCATTTCTACAGTTTGTCCTCTTTGTCCCTCAAGAACCCCAACCTTTTGATCATCTACCTTGAAATATATATCTGATGTTGTTATTGCACTTATACCAATGTCTGGATCACCTGTATTTTCCAAAACCTTGTTTCTGGCTTGGATAACAGCCGCTTCTTCTATTCTTTGATACATGTTTTCTATTTCGGATGTTTGTATAGGCTCTGATGTTGGTCTTTTCATCCTAACTGTTGTAGTAAGGCTGGTTGTTATACCTCCATCCAGACCGACAATAACGCTTTTAGTTTTGTTTTGTGAATTTTGAGTTGCTTTTTCTACAGTATTTTTTATTGCGTCTACAACAATATCATTGTATAAAATCATCCCGTTTCTGACAGAACCTTCGGGTAACTCTTGAAAACTTGCACCAGTTATATTTATTACGTTTTCGTTATAGAGTAGCTCTAAGCATTTAACATCTCTAGCATTTATATTAAGAACCAAAAATCTATCATTATCCTCATACACTTTTTTAAAAGATGGCAGATTCATATTTGACTAGATTATACAAGCAAACGCGTGTTTATTTCAACGGATGGGTGTTAAAAAGGAAGTTTTGCAAAAGGATTTTCAGTAGTAGCATCTTTAAGATTTAAAACAGGGTCTGGGCTTAGTCTACTGTTTATAAATTCTTCCACCTCTTCTATAGGTGTGCCGTATTTTAATCTTGAAAGTTCCTTTATTTCTTCAGCAAGCTGTGAATCTCTTTTTACGGAGGTTAAATCATTCCAATCTACAAAGAGTGAGAATGGGGGAGTAGGTTGGCCTTTTACTAGTAATTTTATGTAGGCATTCCCAACGCGTAAGTTGCTTAAATCATGTTTTGTGAACACAGGTTCAAACTGTGTTTCTAAGTATTCAGCATCATCTAAACCAACTCTGAATGCACATGTTGTACCTACATTACCAAAAACAGCAGTTTTTATGTCTTCTGGTAATTGTTCTATAAATTGATGTGCTACAGTTAGGTTTAATTTATATTTTCTTGCCTCAGATAGTATTGTTGCAAAATCTGGGGTAGCAAAGTTTTGAAATTCATCCACATGCAAAAAGAAATTTGGAAAATCCCCCTTTAGTTTTTGTCTCCTAAGAGCTGCAGTTAGTATTCTAGGTACCAAAAGAAGACCTAAGAAGTTTGAATTTTCCTCACCTATCTTTCCTTTCGCAAGATCTACTAACAATATCTTTTTATTTGCCATTATCTCGTCAAAGTCTATTGAAGATTTCTTTTGCCCTATTATATCTCTCATTGTTCTATCAACAGTTATACGATCAAATTTAGATGCAAAGTACCCCATTGTTTCTGATTTTCTATTTTGGGATGTTCCTGCCATTTCATCCCAGTACATTTTGACCATAGGGTCTGTGATTTTATCCATAAATTTTTTGGAGTAACTCTCGTCTATAAAAAGCTTCAAAACATCTATCATTGTTGATTCTGGATCCGTCATAGCTGTAAGCATGACGCTTCTTATAGCTCTCTCAAGTACGGGACCCATTATTCCTTGATGGTTAGGATCATAAAGCTTATATAGCAAAGCTATAAAGGAGTTAATTAACATGTGTTTTTCCTCTTCTGTCTTAGCTTCTAACATGTTTATACCAAGAGGTCTTTCTCTATCAGAGGCGTCAAAAAGAATAACGTCATTTTTTCTTTCTGGTGGGATTTTTTCCAACAATGCTTGAACATCTGTCCCGTGGGGGTCTATAACAGCAACACCTTCCCCTCTTTGTATATCTTGTAAGGCTAGCCACATCATAAGCTCAGATTTTCCTGTTCCTGTTTGACCTATTATATAAACGTGTCGTTTTCTATCCTCATCTCTTATGAAAACTTTCTTTTTAATCCCTCTAAAAACACTCCAGCCTAGGAAAGCACCATCACCCTCATCAGGTAAATTAACAGGAGCAGAGGATGTTTTAGCACCTAACCATTCTATATTTGGTGTAGTTACATCTTTATTTGGAAAGTGAAATATTGTTGCCATTTCAACAATATTCAAGACAGAGACATTTGAATATATTTGTTTTCCTACAATTGGCAATGTCAGTCTTTTTAAATTCATTCTTCTGTAAACAAAGTCCTCAACAAATCTGATAGACGATGATGTATTTTTTCTAACAAATCTGTTGTATGTTATGTCTGTGAATTGCTCAAAAGCACTTGCTAAATTCTGTATCTGAGCCTCAGCAGCTATTTTATCTTCTGCTATGGAGACAATTCTTATTTTCGCAAAATACCCAGGATTACTTATTTTGTTCTCTATACCTTCAAGAAACTTTTCATCTACAGAAACAACCTTTTCCGGGTTAGCTTTTATAGCCTTTATTTTTGATATAAAACTTCTTCCAGCTAATCTCCAGCTGTCATCAGCTGACTGAAGTATATATTGTATTGCAAGAACCTCTCCGCTTCTCATTTTGCTCATAGCTGATGTTATTGAACCCATGGAATCACTTTTTAAATTTTCATATTCTTTGATGGGGTAGTAAGAAGGAGCTCTCAGGCGTAACTCTGTAACTCTGGTGTGCTTCCCTCTATCCCATATTTCTGGTGGGGGGACAACGTCTATATCTGCTTCAGGATAGGACCCGTTTATTTGTTTTTCTACTATGGTGGATATTTCATTTGGAGCAGCAACATAAAAAGAAATACCTGATTCTTTAGATATTATTTCAAAAGATATTCTGTACTGTCCTGTAAAAAAAGCTCCTAAAGGACTTTTTCTTAAACTTAATAAGCTTGAAAACATGTGCTCAGCAGCTTTTACTTCTATCTCGTTTTCTTTTGGAAGTCGTACTTGGAAAAAAGTTAAGTTAAATTGGTAGTTTCTCTCATTTCTTCTCCTGATTATTGAGGACACAATCAAAATTATTAAAAAAATAACAAAAAAAACTATGAGTATAACTAGAGCACTTTCTGCAAAAGTTGTAGATTTTTCTAGAACATTACCTTGATGCACGGGCAGCTTCCTCCATTTGTCCTTCTATGAATTCTGCTTCTGTATCATTGGCCTTTTGGTGCTCATCAGTGCTTGCCGGGTCTACAGGGGTGTCTTCAAAATATTTTATTTCCTCCTCACTTTTAGCTTCCACATCTACGTTAGCAGGTATTTCTTTTATGTTACCTATCGTATTTATGGTTTCTGTGTGTTTTTCCTTTTCTACTGTTTCTGCTGTCTCATTGCTAATTACCTCTGTAGTGTTTATCATTTTCTCATTATTGTTGGGCCACAAGTCTGTTACTTTTTCCACATCACCGGTTTGATTAGAAGTTTCTTCTGTATTATAAGCACCAATAGGCTTTTCAGGCTGATACTCATGACCAATTAGAGAGTTTATAGAAGTATCATTATTCATAGAAATATTCTAACACTGAGGATTATTTATAACTATCTCTTTTTAACACCTTTAAAGTATCTTTTGCGAGATTTTCCTATCTCTTCCTCTATGTTATCGGTTATCTCGTCAATTTTGTTTAGAAATGGTTCTTTATTTTCCTCAATTTTATTTTTCACACTGTTTATTTTTTCCTTTGTTTTTTCTACAAAAGGCTCAGCTTTTACTTTTATCTCTTCATATTTCTCTTTTGCTTTTTCTACAACCTCCTCACCTTTTTGTTCATACTCCTTAGCTACTTTTTTAATCTTCTTTCTTGTTTCTTCACCTTTGTCTGGTGCAAAGATAACCCCAAGTAATGCTCCAATAGCAGCTCCCCAAAAAAATCCTTTAGAAAAAGAACCTTTTTTTCTATCGTAATATCTATAATCTCTTTCCATATCAATATTCCTCATAGTCGTATTCATCCTCCTTTCTTTTTTTATCAAATATATTTACTAAAGATCTTAAGTTATCTACACCTTTTGTAATATCACCAACAAGTCCCGCCACAGAATTAATTGGCTCTGTTACAGATCTTATTAGTTTTCTTGCGGTTTTAGTTATCTCCTTAAATTCCCTTGTTATACCCTGTATCTCTTTTAAAATAAGTGCGATATAAATCAAGACTGCTATAACAGCAACATATGTAGCTATTCTGACTATGATTAGTATTATTTCTAATGTTTCCATTTTGGGTTTCCGTTGCCCAAAACAGCACGACAGGGTGGTGTATAAGGGCAGATAAATTTAGTTAAAGTATACCCGTTGCTTACTAGAACAGTCAATATTTTGCTATACTTTTTGTAGGTAAATATTTAAAAAGGATTTAAAAATGGAAGAAAATCAAAATAATGATTTTAGTGCTGTTCAAGGAGATGGGGGTTTTTCTGAGGAAAGTAACGAGAACTTAGATTTAGAAGAAAACTTACAATCAGACGAAGATGTTGGTGATGATGATAGTGTTTTGGGGTCAATCCCTGGAGTAGGTGTTAGAAACATTGTGGTTCAAGATCCTGTTAAACAACAAGAAACCGCTCCTGTAGAGAGTGTTGTTGAAACATCCACTGAAGTGATGGATTCCATGGAAGAAGATACCGAGTCTTATATGGAAGATGAGGCTGTTTAGTTTAGGGGTTTTAGTTTTTAGTAGAAATTAAGAGGGCCCCGCAGAATGCGGGGCCCTCTCTTGATGTGTTTGCCTTTTAAATAAAAGGCAAACACACATTATGTATAACTTTTATACTCTAAAGTGACTTATTCTACTATTTCACCTTCTACAGGGTCGTTTTTATCTTCCTCAGAGTCCTTTTTCTGATTCTCTGAACCTTCTTTATTTTCAGTACTGCTACTTGTAGATTCAGGACCACCTTGTTTGTACAAGTGTTCTCCTATTTTTTGCAATGAGCTGGATAGTTCTTGGGTTTTTTGTTTCAAGACATCAGAGCTGTCTGTTTGCAGACCATCTCTTATATTTTTGACCTTTTCTTCTATATCTTTTTTAACATCCTCTGGAACTTTATCTCCAGCATCTTTGAGAGATTTCTCTGCGGTATAACAAAGACCGTCAGCTAGATTTCTTGCCTCAACCTCTTCTTTTTTCTTTTTATCCTCGTCGGCATGCATTTCTGATTCTTTTACCATTTTTTCTACTTCTTCTTTTGACAACCCTGTACCTCCTTGAATAGTAATCCTCTGTTCTTTACCTGTAGCTTTATCTTTTGCTGTTACGTTTAAAATTCCACTTGCATCTATATCAAACGTAACCTCAATTTGAGGCAACCCTCTTGGAGCGGGAGCAATTCCGTCAAGCATAAATCTTCCTAAAGATTTGTTATCTGCCGCCATTTCTCTCTCACCTTGCAAAACATTAATCTCAACACTTGTTTGATTGTCTGCTGCAGTAGAGAACACCTGACTTTTTTGAGTAGGTATTGTGGTATTTCTGTTTATCAAAGGTGTTGAAACTGCACCAAGTGTCTCTATTCCAAGCGTTAATGGTGTGACATCAAGCAATAAGACGTCTTTTACATCTCCTGACAGAACACCACCTTGTATACCAGCACCAAGTGCGACTACCTCATCAGGGTTTATGCTTTTGTTTGGTTCTTTACCAAAAAACTCTTTAACTGTTTGGGTTACTTTTGGCATTCTTGTCATTCCCCCAACTAATACCACTTCATCAATGTCTTCCTTCTTTAAGCCAGAGTCCTTAAGAGCGTTTTCCATAGGGAGTTTTGTTCTTTGTATTAAATCGTCAACCAGTTGCTCAAGTTTTGCTCTAGTTAGTTTTATGTTTAAGTGTTTAGGTCCCGAACTGTCTGCTGTAATAAATGGTATGTTTATTTCTGTTTCCATTGTTGATGAAAGCTCAATCTTGGCTTTTTCTGCTGCGTCCTTAAGCCGTTGCATTGCTTGTCTATCCTTTGATATATCAACACCGTTTTCCTTCTTAAACTCTTCCAATAACCAATCTATAACTTTCTGGTCAAAATCATCACCACCAAGATAGGTATCTCCGTTTGTTGCTTTAACTTCAAACACCCCATCCCCTATTTCAAGAATTGATACATCAAAAGTACCGCCACCAAGGTCATAAACTACTATTTTTTCATTTTTCTTTTTGTCTAATCCGTAAGCTAGTGAAGACGCAGTAGGTTCGTTTATTATTCTATCTACCTCAAAACCTGCTATTTGACCAGCTTCTTTTGTTGCAGTTCTTTGAGAGTCATTGAAGTATGCAGGTACAGTAATTATCGCTTTTGTTACTTTTTCACCCAAGAAAGCCTCCGCATCAGCCTTCATTTTAGACAGTATTTTTGCAGATATTTCTTGAGGTGTATAAATTTTGCCTTCTACTTCAACACAAGCAAGGCCGTTTTTCCCTTCTACAATTTCGTATGGGTAACTATCCTTTATTTTTTGTATATCAGGATCATCATACCTCCTACCCACCAATCTCTTAATAGAGAATACAGTGTTTTTTGGGTTCACAACTTGCTGTCTTTTAGCGGGTATGCCCACGATATTTTGATCAGGAACAACTATGGATGGAGTAGTGTTAGAACCTTCTGCGTTTGGTATTACTTTTGCAGAACCACCTTCCATGACGGACATACAACTATTTGTAGTTCCTAAATCTATTCCTATTATTTTAGACATGTTTCCTCCTATTCTTGGCCAACAACCACTTTGGCTGGCCTTAATAAATTTCCATTTAATAAATAACCTTTTTGGTATATTTCTAAAACTTTATTTTTTTCGCCTTTTTTTAATTCCATGGCTTCCATGGTGTTGTGGTCAAAATCTTTTCCTAAAGCATCTACTTCCTCTACACCCATGTTTTTTAATGTGTTTTTTAAATCTTTTATAACTAGCTTCAAACCTTCATCGTTTGTGTGGTCTTCAAGTCTTTCTAAGTTATCAAAAAATGGTAAGAATTCTTTAATAACCTGGCTTTTTGTAAAATGCATGTAATTGGTTTTTTCTTCTGCAGTTCTTTTTTCAAGATTTTTATAATCGGCAACAGCTCTTTTCCAATTGTTTTCTAAGGACACTATTTTTGTTTCCAACTCCTTAATTTGCATATCTATATCGTCTTTTGATTTTTTCATGGATTTATCTTCCTTCATGGCAGTTGTTTAAGTTGTTTGTGTTACCAGGATCCTCCTAATTCCTCTAATATCTTCTTAGTATATTTTATGATCGGGATTATTTTTGAATAGTTTATTCTTGCAGGACCAAGAATGGCTATATTCCCCGATTTTTCTCCTACCCTTAAAGGACAAAATACTATTGCGCTTTTACTTAGGTTTTCTACTGGGATCTCGTCTCCAATTAGTGTGTACACGTCTTGTCCAGGTAAAATACTTTGAAATATTTTATTTAATGTTCCGTAATCATCCAATATTCTTAATGTTGCTTTTGCAACATCTATATCCCAAAATTCTTTGTATTCCAAAACATTGACCGCTCCAGAGTAGGTGACAAACCCATCATCTGTGGTGGCTATAGATAAACAATCAGTCGCCTCAGACAGTGCTAAAGTCGTTTCTCTTAGTAATTTTTCAAATTCAAATCTATTTGACCAAAGCCTTTGCTTTAATGCTACTTCTTGAAGAACAGGTATTTCTTCTTCTTCCATCAGATCCTCAATGTATAGTCTGTAAGCCATTTTTGTAGGAACCCTCCCAGAAGAAGTGTGTAACATTTCCAAAAAACCCAAATCTATGAGTTTTGCCATCTCGTTTCTAACTGTGGCGGCGGAACATCTTAAATTATGGTTTTTAACTATTTCTACAGAGCCAACAGGTTCTGCAGTATCAATATATTCGCTTATTATTGCTTGGAGCAATTCTATTTGTCTGTCCGTAAGCATATTATCAGTAATATATCACGAGTGCTAAAAGTGTCAAGAGCATTTTCAATTGCATTTTTATATAGGTCATAGTAGAATCCCTTACAAATCTAACAAAATGAAGGAGAAAAGGATGTGTAAAAAGCCTAATTTAGAGAATGTGTCGTGTGCGAAATCACTATCTCTTAGAATAAGAGATTCTTGGATTGCTGATCTTAAAGAATCCTCAATATCTTATGTGCAGCGCGAAGAAAAGCTAAATATCCAAGAGAAAACTGAAGAACAAAAACACTACGCGCTTCAGCTTATGGCTTCACGGATGTATTATAAGTTGTTGAGTGATGGTTATCATAAAGAGAACTTTTTGTCAGAAGAGACAATAAAAGACCTTTGTCTTACTTTTGTGAAAGTATTTCTTAAGACACTTGAAATAGCGGAAGCTACACTGTTTGTGGAGCAGGAGATTGTGAGCTTACTGAATGAAAATAGCTTTTGATTAAGAGAAAATAAACGAGTTAGTACAGCATTAGGGGCTACTGATACCATTTATATTGGTAGCCCTACTTTGTGAGTATTTGCCTAAACGCTTCTTGAGGTATATCTACTTTTCCAATTCTTTTCATCCTGGCCTTCCCTTTCTTCTGTATCTCCAGTAACTTGTCTTTCCTTTCTCTGTGCCCCCCAGACATTTTAGCTAAGACATTTTTTCTTAATGCGGGGATATCCTCTCTTGCAAGTATTTTTCCACCTACTGCAGCTTGCAAAGAGACAGCAAACTGCTGTTTAGGTATTATGTCTTTTAATTTTCTAATTAATGACTTTCCTATTTCTTGGGCTTTGTTTTTTAAAACGATAGTTGTTAACGGGTCAACAACCTCTCCATGTACAAGTATGTCCAACTTTACTGCATTGACACCTCTGTAATCCAAGAAATCATAATCAAGGCTAGCAAACCCAGAAGACACGCTTTTTAAGTCATCAAAAAAATTGTAAACAAGTTCTGCTAAAGGTAATTCGTATTCAAAAAAGACAGTGTTCTCGTTTGGGTATTCCATTTTTTGTAACAAGCCCCTTCTTTCGGTGCAAAGTTTTATCACCGGGCCTGAGTAGAGAGCTGGGCACACTATTTTGCACAATATCCAAGGTTCTTGTATTTCTTTGACCTTAGTAATATCTGGTAAATCTGCTGGAGAGGTTATAAACAAAGTTTCATTTTTTGTGTTTATTATTTTATATCTTACTGCGGGAGTTGTTGATATAAGGCTAAGATTATATTCCCTTTCTAACCTTTCTTGAATTATTTCAGCATGTAGTAAACCTAAAAAACCGCATCTAAACCCAAATCCAAGAGCAGTGTTGTTCTCAGGTTCGTATGATAGGGAAGAGTCTGATAGAGACAGTTTCTCAAGAGCCTCTCTTAATTGAGATGATTTTGAATTATCTATTGGATAGATAGAGACAAACACGAAGGGTTTAATTTCCTTGTAACCAGGAAGTGGTCCAGACAAACTATCTTCTTCGAGAACGACCGTATCACCAACCTTAACTGCTTTTATATCTTTCAACCCTGTTGCTATGTAACCAACCTCTCCTGTTGATATTTTTCCTGTTTTTACCCTTTTCATTTTTATGTACCCAATTTCTTCTGGAGAAGACGTTGTGTTTGTTGCCATAAACTTAAGTTTTGTGTTTTGCTTTACTTCAAAGTTACCATCAACAACCCTTACATTTGCTACGACCCCCAGATATTCATCGTAATAGGAATCAAAAACAAGAGCTCTGGGGTTTGTGTTTTTTTGTCCGGAGGGGGCGGGTATATCTAATATTATTTTATTGAGAAGTTCTTCTACTCCCTGGCCTGTTTTCCCTGAAACACACAATGTGTCTCCTTTTTCTAACCCAAAGGTCTTTGATATATCATCTTTAAGTGTTTCTAAGTCTCCTGTTTGTAGATCTACCTTATTTATAACTGGTATTATTTTTAATCCTGATTCTACAGCTTTATAAAAATTAGAAACTGTTTGGGCTTGTATACCTTGTGTTTTATCTACAAGAAGAACAGCTCCCTCACAAGCGGCAAGAGATCTAGAAACTTCGTACGAGAAATCAACGTGTCCGGGAGTATCTATCAGGTTTAGTTGGTACCCGTTGTGTTCCATTCTTATAGCCTTGAGTTTTATTGTTATTCCCTTTTCTCTTTCCAAATCCATTGAGTCTAGTGTTTGTTCAACAAGGTTCCTTTTATCTACTGTGTTGGTTATTTCCAACATTCTATCTGCCACAGTAGATTTACCGTGGTCTATGTGGGCTATTATGCAAAAATTTCTAATCCTTTGCTGATCCATTAGGTGATTATACAGTTTCTTGTTCTGTTGCGGTTAAATTTACAGCTTCTGTTTTTATGTCTTGTTTTGTAATTTTTAATCTTCTAAGAAGCTTGTAAAAAAGTTCTATCTCCTCAACTTTCAATAAGTGAGTAATAAGCAGATATGTAGCCATTCCTGTTATTCCTGCTATTACAGTTAAGATTAAAAGATTTATTGTTCTTGTAGTGTCCAACACAAAGTTATCTAAAAATTTCATCGGTAAGTAGAGTGTTACCCCCATTATGGCAGTAGACCATAGTATTTTTGTGAGAGGTATGAAAAGTTTTTTGTTGTCGAATTTTCCTACTTTTTTCCCTAAAAAAATTATGAGTAAAAAGGCATCCATGACAGAAGTTATAGTGTATGCAAGAGCTATACTCCATACACCAAGTTTTAAATTGGTGACAAAAAACACTGTTAGTAAAATATTTATAACCGCGGTTATTGTATTAATAACGACGGGGGTTTTTGTGTCCTTTAGGGCATAAAAAGCTCGGGATGTAAGATAGGCAATACTTTGTGGAAATATTGAGATGCTGAAAAAAGCTAGTGTTTGAGCAGTCCTTATTGTAGATGCCCATGGAAAGTTACTAACTCCGTACACGATCCTTATTGCTGGTACCCTTAATATTAATAGAATGGCACTAATTGGTAGTACAAGATATGATACTTGATGGAACGATGTTAAAAAAGTATTTTTAAACTTTTCCCTGTCTTCATGAGCAGCTTGTGAGGACAGTGTTGGTAGGCTTGCCGCTGCCATAGATACACCAAACAAACTTACAGGAAATGTTTGTAGTTGATCTGCAAACTTCAAATATATAGCGGAAGAAGAGGATATTAAAATAGCAAGACTATTGTTTATTGTTTGTGTAACGTTAGATATAAGAACGTTCGTTATTCTAGCAGGTATTAATTTGAATGTATTTCTAAAATTATGATCAGAAAAGTTGATGATGGGGGAGTATTTAAATTTGGTTTTTTTTGCAAGAGGGAGCTGTACAGAAAAGTGGAGAATAGATCCTATAAGTACTCCCACCGCTGCCCCGTATATTCCAAACCTATTAGATAAAAATACAATTCCTAATATCATACCTATGTTATAGAAAACAGGTGCAAGGGCGGGGATAATAAAATATTTAAATGATTGAAGAACACTTGTTAAAAGGCTCCCCAGAACTAAAAATATTTGTGAAACAAGCATTATTCTCATTATGTTAGATCCAAGATTTATTTCTTCTTTTGAGAACGTTCCTACGGATAAAAGCTTTATTATGGTTGGAGACATAAAAAATATTACTGTTCCCACTAGTATAAAAAATAAAAGAGTAAAGTTTATTATTGAGGATGCTGTCTTGTATGCTTCTCCCTCATCTTTTTTTAACAACCCTGTGAAAACAGGTATAAATACAGTTGATATAGCACCAAGTATAAGTATTGAGTACATTAAGTTTGGTATTTTGTCAGCTGTGTAAAAGATAGTTAATTCTCTAGATACACTAAAATATTTAGCTAATAGACGTGTTTTAATTAGTCCTAGAATAGAACTAAAACCACTGGCCAGACCAAGTATTACTGCGGCTGAAAGTATAGTGTTTTGTGCTTTGAATAAAAAGCCGTTTGTATTTTTATTTTCTATTTTCATTTCCCTTATTATTTAATGTACTTTTTACTTTGGCGTAGTTATGATATTATACAACCCGATTATGGCAAATACTAAGTCAGCAAAAAAGAATATTAGATCTTCGGCTAGAAAGAAAGCCCACAATGATAGGTGGGAGATGAAATATAAGTCCGCGAGAAAGTCTTTGTCCAAAGCTATAGCAGCTAAAGAGAAGGATTCGTTAAAGGAAAAATTTGTTTTATTGCAGAAATACTTAGATAAAGCTTCTAAAGAAAAAACTATTCATAAAAATAAAGCAAATAGGGTAAAATCTATATATGCTAGAAAAGTTGCTGCCCTCAATCTTCAAGAAGAAAGCGGAAAAGAGTCCGCAGTCTCAAAGCGTTCCTCAGGAAAAAAGACCAAGTAATGCTGATGACTCCTTTGATGAGGGTTTTAATTTAATACCTTTTTCTCAAACTAATATCATATCTCCGAGCTATGCAGGTCCTGTGATAAAGTGGGTTAGAAAATCAATAGTTTTTGTTAGTGTTGTTTTTGTTGTCGTTTTATTATTAAATTTCGCTCTTTCTTATGTTGTTAACTATCAAAAACGTTGGCAGGACAAACTAGTATCCGAAATGAGTCTTTATGATGACATAGAGATTCGGGCAAAAAATATAGATGAAAAAATAGTTGCTTATAAGGACTTTTTAGGTAGTAGAAAGCTTCTCTTAGATAAATTCAAATATATTTTAGAAAAAAGAGGAGATTATGTAGAGATTAAAAATCTTGATATGGATTATTACGGATTTACAATGAATTTTTCCGTTAAAGATGCCGTTTCTTTTACCAAATTTATTACAGCATGTGTAGAGGGTGGTATGGTTTCAGATATAACAATTCAGTCTGCGACTATGAGTACCGAAAAAGATGCTTTTAACGTGTCAATTCACGGAGGTTTTAAATAATGGAAAACATTTTAAACTCACTAAAAAGGATTTTTTCAAACGAAGTCACTGCTGCTAAAATATATGTAGTTTGGGGAGTTTTAGTTTTGGTTGTCTTTGGTTTCTTGGGTCTTTATCCTGTGACAAAAATACTGATTTCAAACTTTTCCCTTGTAGACAGTTTGTATAAAAGTAATATTTCCATGGAAGAAAACTTAAAAAAATTAAAAGAAATAAAAGAAAAGGTAGATTACGTAGAAGAGGACATCTATTTATTGGAGAATTTTGTTCCTACAGAATTTAGATCTCAAAACTATCTTGTGGAAATGTCTGCTATATCTGGAGAGAGTGGTTATTTTATGGATAAATTAAATTTTGGTGAGAATAAAGATTCTAGTGTCGTATTGAGTCTTAATTTAGTAGGAAAGGGCGATCCGATTAACATGATAAGTAGGTTAGAGAGTTCTGCTAAATTAAATGAGATAGAGCTGATTAGATATTCAGTTGGAGAAGTAACTGACATGTTAAATATACAAATAAGATCTTTCATAATGGACAAATAATGAAAAATTTATTTATAACTGTAGCCATATTTTTATTAACATTACTTATCTGGTTGGCTGTTGGTATGAAAAAACTAGACAAAGACTTTTTTCTTTCAAATTCAGTACTTGACAGAGCGATACCTTTGAATGTTAATATTGATATAGATTTCTTTAATAAGTTAAAGAACCCTGCCTATGAAAACAAATAATAATAGTTACAGTATAAAATCTCAGCAGACTAAAGGTCTTAGTACTTTTATTTTGACCTTGTCTATATCTCTTATAATTTTCAGCGCTGCGTATTACCTCATGACTTATAAATCCAACCAGCTTGAGAATTCTTCAGATCCTTCAATATCAAACGTTTTTGTAAAGGAAGAGGAGTCAAGTAATCCTGTAACGGATGCTTCAAGTGATACTTCTAAGGATAAAACTGTTTTTGGTTCTATTGCTAGTGCTAAACCAAACACTGAGTACAGACAAGTTTTGTCTGGATCAGACGCTGTTCCTTCAGGTACTTATGTTAGTGATGCTTCTACAGCTCCACAGACAACTACTAGTGCGAGTCTTGAGACAGGTGTAACGAGTGTAACTGTTGGTTTGGTTTTATCTCTTGTACTTTTTGCTTTTACCATGGTTTTTGTTTATAAAGACCCTAGAAAAATAGCTTTAAGTACGTTTGAGAGAAATGCATCCAAGGGTTTATAAGTTAAATCCTTAACCTTTAATCATCCAAAGAAGCTCTTATTAGCAGTCTGTTGGTTTTTGTTCCTGCAGGCCAGCAAGTCATAAGACTTATTGTAGAGGTATTTAAATACGCTGGTTTCCATCCGGACAGTGGAAATACATCAGACGGTTTTAAAACATTTTTATCTTCAACAGTATATGTTAATTCTCTGTTGTTGTATTTTATAAAGACTTTATCACCTTTTTCTAAGTCTCCAAGTGTTGAGAATATAGTTTTGTAATTTTTGGGGTTAAAAAACCAAGGTAAAACGGAATGACCATATATGAAAGAATCTCCTATTTTACCTGGTAATGCCGAGCCTTTGTAGTGACCTATGAATTCATCTGGGCTGGGCCCATCATACTCGCTCTTAACTAGTGCATTTTTTATACCAAGCTTTGGTATTGTTATATTAAAGTATTCTGGAATATCGTTTTCTTCTTTTGGAATTTCCCCACCTTTGTTCTCAAGTTCCTTAAAAGTGAAGTCCTTAAACCCTGTGGCTAGGCCAAGTACTGTTTGTTCCATGGGTTTTACAACTGTGTCTTGAGTTTTAAAATATACCAACGGGAGTATCACTTGCGTTCCAAGGATTAGAAACCCTAGGGACATTAAAAGTCCGGATAATATTCTTGTTTTAAACAAGAATCGGTAGTTTACCGAGCTGTATATAGGATCAAAGGACTTGTCTTTTATGTAAATTTTTTTACTGTTTTTGTTAGAAGGCATTATTAAGAGTTTAACACTATTTCCACTGCCATTGGAACCAATACATCCTCATCAATCTCACCAATCTTTGACTTCATATCTAGTTTTCTGAGTTCCTCGTATATGTGTATTAGTTGCTGCTCTGAAAATAAAAGAGATTGGCTACGAGCTTTGTTTTTTATAAATCCAGATGATTTGTTATAAGATGGGCTATTAAATTTTGATGTGGAAACATTTCTTAATCCGTAAAACATCATGGGTATTATTTCAAAAGAGGACACGCTGTCATTAATGAGTTTAGAGAGTTCTAAATAAGCATTTTCTCTTTGTTTATAAAATACAGCATCAACAAATTTAAAAATATTACTTTGAGGTTTTAGTTCGTTTAAGTTTAGTTTAGCCTTAAGTCTTCCTGCATTTTTAATAAAAGCGTTGGTTTTAGTGAGTTGTTTGTTAGAAAGAATGATTAGAGTTGTTTGTTCAGGTATCCTTTCTATTTTTTCTATATACGGTTCTAAGCTAGCTCTTCCTGTGCCAGATATATCTAAAACAACAAAAGGAGGTGTTCCGAATAAATCGTTAGAGCAGCATATCTCATAAAGACCCTCTGGAGTTACACTTGAAATAGACATTTCCTGTCGTGTCCCGCCGCATTTATTTTGTTGGTTTTGGATCATTATTCTGGATTTTGATATGTCTTCACCGTGGACTATGTATATCATTGGTCTATTTTAACAGAGTAAGTTTTATTTATTACCAAAAAGATATTTTTGTACGTACGCATGTATTTGTGAAAAATCACCCGCTTGTGGAACCAAGACCCAAGCCCCTCCATATAATGTTGAATCTGTTGGGTGATATAACAGCCCCCCCTCATCAGCATTATCCCCAGTGTCTATAACTATAGATTTTATATCTTCAAAGCTTAAGTCTTGTGAGAGTTGGTAAAAGCTTTGTATATCCTGTAAATCAATGTCTGTCTCAACATTAGACACGTATTGATTGTAAATTTCCTTTAGCTTTATTGGGTTTAACAAGGTGTTTACGGATAATGCCTTATTTTTTATTGCCATTATCACCCCCTGTTGTCTTTTTGATCTCGCAAAATCACTTCCTTCCCCGTTGTTTCCATGTCTAGACCTTGCATATTTTAGAGCAGTTTTTCCGTCCATTTTTTGTACCCCCTGATTAAAAGATATCGTTTCATACCTGCATGGAAACGCTGTTAAAAAGTTTATTGTTTTCCCATCTTCTGTGTAAGAGCCGCCATTTTCAATTATTTTCTTTGTAATTTCTTCTTTTTCTTCCTCTGTTTTTCCACAAAAATCACCCTCTTTACCCTCAACAGGGTACTCATAATCTGTGAAAGATTTTTCTACGTTTATATCAACACCTTCAAGAGTATCTATAATTTCCTCAAATAATTGAAAAGTAACGGTTGCGTAATAATGTATCGGTATACCAAGTACGTTCTCCATTTGTATCTTCAACTCTTCTACACTTGAATTGGCATAAACCTCATTTATTTTTGATGAATATGTGTAACCATTTTCTAGTTTATAGTTGTTTATCCACAAATCTCGTGGTAGGGAAATTAATACTACATCGTTGTCTACTTTACCTATAGATGCCACAAGTATCGTGTCAGTAAGTGTATTTCTGCCGCTTTCAATACCCAAACTTCTTTTATCAGATCCTAGTACTAGTATGTTGGTTCTACCATCACTTTGTTTTAGGTTTGTTTTTGATTGTGACGACCCTCCCACTATTTTTATAGGATTAAAAGCTTTTTTAATAGAATCTTTAAAAAAGAAGAAAACAATGCCTATGAAAATCAAAATGCCTATAAGTAGAAATACTTTGGCAATACCGTTGTTTTTCTCGTTTGCCCTTTTTACGTAAATTTTCTGTTGTTTTGATATATCTGTATATTTCATTCGTTATTTTGTAAAAACTAATCCTGAACGTAGTATCGAATTATATCCGTAAATGTTTCTGAATCAAGGCTTGCATTTCCTACTAAGACCCCATCTATTTCCCTTATTCTGGATATTTGAGAAGCGTTTTTTTCATTTACAGATCCTCCGTATATCAACGGTGTTTCGGAGGGTATTATTTTTCTTATTTCTTTTGCAATAGCCTCTATTTTTTCTGGTTCTTCTGATCTATAAACCCCTCCAACAGATATATTTTGAGGATTTTCCCAAGCTATTATGCAACCTTCTTTGTGAAGGGATGGTAAATCAGCTGGGTTAACAAAACAAATGATTGGGGTAATGTTATCTCTTAAGCACAGGTCTCGTTTTTTTATGACATCTTCTATGTTTTCTTGTCTTTCACTATGGCCTATTATTGCGTATCTACAAAAATCTTTTATTTGAAAAGCACCTGTATCCCCTGTATGAGCACCTCTGTCAAGTGAAGACACGTCTTGAACACCAATGTTTACGCCCATTTTTCCTGCTATATCGCACATTGCAGGGACGTATATCAAAGAAGGGCAGATTATCACACGGGGCCATCTTTCCTCAATTATTTTTCTTTTTTTCCAGTCTTTTTTTATATTTTTATATTTTTTGCTAAATGCCCCTGACCACCCCAATATCTCTTTTGACCCCATATTCATTTTCCAATTTGCTATAACGTATTTCATAATTCAGATATTTTTTTAATTGTCTCTTCTATAAGTTTAGGAAGGTTTTCTATGTCTTCATGTGTGTAGTTATAACCCAACGTATTTAGACAAGAAAATACCATACCTATATCAGTGTATATTTTATCGGCAAACTGACATGCCACAAGACTATTTATAACTACATTGCCTCCTATTTCACCAACTTTAGATCTGTTACATCCCATTGGGCAGTTAGAACAAGAGGGGTATCCTTCTTTGATAACTCTTAGATCATTACTCATTTCCATAATATTTTCATAAAGCTTCTTGTAATCTTCAAAATTATCAACCGTGTAGTTTTCAGTTCCTGTTATTGATAAACCAACAATATTTCTATCCAAAAGTGCTTTTTCTAGATAAAGGTCTGGGGTAGTAAAGTACTCGTCCGCTTGTATTTTATCTTTGTTTACACATATTTGAGATCTTTTTCCTGGAAGCCCTAAAGATTGTATGTCTGTCTCTTTAGTATGGAATAAAACATCTGTATTTTGTAATTCTACAACAACCTCATCTGATGATTTGCCGTGGAATAATATAGAGTCTATTCCTGCAAATTTTATTCTTGTTGATAAGTTTCCTCCTATGTATATGTCTTCAATAGCTCCGTTGTTATCTAAAACAATAGATGTTTTAGAGGCAAATGGGAAGAAGCCATTTAAAGGTCCTACAGAAAATATTAGCGGGTTTTTATCATGATAAACTTCTAAAAGTTTAAGACCAACACCAGTACCGCCAAAATAGGGATTTAAATCGGTAAAACTTTTGGTTTCAGATGTTTTATTTTCTAGGTCTATAATTACGACTTTTTTTACACTGGTATCTGTCATTGTTCTACTACTCCCAGCACTTCTCTTGGGCAGATAGATGCTATTTTTTCAATATCAAGAACATTTGATCTAGGATCTATTTCTATATCAAATTTAATGGCGTTTGTATCAGCATCTTTGCCTCTAAAAACTCTTATGAGAGAGTCTTCAAGACCCACTTTTTTTAACTGTCTCTGAGCTTCAAAAACACACATCTCACACCCAGTACACTTATCATTTCCTGTAGTTTTTAGTATTTTTGTCATTATCTTATTGATTGAGAGCTTCTATTCCAGCCAAAGTACCTTCTGATAGAAAGTCCAGCATAGCCCCTCCTCCGGTTGAAACAAAACTAAATTTGTTTAATAATCCCAACTTATTTATTGCTGTTACGGTATCGCCACCTCCTACGACAGAGAAGAGATTACCTTCTTGCGTCATATCAGCTATCTTTTGAGCTACTTTCTTCGTTCCTACTATAAACTGTTCTTCTTCATATTTTCCTAAAGGCCCGGCCCATAAAACTGTTTTAGATTTATCTATAGCTTCTGTGAATTTTTTTATTGTGCTCTCATCTATATCCAAAGAGTCTTCGTTAGCATTATCGGATAATAGTATATTTTGAGTAACTTCTTTATCCCAATTGGCTGATAATATTGAGCTCAACATAATAAAATCTGCAATTTTTTCAAATCTTTCAACCATCGGGAGCTTGCTTTCCAGTTTTATACCCCCAATTATTATGGAAAGTGGTTTGTCGGGGTTTTCCATAACTTTTTTTAATGAAAAAACTTCTTTTTCTAGGTTAAACCCAGCGTATGATGGTAATAACTTTGTTATTCCAACTATTGAAGCGTGTTTTCTGTGTGATGTTGCAAAGCTTTCATTGACGTAAATATTAGCTTTTGATGCAAGTTCAATAGAAAAAGTTTCATTATTTTCTTCTTCTCCTGGGTTAAATCTAAGATTTTCCAATAATTCAAATTTTTTCGGACCTAATTTTTCTGTAAAATAGGGGAGTAGTTGTTTTGTACTAAGTTCCTCTACATACTCACCCTTTGGTTTTCCAATGTGACCTGCTATTACAGGTATCCCACCTTTTTCTATAATATATTTTAATGTTTCTAGTGATGACTCTAATCTAAAAGGTTCTTCTATAACTCCGTTGTTAATAGGAACATCTATATCACATCTGACAAAAACTCTAACACCTTTACTTATAGGGGCTTCGGATAATGTTTTCATAACAATTATTCTAACATCAAGATATGCTTATGACACCATCATTATTGCCATGTCTACTAATCTACAGCTGTATCCCCACTCATTGTCGTACCAAGCAAATATTTTCAACATATTTCCATCTATGACTGTAGTCATGGAAAGATCAACTATTGCGGAATGTGGGTCACCTATTATGTCAGATGAAACGAGTGGCTCATACGTAGCTTTTATGACATTCATGTATTTGGGGTCTTTTGCTGCACCTTCAAATACTTTGTTTACTTCTTCTTTAGTAACGTTTTTTTCTAGTAGCGCTGTTATATCAACAATTGAGCCTGTTATTATAGGAACTCTTAAAGATGTGCCATCAAATTTGCCCTTTAGATTTGGTAATACGTCTCCTGTAGCATCTGCAGCACCTGTTGTAGTAGGAACAATATTGTAACCAGCAGCCCTTGCTCTTCTCATGTCAACTTTCTCTCCAAATGGTGGGCTATCTACAACATTTTGGTTAGCCGTTACAGCATGTATTGTACTCATTCCGGCTTTTAATATTTTAAAATTTGAATCTATGATTGCTAGAACTGGGGATATGCAGTTTGTAGTACAGGATGCGTTTGATATTGCATTTTGACCTAGGTATTGAGAATCGTTAACACCCATCATGAAGGTTTGGATAGTACCGCCTTTTACTGGGGCTGATACAACAACCTTTTTAGCTCCTGAAGAGATGTGTACTAAAGCAGCATCATCTTTTGTAAATTTTCCAGTGCATTCAAGAACCACATCTACACCAAGATCTCCCCAAGGAAGATTAGCAGGGTCTTTATCTGAGAACATAGCTGTTTTTTTACCATCAACAACTATAAAATTTTCCGTTCCTTTTATATTGAAAAATTCTTTCCCACCGTCATTTTCTTCTAAACGTACTATTTTTCCATCTTCTTCTAGCCAAACGTCTTTATCATACACACCGTAAGCAGTGTCATATTTTAGGAGATGTGCCAAAACTCTGGGGTTGGCAATGTCATTTATTGCAACGACATTTAAGCCTTTTTCCAGAGCAATTTTAAAGGATGCTCTACCTATCCTTCCGAATCCATTTATAGCTATTTGGGCAGTTTTATTTTCCATATACTAATATGATACTACTTTATATGTGAATCTATCCAACTTTTTAACATATCTTTTGGCATAGCACCTAGTTTTCTATCCACCTCTTTATCATTTTTCAGAATGACAAATGTAGGGATACTCATTATTCCAAATTGTGCTGCCAAATCATTGTCTGATTCAACATCCACCTTTTCAAATGTTACCTTGTCTGCGTATTCTGTTTCTATTTCTTCAAAAATAGGAGCCATAGCTTTGCAAGGCCCACACCAATCTGCATAAAAATCTATTAATTTAATCATATTTTTCTCCTTATAACCCCAAGTTTTTTTGTTTGGGGAAACTTACACGCTATATGATAACATAAACTTTGTTTGCTCCGTATGCAAGATATTAATAAAAAAGAAAACATTACCTTTGGAATAATTTTAATTGTTGTGGTGATGTTTTTCATTTCTGGTTTAATCCTTTTTAAAAATCTTTTCAAAGAAGGCAACGTATTTACCAAGGATATGTCTAAAGACAACTATTACTCTACATTGTTAAAACAGGAAAACTTAACATCTGATTGGTCTCCAAATGAAGTTGTATTAACAGGAAACGCTCCAGAACTTTCTGCTCAAAGCGCTGTTTTAGTTGATATAAATAGCGGAAAAATATTGTATGAAAAAAACTCATCTAAAGAAATGAGGATAGCCAGTGTAGTGAAAATATTAACAGCAGTAGTTGCTCTTGAACATAAAAATTTAAATGAAGAAATATTTATAACTGAAAAAGTTGCTAGCGTAGGTGAAAACACTATGAATATAACAAGTGGGGAAGTTTACACACTGGAGGAGCTTTTGTATGGGATGATGTTGAATTCTGGAAATGATGCCGCTTATGCAATAGCAGAGGGGGTTGCAGGTAGTGTAAAAACTTTTGTTTTGTGGATGAATATGAAAACAGAAGAGCTTGGTATGACTGACACAAAAATATTTGATCCGAGCGGTCTTGATGATAGAACTTACAGTACAGCCATAGATTTAGTAAAACTCTCAAAATATGCAATGGGGAAGGAAGATTTTAGAAGAATAGTCTCAACCAGCGAGCTTGTTCTAGACCAATCTTTAAAGCATAAACATCTACATCTTGAAAACCAGACTAATTTATTAACCACATATCCTGGGGTGGCAGGTATTAAGACGGGTTATACCGAGGAAGCGGGGTATTGTTTAGTAACATATGCTGAAAACGAAGGGGTAGAGCTTGTAGGGGTTGTTTTAAAAAGTGAAAATAGGAAGTTTGATATGTTATTTTTACTTGATTATGGTTTTTCTACTTTTGGTATTACAGTTGAACATCCGTTATTGAATTTTTGATCATAATTGAATCGTTGGTTTAGTTTTGGCATAATCTCTTTATGAAAAACATTAATAAAGGTAGCTTATTTCCTATAGTGTCTGTGTTTATAGTTGTATTGGTTTTAGTAGCTAGTGTTTACTGGTTTGGAACACATTCTAAAAAGTTAAATCCGACTGGTGGTGTTTCTGATTCTAGGGAGATTGATAATACTGAAACGTCAAAAGACGTGGCCAAGTCCAAAACTGAGGAAAAAGAAGAAAGTGGTTCAAACATTGTTGTAGAGAAGAAAGATAATGTTTTAGAGGAAAAGGAAAATGTAACAGAAAATAAGGTTGATGAAAGCGATGAAGATATTATAGAAACATTGGTTTTACTATTAGCCAAAAAACATGAGAAAAAAGTTGAAGATATAAAAGTTACAATTTCAGAAAGAGAGGGAAATTATATTGTTGGGGGAGTTAGGTTTTTAGATGAAGTGTCTGGTGGTGTTCTTTATGTAGCTAAGACAAATGGTGCTTGGAAAATAGTTTACGATGGTAATGGGACATGTAGCTGTTCTGCCTTGAACATTGTAGATTTTCCTAAAACATTGGTAGAAGAATGCCTTGATGATAATACTTCTGAAGTTGTTTCTAGGTAGTCTTCTGTTTTGTAATAAATACGAGCCATAATATGTTCTTTCTGTACTAAGAATTGCTAGGTTTTTACGTGTTTTCCAGAGGTTTTTCAATTTAAATATAACTAGACAGTATTTTTATATTGAGATGATCTTTAGGAAAATATATAAACTTCTGATTTAAAGCACGCAATCAAGAACAAAATTACTAACTAGTGGCGTTCAAATAGTTTGTTATTATATTTTAGTGTCAGAAAGTAAAAACAATTTATTTAGAGATTTAAATCCTCAGCAAATAGATGCAGTTAATCATATAGATGGCACTGCTCTGGTTGTAGCAGGTCCGGGTAGTGGTAAAACCCGTGTTTTAACTCATAGAATTGCTAATTTAATCAAGAATCATAATATTTCTGAAACTAATATACTTTGTGTAACTTTTACAAATAAGGCCGCAGATGAAATAAAACAACGTGTGGGCGGTTTGGTTTCGGAATCCTTTAAATTACCTTGGAGTGGTACATTTCACTCCGTTTGCTCAAAAATACTTAGAAGGGATGGGTTTAATATCGGGATACCACCATCTTTTGTTATTTATGATACAGACGATTCAGTATCAGTAATAAAAGAAATAATAAAAGATTTTGGAATAGATCCAAAAAGATTTAATCCAAGAGGTGTTTTGGAAACCATATCAAGTGCAAAATCGGAAATTATATCAGCCGAAGATTATGAAGGTTATGCCCAAGGATATTATCAGAGGACTGTAGCAAAAATTTACCCAGAATATAGAAAAAGGTTGCAAAATAGCAATGCCTTGGACTTTGATGATTTGCTATATTTTACTGTAAAACTCTTTGATACCGATCCTAAGGTTCTTGAGAAATATCAAGCCTTGTTTAAATACATACTTGTAGATGAGTACCAAGATACAAATAAGGCACAATATGTTCTTACCAGACAGTTGTCTGAATTATCAAAAAACCTTTTTGTTGTAGGAGACATGTCTCAGGCAATCTATAGCTTTCGTGGTGCTGATTTTAGAAATATTTTAAATTTTCAACGAGATTACCAAGACGCTGTTATTTATAATTTGGAGCAGAATTACAGATCCACGCAGGTTATTTTAGATGCTGCAAAAGCTATTATTAAAAATAATTCCACTCATATAAATTTAGATTTATGGACAGATAGATCTGGTGGCGATCGCATTACAGTTTTTTCAGGAAATAGTGGTAATGAAGAAGTTGCTTTTGTTGTGGACGAGATCTCCGATGGTATAAAGATGGGAAAGTCTTTTAATGATTTTGCAGTTTTGTATAGAACAAATGCCCAATCACGTGCTGTTGAAGAGGCTCTCATAAAAAATAGTATTCCTTATAGAATGTTTGGAGGCGTAAGGTTCTATTCCAGAAAAGAGATTAAAGATATTGTTTCTTATCTAAGAGTTGTCCATAATCCAAAAGATGCGGTGTCTTGGGCTAGGATTATAAATACTCCTACTCGTGGGGTGGGGCAAAAGACGGCACAGAAACTAAAGGAAAGTGGCTGGGATTTAGAAGAGATTGAGAGTGTTGCAAAAATACCTATTAAGAAATGGATTTCAAAAAAAGATAATTTATCAACCACGGAGTTAATGGATGGGATTTTGCACGATACTGGTTATCTGAAATGGATAGATGATGGGACAGAAGATGCTCTAAATAGAATTGAAAACATTAAGGAGTTAAGAACAGTCGCCTCCCTTTTTGTTGAATTAGATGGTTTTTTAGAGAGCGTTTCTTTAGTTGAATCTGTTTCAGAATCAAAAGATACTTTTGATAATGATAGAGTTACTCTCCTTACAGCACATGCATCTAAAGGGTTGGAGTTTCCAACCGTTTTTATTGTTGGGATGGAGGAAGGTTTGTTCCCACATTCAAACTCAACTGACAACAATGATGATTTAGAGGAGGAGAGACGTTTGTGCTATGTAGCTATCACACGTGCGAAAAATAAGGTTTTTATAACTAATGCTAGGTCGCGTCTGTATTTTGGAAATATACAAACAAACCTTCCAAGCAGGTTTATATCTGAAATACCCGAAAATCTAATAGATTTTAAAGGTTTAGGTTTTAATAATCATTTTAGAAAAAACAAATCAGAAGAAGATTTTTTAGATGATTTAGAATACGACAGAAACAGTTTTAGTTGGGAATAACAAGAACATCGCAGCCTAAACCCTCGAGTTATCTGTTAACCTATCTATGTATTAGCTTAAAGTCTGTCTGTTGATTTCTTTTCAAAATCTTTTAAAGCAAGTTTTCTAGATTTACCGTTGTGTATATAGTAAGCTCCCATACCAGTCAAGATAGAAGATATTACTATGAATAATAGTTCTTCACTCCCTGTCTCTGGTACTGATTGGGTTGATTCTCCTAACACATTGTTTTGTACCTGTGTTTTATTTTGAGCGATATTGTTTGAAGTACTTCCTTGAACTGGATTGGTGGTAATTGTAGCCAGGGCTGTATTCTTATGCCAACCATAAGGATACTTATTAAGATTGATAGCTATGCTACTTTCTCCTCTTTTACAGTGGTTAGTTGGTTTTATAATTATATTTTGCCAAGGAGCTACGTTGGCTAAGAATTCGTGACCATCGTTTTCTGTGTTGGATACTTTCCATGGATATTTTCCTGTACCATCATCAATTTCTATATCAACTCTATCTGCATCAACTTGAACCCAAGTTAGTTGCATTCCCTTTACACCGTTTTTTTCTGCTGGCTTGAGTTCTATTCTTTCTATTGGTTCAGGTTTTTTCCAATGACATCTCGTATCAGGATGGAAAACAACCCTGTTCTTAAATGTTGGGTCATCGTTATCATCACCATCGAAACTTGGGGTAGCGTGGTATGCTTTGAAGGCATTCACCCTTTTACCTGTAAGTATTTTTCCACCCAGATCTCCAACATCGTCTCCTGTTTCTAAAACTATTCTTTTGACATCTTCTGGAGATAAAGTTGGGTTTTTACCCCATATTATGGCGGCTACGGCTGCTGCATATGGGCTAGCCATTGATGTACCATCCATTAGTTGATAACTACCGTCGGCAGCTTCTGAGTCAACAATTTTTATATCATCAATGATACAACCATAATGTATTGTTGGGTCGTAATTACCGAGATTAACAGAAGGTGTTTGCCAGCGAATCCTTACAGTATTATAATTTTGCACGTGATTAGTGATACCTATTGATGCATAGCCTGCAAAAGTTTCGTTGTTCGCAAACACCTCTACCCAAGAGTAATTCTCATAAATTTCAACAGATAGTCTAGGTAACCCAGGGTTTCCGACAGGTGTCGGTAGAGAACAGTCGTAAAAAAATTGCATATACACTTGTTTTGGATCACTCATCGAGAATGAAGGTGAAAGTGTTATGTAAGAATCGGCTCCCGAGGCATACGTTCCAGATGGGAGCATAGCGTTTAAATCTGTGATTAAAGCTACATTACCGCTACCGTATTCTATAGTTCCCCAGTTGGGGTATGTTCCAGAGACATCAAGACCGCCTATATCTGGTGGGGTAAGGTTGTTAAAATCTATATTCACCATCCTTTTTCCCTCCAAACTAAGAATATTTTCACCAGGAGCGCCAACATCAACGGATTTTACACCGTAGTTTGAGAAAGTTGATAAATTATCATGTTGATCGGTAGATGCTACAGATATTATGTTTGGCAAGTCATATGAAGCAGGGTACTCAGGAGTAATATCATTATTATCCCCAATACCATCAACCCCTCCGTTTCCTGCTGCAGCTACTACTAATCCGGGATATGTTTCTATAGCTTCTCTAAATGTCTCAGAATAGCTCGGACCTCCCAAACTCATATTTATTATTTTTACTCCATGGGTTTTTGCATAAGAGATACTTAACAAAATATCTGTTAAATTAAAGCCACTGCTATCCCCAGCTCTTATGGGTAAAACTTTGACATTGTTATACCTGCTAATACCACTTATTCCTCCTGAATTATCTACAATACTGGCTATTATTCCTGCCACATGGCTACCATGACCGTCTTTATCATAAGGTTCGCTACTACCTAAAAAATCTACTCCTGGTACCAGGTTATTTTTTATATCTGTGTGATTTATAGCTACTCCTGTATCTATAACAGCAACAACTATATCTGACTTGTGTTTTGTTTCTATATCCCACATATCGCTTACATCCATATCCGCATCTTCTGTACCTGCGTTTCCAAAGAAAGATTGTCCTGTGTTTTCTAATGCCCATTGTTGTTGATAGTGAGTATCATTTGGTGTGTAAGTAGGGTAGTAAATATAATTTGGTTCTACATATTCAACACGGGTATCTTTTTTAAGTTCTTCTATTTTTTCTTTTACACTTTTGCCATCAGATATTTTGTATGTTTCCACATTCATATTTTTTACAGATCCAACTTTTTTCAAATTTGCCAATTTTGCAATTTGGTTCGCTTCGGATTTATCATCAGAGTTAGATAGCCTTATCTCACTGTCTTTATATTTAACTACCACCTGTCCTTCTACATATTTTGGTCTACTTTTTTTATAGCTTATATTGGACCTTGAGGTAGAGTTTTTTGAAGACGGGTTAGAGAATATATTATGTTTCTCAGATTTATTCTGATTATTCTTTGTGAGCGCAATGACAAATATCAAAAATGATATTGATAGAGCAGAAACGATAGGTGTGATGTTTTCTCGTTTAATTTTTATGAAAGGTTTATTTGAGTTTTTAAAAATACTATTCATAGCAGTACTAATAATGATGCGTGTTTTTACCTGATTTGTAAACAGTTTTTCAAAGTTATCGTTATCAGTTGGCAGTGTTTTTGCACGGAGCAAAATCGCATTTAGGTGGGACTCTGCCAACAAAGCTACCATCAGGACATTTTCTTACATCTTGGGTGCAAAAAACAACCTCATCTTCTTCTGGTTCTTGTTCCTCTGTTTCTTTTACCGTTTCTATTTTTTCTGGAACTTTTTCTTGTTGTACCTCTTTTTTATTTTTGGAAGTTGTTAAGATACAAATTGTTATTAAGGATACCAATGCTAGAGATAAGATTATGACATACACAGTGGTCTTTTTACTCATACTGTAATTGTAACATCTTGTTGTTATCTAATGTAAAATTAATATATGTTCAAACCCCACAAAACACTTGGCCAGAATTTTTTATCCGATAAAACAATTGCAAAGAAAATGGTAGCCGCACTAGAAATCAGTCAAAACGATATTGTTATTGAGATAGGTCCTGGGAAAGGTGTTCTAACATCAATTATTACAGAACTTCCTTACGGAAAATTTCATGCAGTAGAAATAGACAGGCGTTTGTATTTAGAGTTATTGGAAAAATATAAAAATATAGATAATCTTGAAATTCACTGCGACAATATTTTGCAATGGTTACCCAAATTTTCCGCGGATGGGAAGGTTAAAGTAATAGCTTCCGTTCCCTATTACATAACTTCACCAATAATTCACCAGCTTATAAAAATGAAAAACAGACCAGCTATTGCTGTTTTATTAATACAAAAGGAAGTTGCAGAAAAGATTAAAAGTACTGCACCAGATTCTTCCTACATGTCTTCTTTCACGCAAACTTTTTTTGATGTTACTTATTTAGGTAAAGTATCTGCTAAAGATTTTTGGCCGGTTCCAGAAGTAGATGGCGGGATATTGAAATTATCATTAAAGAATATTGATATACCATCAGAATTTGTACGAAAGTATGAGGGGTTTTTACACAGAGCTTATTCAAATCCAAGAAAAATGTTGAATAAGGTTTTTAAGAAAGATGAGTTAGAAAAAGGTAAAATAGAACCAACACTTCGAGCACAAAATTTGGATGCGGAGGAGTGGTTTAATTTTTATAAAGTATTAAATGAAGTTTAGTATTTGCATACCAACATTAAATGAAGAGGGTTACATTGGAGGAATATTAGGATGTTTAGAGAAGCAAACACATAAGGATTTTGAAGTTGTTGTTGTAGATGGTGGTTCTGAAGATAAAACAAAAAATGAGGTAATGAAGTTTTCAAATAAATATCCAATTTCCTTTATTAAATCCCCCGAGCGTGGAGTGTCTTTCCAAAGAAACTATGCCGCAAAAAAATCAAAAAATGATTACCTAATATTTTTTGATGCCGATGTTATGGTAGAAAACGATTTTCTTGAAAAGATAAACAAAGTAATAGAGGAAACTAGTGTTGATGTTTTAACTACTTGGAATAAACCCATTTCCGATAGACCTGTAGATGAGTTTATATATCTTTTTATGAATATTTTTATGTTAGAGATGATAAAAAAAACCAATCCAGGGGCAATAGGTGTGTTTATTTGTGTGAAAAAAAGTTCTTTTGAGAAAATAGGTGGTTTTAGAGAGAACGTGAGTTTTGGTGAAGATTATGATTTAGCTAAAAGATTACATGAAAGTGGTTTTACCTATACTTTGTTGAAAAATCCAAAAGTTCATGTTTCGGTAAGAAGATTTGATAAAGAAGGAAGGCTTAATGTAATACTTAAAAACCTGAGAGCGGGCTCGTATTTTCTGGTGGATAAGAAACACTACATAGACAAAATCCAGGGTAAATTTAAACATGAGTTTGGGGAATTTTAGATCATGAGCCCGTCAAACCTTAGTTTGAAAGCGGGCTCTTATTTAGGCCCGATATCTTCGAACCTGTACTCTTTTTGATCCCGTCCTAAATTTAGGGCGATATTAAGTTGTTAATATAAAAATATCCTACATTAGCCGTGTCGTCAATGTTATACTTGCCTCATGAAAACGCATGTACTACAATCCGAGCTTTGGGAGAAGTTCAAAAATGACTACGGAACTCCCGCTATAAGATCTGGGAAGATACTCTATACAAAGCATAAAATACCTTTTTCAAATTATTATTACGCTTACTGCCCACGTGTTAACCCATTTGATATTGATTTTGAAACTTTAGAGAAATCTCTAGTGGACAATGATTGCATTGCTATTCATTTTGATGTTCCAGATGTTACAAAGAACAGTGATAGAGCAGAGGAGGCAGAGAGTATATTGAAAGATAAGTGTGTTAAATCAGCGAGGGAAGAGTTTGCAAAAGGAAATTTCTTTTTAGATTTGAAAAAAAATGAAGATGAGATATTGGTGGGAATGCACAAAAAACACAGGTACAATATAAAATTGGCGCAAAGGAAAGGAGTAGTTGTAAGAGCAAGTACTGAGGATGATGATTTTAATATATTCTTTAATTTATATCGTGAGACAGGGCAGAGGCAGAAGTTTTTTGCGAGAACAAGGATATATTTGGAGAAAGTTTGGAAGGCTTTTAGGGAAAAGAATGCTGCGTTTATCTTAGTTGCTGAGTATGATGGCGAGCCTCTTTCTGCTTGGATGTTGTTTGTATATGACAATGTCCTATATTACCCATATGGTGGGTCTACTGAAAGAGATAAAGATGTGCAAGCAAGTTGTTTATTGGGGTGGGAGGCAATAAAATTTGGGAAAAATAAGGGATGTGATTTGTTTGATATGTGGGGAGCAGCAGAAGATATGAGTAATAAAAGTGATCCTTATTATGGATTCTCCGTTTTTAAGGAAAAATTTGGGGCAAACCATGTAAATTATATAAATTCTTATGATTATGTTATCAACGGCCCTTTGTACAAAATGTTTACACTAGCGAATAATGTCAGGTGGAAACTGCTTAATATTTTAAAATGATACCTAAATCGGATATAAGACAGGGTGATAAATGGGCTAAATATCTAGAAGAGATGGGGTGGAAATCTCATAGAACGTCTAATGGTACAAACATATATCATATAAAGACTTTTTTGGGATCTGTAATAAAAATACAGAGACCACCGCTTTTAAGTAATAAAGATTTGCAGGAAATAGAAAGTTACTGTCTTCCGTTAAAGCCGTTATTTATTAAAATAGAGCCTTTTGTTGGGCAAGATGTTTCAGTGTTGGAGCAGGCAGGTTACATAGAAAGTAACGAGCCCTTAATACCCTCCTCAACAATCTATATTGATTTAACCAAGTCAGAAGAAGATCTTTGGAACAGCGTATCTCATAGCGGTAAGTATTCTATAAGAAGGGCTCAAAGAGAGGGGACTGTTACTAGGTTTTATCAAAACCCTTTAGAGGAACGTTTGCCTGAATATTTCAATTTAGTAAAAGAGACGGGAAAAAGGAAACGTTTCTACGTGCAACCGATGAAGGATCTTACAGCAAAAGTAAGAATATACGGAAAAAACTGTCATTTAGTAACATCTTACAATCAAGAAGGAACGCTTTTAAGTGGTAAATTTTATTTATGTCATGACGATATGGTTTTATATTCCACAGGAGGTACATCTGAAGCTGGGTTAAAAACTAAAGCTGGGTATGAGTTACTGTGGAAATCTATTTTATATTTTAAAGGCCTTGGATATAAGGTTTTGGATTTAGAAGGTAAGGATGACCCACGGTTCCCACAAGCTACAAAAAACTGGGGAGGTTTCAGTCATTTCAAAGAAAAGTTTGGTGGTATTAATGTGGAATTTCCTTATCCGTATATTAAATATTTTAGCCCCATTTTGAAACTCCTTTCAAAATTTACAGATTTACCGTTTTAGAATTATTCCTTCTCTGAGAATGGACATATCCTTTTATAAGGGCAGAATCTGCAGCTTTGCCCAGGGTTTGGTTTAAAGTTTTTTTCTTTTATACCGTCAACAACGTCTTTAATGACCTTTTTCTGTGCATCTATTTGTTTTTGTGTTCTGTTGGTAGATATTTTTTCTCCAGCTTCTAGGTAATAAAAACTTAAAGAATCGGGTTTAATATTTAAAGCTTCTTCTGCAGCCATTTTATATATTGTCATTTGGACATCATCGTCAACTTCTTTTTGGGTTTTGGAATTTCCTGTCTTGTAATCTATTATTTCCACACTTCCGTTTGGAAGTTTATCTATCCTGTCTATTTTTCCCTTAAGTTTTATACCGTCTATATCAAGTATAAAGTCCTTCTCTATACCTAGGTGTTGTACATCAATATCTTTATTGGTTTGGTAGTATTTTTCTAAAATTTTCTTTCCTGACTCAAAACGCTCCTTTCTATGTTCTTCGTTTTCATACCCCAGAGGAATCCACTCTTTATCATATGTATCTATTAAATCTTCAAAAGAAGTATCATTACCAAACATTTTTTTAGTGTGAAATATTTTTAATACGTTGTGTATTGTATTACCAAAATTTAACGCACTACTTGGAGGGGTAGGGACGTTTAAAATATAAGAGAACTTGTATCTTAATGGACAAGCTAAGTAATTATCTATTTGAGAATAACTTATTGTTGGTGGTGCTTTCCCATCTCCCCTTATTATTTTTGGATCTCTAAAGCTTGTTTCAACACCAAATATGCTTGTTTGCTTTTCTTTATCTTCTTCTATGCCTGGCCCCACTTCTTGAATTTTTAGACCTGTTTCCTGTAAATAGCCACTTGGGATAGTGTCTCTTTTACCCCCATAATTTTTACTCAATGTCATAAACAAATATTTTTTGGCCCTGGTCATTCCAACATAAAAAAGCCTCCTCTCTTCTTGTATATGTTCATCTCCTGTTGGTAACGTTTCTTTTATTAAATCTTCGGGTATCTCTATTGTGTCCTTGCGATTTCTGGTTGGGAATCTGCCAGAAATAAGGTTTACCATGAAAACTACAGGGAACTCTAACCCCTTTGATGAATGGACGGTCATTAGATTTATAGTGTCTATATCTTCTATTTCAGCTTGGGCAGGGTTTTCCCCAGCCTCAATAACCATATCAAGATAGTCTATAAAATTTATAAGTGTGGGTATTTCTTTTGCTTCGTTGTAATAATCAACCTCAAATCTTTGTATTTTTGTTAAAAAAAGATTCAGATTCTTTATACACAGTTCATTTTCTACTGTTTCTTCCTTTAGAAATTGCTCAAGGTATTTAATTGAATTTACTAGTTCAAATGTTATATCTGTTGGTGTAGCTTTAGTTGTTTTCTTTTGTGCATCTTCTATATTTTCAATTATAAATTTGATTTTTTCGTTTTTAGATTCTTTTAATTGTTCCCATAAATCAATTCTTTTAAACCTCGATTGGGATAAAGAGTAGGATATATCCTCGTAAGATATATCCAAACTTTCTATATTTAAAACTCTGTACAAACTCATTCCATCTGAAGTATCAACAACCACTTTTATTAAAGAAATTATGTCTCTTACCTCATCTCTATCGTAAAGACCTCTATTACCAACTAGTTGATAAGGTAGGCCTTTTTTCCTTAAAGCCATGACAAAGGGGTCTAAATGATTATTGGCTCTAGCTAATATTGCTATATCTTTATAAGTATATTGGGGTTCCTTTGCTAGTATATCTACGATTTTTTGAATTACTGTATTAACTTCATTTTCAACAATATCTGCTTGTATTATTTCTGGAATTATTTTGTCTTTTTTATTTTTTCTTTCCTCTTGAGATACACTTATTAATTTTTTGGAAATACCCAATTTTGATTCTAATGTATCTGGGTTATTGTTTTGGATTAATTTATATGCTGGATCTAGTATCTCTTGGGTAGATCGGTAATTTTTTATTAACGTTACCATCTCTGCACTTTTGTAGTCTTCCATAAATTGCAAAATATTTGATATAGCAGCTCCTCTGAATTTATAAATTGATTGTGAGTCATCACCAACCGCCAACAAACTCCTGCCTTCATCTTTTTCACCAGTAGGGTAAAGGAGCTTTATAAGTTCATATTGAGAGTAATTTGTATCTTGAAACTCATCTACAAGTATATGTCTAAATTGTTTTTGATATTCAGATAGTATATTTGGACGAGTAGCGAACAGCTCTATCAGCCAAGATATTATATTGCCAAAGTCCATCATTGAATTTTCCACCTTTAACCTCTCATATTCTGTGTATATGTATGACAACTCTTCATACTTTGATTTTTCTTCATCAGTCTCATATGTTGCCTGATAAACATATGCTTCTAAATCTTTTGGTTTTATATTTTCATCTTGAAGTTTTGATATGAATTTCAAAATCTCAGATATAAATTTGGTAGGATTTCCTAAAGGTCTGAAATAGTTAAGTTTGAGAGAGAATAGGTGCTTTTTTATTAACATCCATTGTTCAGCTCCAGAAATTATTTTATAGGAAGGATCTATTCCTATTTCAATACCTCTTTCTCTTAATATCCTATCTGCGAAGGAATGGAATGTACTAACCCAAGGTTCTTCATATCCAAGAGGCATTATATCTCCAATACGAGAGACCATCTCCTCAGCGGCTTTATCGGTAAAAGTTAGTGCGAGTATTTCATTGGGTTTACAACCTTTTTCTTGTATTAGGTGTTTTATTCTCTCTGTAATAACTCTTGTTTTTCCAGTCCCAGCCCCAGCTACAACAAGAATAGGGCCTGATTTATGTTTCACAGCTTTAAGTTGTTCTTCGTTTAATTCAGATTTTTCTTTTTTCACAATATCCATTTTACATTATTGGTGTTTAGATTTGATAAAGATCTAATTTTCATTATAATTGTGTGAACTTAATAAGTAAGGAGAAGAGAAAATGGTTAATATAGGTGTAGTGATTCTTGTTATAGTTATAGTTCTAGGGGTTTTGATGGCAGTTTGTTTAAACTACTATGAAGAACACAAGGAGAAGTTGTAGCTTAGGAGAGTGTTATTTCTTAGAGGGATTTAATAGATTTTATTAAATCCCTTTACTTTTATCCTTCTAGCAAATTATTTTCGTCCTCTTTTGGTTTTTCAATTGATTGAACCTTTTCAATCCTAGTGAGCAACCTTACGTATCTGCTTTTAACACTGTCTATTGATTTGTATGAGTTTGAAACATGTCTTTCTAAAACACTTAAATCTTCAAAAACTTTTCCAGCCTCAATTTTTATCCCAGCAATGGCTTTTAAAATATCACCTGTGTGTTTTTGTAACTCGTGTTGTTGGTAAGCAACCAAAAGGACTTTCAAGAAATAAGATAGTGTGTTGGGAGAAGTCATGACAACATTTTTATGTTTTGCATACTCCTCAACTTCTGGGGTATTAACAATAAGCTCGTAATAAACATTTTCTGATGGTACGTACATTACCGCTTGATCAGTAGTTTTTTCTTCAGGCAAAATATATTTACTTGATATCTCGTCTATCCTTTTTTTAACATCTGATATAAAAACCTTTTTAAATTTATCTCTCTCGGCTTGTGATTCTGAGGTTATCATTGCCTTGAAGTTTTCCATTGGAAATTTAGAATCTATAGGTACAAGTCCCTTATCTGTTATGACTACAGCATCACAAATACTACCGTCCTTGAATTTATATTGTGTTTTATAAAGATCCTTTGGTAAAAAATTGTCTAATATTTCGTATAAAAATTGTTCTCCAAGACCGCCTCTTAGCTTTGGAGATTTCAAAATATTACTTAGATCTTTTATGTCGGTTCCAAACTCCTGTATACCTCCCAGTTGTTTTTGAACCTCTCTTATGACGTCACTAGATTTTTCAAGTCTTTCTGATATAAATTTAGTTTGTTGATTTACAGAGTCTCTGTGGCTTTTCATTTGTTCTTCCAAAGTTGTTCTTTGATCTTTTAACTGTCTTTCCATAACCTCTGTATTTTTTTCCATAGTGCCTTTCATGTCTTTTAACCATTCCATCAAAATAGCATCCTCAGAACTTCCAGATTTTTTAATTTGAGATGATAGATAAAGTCCTACGGCTATTACCGCTGCTACAATTAAAACTAGAAATATTATTATTGTTTGTGTGTCCATATAGTCTCTATTTTATCAGAGTGTTAAAATCAAACCATGCCCAAGTTTGTTAAATCGGCTATTATTTTTTCACTTATTTTATGGATCTTGTGGTTTTATTTTCTATTTTTTGGTCTATCACCAAAATCGTATAAAGAAATTTTTATTTTTTTAGGGGTTTTGTTCCTAGCAGTTGATATGTCTTTGTCCTTCCCATTTTATTTTATATATAAAAAGAAATACAAGAATTTTACTGATATGGGAATTCTTTATAAAAGAGCTTTAAAGTATGGGTTTTTAATAAGTTTTGGTCTTATTGGTATAGCATTAATGCAAGCTTTTAATATTGTTACTGTTCTAAACGTTTCTTTATTTGCATTGTTATATGTTGGTGTATTTATGCAAGTGGGTGGGAAAAGGTAAGTTGTTTGAAAATAGTTTTGGAAAGATTAAATGATTAAGGAAAAAACAAACAGATTTTAAAGTAAAAATAGGGCAGTAGTTATTAGATCTCTTAGTAATACATTTGTTAATGGGATACGAGCTAATATGTAAAAATTGAAAACCAGAGAGTTCTAAGAGAGTGGTGGTTTTTGTTAAATCACCACTCCCATTAATGTCATTCAGAGAGATGCTCTTCGGCATCTTTCATAATTGACCACACATTTCCGTATAGCCACGACCTTTTCCAACCTTGTTCTTTGGCAACCTTGTTTTTGAAGTTGTCGTAATCTATATCGTCAATGATTTTATCTACCACTTTTTTGAAATCTCCAACGCTTACGTAGATTCTGTATCTGTAATCAGCGTCTTCCATTTCCACAATAGAGCCCAGCGAGGGGAGATACCTCTTCAAATTTTCAAGGTCTTCTTTTACTCGCGCCCTAATCTGAAGCTCCTCGTCGTTATAGCGACTCCTTGTTACACTAAAAAACCCTACTTTTGTAAAAAGCCACATATCATTCTTTCTCCTTATTTTTTATTTTTTGTATTCTAACATAGAAAGTCCTATAGTCAATAAAGATAAGATTTATAGTGTCAAAATGGAGAGAAAGATTAAAGAATATGCAAGACCTATATAACAGTTTTTTCAAAGCCTTCTAACAGCTCTTCCATGGTTGTAACGTTTTTATCGCCTGTTACTATTTTGTCTTTTACCTTACTCTCATATATTTCCATAGTCATTGGGGTAAATGTGTATCTATTTCCAAGCTCACTTGTAAAACTGAGGTTTTCATTGTTAATAACCAAGTCATTAGTGATCATGGAGCGTTCTTTATTGGAGTCCCACCATGTTAATAATTTGGAAGATTCATTAAAATTAACTCTTAGTGCAACTAAAACAGTATTATCTAAAACAGTATCATCGGGATTTGTACCACTTTCTACAAAAAATAACTTGTTTTCTGATAAAAACGTCTCCATATTAGGTTGATTTGTAAATGATTCTATACTTTCCATAAGGTATTTATTGTACCACAGTCATTTTATATTATTCAGCTGTAGTAACCTCCTTTTTATTTAAATTTCTGATATCGAAAAATTCTCCCATATTTTCTGCACAAACCACAAATTTTTCCAAAGGTATGCCGTTAATTTCCTCTACCCCTAGTTCCTTTCTTATTTCATTTATTAAATACATTCTATTTTCAGGTAGTCTGGTGCATATACCCATGATCATGTTGGGATGTACACCTCTTTTAAACATTACTTCGTTACTTGGGTAGAAGTTTATTTTTGCGTCATTAACGAATTCATCGGCAGAAGGTCTTAAAGAAAAGGTATCTTCACGTATACTGCCGTAGTTATCTTCTTTATATGCATACCAATCTGTTCTATTTAATACCTCTGGATTAATAACTAGGGTATAGTTACTTAGGTTAAATTTTGGTGCTGTTTCTTCTGAGATCAATCTAGTAAAAGCACTGTTAAAACCACCGGTCCCGGTATCCTCGCCTGTTGAAAGTCCGTTTATAATCTTTCCACTCTCCCATCTTGTTTGACTAGCTTGCAAACCTCCCTTAAGCATATTTGTAATATTATCTGACTCATATATTGAATGTGCTAGGACTAGATTTTGATCTTTAGTCCATTCTTCAACTGCCTTTTCATTGACGTATGTACTATAACCAGGGAATACCTCTTCCAATACAAGTTTGTTAGCTTCTTCTTTGTTTTTCTCATCCATTTCTGATATCTTATGGAACCATTTATATCTGGCAAATCTGTAAACCATTTCGGCTTCTGTATCAGGTTTCTCTAATCCGTTATCTATTCCCAAGGTTTTCATAGCTTTTTCTATTTCTGTTGAAATTTGTTCTGGTGACATATCTCCTCCCCTCACAGCTATCTGCACAGCCCCCTTAAAAGCCAGCTTCTTTTCTGTATCTTCTGCTACATGTATCACTGTGTTTGGAGTTATTTGTATATCTAGGCTTGCAAAGTTAACATTATCACCGACTTCGTTTGAGTTGAAAAATGTGTAATTATATCCGTGTGATACTTGAGGCACATTCGAACTAGCGGTTTGAATTTCGTTTGTAATCATTGTCGTCCTTCTGTGGTTTTCAGTAGTTTTAAAATAGACTAAAAAATCGCCTTTGTTTGTACATACCACGTTTATATTATGTCCTTCAATGTGTGTACTGTCTCCGCGTACCCCCACATACCCGTGTTTTTCAAGACTTCTTCTAAGTTCTGAAATCTCCAGCGCTTTTGCGAACCCATCTATACCACCTTTTTCCATTGTATTTCTTCTACCCTCAATGTTAGTGGTATCTAGATCAAATTTATTAATCAAAAAATTACGTCTCCCAACCATACTGTTGATTAAATGTTCTCTGGTCTCTTCTGGTAAATCTTCTCTTGAAACAATTCTTCTAATATCATCCTCACTTAGTTTATCCACAAGATATTGCGCCTGCTTTTTTATCTCTTCTTCAGTTATCCCTTCAAATATAAGGGCACTGTTAGGGTTTATACTAGGGTTTAACATGGATTCTAGCTCTGGTATATCTGGGCCGTATTCTTTTAAACCACCTTGAGCTCTAAAAATAAGAGTTCCTCCGTTATCTATTCTGTACACCCTTCCGTCAGACCCTCGTTCTAAGTTATCAAAACCTAGACCAGCAACGTCCCAGTTTGCTAAAAATGCGTCTGCAACAAACCCTTTTCTAACGGAGTAGCTGTTTTTCAAATTCTCTTTACCAACTCTTTCATGACCTTCTATCACTCTAGAAATATATGCTGTTTTATTGCCTATAGCACCTATTTCTGATCTTGGAGCGTGTATTCCAAGATGTTCATAAATATTATTTGATACTGTTTCCACACGTGCTTGATTTGGATCCTCATAAAATTTAACGTAATATTCATACCCAGCTGCATCTTTATATAGACCACCATCATTGGAACCTAGATTTTCACCAATTTTGGTCACCCCTCCAAACACCCCTAAACGACTGTCTTTAGATACTGGTTTGTAATCTTCCCAAGTGTCAAACTTATGCAAAAACTCACCCCACTCTTTCAAATAATCTTGGGGGTTAATGCCCCATTCATTAGATTCCTCCTCAGATTCAGTGGTTGAAATATAGTCCACACCTTTCTCTGAATTCGTACGGTCTGCATGTTCAACTTTTTCCCACTTTATATCCTGCTTAATTCCTTCGTTTCCCCCAGCAATAGTTGAAATACTACCCAAATCTCCTTTCCCGGAGATATCCCAAACTTCAGATGCATCCCATGGAGACGGGGTGGTTGAAATATCTTCATTGACTGAATTATCAAAGTTTAGCTTACCATATAAGTTATCAAGATTTATCCCTTGGTATACAATATTTGAATTTTCCGTATTCAAATTTTTTAAATCTGAATAAAGTTTGTCAAACTCATCCATTTCTTCCTCTACCAAATGCTCATTACCTCCTATCATTTTGTAAAATTTTTCCTTAATCTCTCCAGCTTTCTCAGCTATTTTTTCTTTGATGTCAGAGAAGACTTCAGCAAAGGTTTTCTTTTCCTCTTTTTCTGGAGAAGAGGAGTGTTGTGTCTCAAAAGAGTTTTTAAGTATATCGGCGTTATATGTCATTTTTAGAACCCATTCTTTTTATGCTTTCTTCTAGCAACCTATTATATTTTGCTTCATCTATCTTTTTTCTTGCCCTAACAGTAACCTCAGACATTTGTTTTAAAATACCATCAGCATCAGTTTTATATTTTAATAACATCTTTTTTTGTCTCTCATTTATACCCATATATTTGTTGTTAATAAAATAATAAGTATTTATTCAACATAGGTCAATTTTACCCCAGATTTTTACAAAAACTTAGAAAAAACTTAGTTAGATGTTAAAATTCCAATGTGAAAAAGAAAATATTAATAACAACAGCCATAGATTACGTTAATGATGTAATTCACATAGGCCATGCCTACCAAAAAATTCTAGCCGATTGTGTTGCTAGATTTGAAAGAATAAGACGTGGTAAAGAAAACACCTTTTTTGTAACTGGGACCGATGAATACGGTCAAAAAGTTTATAATGTGGCAAAAAAGCTGGGGGTAGACACAAAAGAATTTATTGACGGAATATCCGTAAAAGATCAAGAGCAACAAGATTCTCTTAAAATATCATACGACAGGTTTATAAGAACAACAGATAATGATCATGTAAAAACAGCCTCTGATTTTTTCAAAAAAGTCTACGATGCGGGTTATATATACAAAAATATTTATAAAGGTCTATATTGCGAAGGTTGTGAATCTTACAAAACAGAAAAAGATTTAGTAGAAGGGAAATGCCCATTACACCCAAATAGTGAAATACAGATTGTTGAAGATGAAAATTACTTTTTCAAATTTTCGGCCTTCAAAGATTTTCTAAAAGAATTATATGAAAAAAATGCAGAGTTTGTATTGCCAAACCAGCGTTATAAAGAAATGTATTCTTTTATAGATAATTTGGAGGATATTCCTGTAACCAGAAGAAAAGAGAACTTACCGTGGGGAATACAATGTCCAGTAGATAAAGACCATGTTATTTGGGTATGGTTTGACGCATTGGTTAATTATTTAACATTTGGTTTGCAGGTTAATACTTGGAATGAAGACACAAAAATAGTTCACTTTTTAGGCAAAGATAATGCAAGAATGCATGCGTTATTATGGCCATGCATGTTAAAAGCAGCTGGGTATGCTTTACCAGATACCATCTATGTTAATGCTTTTTTGAGTTTAAATGGCAAAAAAATAAGTAAAAGTTTGGGAAATGTTATTGCTCCAAAGGAATTGGTAGAGAAGTATGGTACAGACCCTGTTAGATATTATTTTTTGAGATATGGCCCAATAGTTGAGGATGCGGATTTTTCGGATTCTCATTTTCAAACTGTTTATAATGCAGATCTAGCCAACGGGTTAGGTAATACAGTAGCTAGACTAGCAAAAATGGCCGAAAAATCCGCCATAGGATTCAACATAAATATAAGTCAAAACGACATTTTGAAACCTGAATTTACTCAATATTTTGATACATTTCGTGTTGACCTAGCAGCTCAATATATTTGGTCTAAGCTATCAGATTTAGACAAACATATAAATGAAAATACTCCTTGGGCCGTGGAAGATAAGGATAAGTTAAAGGATATTTTAGAATATGAGATCTCAAGTATTTGTGAAATAGCCGAAATGTGCAGACCCTTTATGCCGGAGACATCTGAGAAAATTTTACAGACTTTTGGTGGTGGTTTAGTTACAGCCCCTCCATCTTTCTTCCCAAGAATACAATGAAAAGATTGTTAATTATAGATACATTTAATTTTCTACACCGTGCGTATCACGCATTACCTACATCTTTTCGTGGTCCCGATGGGCAGCCAACTAATGCAGTTTATGGCTTTACTTCAATGATATTAAATGTTTTAGATCAAGTTAAACCAGATTACATGATAGCCGCTTTAGATGGGAAAGAACCTACTTTTAGAGTTGGGGAGTTTACCGCATACAAAGCACAAAGAAAGCCAATGGAGGAGGACTTACAGGTTCAGATACCTAAAGTTTTTGACATATTAGATGCTTTTAAAATTAAAAGAATAGTTGTGGAAGGATATGAGGCCGATGATGTTATAGGAACGGTATCAACAATGTTTAAGGGTAGTGTAAATATATTTATTGTTAGCAATGATAGGGATTTATGGCAATTGGCTGGGGATGGCACAGTTATTATGGTTCCAGGTAAAAAAGGTGAGATTTCTATAATGGGAGAAAAAGAAGTTGATGAAAAATTAGGGTTTGGTGCTGAAAAAATAGCCGATTATAAGGGTTTAAGAGGAGATACTAGTGATAATATACCAGGAGTTTTTGGCGTTGGTGATGTTACAGCCACTAAGTTATTACAAAAGTACGGAACTTTAGAGGATATATACAAAAATATAGAAAGTGTAGAACCAGAATCTTTGAAAAAAAAGTTGATAGAAAGTTATGAACAAGCTCTGATGAGTAAAAAATTGGCAAAAATAATACTAGATGTTCCTTTACATGTAGATTTAGAAGAGTGCGTTTATAGCGATACCAATAAAATTAAAGTAAAAGAAGTTTTGGAGAAGTATAATTTTAAATCTTTAATTAGAAGGATGGGTTTTGAGGTTGATGGTAAAAAATTAGATAAAAAGCCTGAGAGACCCGACAACCAACTTTCCCTTTTATAAATATGACAAGAGAAGAAAGAGCTTTGGAGATAGCAAAGATTTTAAAAAAGGAAATTCCTAATCCTAGGACTGAGCTTATTCATAAAAATGAATACGAATTGGCAGTGTCTGTTATGCTTTCTGCTCAAACTACTGATAAAAAGGTAAATCAAGTTACACCCGCATTGTTTAAAAAATACCCATCTTGGGGAGATTTAGCTGTGGCTGATTTATCAGATGTTCAAAATTTAATAAAACAGGTCAATTTTTATAAAGGAAAGGCGGAGAGGTTGATAAAAGCAGGACAGGTTGTTATAGCAGAGTTTGGTGGTAAGTTGCCAAAGGATATGGAGTCTCTTATGAAGATACCTGGTGTAGCTAGAAAAAGTGCTAATGTTATTACTCAAGAAGCTTGGGGGGTTGCAAACGGTATTGTTGTGGATACTCATGTAAGAAGGGTTTCTAATAGATTGGGGTTAACAAAAGAACAAGATCCAAAAAAGATAGAGAAGAAGTTAATGGAATTATTACCAAAGAAATACTGGAGAAACATTTCTGGAGCTATGGTTTTACACGGTAGGTATGTATGTGTAGCTAGAAAGCCAAAGTGTAGGGAGTGTAGTCTAAGAAATATTTGTCCTAGCTCACCAAACCCTTTTATTCAACAGGTGTGACATCTTGTGTTGTTGGTACTGTACTAGGTGTTTCCTGATTTGGTCCTGTTTCAGATTCCAATTTAGTTTCTTGCTCCGGCTCTGTTTCTTCTTGCTTCGGTTCTGGCAGGGTGTCTGGAATCTTTTTAACATCTATAGAACCTTCATGATTACTGTAACGTTCTTTATAAGTCCATATACCTAACGTGGTCATTTGAAATTCAAAACTTGTTCCAGGGTGCATTTCCACATCATTTGATAGTTCAGGATAAGTTGGTTTTCTCTGTCTTAGATAGATAGTCTCCTTGGTGTCGTTAGTCCACACCACTTTTTGCCCTTGATACACTTTTATTATCATGGGGTTAAAACCACCTTCTTTTGTGTAAGATATTTTCACTATTCCAAAGGTTTTGTCTATATCAAGAGGTGGCTCATCTTCTGTAAGTTCTTTATTTTTACCAATTTCAACATCATCGTCTCTCTGATTATCTTCTTCTTGTACTTTGTATTTTAATGTTTCATTTTCATTAAGTTTTCTTAATTCAGTTTCTCTTCCAGGTCTTAATCTGTAAGCTATAACAATAACAGAGAACACCGATGCCAGAATTATACCTATCATAAATATTGGTTTATTTCTTTCTATGAAGCTGACTATTTTGGTATTCATATAAAAAATTATACACTGTAAAACAATTTATATTATTTTACGAACTGTTTTTTCCATCTCTTCTTTTGTAAATAAACCAGTTCCAGCACTTTCTTTTGTTATCTCCCCAAAAGAGTTTATAGCTCCCCAACCAAGTGCTTCTTTTAATGATTTTTTATGAAAAATGGCTGAAATAAAACCAGAAGAAAAAGCATCTCCTGCACCTGTTTTGTCCTTAACCTCCCTACCATCTGTGTAGGCACTTACTTTAACCAAGTTCTCACCATCAAAACCGCTAGCCCCGTTTTTTCCATCTGTAATTACTGTAAGTTTTGGCCCTAATTTTTGTAAATCTATGTGCATTTTTGGTAGTGGTTTTTCTCCGACCAATCTAACCGCTTCCTCAAGATTTAATATTAATATACTTGTTATTTCTAAAAATTCTTTTATATGGTTAAATCCCATCCTCATTTGGTGAGATCCAGGGTTGAATACAACTATAATATCTTTATTTTCTTCAATGTATTTTATTAACTCTTCTTGAAATTTTTCAAAACCATCTCCTATTGATGTGTAGTATATAAAAGTTGGTTTTTCCCAACCTCTTACTTTATAGTTTCTTGGTGCGTGGTAAGAGAATATAGTTCTTTCGTAATTGTGAACAATTATAGAATGTACATCCGTATCCTGGTCGTTGTTCCTTATGCAGTAGTCGGTGTTTATACCTTTTTCCTTTAGCTCGTTTACTATTTTTTCTCCATTTTGATCATCGCCTATTTCCGTGTAGACTCCAACTTTTAACCCCATTCTGTTACACCCTACTGCCACATTAACAGAGTTACCAGCTATAGCTGTTGAAAATTTTTCTACTGGAACCTTACTTCCGTGCAAAAAACAAATCTGCGAGTCGTCAGTACCAGGTATCTTCACCTCATTGGCACTAGATATATACAAAGTCATATCTATTGCAGCATCTCCTACAGTAAGAATATCCATATTTTTATTTTAATTCCCTTTCTTTTGAAAAGTTATCTAGTTTTTCAATAAAATTTATAATTTTTTCTTCAATATGATGCGAGCTGAGACCGTACTTATTTTTTAAATCCGCATAATCTCCAGATTCTCCAAATGTATCTTGAATACCTATTCTTAGAAGAGGGGAGGGTAGGTTTTCTGATAAAAATTCAGAAATAGCCCCGCCTAAACCCCCTGTTATTTGATGCTCTTCTACAGTTACACATATTTTGGTTTTTCCAACTGACTCTAATATCTTTTCTTTATCAAGCGGTTTTATAGTTGGGGAGGCAATAAGTTCAGCATTTATTTTATATTTTGCTTTAAGATTTTTAACAGCAATTAAAGCTTCGTATGTTATAGCACCACAAGATATAACAGTAACATCTGTTCCCTCCACAAGAGTATATGCTTTTCCTATCACAAAGGGAGTATCTTTGGTTGTTATATCAGGGGTTTCTGCTTTAGAGTATCTTAAATAAACAGGCCCGTTGTGTTTAGATACTTCAACGACCGCTTTTTTGGTTTGCTCGTAATCTATTGGGTTTATTACAGTCATGTTAGGAAGTACTCTCATAATAGCAATATCTTCAAGGGGTTGAGCTGATGCACCGTCTGGTCCGTTTGAAAATCCCTCATGAGATCCACATATTTTCACATTTAAATTGTTCATGCAAATAGACAATCTTATTTGATCCCATCCTCTGTAAGTTAAAAAAACGGCATGGGATACTAGAAATGGGGTGTTTCCCTCTATAGCTAATCCTGCTGACATGGAGCACATATTTTGTTCAGCTATGCCTGTTTGAATAAATCTGTCGGGGTATTTTTCTCCAAATTCTTTTAACTTTACCGATTCTGACAGATCGGCTACAAGAGCGATAATAGAGGTGTCTTTTCCTGCTAATTCGATTAATGTTTTTCCAAAGGCATCTCTTGGGGATCTTTTTTCAGAGTCCTCAAGAAAAACATCTTGGTTTAGTCTAAGTCTGTAGTTAAGCATAGGGCAGTAAAGAATTTTATTTACTATTTGTTACCTCGTTTGTTTCTTTGTTTTCTATTTCGGTATCATCACACATAATTACTTTTGTAATTTTATCAAAATCAATTCTGTAATTAGTTTTAGACAGAATAACCATATCTACTGCAATATTTTTATCTTTCTCCATATTGCAGTCTTTTTCTGGTACTGTTTCCTCAAATTCAATTAACATTTTCTTCTTTTCTTTATCCTCATATATTTTCTTTATTTTAATTTTTCTCCCTGTATCCTCGTTTGTGTTTGTGGAGACTGCAAGAACAATTTTTTTATCAAAATCAATTCTCTCTTTCACGGTTAAGAGGCCTGTTTTGTCTATTTTATTAAGAAATTCATTAAGCTCTTGTTCGCTAGTAATGACCTTTCTCTCTTTTTCCATATCCTCGTCTAAATATATTACCGTCGGAAAGCCTTCAATTCTTTGTATCGTGGGGCCTTTATTAAACTTTGGGAGTTTTAATTCTCCTTTAAGTAGAAAATAACCAACCCCGAGCATAAGGCCTATTAAAACAACAATAGGCAGTATACTTATTCTTAAAGACGCTTTTTGTCTATGATTCATCATTTTATTCCTCCTAAATTATAGAACTAAGTTCCTCTTTAGCTTGAACGGCCTCCATTTTATTAGGGACCTTTCCATGCCATTGGTATTTGTTCTTCATAAAATCTACACCCTCTCCAGGTATTGTATTTGCAATTATTACAGTAGGACGATGTGTCACTGATTTCGCTATGTTACAGGCAGATATTATTTCTTCTATGTTATGGCCGTTTATTTCTAAAACATGCCAGTTGAAACTTTCAAGTTTGTCTTTTAAATTTTCTAAGGGCATTATATCTTCTGTATTGCCGTCGCTTTGTATTTTATTCCTATCTATTATCCACGTTATATTATCAATTTTTTTATTTGGAGCAAACATAGCTGCTTCCCACACCTGACCTTCATTTATTTCCCCATCCCCAGTTATGCAGTATACCCTGTAGTTTTGGTTAGATATTTTTGATGATATTGCCACCCCAAGCGCTTGAGATAACCCCTGACCTAGAGATCCACTGGTGTTTTCTATTCCGGGTAGAGAATTAATCTTGGGATGTCCTTGTAAATTAGAATTTAATTTTCTTAATTCCCATAACTCTGTTTTTGGGAAAAAACCTCTTTCTGAGAGGGTTGCGTACCAGATAGGGCATATATGGCCATTTGATAAGAAAAGCCTATCCCTATCCTTTTTGTTTGGGTTCTTAGGATCTATGTTTAACACATTAAAATAAAGAGATGTGAATATTTCTGCAGTACCCAAAGAACCAGCGGTGTGCCCAGATTTTGCTTCAGTTAACATGTCTATAACAGTTTGTCTAAGTTTGTTAGATATTTTATACAGTGTGTCTGTGTCTGGATTGTTGCCTGTTTTTTCAGTGGACATTATTAAAAGTATATCACGATATTGGCTGCCTAATGTTTAGTTTTATTTTGACTTATAGGCTTTGAAATGTTAAAATCTCTAAAGCGTGGTTGGCTTTTGGTGTTGTTGGGGTTGCTGCCATTCATCCCCACTCCTTACTCAGTTTTAAATATTAAAGCTGGGGTTTTCAACACCTTCCAATCCCCACATGCTCCAGTTAGCCATGTTTACGGTAGTTACAGACAGATCCAAAATTAGGGTTTGTTTTATCAATCGTTACATGGCTAATCTTTTATATCAATCAGTTGTTTTAGTTTTTAATCCTTGTAAATACTGTCTTCTATGGATTTTATATAATCAAGAACTTCTTGTGGGGTAGTGCATATTTCAAGTATTTCTGTCTCACCACCTCTTACTGTCATATTTTCATCTATTGCTTTCAAGATGCCATTCCAATGTTCTCCAAAAAGTATTATTGGCTTGTTATTTGGCTCATGTATGTAAGAATTTTCCCAAGACATGCCAAACTCACTTAGAGTTCCAATGCTTCCCCTAAATATTACATGTATATCAGATGTTTGGAGCATAACTTTTGTTCTATCAAAGTAATCAAGAGTTTTTACTTCAAGATCAAATTTGTTTTCTGGATCTACGCCCTCAAAATGTCTTTTTGGTTTATTTGGATGGTATGTTACTGCAAGTACCCCAGCACCTCCTTCGTGTGCACCCTCAGTTGACGCTCTCATAACCCCAGGACCACCACCATTAACAATCCCATATCCGTTTTTGGCAAGTAGTTTTGCTGTAGCTTTAGCTTGTATGTAAGGTTCATCGTTTTCATTCCACGCAGCACCGCCTAAAAAACAGACCATTAAAGGCCTTCTACTGTTTTTGTTTATTGTTGTTTTTTCCATAATTACCTTTCTTCCAAAATTTTTAGAAATTCCAACATTTCATCCTTGGGATTACTAGTATTAAATATTGCTGAACCAACTACCACATTGTCAACCCCTGATTTTAATATCTCATATATATTTTGTTTGTTTACGCCCCCATCTATTTGTGTTTTTATGTTAGGAAATTCTTCTTTAAAAATTGATATTTTTTGAATGACTTCTGGTATAAATTTGTTTCCCTGTTTACCAGGTATAACTCCCATAAATTGGACCAGTGATATTCTTTCTAAAATTGGTTTGAGTAGAGATGAGTCTTGGTCATAATTTATAGATATTCCTGAAATGTAGTTAAATTTTTCACATACATCAAAAAAAGAATTTAAATCGCCCTCATTAACAAATTGGGTAATGAAAGTGTTCACAACCTTCTTTTTTATCGCCATATCTAGGCAGGATTTTTCATATTTCTCCACAAAATCAGCTGGTTTTTCTACCATTAGGTGTATTGATATGTTTGCAGATGTGTCTAGTTCGTTAAGCTTGGGAAGGTCCGTAAATGTTTCTTCTTTTATTAAAGTATTATCAAGTACATCTACTTGCACTTCTTTAGACAAATCTTCAACTACTCCAATTCTTTTTTGTATCTCACTGAAATCTTTTTCAAGAATTGCAGGTATTATCATTTTTCCTCTTCCTCAAATGATGCAAGTTTGACCAATCTTCTTATATGTCTTTCTTCTCCGGAGAAATTTGTTGTCAACCATCTTTGTACCGTGATAAGAGCCTCTTCTTTTGTTATGTAATCAGCAGGTAATGCTAAAACATTTGCCCCATCATCATTTCTGGTAGACGCTGCATGTACTGGATTCCAAGATAATGCCGCTCTGACACCATCAAACTTATTTGCAGCTATGCTTATTCCCACCCCGTTTGCACATATAACAATACCCATGTTTTCAGGATTTTCTTGAATCTTTTCTGCTACAATCTTCGCATAGTCAGGATAATCGTCCTCAGGGTTTATATCTTTTGGCCCTAAATCCTCTATATGAATATCATCTTTTTCTAACTCTTCCACCAAAAATTTTTTAAGTTCAAATCCTCGGTGATCTGAAGATATGTAAATCATTTACTTTTCCTAACTTTATAAAAAATAAATAAAGCAATTATTATATTAAGTATAGATATACATTGAGATACATTCAAGGAAACACTGTTGCCAAGAGATATTTCCCATTGTTCTATTCTTATGAAATCTAAGAAAAATCTTATCATCGAGTATCCAAAAAGGTATGAAGCCACAAAAAAGCCTTTTCCCAAGTATTTTTCTTTATGTTTTTTGTATAAGAAAATCATTACAACGAATAGCAAAAGACATAAAATTGATTCATACAAAAATAAAGGATGAAAGTTTGAGGAAGTAGAGAAGTTATCGGGTCTATTTTTTGGTTCCACAAACATTCCCCAAGGGAGTTTCGTTGGTAGACCTAAGATTTCTTTATTAAAAAAATTTCCCCACCTTCCTATTGCTTGTCCAAGTGGAATTGATATTGAAATTTTGTCTAGCCAAGAAATAATTTTTTGTTTTTTACCTTTTAGGTATAAAGAGGATCCTATAATGCCTCCAAAAATACCTCCCCATATTCCAAGCCCACCCTTCCATATCTTAAAAATCTCTAACAAGTTGTTTTCATAATATGTCCAGAAATCAAAAACATGGTAAAAACGTGCTCCAACTATACCGCACAAAATTAACCAGAAACACATTCCCCACATAATATCTTCGTCTTTTTTGTCTATTAGAGAACGAAGAATTAGTATTGAAAAAAATATAGATAAACTTATTGTGATTCCGTATATACTCAACACTATATTAGGAAAAGACAAGCGATCAATATTGCTAAAAGAACAATAATAAATAACAAGACAGAAGATTTTTTGGGAGTAACTTTTAAGGCCCAAAACCACTCTTTAATATCTCCTTCAAAGTAACATTCTATTAATCTATAGATAGAATTTGCAAGCATTGATAGAACGAAAGTTTTTGCAAAGTAAGATTTGGTGGAGTAGGAGACAAACAAAGCTACTGGTACAAGAATCATTTGAAAAAGCGCACTGTTTAGTGATTTCTCTTTGACGTCATCTCTGTGCTCGTTTATAAAAGCTATTAATCCTCCAGTATCTTTACTTTTTATATAACCAAAAACAGATATTGCAAAACTGCTATTAGGTTCAAACATATAGGAGTAGAGAATATACTCCAAATCTAGCACAAACGCTCCCATTAAAACTCCAGATAGTATTTCAAATATTTCAAAGGGTTTTTTTACCACCCCAAGTGCGGCTACCATTATTCCTAAAGTAACAGATATAAGAAGAGGGAGTTTATAGTATGTAAATATTTTCTTTATCATTTGTACTTTAATGATACTATTTAGATTTTTCACTTCCAATACTTTGTTTTTTCTCTTTTTCCTTGTTTTCTCGTTCTTTTTTAATTTGTCCTACTTTCCACATAAACAAACGCCCTTTTGTTGTTGCGTTCTTTGAGTTTAGTACTGATATCCTTGCTTCCTCAAGAATGTTCCTATCCTCATTTTTTGCTAGTTTTATGTACAGTGTTCTGTGTCTCACGTCTCCTAGCTCTTCAGCCAACTTATTGCCATAGGCTTGAAATTCATGAGAGCATCTATAGTCTCTCCCCATTTTTTTGCTATTTATTATGTCAGATATACTTTTTGGATTTGCCATTTATTTTCTTTGGTTTTTATGAATTTTCTTAATTTCTTCAACTGTTGTAGCATCTTGTGGCTTTTTATCATGTCTAAATTTTATTAATCTTGGAAACCTTAAAGCGTATTTTGCTGTATGTGACGGAGAAACGCTTATCTCATCGGCACCTATTTCAACTACAAGTTCTGGGCTTACTATAACATCAGGTGTGAACATTTTAGTAACATCAACATTCTTAGGTAATTCTTTTATTTTTATCTTATCGCAGGCTGCTTTTAGTACCTTTAAATCATCTTCTGTTAGACCTGTCCCTATCTTTGAAACAGTTTTAAAAGTGTTGGTTTTTTCATCAAAAACGCCAGCTAGAAAACCCCCTATCCCAAATTTTGATCTGACCCCCTTGCCGTAGTAATAGCCTAAAACTACACAATCTACAGTATCAGAAAGGAGCTTTTGATCAGCAGTTTTATACTTTATCCACGAATACGATCTGGCCCCAGCTTGGTACGGGTCTTCTGGGGTTTTAACCACAATCCCTTCCAACCCTTTATTTTTTGCAATTTCAAAATACTCTTCTAATTTTTCAAATTCCGTTGTTTCAAGATGTTCATCTACTTCAATCACATTTCCTGTTTTTATGACAGAGGAGAGTAGTTTTCTTCGTTCAGAGAGCGGTTTGTGTGCTATGGATTCTCCGTTTAAATACAGAAGATCAAATACAAAATATTTAAGAGGAATGTTTTTTGCTGCTTCAGAAATGTTATATTTCCTTTTCCTCTGTATTGTCTCTTGAAAAGGTAGAAATTCTCCTGTTTCTTTGTTGTATCCAATTCCCTCGCCGTCTAATATAGCGGAATTTGCATTTATTTGTATTTTTGCAGCTTCTATAATCTCTGGATATTGATGGGTTGTCTCTTCTAAATTTCTTGTATATGTTTTTACCAGTGTTTCATCTTTTACACCGCTAAACAAACTTCCCTGGGGTTTGTTATCACTGTTACGTTTCTCATCATAATTACCTTTTTTGGCAAAATGAAGTTGTACTCTTGTACCATCAAACTTAAATTCGGCCCAAACGTTATCTATTCTTTCCATAATTTCTTCCATCCCGCTCACCCTTTGGGCTTTTTGTGATAAAACAGGAACCCCTATTTCCATTTCTATACCATCAATTCCTTTTATCCCATCGCTTTTTATTTTTTTAGCTATTAAACCTATATCTGGGTGTATGTTGTATTTATTTTCTATTTTTTTAGCTAGGGATTTATCATTTAAAAAATTGGCCAGCGCAACTATTATTGTTAATTCTGTAAATCCAAGCCTCATTGTTCCTAAAATTATTCTTGTTATATGTTTGGCCGATAAGGCATCTACGTCTTTTATCAGATTTGATATTTTAGTTATTTTTGCTTCTTGTGATCCAGAACCTTCAATTTGGGATATATCTATAAGTTTGGAATATACTTCAGATATAGTTGGATTTTTGCTGGTTTCATCGTTTTTTTTAAATTCAAAAACAACATTTCCTAGATCCCCTGTTTGTGCATATAGATTTTGAATATTATCTTTTATATCTGGATTTTTAGCAGTGGAGAAGGATTGTTCAAGGACTCTAAACATCATTCTATCTGCAATGTTGAATTTTATTCCCTCAAACTGCGCCCCAATATAACCAGAAGCCAAGTATATAGCCTTGTCAGTTTCTTCAACATCCAGGTTTTTGATTAAATCTGAAAGTATATCAACCATCTCTAATCTTTTTGTGGTGTCTTCTAGTTTTTGAAGATACTTTGATAGCTCACTAAATCTCATGGGCTTATTATATCCTAAGGTGTGAGAAATTTTATTATTCTTAATATAAGCTACTTAAGCTCGTATCTAGATGATTTAGTACTTCCAGTCTTTTGCACAATGCCTGCATCTATCAGAGACTTTAAATCTCTTAAAACAGTATCTTCTGATATATCAGGAAAAATTCTGGAAAAATCTTTGTTTTGTAACACTCCGTAATCCTGCATGTACTCTATAATTCTTTCCTGTCTTGTGCTTACTTTTGTTCTCCCTGTAGCCTTTGCAATCTTTGTATCTTTGGCTAATAATTTAACGTTTTGTGAAACAGTTGAAACTTCTGAGGCCAGTGCTTCCGTAAAATATTCCAACCATTCTGTTAAATCTTGATCAGAGTGGTTTATGGAATCAAGAGAATTTCTATAATCAGCCTTAGTATTTTTGTAGTAATTTTCAATTGATATTAAATCCCTAAAACCATACCCTGATGTTTTTAAGCACACGTACGTCATTAAATTAGCTGTGGTGCTGTTCATTTCTTCAAATGGGTGTATTTTTTCTAAACATGCTTTCATTATCCCAGCCGTTATAATCTTATGAGTTTCTTTTGCATCCAGACTGTTGTGCCAATCAAAAAGGCTTACCACTTGGGCTAATATTTCTTCAGGTTTTGTTTTTCCTACCATTTTTGACCCTCTGTAAGAACCTTGTTTGATTTTTGGTACAAGACCATCAGTAAGGGTTTTATGGATGTATTTTAAATCCACTTCTTCAAAATCTCTGTTTTTTGAAATATCGTTAGCTAGGTAAACGCTTTTAATAATATTTAGGGTTTCTCTGTCAGGAGTTTGGTTTATATTCTCAACGCACTCTTTTATTAATTGTTGGTTTGTGTTTATTCCTAATAATTGTAAAGATCCGTAAACTATTTTAACAACAGCATCTTTTTTAAGTTGAGATTCCCAAGAGGGGAGTATTGTGGTGTTTTCTATGACAGACTTTCCGTACTCAATTACGGCTATATTATTGAGAGTTTTTGAGGTGATAGAGTATTCAGGAAAGTACATAAAATAATTATCGCATATTTACCGCAAATTAAATATGGATGTATTTAATTGTGTTATACTGTCCAAAATTATTAAAAAGTAAGCAAAAGGAGAGAAAAATGTTAGAAGAACAAATCGTTACTGTTGGTCCTGTAGGTAAGCACATGGGATTGCTTGTTATTGTTTTAGCAAAAAGAAAAGAAGATTTGGATGGAGATGTTGTAACTTTGTTTATCTCTGGTAGAGAAGTAGTGAGCAGCGGTGTGTTACCACATCCAAATGAGATATCTCTTATCAGAGATAAGAATTTAGTAAGTTCTGTCTCAGGACAAGGGATTGGTTATGCTTGGTTTGATATAGACCTCTCAACCATATCAAGCAAAAATGATATTTCCATAGTAATGTCAAACGGAGATACGAAGAAATCTCCTGTTAGAATCTGTATTTAAAAAGTAGTTTTGAACAAGCCTCCAATAAGAAATTTTTGGAGGCTTTCTTATTCCAAAGGAAGATTTATTACCTTTGCGTTTTCCATATTTACAAAGTCACTTGTTGCTGTGCTTGTTATGGTTGTTTGTTTTCCTTCTATGCTTTCAATAACCGCCTTCTGGTGAGTATCGTCTAATTCAGAGAAAATGTCATCAAGTAGTAGTACAGGCCTGTCTCCTTTGTGTTTTTCAATATATTCAATCTCTCCTATTTTTAAAGCTAATACACAGCTTCTTTGTTCTCCTCTAGATCCAAAGTTAGATACATTATGGTCATTAAAAATAATTTCAAAATCGTCTCTATGTGGGCCTACTAAAGTTGTCATTGCACCAATTTCCCTTTGCTCATATTCTTGTAATCTTTGGTGATTTATCTCGTTTTTCTTATATATTATTTTTACTTCTGTATTATTACCGTTTAGTACAAGACCGTTTTCAAAAACTACTGGGTTTATTTCTTCAAACATCCTTTCACGTTTTTGCTGTATTCTGGTACCGTTTTCAAGTATTTGGTTTGTATAGAAACCTATTTCATCTTGTCCACCAAGGCCTTTGTTTATTTTTTCTAACAATTTATTTCTATGTCTCACAGCCTTAACATAATCGTTTAAACTTTTTTTATAGTCTTTATCTGTTTGAGACAACATATCATCCATATATCTTCTTCTTTCAGATGGGGATCCTGTTATTAGTTGTATATCCTGCGGGGAAAAAAGCACGGAGTTAAATATTCCCGTAAAGTATTGGATACTTTTTACTACTTTATTAATCTTTGCTTTTTTAATAGACGCGTTTTCAAACTTTTCACTTTTTATTATCTGTAGCTCCATGTTAAAAGAATCATTATTTGTTTCTATATCGGCATTTATGGTGCAAAAATCTTTCCCGTACTGTATTAAATCTTTATCATATCTCGAGGATTTTGCTCTTCCTGTAGAGAGTGCGTGTATAGATTCAAGTATTGTGGATTTACCGGATCCGTTTCCTCCAATTATCATGGTTAGGTTTTTATCAAACCCTATCTCTAAATTTTCATGATTTCTTACATTGGTAAGTTTTAAGTTTAGTATTTTCATTTTTTAAAGAAGTTGTCTTTGCCTTTCATTTATTTTTACTTTTTTCAACGACTCTTTTTTGTATGGCTGACAGATAGGGCAGTAGTAAGTCCCTCTTCCATTTATTTTCTCAAAAATAGTTTTAGCACCGCAGCTTGGGCATTTATCTTTCCCATAAATTTTAAAATAATTTTGCTGGTTTCCGCTGTTGCCAAATATATCAACATACATTTTGTCCGGTAGAGTAGATCCCCTGTTTTTTATACCTTCGTTTAAAATTTCCCTAGATTTTTCTAGCAAAATTTCACTTTCATTTAAATTTATAGATTGTGTGGATGTTTTTGGATTTATTTTTGCAAGGAACAGAGCGTCAGTTGCATATATATTTCCAAGACCAGATATAATACTCTGATCCAATAGTACGTTTTTTATATTTGTTTTTTTAGAATGAATAGCCTTTAAAAAATCTTCAGGAGTTATTTTTTTATTAAGAACACTTAGCCCATATTTATTTTCCAAATCTCTTACACCAGCTTCATCTAATACATTTATTTTTCCAAATTGTCGCATATCACAAAACTTCAAATATTTTTTATCATCATTTTTTGCTATTTCAAACACAATTTTTACCCAATTATCCTTTCTATCCTTATCAGACGTTAATAAGATTCTACCAGTCATCGCTAAGTGAAAGGTTAAAAAGCCATTTTCTGATAGTTTTATGACTATGTTTTTTGCAATTCTTTTAACTTCTACAAATTTTTTGTTTAAGAGTGAGGGGAGTTTCTTTTTTACTGATTCTGGTATCTTATAGTTCTTAGTTATTTTAATATTTTTAATCTCGTAACCAATGATATTATTGTTTAAATCGTTTGCTATTGTATGTACTTCTGGTAGTTCAGGCATCTCTATTGTGTTCTTCCCATTTCTCTCTTACAAACTCTTTAAGCTCGGATTGAAACCTCTCTTTTGAAAATCTTTGAGCGTGGTTTTTTATTTTCTCGTGGTCAAACTTTTTATTTTTTATCATTTGATCAAACTCTAGTAATTTTTCTGATAAACATTCAACAGTACCTTCTTCAAAGAATAAACCTGTCTCACCTTCTATTATTGTTTCTAAATGACCGCCAGATTTGTGAGCTAGTACAGGTTTTCCATGTGCCATTGCTTCTATAGGAACAATTCCAAAATCTTCATCAACAACAGGGTTTATTAAGCCTAGACAATTTTCCAAAAGCTCATGTTTTTCCTTATCATCAACTCTTCCTTTAAAAATTATATTTTCTCCTGCCATAGCTTTTAATTTTTCTTCTTCAAGCCCTGTTCCAACCATCACTAGTGGGTATTTAATTTTATTGAAAGTTTCTATCAAAAGATCAAAATTTTTATACTTTGACATTCTACCTACCGCCATAAAATAAGGCGTTTCCAGTTTTTTCATGTTGTTACTCATCTCAAAATTAATTTCTACAGGTGGGTATATTATTGTTGCATCACGCCCGTAAAATTTCTTTATTCTTTTTTTAGTTGTTTCAGAATTTGTAATTATGTAATCAGGTCTTTGTGCAGCAGAGTAGTCCCACAATCTTAAAAAATTTACAAGATAGCTATAAAGAGGCTTAAGAATTGGTTTTTGCCATTTTGTTGTTTCTTGAGAATATTTGTACAAAAATCTTGGGGGAGTGTGTATGTATGTAAAATGTAATTGATTGGGTTTTGTAATGATCCCCTTGTTCCAAGTAGTTCCGCTGGAAATTATTATGTCGTAGTCTCTAAAATCAAAATCCTCAAAAATAGTAGGCATCCTTAACAAAAAGAAAAGTTTTTCAGAGATTTTACTAAAGATTCCTTTGGGATATATAATTTCCCTTTTTGTTATTGTTTCAGGCATTTTGCTAGAATCATACTTGGCTGTATATATTGGGGATTCTGGAAAAATCTCAGCTATAGCTTCTATTGTTTTTTCTGCCCCTCCAAATTGAGATAAAAACTCGTGGGCCAACGCTACTTTTGGTTCTTTCATATTTGTATTATATATCATTTAAATTATTACATGGGTTTCGGTAAATATATGTGAAAACTATTGACATGAAAATTAAATTATGGGTTCATTTAAGTATGAAGAAGAGTTTTTTAATTCCACTAATTATCATCTTGGTATTTGCTGGTATCCCTACTGCTTTTTGGTTTCTTTCTTCTAAGGAAAATGTTGATGAAAATGTTCAGGGAGTAAGGTCCGGATCTACAGGAGTTGTATTAAAGATAGTTTCAAACGGCGGTGCTTGGGATATGTTCAAATACGTTTGTGAGAGCAAGGAAAAATGTTTAGAAAGTTTGGAATCTGGAAAAAAACTAGATGTTACAAGTGGCGGTGGTATAGAAGAGCAATCCGTTGCTATTAAATACACACATGAAATGGAATCTCAGGAATTTATGAAAATATTTGTAAAGCCGGGGTGGGGAACTGTTGAAAGAGCTTTTAATGTAAGTTTAGATTTAGATGCATCTGACGTTTCTATTGAAAAAATGAATGTTGGGAATAACGATTTTTATATTATTTTAATACCCATGAAATATTTGCACTCAGAAGTTTTTGATTTAGCAACTTTTGTAGATTATTAAACACACAAAGTTATTTAATTTAACTCTTAAATAATTTATCATTCTAAGTGTATGCAAGTCATTGCCCGAAACTCAAAACTATGGAGTTACATGGCTCCTGAGATAAGAGATTTAGTAGAGGATGGGGAGATCATACTCAATTTTGTTTATGAGAATAAACAAAAATCGGATATATCAGATTATTCCTTTATAGTGTTTCCTTTTGCAAAAGCCTACGAGGGTTTTTTGAAGAGATTTTTCTGGGATGTTGGTCTCATTTCTGAAGATGAATACTACGGAGACGAGATAAGAATAGGTAGGCTTCTTAACCCAAGCTACGATGGTAATTCAAGTATATACAACAAAGTGTGTAAGGGATCAAAAGGTGGTAAAAATGTTGCCCAGCGTTTATGGGATGCGTGGAAAAGAGGGAGAAATTCTGTCTTTCATTATTTTCCCCACAATTTTAGAAAACTTGAATACAACGAGGCTTTAGACATTATAAATGACCTAATAAATGCTATGGCAGAGGTGGTTTCTGTTTGTTTGGATAATAAAAAGTAGAGAAGATTTTTAATTGTCGGTTGAAAAAGTTGCTTCCGTTATTTTTATTTTCTTGGTATTTCTTCCTTGCGTGTTGACCCCAACTGCAGCGTGTCTTTCTTGTTCCATATTACCGTCCAAGGTTTGTAATCTAAATAAAAGTTTTGTTATACCTTCTTTTTGTATTTTAAACGGAACTGTGTACTTATCCCAACTTTGTCTCTCATCAGTGGAGTACAATATAAAATCTATATCTTGATTACTACCTGAGGTAAGAAATTTTATTGTTGGAAATTCTGTATACCAACCATTTTCACTTGATCCTGTGATCTCCACATTAGTTTCCGGAATGTTCTTATCAGCAAGTACAGCAAATCTGCTTAAGTGATTTATTGTAGTTGATATTACGTTGTTTATCTTATCAAAAGTTCCTGCTTCCTCTTTCCAAATATTAAGTATTTCATCAAAAAAGTATATTTTTAAGCTATCAACATCTATCCCGATTAAGTGTTTGGGATCTATTTTTATAGATATTTTTAATGGGTTTTCAAATTCAGAAATTTTATTTCCTAGTTGGTCATATACCTCAGCAATAAAAGATGTTTTTGGTATATACCTCTTTAATAAAAAGCTCTCTTCGTTTGGGTTTACATATGGGTAAATTTTGGCCACAAAATTATTAACACTTTTGGGAAATGTAATAGTTTTATTATCTAGTACTAACTCATTCCCGTCTTGAGATGGTGTACCCGAAGATATAATTTCTGAAACCTCATTGATAGAGTGTTTCCATAAGTAAGAACTTTCAGTGCCTTTGTGGTTTCCAAGATTATCCTCCCAAGAGAAACTTTCCCACGGATCATTGTTATTTATATCCTGCCAACCAAAAGGATCCGTCCTGCCATTTGGGAATTCATCCAAAAAACTGTTATTTGAGTTAGTGTCTTTTGTTACTTCAAAGTGTAAGTGCGGCCCTGTCGTTCTACCTGTCAATCCGACTTTTCCTATAGCATCGCCATCGTTAACAGAAACACTCCCTGTTTTAGTTATTAAACCGTCTTCTTGTAAGTGCATGTATGTAGTTTGATAACCGTTTTGATGGTCTATTTTTATTGAATGTCCACAGTCGGTGCAATAATAGTAAGAAGCTACTCCAGAAGCTGGGGCTTTTATTTTGGATCCGTAGTTTAACCCAAAATCTATCCCACTATGAGAACTGTAGTATATGTTTGGTTCCTTACCCTTAATTCCAAGAAAATTTAGTGTAGTTGATTTCTCATCAATTGGTTCTGAAAAATAACCATATCCAAGAAGAGGGTAGCTATGATCAAAGTAAGAGGTTACTCTATCAATTAACTCTTCGTTATCATCTTGATCCCAGGGTATAGATAAAAATTTATTGGATTCAAACTTAAATTTAGGAACTTTATATTTGTATAGACCGTCGCTTCCGAACGATGCAAACACATAAGAAGGTTCTGAAAATAAAGTACTCATATCACTTATACCGAAGGGGACTTCTATTTCCAAATTTGCATTTGTCCATGTTTGTCCTAAATCAGAAGTATAGTAAACAGTTTGTTTTCCAGTATCTGAATTTTTCTTTCCAACATAATACTTATTCTCAAAAAATGCTATATCGCCGTTTTCACCACAGCCTAGATTATTTATAGATTCCCATGTTTCACCTAAATCTTTTGATAAAAACATGTTCCATGATGTACCGCCCGAGGCTACAAAAATATTGTTACCATTTATACTAATAAAATAGATATTTTTCTTAGGTAATTCCTCTATTTCTATCCAAGTTTTTCCATGATTTATAGATTTAAAAATTCCAGACGGGGTTGAAACAATGGTTATTTCTTCAGAACTTTGTATCTCTGACGGTCTCCAACTTGCACCGCCATTCTTTCCTAAATTATTTTCCCAAGTTTCACCACCATCAAGAGATACATATAAACCGGAGTTATATGTTCCTAGATAAATTGAATTAGCATCACGATTAACTTTTGTTAGAGAGACTTTAGGACCTATGTTTGTCCAATTTTTCCCCATGTCTTTTGACACGAAAAGACCAGATGTTCCATCCACAGTGTAGAAAGTAGTAACGTATAAACTGCCTTTGTAATATTTTACGTCTATAGGTTCGCGTTTTTCTAAGCCTATACTTTTCCATGTTTTTCCAAAATCTTCTGATAAAAATAAACCACTTAATAATGAATTATCGGGGTTTCTAACAATCCCAGCTAGGACGATGCCATTTGGGACTGTTTCAATAGAGTTTACACGGAAAATATACGAGGGTGCCACTTTCTCCCACAAGCCTGTTTCAGCAAATACCTTTAGTGATAATGTGCAAGTTAATAAAAGGAATAAGAGTATTTTTTTACCCATACAAGTTACTTAATATTAGTAATCCGTTTTTTTCAATTGGGTAAGTACTATTCTCAGTAGAAACTACTTCTTTTAAGACCTCTCCTAGTTTTTTTATTTAATCTTAGTAAAATACGACAAGATGAATAATTTTATAAAACAAATAAAACTACATAACCCAGAACTAAGTATCGCCGAAATTGAGGGGATACTATTTATATTGAAAAATAGTGAGGATGTAAAAAATAATGATTTGATATCTTTAACAAGATTACCTAAAGAGACATTGAGACTATTCAAGAAAAGCATATCTGAATTTTTAGCCAAAAATAAGGATGATTCCATTTCGTTGAACGATGAAGGTTTAAAAGTATTATCTAAATGTGATTTAAAACCTCATACGTGGTCTTTATCAGAGGAGTTAAATTTTTCTGATCAAAACTCTCTAAATAAAATAAGAGAGATTAAAAATAAATATAACCCAAAACCTAAAAGAGAGTTTGATCAGTTTTTAGCTACACCAGAAACTACTTATTTAAAATCTGAAATATTGATAAAAAAAGGTTTTGTTAAAAATATGAATATAGCCTTTATAGGGGATGATGATTTAAATTCAGTGTCTCTGGCAGCTATAGATAATAGTTATAACAATATAACAGTATTTGACATAGATGAAGATATACTTAACTCTGTGCAAAAGTGTTCTGAAAACATGGGGTTGGAGAATTTAAAAGTAGTGAAATACGATGTCAGAGATTCTTTTAGTAGTGAATATTACGGTAAGTTTGACATAGTAGTTTTTGACCCACCTTATACTAAAAGTGGTGTAACAGTATTTTTAGAAAGAGCTTTATGGTTGTTGGGAGATGTAAGTGGTGGGGAAAGAAAATATATAATTATGTATTACGGTAATAGTTTTAAATCTCCGGAAAAAACTTTAAAGATACAGGAGTTGATAAATCTATTTGATTTATCTATTGAAGATAGAATAGAGAAGTTTGCTCAATATAGTGGTGCTGATTCAATTGGTAATACAAGTTCCCTATACATTCTTTCTACAAATAAATTTACAAATATTCCTGTTTCAAGCATTGGTAACATATACACCTTTGAAAAAGAATCAGAAGAAAAATTTCCATTTGTAGATCATGTTGTTTCTAAAATATTTGATGTAGATAAATCGTTATTATTATCAAAGGGAAGGTTATTAAATGCTATAGAAAATTTTTGTAAAATTCATAGATTAAAGGTCGTAGATAAAAATATGACAGAATTTAAGGGTAGTGGCTTTACAGTTAGTTTTATATTATCAAACTCAAACATAACAGTTCATACCTGGCCAGAATATAATGCTGTTCATGTAGACCTTGTCACTTGTTCTCCAATACATAACAAAAACATGTTGGCGGATACTTTAAGCAAGGAGTTCAATACCAATAAAATAGATGTTTTCTTCATTGAGTGATTGACATTTTAGAAAGTTATTGCTATTTATTTAACACTGAAGTAGAATTCAGATCTTGAACTTTGAAAACTTTCCTTTAAAGAGTTTTATTAAATCCATTCTTTGGGAATGGTCTAGCAAACTTATAAACGAGTACAAGGTTTATAAGGCGAAAAGAACGGAGATCATTAAACGTCCGCTAAACGCATTTGTGGATGTTTTTGATCTTAAGCTTTTGTTAAGAATTTGATCCTGGTTCAGGGTGAATGCTAGCGGCGTGCTTAAGGTATGCAAGTCAAACCCAGCTTTTAGCAGGGTGGCGAACGGCTGAGTAATACGTAGGAACCTACCTCTAAGTAAGGTATAACCCTCCGAAAGGTGGGATAATCCCTTATGTGGTGGCAACACTAAAGATTTATCGCTTAGAAATGGGCCTGCGGCCTATCAGGTAGTTGGTTGGGTAATGGCCTACCAAGCCTATGACGGGTAGCTGGTATCAGAGTATGACCAGCCAGAGGGGCACTGAGATACGGGCCTCACCCCTACGGGGGGCAGCAATCGGGAATTTTGCGCAATGGACGAAAGTCTGACGCAGCGACGCCGCGTGAAGGATGACGGCCTTCGGGTTGTAAACTTCGTTGTAAGCACCGGCTAACTACGTGCCAGCAGCAGCGGTCATACGTAGGGTGCAAGCATTATCCGGTTTTATTGGGCGTAAAGAGTTCTGTAGGCGGTTGAATAAGTTGGAAGTTAAATATCCTGGCTCAACTAGGACAAGGCTTTCAATACTATTTGGCTATGAGGTGACTAGGGGGTAGCGGAACGCATGGTGTAGCAGTGAAATGCGTTGATATCATGCGGAACACCAAGGGGGAAGCCAGCTACCTGGGGTTATCCTGACGCTGAGAGACGAAAGCGTGGGGAGCGAAACGGATTAGATACCCGTGTAGTCCACGCTGTAAACTATGCCTGCTAGATGCTCCGCTTTTGTGGAGTGTCGAAGCTAACGCGTTAAGCAGGCCGCCTGGGAAGTACGATCGCAAGATTAAAACTCAAAGGAATTGGCGGGGACCCGCACAAGCGGTGGAGCATGCTCTTTAATTGGCTGATAACCCAAAAACCTTACCAGGGCTTGACATGCATAAAGTAGTGAACCGAAAGGGGAACGACCGGTATCCAGTCCGGAGTTTGCACAGGTGTTGCATGGCTGTCGTCAGTTCGTACCGTGAGGCGTACCCTTAAGTGGGTTAACGAACGCAACCCCTACTATCAGTTGTATCACTCTGATGGAACTGCCTCGGCAACGAGGAGGAAGGTGGGGACGACGTCAAGTCGGTATTGCTCTTACGCTCTGGGCTAGAAGCATGCTACAATGGGGTCGACAACGCGAAGCAAAGAGGCAACTCGGAGCAAATCGCTAAACGATCTCTCAGTTCGGATTGGAGTCTGCAACTCGACTCCATGAAGTTGGAATCGCTAGTAATCGGCGGTCATCTATACGCCGGTGAATACGTTCTCGGGTCTTGCACACACTGCCCGTCACGTCAGCAAAGCTGGGGCCACCCGAAGTCTCATTATGTATGGGCTCACGGTGGAATCAGTGATGAGGATGAAGTCGAAACAAGGTAGCCGTAGGGGAATCTGCGGCTGGATCACCTCCTTTCTAAGGGAGAAAAATTGATTTTTTTCTTTATCTTAATTGGTTTTCTGCTAGCGTTTGTTAGTAAGAAACCTAAAGGAGAAAATAAGGTGCTTATGATCTTTAAAATCTTGTCCCAAACTAGCTTTGAGGAAAGCTTAAGGAAAAATTAAGTACCCTTGTTAAATCAATAACCCTAATATTTAACAAGTAATTAAACTGTTTCTCACAAACAGTTGGGTAAGTTAGGGAGTAAGCTTGAAACTTCCAAATGAAGCACTGTTCTTTTTGCCTTATAGGTCTTGTACAAAAGCTCCGCAAATGCGGAGCTTTTTTCGTTGTTAAAATAGGTTTATATGTTAGAATGAGCCTAGTAACAGTTTATATTTATATATGAAAAATGATGAAAAACTACCAAAGGATGAAATAGTTTTAGGTATTATAAAAAACAACAAAGATTGTGTACTTGTTATAAAAAGGTTATGGGAAGAGAAAAGTTTGGACGGTTCTGCTCTTTTAACTTGGGCTTTTCCAGGCGGTCAAATAGATGAAGGAGAAACACATGAAGAAGCACTGATAAGAGAAGTTAGAAACGAGACAGGTTTTAAAGTAAAGGTATTGAAAAAAATATCAGAAAGAATACATCCGCAGTTTGGAATCAAAATAAACTATTTTTCATGTGAATTAGTGCCTTCTAACATGAGACCAATTGTAGATGTCCACGAAGTAGAATCTTTAAAATGGGTACCCACGAATGAACTGAAAGATTATTTTACAACCGATTTAGATCCAGGTGTTGCCAAATTTTTAAATTTATAAATCTAATTGTGAAAGAAATTATTCTTTTTGACATAGATTACACTTTATTAGATACATCTGTATCTAAAAGATATTACAGAGAAAAAATATCCAAATTAGCAAATGTCTCTACAGATGATTTTATTTTAGTTGAGCAAGAGTACAAGAAAAAAGACAGTGGTTTTACAGATTTTCACCCAGATGATTATATTGAACACGTTTGCAAATTTTATAATTTAAATGAAAAAAGTGTTAGAGAACTATTTTTTAGTGATGATAATTTTAAAGATGCGTTGTATGATGATGTTGTTCCAACCTTGAAAACACTTTCAGATAAATTTAACTTAGGCATTTTTTCTGAAGGTTTTGAAGATTTTCAACTAACTAAACTTCACAAGTCAGGTATTATGAATTTTTTTGAAAAAGATTTGACTTTTATATTTAGAAGAAAACTAGAAGAGAGTTCTTTAGCACTGTTACCTTATAATTGCTTTGTAGTTGATGACAACCCTTCTGTAGTGGAAGCTTTAGCCAAAACTGACAAGTTTAAAACCTTTTGGTTAAACAGAAAATCTAATGAAAAAGACCTTGTTTGTACCACTATTCATGGGTTAAAAGAACTAAACTCTTTAATTTAAATCCACAATCAACCATCCTTGACCAGTAACATAACTTATAGTATAATAAACGTATTAAGCTTTTGGCGAGAAAAGCTGCAAAACCAAACCAGCCAAAATTAAGAGCTATAAGCTCGGGCTGGTAATAAAAATAGAAAAAGGAGAAAAAATAATGAGTATAACTCAGATTGTTTTGACCGTTGTGGTGGTGTTGTTTATTTCTTTCCTTGTTGCAGTTATTGCAACATTGAAGAGAGATTCTGACACCAGGCATTGGCGTGCCTACGATATGCTAAAAAGCGGTATTGTTGAAAAACAAGTCCGTGAACTTTTAAAAACCTTTGATAGGGGAAGTAACATCGCCGCTCCAGTTCGATATCTATTCGAAGCGTTGGGGCAATACTTCATAATCGAAGGATTTCTTAATAGGCACGTTGCACAAGGGAATCTGGATATGAGTATTAGGAACATTACAAAGGACTGTGGTAGTACTTCAGTTCTAAAGGTTTCAATAGTGTCATATTCATGGCCCTTTACGCAGCCAAAATTTAAGTTTTCGCTTACGGGAGAAAGAAAGGGAAAAACTGTGAGGAGAGTGTTTTTCTCTGAAGCAAATACAGGTGGAGTTAGGGAAGTACTCCCACCTATTTCTCAATAATGTAGGTTAACAAGACCGGTATCTGATAGTCTCGCCACTAGAAGATGCCGGTTTTTTGTTGGTCCTAATTCCATATTTTCACTTTTATTTTTATTTAGATATTTTACAAATTAGATCTTTTTATTCTAATTATTTGAAACGTATTCCGTATTTAAATATTTTGTGAGATAAATAACCAGAAAGGGAATACCGAAAAACCCCAAGTTAGAAAGATCAATTTCATCCAACTTGTTTCCTGTAACAAAGAAAAAACGTGACTAATTTTTCATAAATTTTTATGTGAATTTTTTAGATATTATCCACAAATAAACAAGTGCAAGTACTTGAAAGATTGCAACTTTAAAATTTGCAATGTCACCGTTTACCTGTCCTGTTGCAAATGAATGGAGTGATTCTATGATGGTTATTGCGGTAAGAGCCGTAAAGGCATACAACGCCCAGCGACGCATGTTATGGATACCAAAAGAAACTGCTATTGAACTAACACCTTTAATGAGATTAACACCGCCTAGTTTAGAGACAGCACCACTCTTGTCAACACCGCCAAGGATTAGCAAAGGTGCAGTAATAAGTAGGCTAAACAGTCCTTTCAAGATCAAAAACCAAGTAATAGTGTTTACGAACATGGGAAGTTTGGTTTTAACCTCTTGTTGATAAGGTTGTGATTGATTATTGGTTGTAAATTGTGACTGATCCATACTTTCTAAATTTAGTTAATTATTTTTAGTATCGGCTTTGTTTATAGTTTACTCTTCCCTTAACAGCTTTCATACTAACCATATTGTTTTACTGAATTTTAGTGTGGTCTTTTGGTGGGTGATCCAGGAATAAGAGCTTGCTCGTTCCTCATACTTCGGAACTGCGCTTCCTTTTACATCGCTTTGCGATGACGAACCTGGGATCTCTTCCTTATCAGAGAAGCGCTCTAACCGACTCTCCTAACTTTTCTATCTTTTTACCTTTTTATTTTCTTAATACTCATTCGCCCTTGGCTCATTAAAGTGTGTTTCTATATTCTTTAGGTTAGTTAGGATCGGTTGTCACTTCGCTCCAACAGGAGCTAAATGTTCACATTATTTACTTCAGTTTTGTTATTTGGAATCTCTGTAACTCTGTGCGGTCTTTATGGTGGGTGATCCAGGAATCGAACCTGGGACCTCTTCCTTATCAGAGAAGCGCTCTAACCGACTGAGCTAATCACCCATGGCTACATTTTAATCTATCATCCTTGGTTTTTCTCTCGCCAAGGCTCGAGCTGTACAGTTTTATATTCTTGGTCATAATTAGCTCCGGTTGTCGTTCCACTCCAGCAGGAGCTAATCACCCTTGAATGTGAGCAAATTTTAACACGGGGATATTTTTCAGTCTATCTGATCTTATTGGACAGGTACTTAATATAGGAGATTATCTTTAAAATAAAATCAGAGGCGTAATCAAAAGGTTTTTCGGGGTAGAAGTAGCCCCTCTTTACAATATTTCTATAAGCGATATCTAGTCTTTCATTTATCCTTTTCTTATACTTCATAAGTTTTTTATCTGTTATATCGTCATTTTGTTTTACTTTCTCAGACAAACTTTCTCCTTTTGTGTCAAAGAAAACAGGATCAACTGGGTCTGAAGAAATAACTTTTTCCAGCAACTCCACTACACATTCAATATCTTTTTTATAGATTTCTTCCGATCTCACATCACCATCATCGGCTCCATCATGTTTGTATTTATTCGGGATGGTGATAGTGCATATATTAGGTGTAATGCCAAATTCGGAAAAGGGTCTTGAGTCACACGAGTCGCTTATAATTCCTACCTGAATTTCCAGATTATTTTCATCGGAAATTTTTTTAACTAACATCTCAGCTCGGTTTTTTCCTTTGTTTTTGTACCCAAACAAACACCCTTTATTTGTGAGTTGAAGGACTGGTCCGTTTTCATAGTTCGCAGGGGGATACTTATCAGGATTTACAGGGTCAATCTTTAGACATTCTAAGTTGACGACAATATCATCTGTCATTATTTTTAATCTGTTCTTTTTAGCTAGATTCCACGAACTTACTTGATAAACTTCCTCGTGTTTGTTGAAAACAAAATATATATCGTATTTGGTTCTAGGTCTTTCTAAGATCAAATTAAGCATGATGGCAACCATTATTCCATCATCGGCATTGTAGGCATAAATTTTTTTATCATCTTGGGAGAAGCGGGGAACATCAAGATGTCCAAAAGAATTTTTAGGTATAAAAAAATCTGACTTAATTTTAACTTTCTGTTTTGAGTCGTTATCAAATTTGGTAACGTAAGCCTTACCAAGGAAGTTCCCATTTGGGTCATAAACTATTATTGGTATCGGGTTTTTATTGATAAGTTCAGATAGATCTTTAGGCTCGTTTAAGCCCATGAATATTCCTTCTTGGCTGTCTTTAAAAACTATTCCCGGGTGATCCAAATGAGCCATAAATAATATTTTTCTTGGGTTTTTATCATTATTCTTTGGGGAGATGTTGACTATAATGTGATACGGAGTTTCTTTGTAATTGATGTTATTTTTATCAAGATAATGCTTGATAAATTTTGATGTGAACTTGGTCAAAAAAGGAACATTCGGGACTTTTTGATATTCCTTGAATATTTCTATTATATTTTCCATTTCCGTATTTGTGGTCAAAGTTTTTTGATTATAGAATAACATTATGAAAAGGCAAAGAAAAAGTGTGGTTACCATAGGTGGTGGGACAGGTAGTTTTGTGGTACTCTCTGGTCTAAAAAATCATGATATAGATTTAAGTGCTGTTGTTGCCATGACTGATTCAGGGGGTTCAACGGGTAAATTACGTGATCAACTTGGAGTACTTCCACCAGGAGATCTTAGACAGGCACTTGTAGCGTTGTCAGAAGCATCCGATATTTGGAGAAAACTTTTTACTTACAGATTTGAAGCTGGGGATCTAAAGGGTCATAACTTTGGAAACATCTTTTTATCTGCCATAGAAAAAATAACTAATTCAAATCAAGAAGCTATAGATAGAGCTGCTGATGTTTTACAAACTGCTGGTAGAGTAATACCTGTAACTTTTGATGATTGTACTTTGTGTGCTGAGTATGAAGATGGTTCTATTCTTGAAGGGGAGGCTTGTATAGATAGTGATGAAAAAGTAGGGACGAGAATAAAGAAACTTTTTTTGAGACCGTTGGCTAATATCAACATTGAAGCTAAGAGAGTTATTGAAAGAACGGATGCAGTGGTTTTGGGACCGGGAGATTTATATACAAGTGTTATTCCAAATTTAATTGTATCTGGTGTTAAAGAAACATTTGAGTACGTAAAAGCAAAAAAGATTTTAGTTGTTAATTTAATGGCTAAAGCAGGTCAAACAGATGGATTTAAAGTTAGCGATTTTATAAATGAAGTAGAGAAGTATCTTGGGGAAGGCTCTTTAACCCATGTAATTGTTAATTCCAAGAAAATACCCCAATCATTAATTGATAGGTATGAAAATGTTGATAAAGCAAGGCCGATAGAAGATGATGTTGGAGGTACTTTTAGGGGAGCTAGGATTATAAGAGCTAATATTTTGAGTGATGATGTATATGAAAAGTCCAAATCTGATAATTTGGAGAGGAGTCTTGTAAGACACGATCCTGATAGATTAGCAAATGTGGTTTATAAAATAGTTAGATAGTTATCAGTAACTAAAGCTTGACTTGTCATTATTTTTTATAGTAATATCTCCCACACGGAATGGAATGCTATCTTACCCTGCGAGGAAGCTCTAGATTTCACATAAATAAAATTTAATAGTAGGTATTTTGCATTCTTGACTTGACCAAGAGTTGTTTTGTGTTGGATGAAATTAAAATTTTTGAAAATTAAATAACACTTAGTTCATGGGCCGTTAGCTCCTATTGGAGCAAAGCGACAACTGCTCCTAATTGACTTAAAGAATATAGAAATATATTTAAATGAGCCAAGGGCGAATGAGTAACAAGCAGATAAAAATGTAAAGAGATAGATGATTTAGGATATCTGGCTAGAGCACTTAGAAGATGTTGAAGACAGATTCGCAGTGCAAGAAAATACATAATTTGAAAAGTAAATAAAAATAAACGAAGCAAATGATCCGGGCCGTTAGCTCAGTTGGCTAGAGCACTTAGAGATTGCTGAAAGCAAACTCGCAGTGCAAGAAGATAGAGATTCTAAGACTTAATTAATGAGCTGATACCATATAAAGAGGGCCGTTAGCTCAGTTGGCTAGAGCACTACATTTGCAATGTAGGGGTCAGCGGTTCGAGTCCGCTACGGTCCACCATAGAGATTTAGTATTTACTTGGTTGGACGAGAATGCCGGAGGCGCGACGGCGCCGAGGCGGGGCCGATCAAAAATTCAGCAGAATTTTATGAGTGGCCGAGTCCGCTACGGTCCACCATAAACACAGGTTGTTAGCAATTGAAAATTAATTTTGCTAAGAATCTGCTCGGTAAAGATTGCCGATCAGGTTTTGAGCAAAAGCTCAAATAAAGGTTCTTTGAAAACTGAACAGAAAGTCTTTCTCCTACCATTTTTAATGGTAGGAAAAACAATAGTTCAATTTCTTTTAGATTGGATTTAAGTTACTAATGCATGCGGCGAATGCCTTGGGTATTCGTGCTGATGAAGGAAGTGCAAGGCTGCTTTAAGCCTCGAGGAGTTGCCAAGAAACGTTATCACTCGGGGATATCCGAATGGGGGAACCCGGTCACGTAAAACGTAGACCACTCATTACTGAAACTTTGCTTTTGCAAAATATAGGTGATGTAGAAGGAACTCGGCGAACTGAAACAACTTAGTAGCCGGAGGAAAAGAGACAATGTTGTTATTTCCTTAGTAGCGGCGAGCGAATGGGAAAGAGTCCAAACCCAAATTGTTTCTAGGTTAAGTCCCACCTTTTGGCGGGATCTTGATCTTTAAACAAATAAAATTGGGGGTATGGAAAATCCGCATCTCTGCATTTTGCAGAGATAAAGAGTAAAAAATTGTTCTTGTAGAAAAAGATGTCTGGAAAGACACGCCATAGAGAGTAATAGCCTCGTATTTTAAACAAAAACAACTCTTGGGTTTATCCTGAGTAGCACGGGACACGTGTAATCCTGTGTGAATATAGCAGGCCCACCTGCGAAGACTAAATACGCGAATACACCGATAGCGCATAGTACCGTGAGGGAACGGTGAAAAGAACCCCTGTTAGGGGAGTGAAATAGAACCTGAAACCGCATGCAAACAAGCTTGTAAAGTTCCGTCTTTGGCGGAATGATACAGTGCTTATTGAAGAATGATCCAGCGAGTTAATACTTCAAGCAAGCTTAATCTGTGAAAGCAGAGGAGGCGAAGGGAAACCGAGTCTTAAACGGGCGTTAGTTTGTAGTATTAGACCCGAAGCCAAGTGAGCTAACCATGACCAGGGTGAAGTCCGTCGAAAGACGGATGGAGGCCCGAACCGGGGTACGAGGAAAAGTACTCGGATGAGTTGTGGTTAGTGGTGAAACGCCTAACAAACTTGGCAATAGCTGGTTCTCCCCGAAACATATATAGGTATGACCTTTGTATATAAAGATTGACGAGGTAGAGATACTGAAAGGGGATGGGGGGCGTAAGTCTACCCACTCCTACCAAACTCCGAATGCGTCAATTGTGTACAGGGAGTCAGTGCTGTGGGGCAATCTCATGGCACGAAAGGGCAACAACCCAGACCATCGGTTAAGGTCCCTAATTTTTACTAAGTGGGAAAGGAAGTGAGATCGTTAAGACAGCTAGGAGGTTGGCTCAGAAGCAGCCATCCTTTAAAGAAAGCGTAACAGCTCACTAGTTAAACGATTTTGCGCCGAAGATCCAACGGGGCTTAAGTAAAAAACCGAAGCCGTGGCTTTGTCGTAAGACAAGGGGTAGGGGAGCATTGATACAGCTGCGAAGCTTTATCGTGAGGTAAGGTGGAGCGGTATCAAGCGAGTATGCTGGAATGAGTAACGAGATCCGTGTGAAAACCACGGACGCCGAAAATCTGAGGTTTCCTCCGCCATGCCAGTCAGCGGAGGGTTAGTCGATCCTAAGGTCAGGCTGAAAAGCGTAGCCGATGGATAGCAGGTTAATATTCCTGCACTATTGTGAATTCGTTATTACTAATGGGGTGACGAAGCATGACAGATTGGGCCTGATAAGGATTTAGGTCCCAAAAGCGAAGTAGTCTGTATAGGCAAATCCGTACAGGCGTTTTAACCCAAGCTTAGGGAAAGTTCATCGCAAGATGGATAATTCAATTGGTTCAAGTTTCCTGGAAAACCCTCTAAGGAGAATTCATAATATTCGTACCGCAAACCGACACAGGTAGATTGGTAGAGAATACCAAGGCGAACGAGAGAATGGTGGTTGAGGAACTAGGCAAATTTCATCCATAACTTAGGGAAAAGGATGCCCCGTCAATAGGCGGGGGGCACAGAAATGGCTCGGGCGGCTGTTTAACAAAAACACAGGTCTCTGCTAAACCATCAATGGGATGTATAGGGACCGACGCGTGCCCAGTGCCCGTAGGTTAAGGTTGGGGGTGATCTTCACTTGTGAAGTGAGCTTTTGACTTAAGCCCGGGTGAACGGCAGCAGTAACTATAACTGTTCTATGGTAGCGTAATCCCTTGCCGGGTAAGTTCCGGCCCGCACGAAACGCGTAACGATCTGAGCGCTCTCTTAACCACTAACTCGGTGAAATTGAACTACCGGTGAAGATGCCGGTTACTCATTGTTGGACAGAGAGACCCCGTGGAGCTTTACTGTAGCTTGGTATTGGTGATCGGTTTTAGTTGTGTAGTGTAGGAGGGAGTTTACCCTTAAACCGGTAAACGTCAATGAAACACCTCTCTTCTAATTCTGAGAACCTAACTATTCCGCATAATCTGCGGAGGGGACAATGCCTGGCGGGCAGTTTATCTGGGGCTGATTCCTGCTAAAAGGTAACGCAGGAGCTCAAAGGTTCTCTTAACGCCGATGGAAATGGCGTCGTAAGTGTAAAGATAAATGAGAGCTTGACTGCAAGACTCACAAGTCGAGCAGATACGAAAGTAGGACTTAATGATCTTCCGAGTGCTTAGTGGTAGGCCCGGAACTTATCGGATAAAAGCTACCCCGGGGATAACAGGCTGATCTTACCCGAGCGTCCATAGCGGCGGTAAGGTTTGGCACCTCGATGTCGTCTCGTCATATCCTGGAGCTGGAGCAGGTTCCAAGGGTCCGGCTGTTCGCCGGTTAAAATGGCGCGTTAGATGGGTTCAGAACGTTGTGAGACAGTTCGGTCCCTTTCCACAATGAGTGTGGAGTCTTGAGAGGACTCATTCCTAGTACGAGAGGACCGGAATGACATAACCTCTGGTGTACCAGTTGTTTCGCCAGAAGCATTGCTGGGTAGCTATGTTGTGAGTTGATAAATGCTGAAAGCATATAAGTATGAAGCACACCTCAAAATTAGGACTCATCCCGCCTTGCGCGGGGCACAACTCCTAGGAGAATACTAGGTCGATAGGCTGTAGATGTAAGTACAGTAATGTATTCAGTCGAGCAGTACTAATGTTTGTGAACTTAATTTTTATCTATTAAAAAGATAATTGAACTATGACTTTTTGTTCAGTTTTTGGAGAATCTTTTCCAAAAAAAAGATTTGAGAAATTGAAAATTTAGAGATTTTAATTGTGGTTAGTGTCTCGGTGATGATTGCGGTGGGTTCACACCTCTTTCCATTCCGAACAGAGAAGTTAAAACCACCAGCGCCGAAAATACTTGAAGAAATTTCTGGGAAGATAGGTCGTCGCCGGGATTCTAATCACAATATTCAACCTTAGTGGTTTCTCTAAAGTTTATTCTTCCTAATTTTACTTTTATTGAACCTCGACTCCCTAGACCTTGCCTATAGCGCTCACGCACTATAGTCAGGTCCAATGGTCGTCGCCGGGACATTACTCACAATATCTGCTTAAATGGTTACCCGCCTCCCTGGACTTCGCCCATAGCGCTTTGTACTCACAATATTCTTTTTCACTTTATATTCATAACATCTTCTAATCTCTCTTTAGTTGTTATTCTATTTCCAAAACTTATATTTAAACGTCACATAGGTTGAGATTTTTAGGCTGCTATGATAAAGTGTGACACAAATCAAACATAGATAAGGAGAAAAAACATGAGTAAGTGTAAAGATTGGTACGTACTTCATATGTACGGTGTCTCTATGGATGTTACACAACCGTTAATATCCAAGATGAAAAAGGCTATAAAATTCATCCTATTGGGAGACACAATATTCAAACAAAAATTAAATGGTTTGAAGAATAAGTATTGGAATTGGTGGGATATTATTGTTATTCAACCTTTTTTCCACCCAAACATGGATATGGATAGCGACCTTTACATGCTTGAATTTGATGTTGGTGAGCTGACAACTTGCACTGATGTATCAATAAAGGATGGTAAGGAAGTCAGTACCTGTATTCGCCCAGAGGATCAAGCAAGAAGATTGGCAGAAAAACTTGCTTATAGGATTTGGGGGTTGCTCAAAAGGAAGCACAATGTTTTAGTTAGCATCGGCTATTTTACGAAAAGTAAGGAACGTATTGGGACTCCAGAGTGGCCAGATGGTATTAATCAAATAAACTACCAAAGGGTAAACGTAGCTCTTGAGAAAGGACAGAAAAGAGGATAAAAATGTAAAAGCCACGAGGCACTGATATTAATTAGTGCCTCTTTTTGTTATCATTTTTATATGATTGAGAAATTCAGTATAGCTTCTGATGTTGAGGAGGCTCCTTTACCAACTGCTAAATCAATAGCACGTGAAAGACCTGAGGTGCCAGGTATTAGTTATACCGAGGAAGGTATCCCATTCACTACAGGCGGTATAGAACTTTTGAAAAAAGATTCAAGTGAGAATTACGCTCATCAAAGGGAGTTTTTAGAACAGTCCGTTGGCGAGATAAGTAGTCTACAAAGTGGAGAAGATTTAAGAAAATTTCTTGGTCGTGTATCAGATAGTGTAAGAACTTTAATAGTTAATTCAGGAGAATTAGATTTAGAGCCTAAAGAATATGGGTACGGAGATGTAAAATACATTCAACCTGTAGCAGAATTGCATGGTGCAGATGGTACATTTGAAGCTACTGTTATTCCTGTAAATGGTGTAATTTCTATAAAAAGTTCTCCTCTACAGTTTAATGAAAAAGATAGACCAGTTGGTGGTTTTCAAATGTACCTACCTATTAAAGAAAGTGATAACAGGTATCTTAATCAAAGTCTAACTTTATGGGAGCTAGATGATAGAGGTGGTTTTGTGAAGGGTGTAAATTTGGAAAAAATTGAACCAGAAAACATTGATTATTTTAAGAGTTATCTAAAGGACGCTTTAGAAAGTGTTCTTAAAAACTCTTCTAAGATAGTTGAGATTAGAGATGAAAAGAAATTAGATTCTTTGCTTGAAATATCAGGGCATTCTGTTGAAAGTACGTCTAATACCGTTAATGCTGAAAATAAGTCAAATGAAATATCACCTGAATTTTCAGATAATCTAAAATTAGAAACTTTGTCAGACGAGGAAATAAAAACATTACAATATAAGTCTACTAAAGAGTTAGAAAGAAGAGGTTTGTTTGTTGATCCTAGCAGGAAAGTTGAGATTAATAACGAATTAAATGAAGAAGTATCGACAGGATCAAGTGATTCCGAAAAAATCATTTAGAAGGCATTAGTGCAGATGAGTGGGTGCGTAGAAGAGAGGCAGCTTTGGCCAAAAGTATGTCAAACTATTTTTTAGATAGAGCTATTAATGAAGAGAGGTTTGTTAATAACGGTAGGATGACCTTGAGATTAAGGGCATTATTAGAAGAAAAGGCACTAAGAGAAGCTGACCCTTTCAGAGGATATTAGTGAATTAGTATAAACAATTCCCTTGTCTTATCACTATCACTCACTTATATGTAATCCCCCTGTGTTAAATCTCATAAACTCCTAGAAGCTCTTTGTTGGAGTGTTATTTTATTTCTTTAATTCAGATGGGCTAGTAGGTACAGTGTTTTTTGTTCCACAATTAGGACAGGTCCCGTTGTTTTCAATACTTTCCTTAGAAGATTGTGGTAAAAAAGAACTGGTAGAATACATAATCATAGCTGGAAATTCAGTACCACAAGAACTGCAGACTATGTTTACCATTTTTGTTTTGGTCATTTTATTAAAAACACCCCCTTGATTTTATAGTTTCATAAATTTACAGATCAAAAATGTACCTATAATTTCTCTTCCCCTCAACTTTTTAAGTTCTCTAACATATCTTTAAAATCGTCGTATATCGTTGTTGTCTTCCAAAATTCATTATTATTACCAAATGGATCTAATTCTTTTTCGTTTTTTCTAGCAACATCTACGAGTAGTGTGTGCGTTAATGTTTCCGAACTAACTGCCACAAATTCAGTTACCGGTGTTGTATAAGCCCCATTAGAAAAAAACATACTTTTACCGACTGATATTTCATTTTCTGATTTATGTTTGCCCGTCAACCCCCATGTCTCACCTGTACGCATATTTGAACATTTCCAACCATTTTCATTTGTAATACAATATATGTTTTGTTGTTGGTTTGACCCAGTTCTGATAAAGACTGTTTTAACAGGATACTCCCTTCCTTTTGGAAGTTTCTCATCTTTTATGTTGAGGCCTTTATTTACTAGATCACCTAAAGGAAATGTATCACCTGCATAACTAGTTCCGTAACACACGTTTCTACGTTCATCTGTACCGTCCTTCAAAATTACTATCCCTCGATATTGTGGTTGGGGTAATTTTTCCGAGCTTTCAAAATTGTTAATTGTTTTCATATCTTATATTATACAGTTCCAAAATTGTATACTATAGCTGTGATAACACAAAGATTTTGTTATTTGAATTCCCTTGTTTTATTCCCATCATTTATATATAATCCCCTTGTCCTTAAAAGGGCAGAAAGGGGGTTTATATCGTTTTAAAAATAACGGTAATTCCGTCTCTTTTTTTAAGATGATAAAACCTAAAAATGGCAAAAGCTAAAAAAATTCAAAAAAAAGATTCTGCAATGTCCAAATATCTAACAGATCAGGACTTGCATATTAAAGAATTAAAAGTAGGAGACATGATAGAGGGAGTAGTGGTGAGTGCAACTTATAAGGAGATACTAGTTGACGTAGGGGCAAAATCAGAAGGAATAATAACAGGTATAGAGCTTTCTGAGGCTGATAAATTCTATAAATTAATACAGCCGGGTGAAAAAATAACAGCAAAAATAGCCCAGATAGAAAATGCTCAGGGTTACATTGTTCTCTCATTAAAGAAAGCTGAAAAAGATAAAAAATGGCAAGATGCTGAAGAAGCCTTTGATGAAGGATTGATTATTGATGCCGTTGTAATTGAATACAACAAAGGTGGTTTATTATGTGATAGTTTAGGTTTAAGAGGTTTTATTCCTTTATCTCACTTAGATAGAGTTCACTTTGCAAACGATGTTGCAAAATTTGCGGCAGGTAGCGAAGCCGAGCTTAAGGAGTCTTTAAAAATACTTTCTGGTAAAACATTAAGAGTAAAAGTCATTGAATTAGATAAAGAAAAAAATAGATTTGTTTTGTCAGAAAAAGATGCTTTATCAACTTACAGTGAGGAATCAAGAAAGAAAAGATTATCAGAAATAGAAATTGGAAGCTCTGTAGAAGGAATAGTTACAGGAATAATGCCATTTGGAATTTTTGTTGACCTTGATGGTGTAGAAGGCTTAGTTCACATTAGTGAAATAGCTTGGGAAAAAGTAAGTCACCCATCCAACTATTTTAAAGTTGGTCAAAAAATAGAAGTTATGGTTCTTGGGGTTGATGATGATTCAAACAAGCTAGCCCTTAGTGTCAAAAAACTTACTCCAAATCCTTGGGAACACGTAGAAGAGAAATATCCCGTTGGTACAAAGGTAAAAGGTGTTGTTAGCAAAATAGTACCCTTTGGTGCTTTTGTGACTTTAGAAAAAGGATTAGATGGTTTAATACACATCTCCGAGGCAGAAGCCCCACTAGAAGAAGGGGATAAAGTAAGTGCTGTTGTTATACAGGTTGATGGTTCCAATCAAAAACTTGCTTTAAGTACAAGAGAACAAGATAAAGAAGTTGTTAAAGAGGATAAAAAGAAAAAGGAAAAAGAAAAAGAAGAAGATGAAATAGAAGACGAAGAGGAACCAAAGAAGTCAAAAAAGAGCAAGAAATAGTTAACCTTTAGTTAAGACAGCTTTTGGTAATATAAATTATGCCAAAGTTTAAGACCGTATATACTTGTAAAAGTTGTGGATATGTATCTCACCAATGGGTAGGGCAGTGTCCCGAATGTAACGAATGGAACTCTTTTGTTGAGGATGTTGTAAGTACAAAAGAAGGTAAATCTACAGGTAGCACACAAAAAAACTACTCCAAACCGGTTAAATTATCTGAAGTCTCATCTCAACCTCCAAAAAGAATTCCAACAGGAATAGGGGAGTTTGATAGAGTTTTGGGAGGTGGTTTTGTCCCAGGGCAAGTGGTTCTTTTGGCGGGGGAACCAGGAATAGGTAAAAGTACAATATTGACTGAAATAGCCAAAAATTTACCAAGTACCGTTTTATATGTCTGTGGTGAAGAAAGTGCTAGCCAAGTAAAAATAAGAACTTCCAGAATGGGTTATAGCGCTGAAAACCTTTTGGTTTTATCAGAGACAAATGCTGAAAGTATAGTAGGAAGTATAGAGAATTCTAAAGATCTTGGGTTGGTAATAATAGACTCAATTCAAACCTTATTTTCAGATGAATTATTAGGTAATCAGGGATCCTTAGTTCAAGTAAGAGGTTGTTCTCAAATACTAACATCTGTCGCAAAAAAGACTGGTGTGCCAATTGTTCTTGTAGGGCACGTTACAAAAGAAGGTGTTGTGGCAGGACCAAAAGTTTTAGAACACATTGTTGATACTATTTTATATTTAGAAGGCGATTCCCAGCATTTGTATAGAACATTAAGAACAAGTAAAAACAGATTTGGAGCCGTTTCAGAAGTTGGGATATTTGAAATGGAGGAGAGTGGTATTAAAGAAGTGAAAAATCCCTCTGAAATGCTTTTAAAACAAAGATTACCGAACTCATCAGGTTCTTGTGTAACTGTTGTTATGGAAGGTTATAGACCGCTTCTTTTTGAAGTTCAAGCTCTCACCACTAAAACATCTTTTGGCTATCCAAGAAGAACAGCAAGTGGTTTTAGCAACACAAGATTGCAGGTATTAATTGCTATTCTTGAAAGAAGAGCCGGGCTTAATTTAAGTAACCATGATGTATACGTAAATGTGGCTGGTGGGTTTAAAATATCAGAAAATGCAGCAGATTTAGCTGTTTGTTTGGCAATAACATCCTCATTAAAAGATAAACCCATTAAAGACAATTTAGTTGCTTTTGGAGAGTGCGGTCTAAACGGAGAAATAAGAAAAGTTCCTCATCAAGAAAAAAGGTCAAGTGAGGCCAAAAAACTTGGTTACCCAAATGTCATTAGTTCAGAGAACTCAAAAAACATTCTTGAGGCAATAAAAAACTCATTGTCTTTGTAAAATAGACTCGTCGGTTGGTATTTTTATTATTTTTAACTTAATATTTAAGTAGTGGGGAATAAATCATTTGAAAATGTTAAACAATTAGATAAAAAGCCTTCTTTAAAGGAGACTAATATTGTTGTTAGAGTAGTCTATGCCTTAGTTTTTTTTGGTCTAGGATTTAATCTTTCTAGGGTTTTATTTTATAAAGATTTACCATTTTTTGGATGCCATACATTGTTGGAGGTTTTGGCTGGATTAGTTTCAGCAGCGTTTGGATTTTTTGCCTTTGCAATTATATTAATGAAAATAAGATATTGGCTAGAGTCTGTTATGTCATCAGTTATATCAAGAATAGTAGATGATTTTTGGGATCAGCAATCAAAAAGAATACAGCAGGCAAGAAGAGATAAACAAAGATTAAAAGCAGATGAAAAAAGTATAAGAGAAAAGCAGGAACTTGAAAGTGCCATAATTTTAGATACATCTGTCTTAATAGATGGCAGAGTCTTGGATGTTGTTAAAGCTGGGTTTTTAGATAGAACCTTTGTTGTCACCCAAAACGTTTTAAATGAGCTTCAGAATTTATCAGATAGTAAAAATAAAGTAAAAAGAACACGAGGAAGAATGGGTTTAGATGTTGTTAAAGAGTTGAAAAAACGCACCAGTGTAGTCGTTCCGGAAATTAAAACAAAAGAAAAGGAAGTTGATACTATTCTTGTTAATTACGCAAAAGAAAAGAAATTAAGACTTATGACCTTAGATTTCAATTTAAATAAGGTAGCGAAAGTGTCAGGGATATCGGTTTTAAATTTGAATGATTTAGTTAATGCTTTGAAAACAGTTTTATTGCCGGGGGAGAGGTTTAAAGTGAAAATTGCCCAAGCGGGGAAGGAAAAAAAGCAGGGAATTGGTTATTTAAATGATGGGACAATGGTTGTTATTGAAAATGGTATAGAAAAAGTTGGAGAAGAAGTTGAAGCCGTTGTTATAAAGGTTATCCAGTCTTCAGCAGGGAAGATTATATTTAGTGAGGTTGCGAAGAACGGAAACTCCACAGGAGGAGATAGTGCTGTAGAAGATAAAAAGTGAGAGTTTGTTCGTCACTACGTTCCTGAGCTTCCTTCTATTTTTAATTCCAGTACAATTCAAAAACTTTTGGATAGACGGATAAATGTTGAAATTAAAATACAAGCTTGCTCGTCACTACGCTCCTGCGCTTCCTTGTATTTATGATGATAGTGCACTTCGTTTGCACTATCTATATCAAAAAAAACATTCCACAAAGAGCGACATATAAAGCGCTAAACGCAGAATGTTTTTTAGAAGCGTGATTCCGTCAAAGACGGAATGAGATCATGCCCCCGAGCAGGCGAAGCATGAAAGCTTACTTAACATATAATTTATACTAACCAAAACTTTTAACAAGCGACGCCCGTTGAGAAGTGGTTAAAGAAAAACTATCAAGACAATATAAACTCGTTCCCATTCTAACGGTCATTGTTGATTATTATGTATTTACATACATACGTAAGTATGTTTTAATTAAAATAACCACTAACTTATAGGGTATAAATTTGTTGTGGATAAGTTTTAAGTTTGTGGAAAACTAATATGAAAAGCTCAAAAGAAAAGGTAAAAACAACTGTAATGATAGATAAAACTTTAAAAAAATTTGCTCAAGTATATGCCATTCAGCATGATTCAAACTTGGGAGAAGTGATAGAAGAGGCGTTGAGAGAGTATTTGGGGAAGTAGCGTAAAATATCGTAAATTATTTATATAGAAAGTAAATACGAAGAAGGCCTCCTTACGGAGGCCTTCTTGTCTAGCTTTACCTTGGTTAGCAGACGTCGACAACGTTATTCTATTACTTGTTGTAATATTCGTCAATAGAGTTTCTTGGTGGAGCGGACGGGAACCGAATCCGCAAAGCTAGAGTCTCGACGTCTGCTCGCCTACCAAGGCCCGCCCCATCAAGATTATTTATATTCTTGATGAGTAATTTACGTAAGTAGGGTTTATCTATTCAGAGTAGAAAATTATAGCGGTGGCTATCTAAGCCTAATTTCCAATTTTGAGTCAAGTGCTTCCGCTATTTTCTGCATAAAAGCCAAAGAGGGGTTGTATTCTCCAGATTCAAATCTTGATAATGCGCTTTGTTTTGTGCCCATTCTACTGGCAAGCTCTTCCTGGCTGATATTTTTCTCAATTCTTTTTTCTATCATTGATCTAATAAGGTCGAATCTAGGACCTAACCTATCGTATTCTTTTTTTACTTCAGGATCGCTTAATAATTCTTTTTTAATATCAACAAAATCTCTAAATTTCATAGTGTTACTATATAACATATAGGTTATAAATCAAGACCTTCTAATCTAGTCAAAGCCGTTTTTATTTCTCTCATTGGTGTCTTGTTCGTCTTTTTTATAAACCCGTGTAGCAAATAAGCTGTGTTGAATTTTATTGTATAAAATATTCTTACTTCTTGTTGCCCGTGTATTCTTAGCTCATAAAGATTATTGGTTATTTTCTTAGAGTAGGGCATTCTAAGGTTAAATCCATAATCTTTTAAAAGATCCATGTATCTGGAAACCTTAGATTTAGTTGGTTTCTGTAGCTTGAATATAAAATTCTCAACATTGTATTCAACCTTAACATTCATCTTATTAAATTATTAATCAAGAATGTTAAAGGAGAATTAAATTTTGTTGGTGTATGAAATCTATCTAATCTTAATCTCTAATTTGGCGTCTAAAGCCTTAGCAATTCTTTTTAATGTGTTTACAGAGGGGTTTGCATTCATACTTTCTATTCTGGATATTACAGCTTGGGTGCTGTTTATCTTTTTAGCTAGATCTCTTTGTGAAATATTCTTTTCAATCCTTTTTCCAATTATCCCTTCTGCTATTGATGATTCAATTTCTATTTCATCCCAAGCTTTTTTGAATTCTGGATCTTTTAGCTGTTCTTTTAGATGTTTTTCAAATGGGTATCCGTGTTTTTTCATTAAACCAATATATCTTTTATGATATCATTTGTCAACTAAATATTTCCATTTGTTGTATCTATTTAGGGCTACTGTAAGCTCATTTTTAGGTGTTTTGTTGGTCTTTTTAATAAAACCATGTAGAACCCAGACTGTTCCTTTTTCATGTAGTGCAAAGATTATTCTTACATTGATTTTGCCCAAAATCCTTATTTCCCAGAGTGGGTAGCCACTAAGTTTCTTTATGTAAGAAGATACTGACTCTAGTCCATAGTTTTCTATGTAGTAAAAAATTTTTAAGATTTTGGCATTAGTTCTTGTGCCCAAGCTATTTATAAATTCTTTTACTGGATTATTTCTGTCTATTTTGTAGTAGAGTACTTTTTTGCTCATCTTATGTAATTTTATTTTCCTATTATAAAATCAAAATTAACCACTACTTAAAGACCCCATAGTATTGACAAAAAGGGTATTATTTTGTATAATTAAAGGGTTGTTGGGTTATGAAATAAAGGGGTAATAAATAATCATTTATAAACACCCCATAGCCTTGACAAATAAGAAAACATTTTGTATAATTAACAAGTTGAAAGGTTAGAGAAGAGTACTTAATCTTTAACTCCCTGCTAAATTTAGTTTTTGCTCTTATTTTTATTAATGAGGGTAATAACTAACTCTATAAAAATTTTTATAGAGTTTTAGGTACTTTGACAACGCGTGTGGAAATCTTCTTTTGTGGCTTAAGGGTTTTTGGAAAAGGCCGCATGTTCCTTTTTGCTTGTAAATTTTGCAGGTAGAAAGGAGCGTGTGGTAACAATCCAAAAAAACAATCAACCTGCACCTAAATATTTTTCATGGGTGTTGGGATTTATAAGCCGGAAAAGGAGAAAAGATGGCTAAAAAGAAAATTACACCGAGAACTTTTGGACAGATCCTCAATGACCTGTCCACCCCAGCATATGTTCTGGGAGACCTGTCCTCTTTTACAAGGGATGACGTAATCGACCTACGTTCCTGTGGTCTTATCACCCTTGGAGATTTGTTGGCGGCCATGATGAACCCTACGTGGGTTTGGCCGCCCTTCATTGGCGAAAAGCAGCAAGATCGTATAACCGACGCTGCCCTGACCGCCACCACAAAAAAACTTGAAGGGAAGCTCCCTAAAGAGCTAACTGATACATATGAACTTCCCGAAGGGTTGAAGACCCAGAAGGAAAAAACAGAAGAAAAAAACAACGGCGATACAACTGTCGTTGTTGTTGATACCACCACTCAGAAAAAGAAGAGTGGCTTATCGCCGTTTTGGCAAGGATTCTTCGGAATCAATGAGGAGAAAAAATGAACAACAATAAAAAAGCCGGACGAATCGTCCGAAACGTTGTCCTGGCCCTCGTGGCCATTGCTTTACTTTGGTGGGGCATTAGCTCCATCAAAAGTCCAACCGCGAAAGCGGAAAACACTCCAAAGGTTGAGGATCCGGTCACTGACCCGATCTCGACTCCGGAGGATCCGAAGGATCCTGATGGGGCAGTTTTCAACCCCTCCGATTATGACGGGGTTTGGAACTATGACGGTCGAGACGGTCATCATAGCTTTTTTATCCAAGTCCGTCAGCCCGGTGACACCGCCACCTTCGCAGTTTTCTGCGAAGTAGAGTGTCTGGGGATTGATCGCCTTGCACCTGACGACGAGCTCGTTAGAGCATACGTCGTTCTCCCTAACGGGGAACAGCGCGAGCTCAGTTTTGAGTTCGTAAATGTGCCGGCCGGGGGCACTGGGGATTCCACTCTTGATGCTCAATTAGTGTCAAGGGGTGTGAATATTGAGGAAGGAGAAATTCTCCTTCAAAGTAAAAACCCTGTAGCTGTTAACGCTCCGGCAGGGTCCATTATTGTTCTTGATGTATTGGATACAAAAGACGTGAATGTCGGGTCTTTTGTACAGATACAAAACTAACTAACCATTCCACATGCGTTACCGGTCAGAAAGAGTAAAGTTGATTTATCAACTCTCTTCTCTGACCGGCAACACCAAGAATATAATTTAAAATTGTATTCTTAGAGTTGCTATTTAGTTAAAAACACCACTTATATAAGTGGTGTTTTTTTGTATAATAAATGCAGGTAATTATGAAAAAACTGTCCATAGTAATTCCTGCGCAAAATGAAGAAAAAAGAATTGCTAGAACCCTAAGTAGGTATGGTTCTTTCTTTTCTTCAAAATATACTCTTTCAACAGAGATAATTGTCGCTATTAGTGACTCAAGTGATAAGACATCAGATATAGTTGATGATTACGCTAAAAAATATCCTTTTATTAAAAAAATAACCTCACCTTATAACTTAGGTAAAGGTGGTGCCGTAGCTCTTGGGTTTAAAAGCTCTACTGGTGATTTTATAGGGTTTACGGATGCTGATGGTGCTGTTTCTCCATCTGAATTTTATAAACTTTTTTCATTTTTAGATGAAACACCTTGGTTAGATGGGGCAATTGGTTCAAGAAGATTTGGTGAGACAAAGATGAGCTTTAAAAGAAAGCTTTTAAGTAGGTTATTTAATTTCTACGTTAAGATATTTTTTAACCTCCCGTACAAAGACACTCAATGTGGTGCCAAAGTTTTTAGAAGAGAAGCAGCTTTATCTATAGCAGGTAGGCTATCAAACACGGGTTGGGCATTTGATGTAAATACCCTTTTAGTTGCAAGATACTTAAACCTTAGAGTTTTAGAATTTCCTGTAAATTGGATAGAAAAAGAAGGGTCAAAATTCTCTGTTTATGTTGGTTTATTCAAGGTTTTGGCAGAATTTATATCCCTTAAATTTTTAGAAATAAAGCATGTTTTTGAGATAAAAGCTCCTACTTTTGTAAAAAATATTTTACCCAAAAAAGATATAAATGATTCAAAAAACATTTTGATATTCGCTTGGAGAGACTTAAAACACCCCAGCATGGGTGGGGCAGAAGTATATGTTCATAATGTTGCTAAAAGATTAGCAAAAAAACACAATGTTGTTTTATTCACAGCTCAACCAGGTACCTTAAGCAGTAGAGATAATATTGATGGAGTAAAAATAGTTAGAAAAGGAAACTTTATAACAGTTTATATTTGGGCTGTTATTTATTACTTCAAATACTTTAGAAAAAACACAGATTTCATAATAGATGAAGAAAACGGTATCCCTTTTTTCACCCCTCTTTTTTCTAGGAAAAGAAAAATTATGTTACTGCACCATGTCCATAAAGATATGTGGTTCAAGCAATTTCCGTTTCCAATTTCAGTTGTAGGGTACTTTTTAGAGTCAGTTATAATGCCTATTGTATATAGAAATGTGAAGGTCGTGACAGTATCCCCATCTAGTTTGATTGACTTAAAAGACATAGGTTTTAGAGAAAAAAATGTATTTTTAGCCTACAATTCTATTCCAGATAGAGTTGGTCCTAAATTTGAAAAAGACAAAGATCCGTTAATATCCTATGTTGGGCGTGTAAAAGCATACAAGAGAATAGAAGTATCTATTGGGGCGTTTAGACAAGTTCTAAAAAAGTTTCCAAAAGCAAAATTAATAATAGGTGGTGGGGGAGATCACGTTGATACATTAAAAGCTTTAGTTAAAAAACTAAATTTAGAAGATTCTGTAGATATTTTGGGATTTGTATCAGAAAGAAAAAAATGGGAGATATTGCAAAGATCTTGGGTTTTTACTATGCCTTCAATGAGAGAAGGGTGGGGAATTACCATAATGGAGGCTGCCTCTTGTTGTACTCCAACTTTGGGATTTAATGTTGTAGGAGTGAGAGATTCTGTAAGAAATGGTATTACAGGAATACTTTGTGATAGTGAAGAAATTTTCACAAAAAGCCTTGTTGGTTTAATAGAAGATAAAAATTTAAGGAAGAAGCTGGGTGAAAATGCATTAAAATGGGAAACATTATTTACATGGAAAAACACAGCAGATATTTTTGAAGATCTTATAGAAAAATCATTTGAAAAAAAGAAACTATTAAGTGAACGCTTGTATCCGTGGGATCTTGATCTAAACTCTGAGACTATTACTTCCCTTGCTTTTGAGGAATAAAGAAATAGTACACCAATAGTGCTATAACATTTATAGAGGAAAATATAGCCCCAATGTAAAAATATCTTTGTGGTCTATATTCAACTACGTATTCTTTTCTTTCAAGATTTTCAATTTCCCACCCATTAGAGTACCCATTTATTAGTTTTGCTGGTTTACCTGACAAAATCCAATTCTTATTAAAAGGTTTAGATAGTGTAAGTACTCCTTTTCCCGTGCTTCCGCTGTGTGGTGTTAAGATATATTTAGTTGGATTAACTTTTTCAACATCAACATACAAACATTTATCTTCTAAATTATTACCAGATGATTCTATACTTCTAATATCATTATTTATTTCGCTTACCTGTTTTTCATCAAGTATTACCAAAGCATTTATTGAATTAAAGCCGCTTAAATTAGACAACACTATCTCTGTTGATCTGTTTAGATTTGCTATTTTCCCAACTTCTATCCAATCATATCTTTCTTTATTAGATACTTCATAGTCTCTAAAAGTTGTCACAAAAAAGGAATTATTATTTATCTTTACTTCTATTTCACCACCTATTCTGCTGGTTAAAACTCTTGCATATACAGTGCAATTTTTCTTACATTGCGTTTTAGTTTTAATACTCATTGAAACGGGAACAACTACATTTGAAACATCTGTTATTTGTAGATTTTTAATTTGTAAAGTTCCAGAAGGTTCTAAAGTGTTTCTTGACCATATGCTAAAACTTGCAGATACAGCCTCTTTTGGTACAGCTATAACAGGGTTCACAGTTCTGTATCTGCTTGCATTCGTGATTACTGTCTTAATAATTTTTTGATCATTGTTGTAAAAATTTATCTTAAAATGTGGGTCTAAATTATTAGGTATAGATGAAACAAGAGACACTTCTATAGCAAGAGCATTATTTAAATCAAATTTAGAGCTTTTTGTTTCATGCCAAGGACCATCAAATATAGATGTTTTTGGTTTAAAAGAGAGATCCTTTCCATCAAAAACATTTTCCTCGTGTTCATTTTCAAAGGAAAACGTGTATTTAAAGGGGTTTATAGAAGTTTTAAACTTGTCATACCCATCTTTTGATATAACCACTCCTCGTTCATAGTCAAACTGCGCTATTCTTAAGCCATCATTGCCAAAGAAAAAGTCGGTTTCAGCATGGTTTATATTTTCAAGTGATCCTATTTTCCATGTTCCTGGGGCGTCATCGTACTTTAAAGTAGAGTAGTCATATGGATATATAAACTTATCTTTGTATTTTTCTATTGCGTAATCTATTGCTGGTGATTTTTCATCGTATACCTGATTACTAAAACTGAAATCAGATCCTTTGTCACTAAAATTTATAGCAAAACTACCTGTTTTATTTTCAAGATTTTTAAATATATCCAACCCTCTATTTGTATTTACGCTGCTTGTATAAAACCCAGAAAGCCCTGTGAAGGATTTATTTTTATAAACAGTTAGTAGGCTAGTCTCAAAAACCTTTTCTAAAGATTTTTGTAGAGTTACTTTTTCTTCGTAACCATTCTTATAAGCGTATGCATAATCCTTCCTAATTACTAAATATTTAACTCCTAATATGTTAAATGCCTTTCCCATATCTATTGAGTAAATATTTTCCTCATTAAACAGATAATTCAAGTAATTTACAATACTTGAAGAAACAGCTATTGCTGGTTTTTGGTAAGAAATTACATTAGAAAACCAAAATCTTACATCTTCTTCCCCTGCCCAGATAGGTAACGGAACTCCTGGATACCATGTTGTATTAAATTCCTCTCTGTCGTTTTTAATATAATCAATCACTTGTGAAAAATCATTTGGAATATTTTGTGGGGTGTAGTTTTTAACCAATGTGTTTCTTAAAAAGGACACGTTTGTATAGAGTATTAGTGATGTAATTATTAAGGTACCTACAACGTAGATATCTTTTTTACAACTCTTAGCCAAAAATATAGATATTCCTAAGGCATACACATAAGCAACTATTGCTCCAAGCTTGTCATACTCTCTAAATAACCACCCAAAGCTTTTAATGGGAGACTTAAACATTATAGGAAAATAGAAAGAGTTGGTTATTTCACTAGAGGTGGACATAAAAACACCTATTACTAACATTATTAAGAGGGAAAGAGATAATCCTTTCTTTTTTATTACCATTATTATAGATGCTATGGCTATGAATAAGGGTAATATTGATGACAAGCTAAACATCTCGGGCAGGACGTTTTTCATATAATCCTGAGCAGAATTGAGCCAATAACCTACTAATCTAACAGAGTTATACAAATACGAGTTTTTTCCTATATCGTTGACTATTGTTTCAGTTAAAACTGCATCTGGGGAAGATGCATAAGAAGACAAATAGGGAAGTACCCAGTAAAGACTTGAAAATAAATATAGAACAAAAAATATTATAGTTTGCTTGGTCCTATCTATTTTTGTCTTTTTGCTAAAGTTTTTATTAAAAATAAAGCTGATGTAAAGGGCAAAAAACAATATAGATATAAATATTAATGTATGTGGAGTACCTGTGAATATAAATAAAAATATTAAAAGAGCTACGAGTCTCTTGAAATTTGTTTCTTCGGAGAAATAATACTTATATAGTAGGTAAAAAACTCCAGGTATTGTAACAGTAGAGAAGAATAATCCAAAGTGAGCTATTCTGTTAGAAAACCAGTAATTACCAACATAATAAACTCCTCCTAAAGATGCTGCTAAAGAAAGCAATAAATCCTTTTTTTCACTTTTTTCCTCATCTTTTTGTAGCTCTTTAAGTAGTTTATAAGTTGTGTAAATGAAAATGGATAAAGAAAGAACAAAAAGACTTAAAATTTTTATTTTTACATAACCAGAATCATCAAAAATCCTAAGGGCTTTTCCTACAGAAAAAATGCTGTTGAGAAAATAGAATATAGGTATACGAGATTTTTCTGCCAATGATTCCCCAATGTCATTACTATATGTGTAGATGTACCTTTCATACAATTTGGAAACATCTATACTTTCAGTTACATCCCTAAAATATATGTAACCTGGTTTGAATATGACTACAGATACATATATAGAGACAATAACTATTGTAAGAATTGGAATTAGGGCAGATCTTAATCTTTTCATCTCAACATTATTTTAACACTTTTAAACTTTTATTTAGGTTGTTTATAATGCGCGGCGTAATGTCTGTGAACCCTATAGTGTTGACAAAGTGCGTAATATAAGATATAATGCTTAGTACCGATAGTTGGTTAATAACAATTTGTTGTTATATCAACCTATTTCCCTGTCTAAAAAAATTAATTTGGTTACTGTATGCATTAAGGTAATGCCTACGGTAGTTTAGGAAAAGGGTGTATGAATAAAGTAAATAAAAAATTAATGTCTTTAATTTCTTTAGGTTTAGTATTTGTTTTAATTGGATCTAAGGAAGTTTTTGCTGGTTGTAAACCTGTTTATGGTGGCGGGGAAGATTGTGAATATAACAATAGTTTTAAAATAACCAAAGAAGTAAGAGTAAAAGGTGATAGTGACTGGAAAGATAAAGTCACAGATGTTAGAAAAGGTGACATTGTAGAGTTTAGAATAGAAATAAAAAATAGAAGTGATAAAGAAACTGATTCTGCTGACAGAATGAAGATGGAAGACTTTTTACCTGAAGAGATGGAAAGAGTAGGTGGTGACGATTTAACAGAAAAATGGGACGATTTTGAACCTGGGGATACAAAGAAATTTACAATAGAAGCTAAGGTTAAATCTGGTGAGTACGATGTAGAAGGAAAGTTTGATAAATGTGTAGTAAATAAAGCTGAACTAAGATGGGATGGTGCATTCCAAGGTTCTGATACCGCAACAGTTTGTTATGGTGATATGACTCCTACAGAGTTGCCAAAAACAGGTATGTTATCTGTACTAGGATTATCAGGTTTAGGGATGTTAGTAGCAGGTATTGTTTCTAAGAAAGTTAAAAAATAAATTGAAAAATTAAAGGACCGGAGTTGTAGTTACAACTCTTGAAAACCTTTTGCTTTGGGCGGAAGGTAGAATGGTTGGGTTTGGCTTGTCCTTACGCGACCATTCTGTCTTCACGCCCAAAGTTATTATCTCATGATACAGGTAGATCAATCAACACGTTTTAAAAATATAGTAATAATGACTGCATTAGTTGTGGTTATGCTTGTTACTATGTATTTTTTATCACACCCAAATTTCTTTGGATTAGATTTCCGTTTGTTTAAAAAGAATATTGAAAATACCCAAGGTGTTGTTCTATCTGTAGAGGAGCACTCGGTTTTTAAAGAAATCTCTAAGCCCATATACGGTTTTCCAAAAAAAATAAAAATAGAATCAATTGAAGTTAATGCAGACATAATATCTGTTAGTGTAGATAACAGTGGTCATTTAGAAGCCCCAAAGGAGTGGAATGTTGTTGGTTGGTACAAAGGCGGGGCAAGGCCATCTGAAGAAGGTAACTTAGTGTTGAACGCACATTATGATGATAGTTACGGACGCCCTGCTGTGTTTTGGAAGTTGAAAAATGTAGGGGTTGGTGATAAAGTGTCCGTACTTGATAACTATGGACGTTGGTTTGACTATAGGGTTATAGATGTTTACTATGTTGATATCAATGATCCTGATAGAACCAAGATTTTTGATTCTGGGGAGGATAAGGGTTCTATAATGACGCTTATAACTTGTGGAGGAGTGTGGTCGGTACAGAGTGGCACATATGATAAGAGATTGGTAGTTAGTGCAGAACTCATTCATGGTGAAAATGAATAAGAATGAGTCCTGAAGTTGGGAGGTAGCTCGGGGCAGTGGCTATCTCCCATCTTTAGGAAGTCTTGATAAACTTGATTTCTTGGTTTATTATTTTATAGAGTTGGAAAACTTCAGTAATTATCCTCTCAAAGAAATATTTCCAGAAATGAATTTGTTCTCTCAAAGTATAAACTTCAGGCGCATAGCAATTTGCTTATAGCGTTAATTTAAAGTTAATTTTTATGCCTATAAAAAAGACAAAAGACGAAAAAAAAGATTCAGATAAAAAAGTAAAAAATTCACCAAGTAAAGTACAATCAAAGAAAGATTCCACTATTGATCCTGTTGGTTTAGGTGTTGTTGATAATATTCCAAATGTAGTAGCTGAGGAAGCTTCTTCAGCAATTTCTCCTAAAAGTGAGGATTCAACAATTATTGTAGAAAAGAAAGAACATCAAGCTCAAAAACAGGGTAATTACTCTGGAGGCGGTTACAGTTATAGCGGTAATACTATAAAAATATCAGGTATTTTAGAGGTTCTTACAGACTACGGTGTAATAAGGCAAAATCAGGAGAACAATGGTTCTGAAGATCTTCCTAAAGATGTTTACATAAGTCATTCTCAAATTAAAAGATTTGGTTTAAGAATGGGAGATACTTTAACAGGTTTAGCAAGACCTCCAAAAGAAAATGAGAGATATTTATCTTTACTAAAAATTGAGACTGTTGGTGGTGAAGATCCAGAAAAAGCAAAAAAGAGACCCATGTTCTCAAAGCTCGTACCCATATTTCCTAACGAGTGGTTAAAATTAGAAACAAAAGCAGATGTTACATCAACAAGATTGATAGATTTAATATCTCCTATTGGTAAAGGTCAAAGGGCAATGTTGGTAGCACCACCTAAGGCTGGTAAAACCTTTCTACTTTTAGATGTTGCCAACGGTATAACCACAAACTATCCAGATGTCACTTTACTAGTTGCATTGATAGGTGAGAGACCTGAAGAGGTCACTCACTTTGCAAGAAGTGTAAAAGGAGAAGTTTTTGCCAGTAATTTTGATGAAAAAGCGGAAGATCAAACTAGAATATCAGAGTTGTGTTTAGAGAAAGCTAAAAGATTAGCAGAGACGGGGAAGGACGTTGTTATTCTAATGGATTCAATTACAAGATTAGCTAGGGCTTACAACATGGTTGCACCACCGTCTGGTAGAACTTTAACAGGCGGTTTTGATCCCGCAGCTTTATATCCCGCAAAGCATTTTTTTGGTGCCGCAAGAAATTTAGAAAATGGTGGTAGCTTAACTATTATAGCTACAGCTTTGGTAGATACAGGATCTAGAATGGATGACGTCATATTTGAGGAGTTTAAAGGTACGGGAAACATGGAGTTAAGGCTTGATAGATCCTTAGCTGAAAGAAGAATATTCCCAGCTATTGATATAAAGAGTAGCGGTACAAGACATGAGGAGGTTTTATTTGATAAAGACACACTAGAGAAAGTTTACAGACTTAGAAGGATGGTAGATTTGTTAGAGGATAGGGATGCCACACCTTTGGTAATAGATCAATTAAAGAAAACTAAAGATAATAAAGAATTTTTAGATACTCTAAATAAAGGTGGGGTCTAATAATTTGTACGATTTGCTACATATCACTATTGTTGATAGAATTTAGCGTCTGAATGGAAATTTACCTGTCGTATAATTTATTTACATGGAAATTGGTATAAAGCGCCCCTCATCTAAGAGGTTTTCCCAACTTAGTTTTGAGGGCTTCAAGCCAGCGGGGCGTAACAAAATAGAACAGTTCTTTTTATCTTGGTGGGGATTTATAAAATCTTTAAGTTCCTATTTGGTTAAAAGGATATACTCTTTGTTTGTCCTTTTAGCTAAGTTGTTTTCACTAATTCTAAAGATCCCCTCTGAATTAAAGTCATTCTTAACAAAAAAACTTATTTGGTCACGAGGACGCTTGGGTAGAAGTATAGCTACATGGTTTGTTATGTCATTTTCATTTATGGTATTTATTGTTGGTGAGTTGTTTAGCAGTTCTCCTTTGGTAGTAAACAAATCAGTCAGTGCTGATTACTTGGAAAGTTCTCCCGACATTATTCCAAAAAAGGAAGTTACTTTAACATCTCTTCCCGAAGGTAGGTCAAGAAATCAGCCTTTTTCTTACACCGTCCAGCAGGGAGATACGTTGTATTCAATTGGTAATCATTTTAAGGTTTCTGTTGATGCTTTAAAATACATTAATGGATTAACTGATTCTTCTGTTTTAAGTGTAGGTAAAGAAATAACAATACCACCGGTATCAGGTTTAATACATAAAGTTAAGAGCGGGGATACTTTAAATTCCATTGCTTCTGAGTATGACGTGCCTGCTCAAGCAGTTGCTGATTTCAACTATATTTTGGATACTGGAAAATTGGCTGTAGGGACAGAGTTAGTAATACCTGGTGGAAAAGTTCCTGTTGTTGTACCACCTGTTGTGTCTTATGTTCCAGCTGCTTCTGCCTCTCAAGGTCAGGGAACAGCCTCTCCAAACAAGGGTTTTTGTTCTTGGCCTACAACTGTATCTTTAATTACCCAGTATTACTCTTGGTATCACAATGGTTTGGATGTTGCATCAAGTAGAGGGGCTGCGATGCCTCCAATCTTGTCTTGCAGATCCGGTACCGTTGTTAGAGCAGGTTGGGACCCATTTGGTTTAGGGCTTCACGTTATTATTGATCATGGTAGCGGTTACCAAACTGTTTATGGACATTTAAGTAAACTTGATGTGAGTTATGGGGATAGCGTGGGTAGAGGAGAGAGAATCGGTTTAATGGGTAGTACTGGTAGATCTACAGGTCCGCATGTTCACTTCATGGTTAAATACAACGGTGTGGCCCAGAACCCACTTGATTACACACAATGACATTGTTTGTCATTAAAGTAGTGAATTTTCATTTTTTATGATATTAATTAATGTAGTATGGTTGATATTGTTGATATAAAAATAAAAGCTGGAAAAGGTGGGGATGGCAATGTCTCTTTTATACACGAAAAATATGTAGCCAAAGGTGGCCCTGATGGAGGAGATGGTGGAAATGGGGGTAGTATTTACTTTGTTGCTGATAATAACATGTCCACATTAATAGATTTTAGATCAAGGGCTCTGTTTGAAGCGGAATCGGGGCAAAGAGGTGGGGCAAAAAAGATGTTAGGTAAATCTGGTGAGGACTTAAAAATCAAAGTTCCTATGGGAACTCTCATATACGAAGTAGTGGAAGATGAGGACAGTGATTCCGGAAAAAGGTATATATTAGTTAGTGACTTAGTCAATAATGGTGATGAGTTTTTAATAGCAAAGGGTGGTATAGGTGGTAGAGGTAACATTAATTTTAAAAGTTCTAGAAACAGAACTCCGGTTCAATACACACCTGGGACAAAAGGAGAAGAGAAAGATGTTAGATTAGAGATAAAAATGATAGCTGATATAGGGCTTATAGGGTCTCCGAATGCTGGTAAAAGCACCTTACTTAACAGTCTGACAAATGCTAATGCAAAGGTTGCTAATTACCCATTTACAACTCTTTCACCAAACTTGGGTGTTTACAAAGTAAATAAAGATCACAATATAGTTATTGCGGATATACCTGGATTAATAGAAGGCGCTTCTGAAGGTAAAGGTCTGGGGGAGGATTTTTTAAGACATATTGAAAGAACAAGGGTATTAATTCATATGATTGATCCTATGAATGGTTCTAGCGATGACCTCGTCTCCAATGCTTTAGAGGAGTACAAGATAATTAGAAAGGAAGTTGAGAATTACGGAAAAGACATAGATAAAAAAACTTCCATTGTGGTTATAAATAAAATAGATGTAACAGAGATTAGAGAAGTATTTGAAGATATCAAAAGAGAATTCGAGAAAATTGGAATATCTGTTTTTGGTATATCCTCGGTAACGGGAGAGGGTGTTGGGGATTTAATCAAAAAAGCTGTGTACCTTTTGGAAGACATCCCAAGACATACTTTTTTTGAAGCCAAAAAGGTTGTAAAAAGATACAACATTGAGAATTTACCTAATAGAAGAGTTGTTTTTGACAAAGGTAGAATATTGGAGAAAGAGGGGAAGATATAAGTTATTGGCGGACCGTAGGCGTAACACTTCGTGTTTCTTAGTACGGATCCTACCAATAGCTAAGCTAACTTTGTTCGCTAAGGTATTGGTGGACCGTACCGGATTCGAACCGGTGACCTCTTCCATGCCATGGAAGCGCTCTACCAGCTAAGCTAACGGCCCCTGCAACATACCATCTAATTTTCAAATATCTCAAGCTCGCCTAAAGTCTCGCTTTACAACTTTACCTATTTTCTTTAAGAACGCTAGCTTCGGTTATCGTTCCACTTTCAACAGAAGCTAACGGCCCCTGCAACATACCATCTAATTTTCAAATATCTCAAGCTCAGTCAGATAAGTTCTTGGAACGATCTTAGCAATATTATCACATATTTGTTTCAACGGCATTGTAGAAATCAAAAAGCCCCGCGTTTTGCGGGGCTTTCCAACTTCCATTTACTTATAGTTATTACCTCTGAGCAGGTTGAGTACCTGTAGGTTGTACAACGTTAGCTGGTTGAGTTGTTCCTGTATTTATGTTTTGTGGTGTTACCTGCTGTGCTGGTTGAGTTGTTCCGCCAGTTGTAGGTAATACATTTGGATTGATTTCTGTAGGCTGTTGCTCTGTTACATTTGTAAGAGGTTCCTGTTTATTTGGAGCGGCCTCAACCCCTGTAAGTTCTTCTACTGTTGGTTTCTCTTCTTGAGCTGGTTTTATCATAGCTGCAACATTTTTGATTTCGTTGTCCAAAACTTTTCTATCCTCGGAATCTTCTGGCAATAACAACTTTGTTATTTCTAACTCGTTTTTAGCTTGAGCGTATTCGCCAAGGGCTACTAAAGAGAGAGCAAAGTTATATCTCGCATTTGCATAGTCTGGTTTTAAAGTTGTGGCTTGTCTAAATTGATTTGCAGCTGATAGGTAATCTTTACCAGTAAAGTAAACTCCGCCAAGGTCTAGTCTTAGTCTAGGATTGACAGGGTCTAGTTGTATTGCAGTGTTGTAGGCACTTATTGACCACTCATATGCGTTTTGAGCTACATTTACCAAGTTTTGGTATATCTGCGCTCTCGTTATCCAGTTGGAAACATTAAGAGGACCTACTTGTTCAGTAGCTAGTCTAGAATTTTGAAGTGCTTGTTGTATGAGGGATTGTATATCTTGTCTATCCTTATCTGTTAATTCTTGAGGGTCTTTTGATGCTAATGCCATTGCTACTGTCATATTGACCTTGGCAAAAGAATCATAGTAAGTATCTCTATTTGGATTAAATCCAAGAGCTGATATCTGATACTTATAAGCATCTGCGATCCTATTGTTAGATATAGCATTTAGAGATTTTCTCATGTAATACTCTCCAACATATACTCTGACACTTGAGTATCCTAGATATGCTGCAAGTGCAAATGCTGGGATAGCCAATAAGTATTTGGTATAAGACCCTGTTATTACAGTTTGGTCTTCAGGAGAAGATATAGAAGCTAACCCTGTCACTTCCAAACTAATTGGTTTAGCAAGGTTGGAATTGGGATCTGAAAATATGCTTGATCCTATTAAAAGACTCATGGATGAGAATAATAGGAATACATTTAGAATTGTTGCATGGGTTAGTAAGAAAGATACTGTGACCATTAGCAATAACAACCCTGATACTGCTACCATACCACTGTTATCAGAATTTTTTCTTGATTTGAACACAAATAGTATTATGCAAACACTTAGTAAAATTCCTGTCGCTATACCTACTAGGCCCATTGTACTTAGAACATTGAATAATTCGTTATACGGTTTATCAAATGTATTACCCCAATATATAGTTCTGTTCATTGATAAAGGCTTATATCTAGAGAAGTTAAGATGGAAAGTACTAGGTCCTGTTGCTAACCATGGGTAATCTCTTATAGTAGATGTGGATATAGCCCAGCTCTCTCTAACTGGAAGAGACATTTCACCAATGTAATTATTATCTACAATTATTTTTCTTGTAGTAGGTATTAGGACTAAGGCTAGAATAGGGGCAAAAATACCTACGATTTGTACTATAGTTAGGTTTTTACTGCTTTCTCTTACCGAGGGTTTTGTGAATATAGCTAATGCCGCTAGACCTATTACCAAGAGAACCCATCCAAGAACAGTTCCTGTTATTGCAACAAAATAGAAATTTATAGCAGTTGCTAGGATTAAACCTGTTTTTGCAAGTGTTTTTTCTTCATACATGGATAGTGCTACAGATACAACTACCGATAAAGTAGCCATTAAAATAGCGTCTTTTATAGAGCCAGTTAATGAGAAATTCTGAAATCTATAAAACGGTGATCCGCTTATAAAAACATTATAGTAGCTTAGTATAGAGATGAAGGAAGAGATTGTAGATGTTAGAACCATCGCGTTAAGTGCTAACTTAACAACTTTCTGATCTCTGAACGCTGGAGTGCTTAAGTAGAAATAAGCCATCATAACTAAAAACGCTGCCAGACCGAGCCATCTTCCTTGCTGCCCAAACACACTGTCTGTTTTACTGAGAGAAAATATAGTTGATATAAGCATCGCAATAGCAAATGCTATTAAAGGTTTATCAATTGAGGATTTTATTATCTCAAGTTTTTCTCCCTTTATTGTCTTTAAACCCCAAACGACCAGTAAGGTCATAGTTAGGATGATAATCAGAGCCAGCTTATTAAAAGAGTAGAACTCTGATGTTATAGGTAGAAAGAAAATTGGTACTAATAGAACCGCTATTAATGGTATTATTTTCGATACTTTCTCAAGCACCGATGTTTTTAAACTAAATTGTTGCATGCCTTAAGTCTATTCTTAATCTTAAAGCTTTGTCAATAGCTGTTTCTCGTTACGGGAAGAAGTGCCTTAAATGTTATTGTGACAACCACCAATTAAATTCTACATTATTGGATACAGGTGTATCTAACTCTACCAAAAAGCCCTTTTGCTCTTCAACTTTAGATACCCAGTACCTAGTTGCTGGAGAGTAGTTTTGTGTAAATGTTACATATACTTTTGAATTTGGTCTAACGGTATTTGTGTTAACAAAAACCTTACTTTGATTTTTGGGTACAAAAGCTGTTCCATCATTGTATATTTGCTTTACATTCTTAGTTTCTATTGTTAATACGTCCTTAGTTTTACCAAGTTTTATAATGCCTATTTCATTTGCAAATATAATAATGAGGATGATTAATATGGAGTAGAGTAGTGCCTGTTTCCTTATTTCAGGTGACTTGAAGTAAGTGCTAAGACTGTCCTTTTTACTTTTATTAGCAAGCTCTTTAGATATCTGTTCGTTTGTAGCTCCTTCAGATTTTAATTTTTCTATCAATAAAAGTGATTCTATAGACGAGGTTGGGTAATGTCCTTTGATTTTTCCTTGTTTGTCGGCTCTTCTTGTCATGTGTGGTAGCCAACCTATCTTCGTGTAGTATCTTAATCTGTTATAAGGATCACCGTTTCCAAAATTAACACCTTTACTTTTTGCCTGTTTTATTAATTTATCAATACTAATATATTCATCCATTTTAATTTAGTGGGGCAGAAATTTAGAAGTGTAAATTTATACAGAGTCTATAGATAAAATTATACACATTATTAGTTGGTGGACACAAGAGGCTACACTATTTTCTATCAAGAATAGATTTTTAACAGTTGATATATTTGTGAAAAATAATAAATTTTTGTAATGGCGGGTTGGGTGAGCATATCTGATTATGAATATCCAGAGGGTTTGAGAAACTCACCCAACCCGCCAAGGATCTTGTTTTATAAAGGAAACTGGAGGCCTGAAATATTTGATAACTGTCTCGCTGTTGTTGGGAGTAGGAAAATGAGTTTATATGGGAAGAAAGTTGTGTCAGAAATTATTTCTGTTTTATCTAAGAAGATTACTATCGTCTCTGGTTTTATGACGGGAGTAGACATGGAAGCACACGTACAAGCTTTGAAATTTGGTTTAAGTACTATTGCAGTCATGCCTTGTGGAATAGACCTAATTCATCCTAGGGGTAATGATTTTACATATAATGAAATAATAAAGAAAAACGGCTTGATTATGTCAGAGTATGAAAGTTTGTTTCAACCAAAAATATGGACGTATCCGCGTAGAAATAGAATAGTTGCTGGTTTAAGTAAAGCAGTTTTGGTAATAGAGGCTTCTGTTAACAGCGGGTCTCTAATAACAGCAAGATTGGCTAATTCGTGTAAAAGGAAGGTTTTCGTTATACCTGGAAGTATCTTTAGTAACTTAACAGAAGGGAAGGTGCAGATCAGTAAGGACTTTGCTGAGTTTATATACTCAGGGCTGGAGATAAATGAATTTTTCAATTTCTTTGAAGATTCTGTTTCTAGTAAAAGTTCTATAGAGAAACGTGAAAATACAAACGAGATTTTGAGAGCTTTGGAAAACGATTCCATGGCTGTAGATGATTTGTCTAGAAAATTAGGTAGAGAAGTATCTGATATTAATAGAGAACTGACGATACTGCTTTTGAAAAATGAAGTTACGGAAAAAGAAGGGAAGTTTTATGCTTGTTAAAGTTAAATCTATTGCGACTAGAGGCATACAGTCCCTCGCGGTAGATGTTGAAGTAAACGTGTCTTCTAGGGGTATACCATGTTTAGAGATAATTGGATTGGCAGATAAATCTGTAGATGAAAGTAAGGGAAGAGTTAGAACCGCTTTTCAAAATAGTGGGCTTGATTTTCCTAATAAAAAGATAACAGTAAATTTGGCCCCAGCTGATATTAGCAAAGAAGGTTCTTTATATGATTTACCTATAGCAACCGGGTTATTATGTGCGACATTAGGTTTAGATGTTCCTGAGGAATCATTATTTTTTGGAGAACTTTCTTTTGATGGTACTTTAAGACATACAAAAGGAGCGTTCTTATTATCAATATATGCAAAGGAAAACGGATTTAAGAGAGTTTTTGTTCCTACATCTTGTGCCAACGAGGCTTCATCTATTGAGGGTGTTTCTGTTATTGGAATAGATAACTTAAATTATTTGGTAGATTGTCTTAGAGGGGGAGAAAATTTTATTGATAGGGTATGTATTAAAAACACACCTACGCCTCAAACAGATGAGGTTAAATTAAGAGAAGATTTTGATTTTTCAAATATAATAGATCAATTTCAAGCTAAAAGAGCATTAGAAATATGTGCAGCAGGAGGGCATAACTTAATAATGGTAGGACCACCTGGGTCGGGGAAAACAATGTTAGCAAAATCATTAGTTTCCCTTTTACCATATCTTAGTTTTGAAGAAGCTGTTGAAGTAACTAAGATATATTCTTTGGTTGGTAAAATACCTCCAAACTGCGGTTTAGTGAAAGAACGGCCGTTTAGAAGCCCTCATCATACAACATCTTATGCAGGGATGATAGGTGGTGGGAGCATTCCGTTTCCTGGGGAAATAACTTTAGCTCATAGAGGAGTTTTATTTATGGATGAGTTCAATGAATTTCCTAGAATAGTTGTGGAATCACTAAGACAGCCCATGGAGAGTGGTGTTGTCACTGTTTCTAGGAGTAAAATTAGTGTCGATTTTCCTTCCAGGTTTATATTGATCGCGTCTAGCAATCCGTGCCCCTGTGGTTTTTACGGAGATCCAAAAAAGGAATGTCGTTGTAATGAAAATAGAATAAAAAATTATCAAGCAAAATTATCAGGACCTATTTTAGACAGAATAGATTTACATGTAAATGTGTTGCCTGTTGAAAGAAATAGGTTGTTAAAAGGGGATGCTAGTGTTGGGGAGTCCTCTAAAAGTGTACGTGATAGGGTTTTAAGAGCCAGAGAAATTCAAGAAAACAGATTTAAGAAAGACAGGGTTTTTTCAAATTCGGAAATGTCTAATAAACATATAGGGAAATATTGCAGAATGAATGATGATTGTGAAACGTTGTTATTACAAGCAGTAGAGAAGTTTGGACTTTCTACTAGAGCTTATTTTAAATTAATAAAAATATCTCGTACCATTGCTGATTTGGAAGGAAAAGATAATATTGAGATAAGCCATATAGCTGAGGCAGTTCAATATAGGTCTAAGATTTTTCTTTAAGAAAGACTTCTGTAGGGGTCTTGAAAAACTGCAACAAGTGTTGTATAGTCGGCGCATGAAGTTGGAAAAACTCTCAAAAGCACTGTCCGACAAAAATAGGTTACAAATTTTAGAGTTCCTAAGTGACGGACAGAGGAATGTTAGCGATGTCGCTGACAGGCTCAACGTTGAGGAAAATCTTGCTTCTCATCATCTTAGAGTTCTAGCATCTCTAGGATTTTTAAAGAATGATAAAAGGGGAAGAGAAGTTTACTACATGTTAAATGAAGTAAAGATAGTCTCGCTCCTTAAAGATTTTAGTAGGAACCCTAAATTTAGAAACATACTTCAAGAATCTTTGAGAGATTAAAGTTTGTTTCTTCTAAACCACGATCTTTCTATATATCGGTTGTAGTTCTTATTCTAAAACAGCCCTCTATTAATGCGTTAAATATGCGGTAATAAAATACAGATGCTCAATTTAGATCCAATAAAATCTAATTTCACCATTAGGTAATTATGCGTTAATTATAAAATCTATTTAAAATAGATTATCAGCTCTAAACATTTTCTCTTTATTATGTTTACATTCAAAAGTGTCAGAAGTTTTATATGAGAAAGCAGGAATACTGTTAAAGAAAAACTTTTTGTTTTTATTAATTACTGTTTTTCTGTTGGGTGGGTTAGCAGATTATTTTCTTGTTAAGAAAAGTAAAAGCTGTATTTGCGATATACCTGATGTAAGTTCAAAAGATGAAGTGAAAGATAATGGAAGGTTGCGTGTAGATGTTTCTGGAGCGGTAAAAGATCCTGGAGTTTATGAAGTAAGTGGTGGGGCAGTAGTTGGGGATGTACTGTCCATGGCTGGGGGAGCAAAAAACGAGGCTTCTGCATCTTGGGTCTCAAGATATTTAAATTTATCAGATAAAGTTGAGGATTCTGAGAAAATTTATATTCCTTTTGAGTGGGAATTTTATTTTCCTGAAAAGTATAGTATTGCGAAAACAGTAAACAAGAGTTACGCAAAAAATGACTTAGCAGATGCTGAAGATGTTAATGGAGATGTAAAGACCTCAAATGGTAGTAGTGGTAATAAAAATGAGAATAAAGAGGATACTTCTGACACAAAATCTCAAATCACAGATAGTAGTGGAAAAACAAATGTTAATACAGCTTCCTCCTCAGAACTTGATTCCTTGCCTAGCATAGGTCCAGCGTATGCAGAAAAAATAATATCCAACAGGCCATATAAAGATCTCTTTGAATTTGAGGAGAGTTCAGGGTTGTACAAATCAACTATAGATAAAATAAAAGATTTGATAACTTTCTAAAAATGAAAAAATATCTCATGTATCTTCCTTTGTTTTTAATAATGATTGTTGCGATAGTTAGGGTATATTTTAGTTGTTTGGAAAATAGTTATTTATATAATGCTTGTTTAGAGCCAAGAGAGGGGATATTTAGTGATATTGAAAAATTTCCTGGAAAATACATCCATTCATTTAGAAAATATTCTATAAATGCAGTTAGAGCAGTTTTTCCTAGTCCGCATAGTGAGCTTTTGCTTGGTATGGTCATAGGTGTAGATGAGCTAGGAAAGTTTTCAAAATTTAAAGAAGCTTTAAAAACTACGGGAACAATTCATGTTGTTGTGGTATCGGGGTTTAATGTTAGTTTAGTTTCTAATCTTGTTATGAGAGCGCTGGGTTCTAGATATAAGCTAAGAAATACTTTAATAGCAACTTTTTCTACTTTAATTTACTCCGTTATGACAGGGTTTGAACCTCCTGTAATAAGAGCGTGGGTTATGGGTAATGTAGTTTCATGGGTTAAGTTTTACGGAAGAAATGTGGACGGTTTTCGAGCTTTAATTTTTACAGCTTTGGTAATGATTATTGTGTGGCCTTATTTTATTTTTAGTGTTAGTTTTCAATTAAGCTTTTTAGCTACACTTGGTTTGGTAGCATTTGGGAACGATGTTGTTGGGTTTTTATCCAAAGTTTTTAAATCAAAATCTTTCTTTATTGAAGACCTAGGAACTACATTTTCAGCACAGATATTTGTATTACCTTTATCTTCTTATTATTTTGGAAGAATAAGTATTGTAAGTTTTTTGGTTAACCCCTTAGTTTTATGGACGGTTCCGTTGGCAACTGTTTTGGGAACTTTATACATACCTTTGTATTCCTTGTCTGATGTGCTTTCTAAAATCCTTAGTTTATTTATATACCCTTTACTTGATATTTTCACAGAGGTAGTTATGTTTTTTTCTAGATTTAATGTAACAGGTCTATCTTTCAACATTAGTATTACCGCATTAGTAATTTACTACCTCGCTATTTTCATTGTTTATTTTTTAGTTAGTAAAAATAGGGAAAGATATGAAAAATGATGTCTTGATAGTTGGATCAATTATTTATTTGTTGTTATTACAAGTAAAAACCGGTGTATTTGCCAAAAACGACCTTGAAATTGTATTTTTTGATGTAGGTCAGGGAGATGCTGTTTTTATATCCACATCTAAAGGAAGTAAAGTACTTATAGATGGGGGAGATAACTTTGAGGCTGATTATAAAATCTCAAAATTAATACCTTTTTATTCATGTTATTTGGATTTAATAATTTTAACGCACCCACACAGTGATCATATAAAAAGCTTGTACAAGGTAATGCAGAGATGTGATATAGGGTCTGTTATGTTTAACGACGTTGATTACCCTTCAAATGATTTTTCCTTCTTTAAGGATGTTGCTAAAAGATTCAGAGTTAAAAATGCCTACTCTGGAGATAGGTTTGTAATTGATGGTGTTGAGTTTTTTATTTTATGGCCGGATAAAGATTATTTGAAAAAATCTTTTGCGGATATTAATGATGTATCAATAGTTTTACTTATGAGCTATAAAGGTTCAAATTTTCTTTTTACGGGAGATGCTACAGAAAATGTTTTAGAGTTTGTCAGTAAAAAACTGTCTGATATTAGTTTTGATGGGACTATAGATGTTATAAAAGTTCCTCACCATGGTTCTAAATATAGTCTACATAAAAGTTTTTACTCAAAAATACAGTCAAAAGAGTGTGTCATATCTGTAGGAGAAAATAATAAATTTGGACATCCTTTTGAAGATGTACTTAAGTATTTTGAAGATATTGATTGTAGGGTTCTAAGAACAGATAAGTTAGGGGACATAAAGTTTATAATAAAATAAGTAATTTCGGTGTAAAATCTGCCCCAGCTTTTCGTGGTAGTATTAAAGTAATTATGAAGTGGGTTCCTTTGGAAATAAAAGAATACATTAAGACATCTGTGAAGGATGTTCTTGATGTTGATATACAAGATGTCCCCTTAGAACATCCTGAAAATGAGGAGTTTGGAGATTATTCTACCAGTATAAGTTTTATCTTAGCAAAGAAGTTAAATAAGATTCCCATGGATATTGCAGGAAAGTTAGCCGATTACATGAGTCACCATGACCTGAGTTTTGAAATGGACCACAAAGAGTATCCTATTTTATCTTCTGTTGAGGCAGTTTCTCCTGGGTTTATAAATTTCAGACTATCTGATTATGTACTAAAAGGGCAAGTTAGAGATGTTTTGAAGAATAGAGAAATGTTTGGTTCTAACAGTACAGGGCAGGGAAAAATGATATTAGTAGAGTTTTCAGCCCCTAACCCTAATAAACCACTGCATATTGGGCATTCCAGAAACAATTTTTTAGGAAGCTCTCTCTCCTCTATTTTTTCATTTAATGGTTTTAATGTTACAAGAATGAATTACATGAATGATTGGGGTACTCATATTTGTAAATCTATGTTGATGTACAAGAAGTATGGAGAAGGTAAGGAGCCTGATAAAAAATCTGACCATTTTATTGGAGATTTTTACAGAATGTATGAAGTAGAGCATGAAAAAAATCCTGGATTGGAAGATGAGTTGGCAGACATGTTTAAAAAAATGGAATCTGGAGATGTGGAAACTTTAGAGTTATGGAAAAAGATAGTTAACTGGGCTTACGAGGGTTGGGATGTTACATATAAAAATGAGAATGTTATCTTTGATAAATATGACTACCAGAGTAAATATACAAAAGCGGGGAAAGAAATAGTAGAAATAGCCTTAAAAGAAGGTATAGCACATAAAGATTCCTCTGGAGCAGTAATTGCTAAATTAGAAGATGAGCATAATATTCCAGATAAAGTGTTACTTAGAAGCGACGGTACTACTATATACATTACTCAGGATATGCAATTAGCTAAGGACAATTATGAAAAATATAGATTTGAAAAAAGAATATATGTTGTAGATAAAAGGCAATCTGATTATTTTAGGCAGCTTTTTAAAATTTTAGAATTATTAGGTTTTGAGTGGTCAAAAAATCTTTTTCACTTATCTTATGGTTGGGTGTCTTTACCCGAGGGAGCAATGTCGTCCAGAGAAGGAACTGTGGTTAATGCTGATGATGTTTTTAAGAATATAGAAATACTAGAGAAAGAGGAGATAAAAAATAGTTTAAAGGATATAAATGATACTGAGGATACAGTTAAAAAGGTTTCTTTAGCTGCTTTTAGATATGGTATGTTAAAGGTTGATCCTAAGCAGGATATCGTTTTTGACATTAATAATCTTACAAAATTTGAAGGTAATACAGGTCCTTATCTTATGTATACTTACGCTCGAGCAAAATCTATTTTTGAAAAATCTGGATTAGAGGATAGAAATTTGGAATTTAATCTAGACATCTATAGAAATATTAAACTTGATGAAAAGGAGAAGTCACTTTTAAGAGAGTTTTATAAATTTCCAGAAGTGGTAAAGATGTGTGCAGAGAAAATGACTCCTCATATTATGGCGGGGTTTTTATATGACTTTGCGCAAAAGTTCAATTCTTTCTATGGGAGTGTTCCCGTTTTAAATTCAGAGAGTTTGACTAGAGATTTTAGAATCATTTTGGTTTACTGTTGTTCACAAATTTTGAAAAATGGACTGAATCTTTTGGGTATACAGGTAGTGGAGAAAATGTAAATTTTGAATTTTAAATATCAAAATGTCTGCCAAAAAACGTAGAAAACCCTACCGAAAATATAAGACCTATAGAAGGAAAGGGAAGAGTGTGAAAAAAAGCAGTTTCTTTGGCCCATTATTTTCTAAAATTTTTGGATCTATCATACCAATTGTATCAATAAGCGCTTTAATATTGGCTATAGTGGTTTTAATCTCCAATTTGCAAGACCCTAGTAAATCAATATTAAACAGATTAACGAGTACATTATTTACCTTATTTAATAAAAATGGAACAGTTGGGGTTGTGGGCGGGGGAGGTGGCCATGAATCTGAAAATTTTAACGAGTATAGTGTTGAAAAAGAAGAAATTTTACGCATTTGTATAATAGCCGATATACATCAAGATATAGAGAATCTAAACAAGGCTTTAGTAGGTGTAAAAAACTCTGAGTGTAGTCATATGTTTGTGATAGGGGATCTTACAAATTATGGAGATGTCCCATCACTTAAAGAAGTTAGAGATGTACTAAGTGGGGCAGGTTTAGAGTATTACGTTATTCCTGGGGATCATGATTTAGCTGATTCTTCAGGGCCCTTAAATTTTAAAAAAGTTTTTGGTGAAAATTATAAAAGTGTTGGATTGACAGGAATAAAGTTTGTGTTTATAGATAACAGTGCTAATTTTACAGTTATTAATGATTCCCAAATGTCTTGGATAAAAGATAGAGTAGAAGGTGCAGATTTTGTTGTAATGGCGCAACCTTTATTTGTTGAGGGATTAAAACCGCCTTTTAGTAGCACTTACATGGGTAGTATGCTAAATGTCCCAGAAAGCGATGCGTTAAAGAAAAAACAGCAAGATGTTTTAAAACAAGGCGAGGATTTACTTGGTATAATAAGGAAAAGCAGTGTTTTAGCTACTATATCTGCCGAACACCACAGATCAAGTAAATTGCAGGACCCCGTTAGAGGAAATCTTACACACTATGTCATAGGTGCTGTAACAAGCGTTGTAAATGACTTTCCTCAATCGGCCATACAAACGTCCCGATTTTCTATACTTAAAATATATGAAGATAAATCTTACCTAATTGAGGATATTACTCTGGACTGATTTTTTATTCTTTGATATAAAACTAACCATGATAAATAAAGAAAAAACATTATTGGTTTTAAAGCCAGATGCAGTAAAAAGAAATTTAGTTGGAGAGGTAGTAAAAAGAGTTGAGAACATGGGTTTTGAAATAGTGGCAGCAAAGCTTGTTATGGCAAGTAGGGATTTGGGGGAAAAGCATTATCCAAACACTGATGAGTGGAAGAAGACAGTTGGTTCAAGGACAGTAGAGGATTGTGAGAAATACGGCATTGATTTAATGGAAAATATGGGAACAGAGGATCCTTTAGAAATAGGTAATTTAGTGAAGAAGTGGAATATAGACTACCTTTGCTCTGGTCCTGTTTTTGCCTTTGTTCTTGAGGGATATAATGCCGTTGAAAGATTAAGGAGCTTAGTTGGGAGTACTGTTCCTACTAAAGCTTCTCCTGGAACTATAAGAGGGGATTTTTCTTTGGATTCAGCTATTTTAGCAAACTCTCAAGGACGTGCCATTTCTAATTTGGTTCACGCGTCCGGCAATGTTGAAGAAGCTGAGTATGAAATCAATCTTTGGTTTAAACCCGAAGAACTAGTAAAATAACGTTCTATATCCGTTTCTCAGGTATTAGGAGGGGTCGCATAGTGGTCTAGTGCGGCGGTCTTGAAAACCGCTATCCGCGTAAGTGGATCGAGAGTTCGAATCTCTCCCCCTCCGCCAGTGAAAACCACTGTAGCTGTTTGGAAATCACCACAGGTCTAAAAAGAAGGTTAGAAGAGGTTCGAACTGCGAGTAGCGAGTTTACGAGCGTTAAACGAGCTTACAGAACGTCCCGCAAAATGCGGGAGAAGGTATATTCAAGCTAAGTAATTCTATTTATTTTCAAAACGGCCTGATTTTTTGTATATTTTTCGTAACTTGCCAAAAAGGAAAAAATATTTCTAATCTTGGTTTAGACATATAAGAAAATTTAAGAAATTCTTTTGAAGAACTTCTTATAAAAATATTCAAAAATTTTCATGAATTTTTATATATGATACGGGTGATTTATTGTTGACACTAGGGTAAATTTCCAACATACTTAACGTGTGAAAAAGTTTCTGTCTATCCTGTCCAAAATAGTTTTTTTCATTACAATACTCGTTATTGTATTGTTTATTTTATGTAAATTTTTTAGATGTGGTTTTGCATGCAAAACATTTGGCGTAGTCGGTCTTAGTGTAGATAGAAGAAAGACTTCAGTTGCTCTTAATCCTGATTTAGACCCCTCAAAAAATTACAACAGATTAGCAGATTTATTAGAAAAAGGTAGTAGTTTCATAGTTTTGAAATCTCCTGATAATGTATCTCAATACATGACATTAGTGTTGCCTACAGAAGATAGTGTTGGTGATTATGTCTTAACCTGGCAGCAAGGAAACATTCTGCAGTGGAAGGATATTACATCTATTGATGGTATTGGTGATGTAATTCAAATGATTATCAACAATACTGATTTCAGTCAATATTTCGCAAGCGGTTCTAGTACAAATGTCATACAATGTGATACGAGCCCTTGTGTTGCTCAAGAAAGTTTAGTAAAAGATATAGATTTCAATGACATTAATATCTACGGAGCGCTCCCTCTTAAAAATGGCGGTACTGGGTCAAATTTATCCAATCCAGATGAGGATAAAATATTATTTTATGATGCGAGTTCTGGTCGGGTCCGTTGGTTAACGGTTGGAAATAATTTAAAAATAAGCGATACCACTTTAAAAGCAAAAGGATCTTCTTCAACTCTCCCAGGTAGTACTGCAGTTTCATACACGGGTGATATCTATACAGCTGGTAATGGTCTTACAGTTTCGGGATCAGAGGTTGGACTTGGCGGTACCTTATCCAGAAACACTGTGGTAACCCAAGGTGATTATAATGTGATTCACAATTTAAACGGGTCGGGGGCTTTCACAGTAGAGGATTCTTCAGCAGGAAAAACATTACTTAGTATAGATAGTTCGGGATTACTGGGTGTGGGTGTTTCCGACCCTTCCGCATATTTAGATGTAAAAGGTTCAAATGTTACAACACCTTCTATCAGAGTCAGACCTGGATCTAAACCAACATCTCCTAATGCTGGTGATATCTACTCTGATGGTATAAATATTTATTTTTACAACGGTTCTTCCTGGGATGATCTTACAGCTGTATCTTCTTCTGGAGATGTTCTTCCAATAGGCACGGAAGGACAGATGTTATACAACAACGCAGGAAATTGGGTAGCGTTTTCTGGGTTACATTGGGATGATACTAATAACAGATTAGGTATAAACACAACATCGCCTTTAAGAACACTTCAAGTTGGTGGTTCTTTGCAAGCACAGGATTATTTTTCAGGTGATGGCACTCAGGGAGCGGACTCCGTTGTTTCGGGTTTAGTGTTTAAAGATGGTTTATATACCTCAGGATCTATATCCGGATTTCTTACACCATCAGATATAGGAGTCACAGTTCAAGCATATAGTGGGGACACCACCCAGCTTGGTTCAACAATTGATTTGGATACATCTGAGGTATCAGGCACTCTTCCAGTATCGCATGGGGGAACGGGTCAGGCATCTTTTACATCTGGAAGTATCCTTGTAGGTAATGGGACAGGGCCTGTATCTATGGTAGCCGGTTTTCCTGGTCAGCTTTTAATTATAAATTCTTCTTCCCAACCCAATTTTGCAAATATGTCTGGGGACGCATCTATATCGGATAATGGTGTGTTAAACCTTGCCACAATCCCTGGCCTTACAGCAGCTACATATGGATCATCAACCTCAATACCTGTACTTGGAGTAGATTCAAAAGGTAGGATCATAACTGCCTCATCAGTTGCTGCAAACTTCCAACCATTAAACTCAAACCTAACAACAATCGCATCCTTAAGTCCAACATCAGGATCACTAATTATTGGTAATGGATCAACATGGGAAACTCAAAGTGGTACTACACTACTAAACACACTAGGAGCTCAAGCTCAACTTAACGGCACAGGTTTTGTTAAAGTATCAGGTACTGCAATCTCATATGATAATTCCACCTACCTTACAACAGAGGTAGGGGACATATCATCAGT
>CAZTQT010000002.1:0-91266 GCA_964615625.1 uncultured Candidatus Saccharibacteria bacterium
CAAAACCCATTCCTTTTCCTTTGGTTATAGCTATTAAAAGTAAAAAGAAAAGAGAGATGCTAAGAGCTCCCAAAATAGTAAATCCAAAGTCTTTTAGAACATATAAAGTTCTATTATTAAAAAAATCGGTCCTTAAAAGATACATTAGTACAGAGTCATTGGATAAAGTCCTGTACAAATAAGCTAGAGATAAAAATCTAAATATTAAGGCTGAAAGAATAACAAAAATAATGGCAGGTATAACAATTGAATCTAATATTAAATAATATTTAATGTCGGTTAAAAACATAACAACATAAACACACATAATTACCAAATAATAAAAAAGGAAAAACAGTTTCATAGAATTAATTTCAAATATAAAACCAGACAAATATCCTGCCAAAACAAAAACTAAGCCAGTAAATATCTCTGAGATAGGGTAAAAAAATGAAAGTTTTTTATGACAATAAGCACACTTACCTTTTTGAAAAATAAATGAAAAAACAGGTATGAGATTTTTAGCTTTTAACTCTGTCCCACAATGATCACATTTAGAACGACCAAAAACTATCTTCTTTCCTTGGGGTAAGCGGTCAGATATAAGGTTTAAAAAGGAACCCACAAATAATCCAAATATAAAAAGATATAAAATTATAGCTGCCTGCATGAAAGCCATTCTACAGTAAATTTGTTTCCACGGACAGTATTTTTTATTATAATCAAAAGCATGGTAAGTATAAAAGAAGAAACCAGAAACAGAGGATACACCTGTATAAATTGTAAAAAATGGGTCCAAGTCAGTGAATATAATAAAACTGTAGATAGAAATCACTGTCCTTACTGCCTTTGGTCAAAGCATGTGGATAACAAAACAGCTGGGGATAGGCTATCATCTTGCAACTCTGGTATGAGGCCAATAGGACTTACAATAAAAACCCCAAGAGTAGATAAGTGGGGAGTTGAGGTAAAAGGTGAGTTGATGATCATACATGAATGTAACTCTTGTGGAAAAATATCCATAAATAGAATTTTAGATAAAGATGATGAAAATGTTCTTAAGGAATTGTTTGAAAAAAGTGTAAACATGAGTGGGGTAGAGAAGGATAAACTTAAAGTAATGGAAATAAAAGTTCTTGAAGAAAAAGATAGAGAAGAATTTTCAAAGCAACTTTTTGGCAACCCAATAAAATCCTAATTTCTAAATTAAATATTCTTTTAAGCCGTTTTACCAATTTTAACCATTTAATGTGGATTTCATTTTGTAGATTAAATGAACATGAAGTGAAAATGAAATACAGATTAATGAGAGTTAAAAATTTTAATACATACTAAACATTTAATAAGTGATCAAATTACTTAATGTGCTTTTTAACTTGAAAATTAAATAAAGATTAAAAACACTAGCATCATAAGAGCACACCGCACTTAATATACATTTAATATTGTAGATTAAATTAGAATTAAAATATCAGAAATGAAAAGTAACAGATGTTTTAAAAATAATTTAGATGACACTAAAAACTTACAACTCTTCATATAAAATTTATCTTTTAAATGAAATGAAGATGAAATGTAAATTAAAATTAAGGTTAAAAAGGACGAGGAAACTTTATATTGTGAAAAACGTCATATATTTAATATATTTTTAATTTATTAGATTAAATGAATATGAAAATTTTCTAAAAATACTCATTTAAATAATCACAACCCCAAAGTTAAACATACAGCATCTAAATACATTTAAGTCTTTAAACTGCAATAGGTAACGAACATATTTAATGTAAATTTCATTTTTTAGATTAAATAAAAATGAAAAAATTACACATAAAAACAGCAAAACACCTATTAATTGGTGGGTTTCACTTAAATTTAATATTGTAGATTAAATGTAAATGAAGTGAGTTTTGAAAATCTAACTATAGTGATAGTTATTGATATTTAATATAGTTTTTAACTTATAAATTAAATTTAAATTAACTACATAAAAGCTGATGGGAAAAGAAAAGAGTAAAGAAGTGTTCATAAAAACACAAGACTAGAGACAAAAGGAGAACCCCGCATTCTGCGGGGTTCTCCTATCTTATCCTCGGATCCAAAGATAAACTAACACAAATCTTAGTTTATTATTCTCAAGTTTGTGCCTACCTCGTATCTATCAGCATTGTCACCACCATCATTCTCCATCTTTGCTGCGTTACCTGGGAATTCTAAACGTGCGTTTAATTCAAACTCTTGATTTGCGTTTGCTTCAAACCTGTAAATTAAATCACCTGTGTTAGTAGGATCTAAAGGAAGTGCTGGTATATATCTTGCTAAACCACCGGTCTTCCCATCTGGGATAGTAAACTTAATGTAACCATTGATACCATCTGCAGCTTGTACTGATGTACCACCAGAGCTATCTCCTGAAGTACCAGTATCTGCAAACATTATTTCATTCTCTGTTAAAGCTATGTTTATAGCATTTCTCAAAGAATCAAGATCGTTCATTCTGGTTGTATCTCTGGATTTTTGCATTGTTGCGGCTGGGTTAATAGCTAACAAAACAGCTCCTGCCAAAATTGCAATAATAGCAATAACAACTAACATTTCTACTAACGTAAAACCTTTTTGTTTTCTCATTTCGTTTCACCCCCCTTCAAATATACTTTTAATTCAAATCAATTAACTATGTAAATTGTAACCTAAATTAGATAGAGCTTGTCAACTTGTAAATAGGTGTTATGACAGATATAACCAAGAACCCTACCATACCACCAAGCATAACAAGTATCACAGGCTCTAGGGCAGAGGATAAACCCTTAACTAAGTTATTTACTTCACCTTCGTAATAAACAGCAACTCTCTCTAAAACCTCATCTGTTTTTCCTGTTTCTTCTCCAACCCCAGCCATCTGACCAAGTAGGGGAGGAAACTCAGTGTTAGTTTTGAAATATGAGGACAAAGAATTACCTTTCTCAACTTGCCTTGCTGCTTCTTGAATGGCTCTTTTTAAACCAGCACTGGACATTGTTATAGAAACTATATTTAAAGCATCAACTATAGGAACAGCCGCCCCTATCAATAAAGACAATGTCCTACAAAAACTTGCATAATCTTTTTGAAGAGTTATCTTTCCAAAAACAGGTATTTTAATTATAAGCTCAGATATCATGCTTTTTCCCTTATCAGAGCTTAAAAATGATCTTATTGATAAAACAACACCAATAACTATTATTGCCACTATATAAACATACTTAACCATAAAATCGGAGACTCCTATAACTACTTTTGTAATCGCTGGAAGCTCAATATCCATATCTTTGTACATCTGTGTTAACTTAGGCATGACAAATATCATCAATATAGCTATAACACCAACCATAGCTATCATAATGACCATTGGGTAAATCATTGCTGACTTAAATTTTGAATTTAATTCTCTATCTGCCTCTAAGTTATCAGCAAGTTTTTTTAATATACTATCCAATTTACCAGAGGATTCCCCCGCTCTAACTAAGGATACATAGGTGGTAGAGAACACCTTTGGATGAGCTGCAAAGGAAGATGAAAGAGAAGCACCGCCTTCAACGGACCTTAAAACCTCAGTTACAGTCTGTTTTAACTTTTTATTTGTTGCCTGTCCCGATAAAACTTCTAAAGCCCTAGCTATTGGAAGACCTGCGGAAATCATAGTAGAAAGTTGTCTTGTAAAAGCCACAATCTCTCCATGGGGTATACCCCTAAAGTCCGTAAGAGTATCTAAAATACCACTGGTTTTTTCACTAATTGAAATGACAGTAAAACCTTGGGCTTTCAAAAATCCCACTGCAGCTTCTTGATTCCTTGCCTCTACAGTACCGTTAACCGTTCCTCCTAAATTGTTTTTAATTGTGTATGCATAAAGTGGCATTATAATAATTACTCCTATTTTTTATCTAACAATCTTTTTAACTCCGCCGGTCTTGTAGAATATCTAAGACCGTCCTCAACCGTTACAAACCCGTTTACCACAAGGTCAGCTATACTTTTTTCCATACTAATCATCCCGTATTGAGCGCTTGTGTTTATTACGTTATCTATCATATGGGTTTTTCCTTCTCTTATTAGGTTTGAGATAGCATCATTTTTTATCATTATTTCTAATGCAGGCACCATCCCTGTTTTTGCTGAAGGCATAAGCCTTTGTGAAAGTATTACTTCAGTGACCTGAGCCAATCTTGATCTTATTTCATTTTGTTTTTCTGAGTCAAAAGATGCAATTATTCTTTCTACTGTTTGAGAAGCAGAGTAGGTATGCAGTGTTGTAAAAACTAAATGACCAGTTTCGGCTATTTGTAAGGCAGATCTCATGGTATCACTATCTCTCATCTCACCAACAAAAACTATATTTGGATCTTGTCTTAAAACAGATCTTAAAGCTACATCCCAAGAGTGAGAATCTAAAAACATTTCTCTTTGATCAATTAAAGAAAGTTTATTGGTAAAAACGTACTCAATAGGATCCTCTATAGTAACTATATGCTCCGATCTTGTATTATTTATAAAGTCAATCATTGAAGCAATAGTCGTAGATTTTCCTTGACCTGTAGGACCGACAACAATAACTAAACCTTGTTTTAAACCGCAAACACTTTGAACTATTTTTGGAAGTCTTAGATCTTCTAATGACGGGATATCCATTGAGATATATCTCAAAGCTATAGATGGGTAACCTCTTTGGAAGAATGCGTTAACTCTAAACCTCGCTTTTTGCCCCAAAGCCACAGAAAAATCTAATTCTTTGTTTATATCTAATAACTCCCTTTGTTTGGCATCTAAAAGCTGTGACATTAAAAACTCTACATCATCAGAGGTTAATATTTGATAGTCATCTAAAGGCTTTAAAACAGTATTGACCCTAATAGTAGGTCTAGCACCAACTGATATATGTAAATCAGAAGCGTTTAAATCTACAACTCTTTCTAATAGTTGAGTGACAGTTATTTGCATTTTTTTCTCCCTATATAAATTATAAGCATATAAACTCTATTTAGTAACTCTCATTATTTCTTCTAAGGTCGTATCGCCCTGAAGAGCTCTTATGTAACCATCCTGCAAAAGGGTAATCATACCTTCACTTTTTGCTATTTCCTCTATTTTACCTGATGGAACCTTAGATAAAGTCGCCTCAGATATTTTTTCTGACATAGCAAGAAGCTCAAATATTCCAACTCTTCCTTTGTACCCGTTATCACATTTGGGACATCCTTTTCCTCTAAACAAAGTTAATTTATCTTTAGCCATTATTTCCTTTATTATTTTTGCTAACTCAGCATCCTTAGTCATCAAAACTTGATTATTAGACAACTCGTCTAAAACACCTTTTAGATCTTCTAAAATTTCCTTTGGCGGCTCGTATTCTTCTTTACAATACTGACACACTTTTCTGACAAGTCTTTGGGCTAAAACACCAAGTATAGTAGATGATAAGAAAAAGTCCTCAATATCCATATCCAAAAGTCTGGGAATAGCGCCAGAAGCAGAGTTTGTATGAAGAGTAGACAAGACTAAGTGTCCTGTCAAAGCAGCGTGAACTGCAAGTTCCGCCGTTTCACTATCTCTTATCTCACCAACCATTATGATATTCGGGTCTTGTCTAAGGAAAGATCTTAAACCAGAAGCAAAAGTCAAACCAGCCTGAGGATTAACTTGAACTTGGTTGACTCCAGGAACTCTAATTTCAACAGGATCTTCTATAGTGACTATGTTAACCCTAATAGTATTTAATTTGTTTAAAGTTGAAGCTAATGTAACAGTCTTACCAGAAGATGTAGGTCCTGTAACAAGTATCATCCCATTAGGCTTTAATGACATTTCCTCATATCTTTTTAAAGTTAAACCACGCATACCTAAATCTCTGTAGGTAAAAACTGTACCTTCTTCTTTTAAAAGCCTGATAACAACTTTTTCACCAAAAACAGTAGGTAGAGTAGAAACTCTAAGGTCTGTTTCTGTTTTTCCTACTTGAACTTTAAATCTACCGTCTTGTGGTATTCTTTTTTCATCTATTTTCATCCCCGCCAATATTTTTATTCTTGCTACAACAGGATCTGTCATCTCTTTGGGTAATTTTCTTTTTTCTGACAGAATACCGTCAACCCTATATCTTAATCTACAAACGTCCTCACCAGGCTCAATGTGTACATCAGAAGCTCCGGATTTAACAGAAGTTTCCAAGATCATACCAACAACCCTAGCTATTGGTGCATCCTTTATGGTCGCATCAGACATATCTGCCTGACCTTCCTCAATCTTAACAGTGTTTTGAGTAATTTCCTCCATCGCTGCTGTTATTTCTTCACCAAGCTCCTTACCTTTTTGCTCATCCAATACTCTGTCCAATATTTTTTCTGTAGTTATGAAAGGTACTACCTTATGACCTGTTCTTCTTTCAATAAAATCTATGGTCTGAAGATCTAGCGGATCTACCATTGCTAAAGAGAGTTTGTTTGCGTCTACTTCAAAGGGTACTACTTTATATTTTCTTGCTATATCAAGAGGAACTTTATCCAAAAGCTCGGGGCTTATCTGCCCAGGAGTAAGTTTTGCATATTCAATGCCGTAAACCTCACCAAAAGCATCGGCATAGTCATCACTACTGACATAACCTCTATCTTTAATTATGGAATCTACGCTTTTACCTGTATTTACACTCTCAAACTTAATAGCTGAAAGTTGATCGGAGGTTATAAGGTTCTTGCTGTACAGTACATCTGCTACAGTATTTAGTTTATTTAAATTATTTTTATCCATAGGGCAGTATTTATACCTTTTAATGTTAACAACTCATAAATACAAATTCAATAAATGAAAAACGTACAGTTAGGGTATAATCAAACCTATGAACGGATCGCTAATAATATCAGGTGGGAATAGAGAAAATAGAGAAAACAAAATAATTGAAATAATAAATAAAGAAGAGGGAAAAGCTTTTGAAAAAATAAAAGATTTAGAAGATAAACCAGATATTTTTGTAATAAATCTTTTAGAAGGAGAGAGATCCATAGGAATATCTCAAACACGAGAAGGGATAAATTTTTTAAGAGAAAAGCCGTTTTCTTATGAAAAAAAGTTTTTGGTGGTCTTAAACGCAGAAAAAATGACTACCCAAGCTCAAAATTCTTTGCTAAAAACACTGGAAGAACCACCTAAACACGCACTTATAATACTTTCAACAAGAATTAGAGATCAACTGATAGCTACAGTGGTCTCAAGATGTAAAAATATAAACGTAAAAAGTGAAGATGATGGTATCAACGAAGATTTTGTGTCTCTTGAAAAAATATTGAAGATGAGCCTGGGTGAAAGAATTGATGTATGCTCAGAAATATCAAAAGAGGAAAAAGAGGATGTTATAAACATGCTTGAAAACTGGTTGATAGAAGGAAGAAAAAATTTATTGAAAAAGCCAGAAAATGTTACAATAACAACAAATTTAAATAGAATAATAGAAATAAAAAGGGATTTGGAAAACTCAAATGTTAATGTTAAACTCTCTCTTGAAGCTTTGGTTTTAAGCCTTAAATAGACTCTTTAGAACTGCCTTCCCTCTTGTTAAGGGGTTTGTAAATTAGTAGAATATTTTGGTCAATATGGACAATAAAAAACAAAAACAGCAAGAATACGGTGCCGATCAAATACAGGTCCTAGAAGGACTGGAACCTGTGAGAAAAAGACCAGGAATGTATATTGGATCAACTGGCCAAGAAGGTTTGCATCACCTTGTAACTGAAATAGTAAACAACTCTATGGATGAGGCTATTGCTGGATATGCTAACCACATAAAAGTAGAGTTCAATAAAGATGGTTCCTGCACTATTTATGATAATGGAAGAGGTATACCTTTTGATATCAAAAAGGGCTACGGGGTAAGCGCTTTAGAATTGGCTTTTACAAAACTTCACGCGGGGGGAAAATTTGGAAGCGGTGGTTACAAAGTTTCAAGTGGTCTTCATGGTGTGGGTTCATCTGTTGTAAATGCGCTTTCACAATGGTTTAGAGTTGTAACAAGAAGAAACAACATTACAGTAATACAAGAATACGAAGATGGTGGTAAAAAAGTCAGACCAGTTGAAAATATAGATCTTAAAAAACCCACAAAACTAAAAGATGCAGAATGGAACATAAATCTAGATTCTTGGAACTATGAGAACATGACCATAGTTCAGTTTAAACCCGACTCAGGGATATTTGAGGTTACACACTTTGATTTTAAGCATTTTGTAACTCAAATTAAAGAATACGCATACCTTACAGCTGGAATAAAATTTGAGATATTGGATCACAGAATTGATCAAAGACAAGTTTTTTACTTTGAAGGCGGTATAAAAGCCTATCTAGAATCCTTAAATAAGAATAAAGAAGTTCTAAACCAAAAACCCTTCTATGTCCAAAGAGAATATAACGATATAAATGTAGAGGTGGCAATGCAATACAACGATACCTTTAGAGAAAATGTAGTTTGTTTTGCAAACCATTTAAAAAATACAGAAGGCGGTACTCATTTGACAGGTTTTAGAACAGCCTTAACTAGATGTATAAATGACTACGCCAGGAAAACAGGAATATTAAAAGAAAAAGATGATAATTTATCAGGGGACGATTTAAGAGAAGGGTTAACAGCAATAATATCAGTATCCTTAGACTCAGCGTCTCTCCAATTTGAAGGTCAAACAAAAGCTAAATTGGGAAATACCGCTGCCAGAGTAGCGGTTGAGACTGTTGTTAAGGATGCGCTAGAGCAGTTTTTAGCCGAAAATCCAAAAGATGCTACATCAATAGTGGGTAAAAATGTCCTCTCATACAAAGCAAGGATGGCTGCAAAAGCTGCAAGAGACACAGTTATAAGAAAATCAGCCCTTGAGGGTGGGGGAGTGTTACCAGGAAAACTTGCGGATTGTTCAGAAAAAGATTCAAATGTCTCAGAATTATTTTTGGTAGAGGGAGATTCAGCAGGCGGTACTGCAAAACAGGGTAGAAATAGAGACACACAAGCTATCCTTCCAGTATTTGGAAAGATTTTGAACACAGAAAGAGCACGATTAGATAAAATAGTTGATTCTGATAAGTTTAAGGACATTATAGTAGCCATAGGATGTGGTATAGGTGATCAATTTGATATAAGTAAGCTTAGATACGGCAAAATAATAGTCATGGCAGATGCCGACACCGATGGGATGCATATAAACTCCCTTTATTTAACATTTTTCTACAGACACATGCCTAAATTAATAGAAAATGGAAATATCTATGTAGCTTTCCCACCTCTTTACAAAGCAGTGTGGGGTAAAGAGAAAAAATACTTATTTACTGATGCTGACAGGGAAAAATTCTTAAAGACACCTGAAGGGGAAAAGGCAATAGTCCAGAGGTTTAAAGGTCTTGGCGAGATGAACCCAGAAGAATTATGGGAGACAACAATGAGTCCTGAAACAAGAAGATTAAAACGTATAGTTGTTAAAGATGCTGAGGAGGCTGACGAGGTTTTCACAACATTAATGGGAGAAGAGGTAGCTCCAAGAAAGAGATTTATTACATCCCACGCCCGAGAAGCTAACATAGACATAACATAAATTTCTAATGTATCCTTCTAATATGAGAAAAATAGGTGTAACACAAGCTGTATATACATCGGACATGGACTCACTTGCCTGTTCTATTGCTTATTCTGAACTTTTAAGATTAGAGGGCAAAGATGCAGTGGCGTATATACCAAAGGAGCCAGGAAGCAGTGTTACTGACGAAATTAAATCTTGGGATTTTAGCTATGAAATAGAACCAAAGCCCGAAGAATTGGAGAATATAGACTTTGTTATGGTTGATACAACAGATCCTCACACATTTCCTAAATTTGTTACAGAAGACAAGATTGTTGAGATATATGACCATCACTACGGGTATGAAGATTATTGGAAACAAAAACTAGGAGAAAAAGCCACAATAGAAATGATTGGTGCATGTGCAACCTTAATATGGGAAGAATACAAAAAAAGAGGTTTTTCTGACAAAATATCTCAAGTGAGTGCAAAACTGCTTTATGCAGCTATTGTTTCAAATACTTTGAACTTCAAGGCCACAATTACATCTCCAAGGGATGTAACAGCTTTTCAAGAACTGTCTGTCAAATCAGGAATATCCAAAGATTGGATAGAAAAATACTTCATTGATCAAGAAGAATACATATATAAAAACCCAAGACAGGCCATAATAGATGACATAAAAATAATAGAATTCCCAAATTTAGGAAAGAAAATAACAATAGGGCAAATAGAATTATGGAACAGTAAGAAATTTGTAACAGACTACAAACCTTTAATTAAAGAGATAATGGATAATTTTGGACACAAATTTTGGTTTTTCAACGCACCTTGTATAGCAATGGGTACTACATATGTTTTAGCTGAAGATGAGTACATAAAAGCAGTTCTTCAAGAAAAGTTTGATTTTTCCTTTGACGAGAACATAGGAAAATCAGAAAAACTTATAGAAAGAAAGGAGTTTGTTAAGGAAATTTTGGAACTCTAAAGGACTTCAAATTTACCTTAAATCTGCTAATATAATAAGGTTCATATGGCTAAGGAAACTCAAAAAACAGAAGAAACGGCGCCTATCGCCAACCCTAACATTTTACATACTGAGATAACTGAGGAAATGCAGGGTGCGTATCTTGATTACGCAATGAGTGTTATTGTCTCAAGAGCCTTGCCAGATGTTAGAGATGGTTTAAAACCCGTTCAAAGAAGAATTATCCACGCTATGCAAGAATCAGGAATGACTTTTTCTGGTAAATTACATAAATGCGCCAGTGTTGTAGGTAATGTTTTAGCCAAATACCATCCTCACGGAGACACTTCAGTCTACGACGCTTTAGTTAGGATGGGGCAAGATTTTAGTTTAAGATACCCACTTATTAAACCTCAAGGAAACTTTGGAAGTATAGATGGAGACCCACCGGCAGCCATGAGGTACACAGAATGTAAACTTGAAAAAATAACTGATGAGCTGTATTCAGATATAGATAAAGATACTGTAGATTTTGAAATAAACGACCTTCAAAATAAGGAACCGGTGCTTTTGCCTTCAAACCTTCCTAATTTATTGTTAAATGGGGCAACTGGAATTGCTGTTGGTATGGCTACAAATGTACCACCACATAATTTAGGTGAGGTTATAGAGGGCATAAATGTTTTAATAGATAAAGCTGATAATATAGGTACCGCACCAAAAAAAGACGATGAGGTACAAATAGCTACCCTTGATTTTTCATCTGATGCTAATGTTGAAGATTTAACAAAATACATACTTGGACCAGACTTTCCAACAGGAGGAATAATATACGACCAGAAAGAAATGATTCAAATGTACGCAACGGGGAGAGGAAGAGTTGTGACACGAGCAAAAGTAGATGTGGAGGAAACAAAATCTGGAAAAGTAAAGATTATAGTTAGTGAAATACCGTACATGGTCAACAAATCAACACTTATATCAAAAATAGCCGATCTTGTTAAAGAAAAAAGAATTATTGGGATATCTGACATAAGAGACGAATCCAATAAGGACGGGATAAGAATAGTTATTGAGTTAAAAAAAGATGCAGTAGTAAATAAGATTAAAAACCAACTTTTCAAATATACACAGTTACAAAATACTTTTAACTCTAATTTTGTGGCCCTTATTAATAACGAACCTAAGTTAATGCCTCTAAAGATGATCTTGGAAGAATTTATTAAGCACAGACAACATATAGTGGTAAGAAGAACAATTTATTTACTCAAGAAAGCTGAAGAAAGAGCCCATATATTAAAAGGTCTAAAAATAGCCTTAGATAACTTAGATGAGGTCATAAAGCTAATAAGATCAAGCAAAGATGCAGATGCAGCAAAGGATGGGTTGATGAAAAAGTTTGGTCTTTCTGAGATACAGGCTCAAGCCATATTGGACATGCAGTTAAGAAGATTAGCTGCGTTAGAGAGACAGAAAATAGAAGATGAGTTAAAGCAAGTATTAGCAACAATAGCCGATTACGAGGATTTATTAAAATCACCAAAGAGAATAATTGAAACAATAAGAAAAGAGCTGAATGAGATAAAAGAAAAATACGCAGATGAAAGAAAAACAAAGGTAATAAAAGGAAAGATAGGGGAGTTGAGTGACGAAGATTTAATAATAAATGAGAAATGTATAGTTACAATATCAAAAAGTGGCTATATTAAAAGACTGAAAGAAACTACATACAAAAAACAGGGTAGAGGAGGAAAAGGTATTAAGGGACAAGAGTTAAGGGACGAGGATGCTGTTGATTCAATAAAGATATGTAATACCCACGATTGGGCATTTTTCTTCACAAATACAGGTAAAGTTTATAAACTAAGGATTTGGGATATACCAGAATCTTCAAGAAATGCCAAAGGTATTCCTTTAATAAACTTCTTAAGCATGAAACAAGATGAAAAGGTACAAGCATTCATCACAAAAACTATTGAGGAGCTAGAAAACAATAGTAAAAATGACTGTATATTCTTCACAACTAAAAAAGGTGTTGTTAAAAAGACATCCGTTGATGATTTTGAAAATATAAGAACATCGGGCATTATTGCAATAACACTAGATAAAGGTGATGACTTAACATTTGTTGACACTACAACAGGTGAGGACGATGTACTGTTAACAACAGCAATGGGTCAATCTATAAGATTTAGTGAAAAAGATGTTAGACCTATGGGGAGATCTGCAAAAGGTGTGGGCGGTATAAAACTATCAAAGAATGACGATATGGTTGTAGGTACAGTAATAATACCCAAAAAGAGTAAAGACGTAGAACTTCTTGTATTATCAGATCTTGGATATGGTAAAAAGACTCCAACAGAAGAATATAAAGTGCAAAAAAGATCGGGATCAGGGATACTAACTTACAAAGTTAAAGACAAGACGGGGAAATTAGTGTCTGCAAGGGCTTTAGAGAAAGGAAAAGATATAGACGTTCTTATTGCTACAACATCTGGAAAGGTAATAAGACTCTCCGCGGGTCAAATACCAACACTAGGAAGGGCTACACAAGGAGTAAGATTAATAAAACTAGATGGAAATGACAAAGTAGCATCAGTGGCTCTAATGACAGAAGAAGAACAAGAAATGGCAGAGGAAGAAGAAAATTAATATAAACCCTGTCATTAGTTATTACAATTAATGGATTTCCACGAAATCACTCAATTTGAGAGAGAAATTTATAATAAAGGCATAAAATACATTGCCGGTATAGATGAGGTGGGTAGAGGACCTCTGGCTGGTCCTTTTGTTGTATCAGCAGTTATTTTAGATCTTGAAAAAATATTTAGCTCTAAATTTCAAAATAATCTCAGAAATATAAAGGATAAAAATATTAGATTTCCTACCAATATAGGAAAAGACAGCATATTGGACAATAAATTAATACGGAAAGAGGATCCAACAAATAACGACGTCTCGTTAGATAAAAATGGGCTTGTAGAAACCTACATGTATACACAAATAAAAGATTCTAAAAAATTATCTGCAAAAAAGAGGGATTATTTATCTGAATTTATTAAAAAGGAAGCTTTAAGCTATACAATAGAGGTCTTTGAACCGGAAGACATAGATAAAACAGGTATTACAAAACTAACTCAAGAAGCTTTTTTTAAATCTATAAAAGACTTAAATATAAAAGCACAATATGTACTCACAGACATGTTTGAGGTTGATAAAATAACAAAAGAACATCAGAGAAACATTATAAATGGGGATAGTAAAAGTATAACAATAGCTTCAGCCAGCATAATAGCTAAGGTATTTAGAGATAATATTATGATAGAAGCCGGTAAAAAATACCCAAAGTACGGTTTTGATAAACATAAGGGATATGGAACAAAAGCACACATGGAAGCTATTTATAAATTTGGGCCATGTGAGATACACAGAAAAAGCTACGAGCCCATAAAAAGTATATTAAAAAAATAAAAAGCCCGGCAAAATCAAAATGCAGGGCTTTTGTAGGTAGGTAGGTTAGCTTATTTTCTCCATAAGAATAGTGCCGTAAGAAGCATTTCTATTCTTAGGATCCATACTCACCACCTTATAAATATCCTCTTCCTTTCTACCTTGCATGAGCAAGTGCTCACGACAAAATGGTGCTAAAAACACAGGTTTCTTAATAGCATCTTCTTGCGGTTTCCTAAAAAGAGGGGAACCAGATAATTGGTAACGTATCCTTATACTATCTTCCTTAGATGAATAAAGAACATCACTAAGCCTTAAAGTGGCTAATGGCTTTCCGTCACCATCAATCTCATTTGATACTACATGCTCTGTTTTAACAGTAGTTGTAGGATTCCATCGCCAAAAATAAAAATCTACATCTTTATCTTTTCCCATTTCAATTAAAAAACCTTTCTCGCTATATTTTCCAATACAATAGAATAGTTTCTATTATATTTAAGCCAAACCTCAGAAATATAATACCCTGATAAATCACGTATATGAGTAATACCTGTTTCCTGACAACATCCTTGTGATGAAAGGTAATTTATGCACCCCATAAGTACGTAATACCCATGATCCACATCCAATATTTCAAACAGTGTTGGAAATACTTTAGTATTTGGAGTACTACAATCTACTATTAATGTCCCTAATCTGGTAACCGGATCATCAAAATGAATACCTGTATATTTAATTAGAGCAGAAGGTGTCACAGCATCAACTTCAGGGTAAATGCAAAGAGTAGCCGCCTCAATTCCTTGCAGGGTCTTATAACCTCTAATCATTTTTCTCTCCTTTTACTGATTATTTTTTTCATTCTAGCATCAACAAAAAGTTAAGACAATGTTGGATAATTACATGTAATTTGTATTATATAACCTATAGTAGGATTGGGGGTAAAATCTAAGATAATCTAAAATAAGAGGTGCGCAAACATGCAGGGAAACCTACCCAAGGAAAGAGACCTCATCACTTTTGTCTGAATCTTCCTCTTCTAAACTACCATCCGAAATAATATCTTTATGATACTTTCTATGTATATCCCGCAACTGTTTATTTGTTATATGAGTATATATTTGAGTTGTAGAAACATTAGAATGTCCTAACATCTCCTGCACTTCACGCAAATCAGCTCCCTCAGAGAGCAAGCCTGTGGCGTAAGTGTGTCTTAATGTGTGCGGGGTAGCATCAACGGATATTCCAGATCTTTTTACATACTTTTTAATAAGCCTTTGGACACTTCGTGGAGTAATTCTCAAAGACTCACCGTCAAAATCGTTTTCTTGCATTTTCTTACCAGAATACCTTATAAACAAAGGGACATAAGGATCAGCACGGGTAAAAAGGTATTTTTTAAGCCATTTTATAGCCTCAGGTGACAGGTAAACTGTACGAGCTTTCCTACCTTTTCCTACAACTGTAAACTCTCCAGTCTCTAAATTTACCTCATCTCTATTTAACGCAACAAGCTCTGACACACGTAGACCTGTACTGTAAAGTGTTTCAATAATAGCTTTATCTCTAATCCCAGACTTTTTATCTAAATTTTGAACTTCAAACAATTTCTTCATTTGTTGTGTATTTAGAACCTTTGGCACACGGTCTTCAGACTTACCCAAAATTATTTTTTCTGGAGAAAAGGCCTCTATACCTTTTTCAATGACTAAGTATTTCAAAAACGCCCTAATAGCGACAAGAAATGTCTTTTGGGTAGACCTCTTAAATTCACTATTTGACTTAGAACTAATTCTACGATTCAAATTGACTCTGTATTTCTTAATCAAATCGTCATCTATGTCTGAAATTGAAAAAACATCTTTTTTGAGGAAATCTTCTGACCACTGACCAAAATCAGTTAAATAAAAATGGTACATCTTTATAGTGTTTTGTGAGAGATTTCTTTCAAGTTCACAAAATTCAAGATACTCAAGTACAACATCATCAAATTTTAAAGATAAATTAATCTTAGCCATATTTATTAAAATTATACTTCATATAAAAGCTTGTGAAAAATCACAATGTATTAAAATCTGGAGAGGCCTACCATCTCACATATGTATTTTCATGCAACTGCAAATGATTTCAAGATAAACAACTATACTTAAACGGTTAAAGTAACGTCAAAAAATTAAAAACGCCTTAAAATCGATTCTAGAGCCTAATACCTACTTTTTGTTGTTGTTACAACTTAAACACAGACAATCACTAAACAAAAATAATAAAACAGGGTCGGGAAGAGGTTAAAAATTTACGGGATAACCGCATATAAAGAGGAGCGGGAAATAGGTACCAGAAAAACATAGATATATAAATGAGGTAGAGAAATTAAATTTTCATTGAATATATTTTTAATAAATAAATCTAAAAAATAATCATTATAATTTTCTTTATTATTTTTGTGAAAAATAACAGTGGAGAGGTGATCTTGGTTTATACACAAGACGTCGTATAATGTATGTTTAACGACATCATGTTAGGGGTAAAGCCATAAAACAACATATAAGGGAAGTAGACGGATTATGACACTAGCTATGAGAGAGAAGTGAAATAAACGCACGTTAATTAATTAAATTATTTTCTCCTTTTATTTCTATTTAATTAAATTATTTTCCCTCAATTAAATTCCTCTAAATCTGTTGTAAGTTTTTTTGCAGTTATTAATTTACTTTCCCGCATACCAAGTTATCCACATCCCCTACTCCGGAAAACTATGACAAACTTACAGAAAATAACTATGACAATTCTACAGAGAAATATATATGACAATCTTACAAAGAAACGTGATTTTTTACATTATTTAATATAAAAATACTATAAGATACTATAAGTTATACAAAGTTAGCACTCCAACCTATAGTATGACAAACGTACCGAAGAAAACCCTAATAAAAATTGCACTATCCCCTTCCCCACTTCCCCATTATACCCTGTTGTTAAAACAAAAAGTAAGATTTTATGAACTTAAAAAGCAAAATTAAATGTCTAAAATTTCTAGAGTCTAAAAAACAACATTAATATAAAAAATACTAAGATAATCAAAAGATACCTCATTATAATACCGCGGGATAAATCGTTTTTTAAATGTAAAGAGATGTAATTTAGTATAAAAAGCATCATTGAGGAAACAAACAAAGCTCTTAGGAAATCCTCTGATGGAAAAAAGGAAACTGCAAAAGAAGATATGTAAATAATAAAAAATGAGAAAGCACACAGATATAATCTCTCCCCTAAACTGGTCTTTTTTGCATCAGGCTCGTATTCATGTATTTTTAATTGGTAATAAGTGAATAAAACTGAAATTGTTGATGCCAAAGCAGATTGTATAAAAACTACCACGTTTAGTTTAAATATACCTGCAAGAAGTGGGATAGCTACAATAATTTGAAGTATCTGACTCCATGTGACTGCTACCCTAAATAAAGGAATTATCTCTTCCCTATCGTGGACTACCAAAAATATATTATCTGCAAGAGAAACTAAATAATACAGTCCTGAGAAAAAAATAATTACAAATATTTTAAAAACAGACCCCAAATTTGGATAAAAAGTTAATGAAAGTAACGCCCCAGACACAACACTGATAGGCATTATTGTACTAAACAAAAAGTTTTCCTTTGTAACACCTGGGTAATGTGAAATAAGAACACCGGAAAATACTAAAAAAATCCCTATTATTACAGTTAAAAATAGGTTTTGTTTAATCACTCCCTGGGTAAAAGTGTATATAAACACAGCTATAAGTGCCGACTGAATGAGATACCTGTTTCTTTTTGCTATATCAGAACTAACTATTTTTAGCATTTTTCTTTTTAACCTTCTCGGCAGGATGTTTTGGGATGAATGCTGTTTCCCAATCATCTTTAACACTACCATTTTTATCCTTATTGGTAATATTATCCAACATTGTCTTTTTCACATAACACAAAGCCATAGCAACAGCATCATTAGCATCGTCAGATTTTACTTTTTTATTTAAACCCAAAATTTTCTGAACAGCCTCTTGCATTGTTTTTTTATCTGATCTACCATAACCAGTTAAAGCTAGTTTTGCTTCTAGTGCGGTGTATTCTTCCACTTTTACTTTTTTATTAGCAGCAGCAAGCATACTAATACCACGAGCTTGGCCAACCGCTATAGCCGTTTTTGCATTTGTATTGAAAAATAATTTTTCAATTACCATAACATCTGGCTTATTTTCTTTTAATACGGAGATTAAAGTATCGTACAAAAATTTTAGACGTTTTTCAGGTTCTAAATCTGGATGGGTTATTATAACTTCCCCATCTATTAATTTTATCTTTTTACCATTGCTTTTAACTTCTATAACCCCATATCCCATTCTGGCAGTACCGGGATCTATTCCTATTACAATCATTCTTCATCTGGAAGCTCAAAATTTACATATACGTCTTGGACATCATCATGGTCATCAATTTCCTCTAACAAAGCCTCAAGTTTTTCTGCGTCCTCCTTTGACACATCAACCATGTAGCTTGGATTATCTGGATCTGGAGAAAAAATGTAAGAGGTGCTTCCTAAGCCTCCTAAAGACCCACCATGTTTATTAAATATATTTCTGATTTCGGCAACAGTTCTGTTTATGTTATCCGTCAAACCCTTGATATAAAAAGCCTCTCCATTTGGTCCAAAACCTTCATAAATGACCTCAGAAAAACTTATATTTCCTCCTTGACCGGAACCCTTTGCAATAGCTCTATCTATGTTATCTTTGGGCATCCTAGCCTCTTTAGCACGTTCTACAGCAAGTCTTAATTTTGGATTTGAATCTGGATCAGATCCCGACTTTGCAGCAACACTTATAAGTTTGCTCATCTTTGAAAAAATCTTGCTCTTTTTTGAATCTGTAACTTCCTTTTTTCTTTTTATATTAGCCCATTTAGAATGTCCCGACATAGCGATTATATTATCACTTCTTTTTGTTTTTTTAAACACTGATCACAACTAACCTCAAATCTCTTATTGACAAAATTTTTTCTTTTTATATCCTATCACTTATGAGTTTGAGCCTAGCAGTACTAACAAAGAAGGCAATAGACGCATCACTAAAGCAAAAATGGGATGAGGCTATAGAATTGAATTTAGAAATACTAAAGATTTATCCAAAAAACACAGATACAAAGATAAGATTAGGAAGATGTTATATACAAAAAAAGGACTTTAATAAAGCAAAAAGGATATTTAAAGAAGTTCTTGATGTGGATCCTATAAATCCAATAGCATTAAAAAACTTTGATCTAGCCAAAAACCAGAAAACCGATTCTAATGTATCAGGGTCTCATGTAAACACAAAATCATTACTAAAAGAGCCTGGGAGCAGTCACGAGGTATCTGTAAATACGCTCTCTAAAGGTATTAAGAAAGAGGATTTTGTATCTGGAGATGAGCTGACATTTAAACAAAAAAAGAAAGAGATAGAACTATATCGTGATAAAAAAGGTAAGAAAATATTAGCAGGAAGCATAAACGATGATTATACGGTGCAAAAAATATCCTGTGCCTTGAGTAAAAAGATAAATATAAAAATAATATTCATAAAGTGGAAGGGTTCTGAAATGACAGTGCTAATAAAGGCGTCAGCACCAATTTTTAAACCCGACAAAGTAGAAATAAGACCTTACCTAAGAAAAGGAACCATAGAAGAACCGGAAATGGACATGGAACCAGAAGAGGAAGAAACTGAATAACTATTTACCTCAAATCATCATCATCCATTATATTGTTAATATATTCTTTTTGTACTTTTTCATCAGTGCTCTGCTTTTGTGGTGCAATCTTTTCTTCTTTTTTAATATTTTTTGGCTTTGTATCTTTGTCTTTTTTAATTACCGCAACTCCCCCACTCTCGGAACTTTTATTTTCATTTTTTGATCTCTTTGGCTTCGGTTTTCTTTCAACCTTTATATCTTTTTTCTCAGGTTTTTCGGGTAATTTTGCTGCTGTACTGTCTTTAAGAACTTTATCTAAAGCCGCAAAAGGAACTTTAGAATTTTCTTTTGGTATTAAGGCCACTGCTTTATCATTTAACTCTGCATTGTTGTATTCAGCCGATATATCAGATATTTTATAAGAACCATCATCAGACAATAAATACCACTTACCTTCTTTTTTAGCTAAAACACCCTCAACTTGTTTTCTTTCAACCTTATCTATTTGCTTAAAAATTTGTTTCCCAGAATCCGTAAAAACCTTTAAAATATCCCCATAAACTAGCTTTGATTTGGCTGCATAGTTAGCTGGTACTTCTGTTTTCCTACCATCTTGTGCTATTAAATACTGACCATCAAAAACACCTTCTGTTCCTGGAACACTTTGGTAATGGGCTTTTCTTTCTTCTTGCTCCATCAAATCTATGGCGTTTTTAACCTTCTCCATATGATTTAAAGAAGCCTGAATAAGATTCTTTATATTCTCATACTTTTTTTGATAACTACCTTTAAATTCAAACTCGTCCTTTTTTTCTTTTTTATTTTCTTCCATCTTTTACTCCTCTATATTTTCTAAATTTATATTTTCAGGATTATCTAAATTTTTTTCAGCATACTCTTGAGCTATAGCCATACCCTTATCAAATTTTGTTGTAAGCCATTTATTCACTCTGCCTTCAACTTTTTCCCTTGGCACTCCGTATTTTTCCCTACTTCTTTGTAAAACTTTCTCACGGTTAGATGTTTTAGGTACAATAAAGTCATCTGCCCATGGGACTATAATTTTAGCCGAAAATGGATGCGATGTCATTCCATCAACCATTAGTTTAGTATATATCTGAAATCTTTCTAAAGAAATTATATCTTCTTCCGTAAAGTATGGTGCAAACTCCTTAGATAATTCTTTAGCATCGGGAGCACCTAAGGAAAATGTCATTATAGTACCAACGTTTCCATAAACAGCCTTAAGCAGATTCTCCGGCAATTGTCCCGTAAACTGATGGGTTAAGTTTAAACCTAACTTATATTTTCTTGATTCAGAAAGTATCTCTTCAAAACTTCCGGTAGCAAAGTTTTGAAACTCATCTACATAAAGATAAAAGGGTCTTCTTCTATCGTTTGGTATTTTGGCCCTTTGGAGAGCGTAGAATTGAATTCTAGACACCAATAAAGCCCCAAGTAGGTTAGCATTATCCTGACCTATCTTACCCTTTGAAAGGTTCATTAAAAGTATTTTCCCAGAATTCATGGCATCCCAAATATCTATAGTTGATCTTCTTTGACCAAGTATATTTCTTATTGTTGTAGAGGCTAAAAATCTATTTACCTTGTTTTGAATTGGCGATATGGCTTCTGTCACCAGTTTTTGATTGCCTTTCATTTGTTTAAATTCTTCGTCCCAAAACTTTTTAACCAACGGGTCTCTCACACTGTGCAAAATATAATTCAAATAATTTTGATCTTCTAATAATCTGGTAATTCCTAGCATTGTAGTACCTGGAACTTCTAATAAAGTCAGGACGCAGTAATTTAGCAAGTATTCAAGTCTAGGTCCCCATGAAAAATCAAAATGTTGTTTTATAGCTGAAACAAGACCAGAAGCCATGAGGTTTTTTTGAGATTGATCGTCTATCTCAAGAAGATTTAGTGCAACCGGAAATTCAGTATCAGAAGGATCCATGTATATTACATCCTCTACTCTATTATCAGGAATTCTGTCTAAGATATTTTCTATAGTCTCACCATGGGGATCTAATATTGCGGCCCCCTGACCATTAGCTATATCTTGAGACAACATTGTTACAAATAATGACGACTTACCTGTTCCTGACTTTCCTATGACGTAAAGGTGCCTTAATCTATCATCGTTATCGTTTCTTATTCCAAACTTAACAGATTTATTTCTATATAATGTTTCACCTATGTATGTACAGTTCTCAGTGGGTAAATTAGCGGGTGGTTCTGATTTTCTTGAGTAAACCCATGAAATATTGGGAGTATCTATATTAGAAAGAGGAAAATGAAAAATTGTCGCTAACTCCTCTGTATTAAGTATCAAACACCTGCTAGGATCAAATTCTCTATTCTTGTAATCACTTAGAGCCGCAACTTTGTTACTTTCCTCACTACTAGAAAAACTATTTAAACTTGTTCCAGAAAACTGATTTAAAGAAGCTATTATCCCTCTCATATTAGTATCTACTCTATCCATACTTGTAGAGGCTGATACAACTCTGACAACAGTCTCAAAACCCATTCTTGATAATTTATTTTCAATTGATTTTAACTCCGTCTCTTTTGCAGCACTTATTTTAGGAGGAGTGGTAATATATTTTCCTTTAACTTCCGTTCCTTGGGCAGGTGTTGTAAAAAGACCTGTTATGACTCCGGAGACTATTTCTACTATTTCTTTTTTAATAACGTCAAAAAATATGTTGTAAGCACTTCTTGTTTTTCCTGGATCGGCACCTTCCCTCACTTTATTTACATAGTCAAAACCTTCTTGTTGCCATTTATCTGCAACAGGTCTGACTAAAACCTGAAACCAAACTTCTTCCCCACCTAATAAGTTTGATACAGAAGATGACATTGAAGAAATAGGATCAGTTTCAAAATCTCTAAAACTCTTAATTGGATAAAAATCTGGTTTTGTAAAAGAAATTGTAGATACCTTATATTCTGTGTGAGAAGTATTTATAGCTGGAGTATAGTCAGAAACTACGGATATATGAGCATCTGGGTATTGTGCGTATATCTGACTTTCAACAAACTTTAAGATATTTGATGGAGTTGTAACATAAAAACGTATCCCTCTATCTCCTGATGCAACCATCTCAAAAGACACACGCTCCTGCATTGCTGAGTCATCTTTTAATAAACCGTGTAAAGCAGAAAACATATTTTCCGCGCTTAGAGAAGATGCTTGAATATCTCTCTTTTGATCATCGTTTCTACTTAGCTGTACTTCCAGAACTTCTACATTACTATCAGAAAGTTTTTCCTCTGTTTTTTTAGATTTTTTGATTTTTAAATACACACCAAACAGAACAAGTCCTAAAGCAATAATTATTATTAAATAATCTCCTAAATTCATTTATTTTTCCTTCCTTTTTAATATCTCCATAATATTTGGTAGAGGTTAAATAATAACCTCTGACCAATAAACTACAAGTTTTCAAATTACTTCGCGGCGACAAGCTTAAACTTGGGGAATAAAATAAACCCCCGCCCATCTGACGAGCTTGCGAGTCCGAGGGGTAACGTTTTAATCCCAAGAACTCTAAGACACTAAAATTTAGACGTCAGATTGGAGGTATAAATAAACCCCCGCCCTATATTTGGGACGGGGGATAGAAAGGAGAGAGTACTATGGTTATATTAATACAAATCTCCTGAAGTGTCAAATCCAAGTATAACTACAACATCCGATCTATCTACCTCGTTCTCCATGATACTATGGGATCTAGCCTCTGCTTTAGAGATTATATTAGATATTCTAAAAACCCGTGATAAAAATAACACTGTTTCAGACGCATTATCATCAGTAACAATGACACTTTTATCATAAGTTTTTGTAGTATTTTGAGTAGCTACTACTCTACCACCAAAATTATTTACTACCCTTGATCCAAAAGACGCCAATCCAGAATAATTTGTACCGTTTAATACAGAGACACTCTTTTTTTCCTTAGATAAAACAGAATCCAAAGTAAATTCCCTTATAAAATTATCAAAATTATCAGTATTGGAAAAATTTTCTGGAACTATATTTTTTTCTAATATATTTTCTTTTGGCAAAGAACTGATAAAAGATGTCAGATTATAAAACTCTCTTATATCCATATCTGTTTTCAAATGATCGTTTAAACTAGCAACGTCTTTCATTTTCATCATTTTTAAGATTCCGCCCCCACGCCATAGTTTATCAAAAAAATCATCATATTTGGTGTCAGTAACAATAAATTTATCTACTTTAAATCCAAAAAGTTTAAAAATAGATCTGTTTATAGCCTCTGCCCCAGAAACATATTTATCTTGTGCGTTTAACTCACCTAATGCAAACACCTTATCAAGAGTCTCAGAACCAAATCTTCCGGGTATTTCATAATTTTTATCAACAGGGACATTAAAAGCAAAAACACGATTTGTATCTTTATTGAGAATAAAAAACTCTACCTTTTTTATGACAACTGGGTCTGATTTTAAGTCTTCTGCAACAATGTAGGAAATTGTAGGAATGGGTTCGTCTGCAATTGCATAACTTGTTGATGAAAGTGCTGACGCAAACCTTTGATTTAGATATTTGTAGAAAGTATATGAAAAAAGTAAAAGAAATGAGAAAACAAACACCACAACAACTACGACTGCATTACGAATATTTTTACGTGCAGACCTAGTTATACCTGTTTTAGAGCTAGAACTATATTTCCTTCGGGCAGGGATCTTTTTCATAGATATATCTGATATATCATATTATATTTGGAATTCTTTTGGCAAGGGAGCTTCAAATCTTTGAAATTTATGTGTTCGTGGGTTAAAAAACCCTAAAAAATGTGCATGTAACATCATTCTACCAAAGACTTCTTCATCTGTTTTGAGTAAATTTTTTGCGCAATAAATAGAGTCGCCTGCTACAGGATGTCCAACAGCAGAAAGATGTATTCTAATTTGATGTGTCCTACCCGTTCTAGGAAAAACTTTGCAAAATGTATAACTATTACCCTCTTTATTAAAAATTCTTACCTTCTCTAATCTAGTAAAAGCGCTTTTACCATCCGAAACAATAGCTATTTTTAATGGATTTTTTGGATTTCTAGCAATAGGTGCATCTATCTCAATTATCTCATCCCCCACCCTACCGTGTGCAACAACAATGTATTCTTTAAAAGTACGTCTCTCTTTAAACTGCTTTTGCAAAAAATAAAAAGAATCTGGATCTTTAGCTACAACAATAACACCCGATGTATCCTTATCTAATCTATGCACAATACCCGATCTTTTTATGAACTCTTCATCAGCAACATCAAACTCTCTAAGATATCTAGCATCCAGAATATCTTGCAAAGTTGATTCTTTATAAGTATTAGACCTGTTAACAACAAGTCCACAAGGTTTATTTAAAACCAATATACTCTCATCTTCAAATATTATTTCTATTTCTTTTTCCATAACTGATAAAAAATAACAAACACACCTATTGTAATAGCAAAATCAGCTAAATTAAAATGGAAAATATTAAAAAAGTTTATATAGTCCCTTACGCATCCATTTTTAATCCATTCAAAAATATTGGATAAACTACCAAATAATATAAGTAAAAACCCTATATTATAATTTAAACCTTTTTCGTAAAAATTTTTTATGTAAAAAAATGAAAATAAAACTAACAACAGCACGGATAACAATACAGATAATTTAAACCCTATAAAACTTGAAAAAATATGGTTACAGTTGTAGACAGCTTCTATCACTGTAAGGCGTTTTTCTCTAGTATCTCATCTTGCCTAATATCTTCAATCTGAGATTGATCTGTTGCACAATCTATACATGTTGTTGCCTCTGGATAAGCCTCTAATCTAGCTTTGTCTATCTCCTGTCCACAAACCTCACATTTACCATATTTACCCGTTTCTATTGCTTCAAGAGCTTTTCTAACCTGTACTTTTGATTCTTTAACTGTAGATAAACGTGCATCGGTGACAGTTTTTCCTGTATCTTCTAAAACATCATCTAATGTTTCTGCGTTATCTGTGGCCCTACCGTGTTGTAAATAGGGGTCACTATCTATAAGGGATTGCTGCTGCTCCTTTAAACTTTTCTCCTTTATTTTTAATCTTCTTTTTAAAGCATTTATAAGATTTTCTGGCAATATTGATTTTGACATAGTTTTTTTACCTCTAAAGTATAGATTTATAATACCTATTGTAACCAAAATAGAAGCCATTAGTAAAGAACCGCCCTTTTTTAGAAAAACCAAAATGCACACAGAAACTGAGAAAAGAAAGAAGGAAAATATCATCCCAGACATAAATTTATAACCTCTATGGACCATTACAAGAATATAATTCAGTATTAACAATCCAAGTAAAATTAAGTAAACCCATTCCTTAGAAACTAAGAAATATCCTAAACTTATAAACATTAAAAAAATTGCAAATGAAACAGAGTAAATATCTAAAAGTCTAAAAATAGACCATTTGAATTTTTTTGAAAAGAAAAACACTGGTAATAAACTGGTTAGAAAGAAAAAAAGCAATAACACTGATGTTTGGTCAAGTTTTAAAAATATGCTTGATGGAACATATATTTTTAACCATTCAAAAATCCTATAAACAGTATAAGAAATGCCTCCAGAAATTATAAGAGATGAAAATACAAGATCAAAAAATCTATGAGTATTAAACCCATCTTTTTTTGACTCACTCCAAAGAACAAAAAGCTGTGAAAACAAACCCAACAAAACAACAACAAAAATGGTATTAAAACTTCCAGATTCTGTTTTTATATTTGCAGGAATCATTATTTTTAAGCTTTAGATATATACTCACCACTTCTTGTATCTATTTTTATCTTATCCCCTATTTTTATAAATGTTGGAACTTTAACTTTGGTACCGTTTTCAAGTTCTGCATCTTTATAAGCATTTGTCACAGTATTTCCTTTAAATCCTGGTTCTGTATATTTTATCTCAAACACCATAGTTATTGGCAAATCAACTATTATAGGTGTCCCTTCAAAATACTTCACCATAACCTTTTCTCCTTCTTTCAAAAATGCCGCTGTGTCTCCTATAGTTTCTTCATCAATTGTAAACTGGTTAAAGTTTTCAGGATCCATAAAAACATACCCAGCTGAATCTTTATATAGGTACTGAGCATTTTTTGTCTCTACAAAAGTATCTTCAACATGGGCTGTTGATTGCCAAGATTTCTCTAAAACCTGACCTGTTATCAAGTCTTTCATCTTTATCCTCACTTGAGCACTACCTCTACTAATCTTTATATGCTGATACTTAACCACCACAAAAGGGTGGCCGTTTTCTTTGAAGATTGTTCCATTTTTTAGATCAGTGACTACCATAGCTCACTATTTTACCACCTTTTATCATGTTTTTGATATTAAATTATTCAGGTATTTTAAAGAAAACGCCCTTTGACAAGATTCTGTTATAAAAAAGACCCCAGTTCGTTTTTTAAACTGGGGTTGATAAACCTCTCTATTCTAAGATAGAAGCTTTCTCAAGAGCCTTTTTCCCAATGGCATTTCCAAATGGGACTGTATAATAAATTATTACACACTCCTTATGTGATTTAGCCATATCCAAAGCTTTTTCAAAGCATTTTGTTCTGACATCACCATCGTAGGAACAGATCTTAGAAACCAGCATGCAATCTACAAATGAATTTGTCATATCTAACAAAAAGCTTTCAATCTTTTCAACAGCCTTAAATCTAACACCACTACCAACCGGGGCTAGGCGATAAACTTCCATGCACTCACCAATTGAATTAGACGTATCTAAAGCCTTTTCAAGAGATTGAACCCTAAGATCATTTCCAGGTGGGACTTGGTTATGAATATCAAAACATTCTGCTGAGGACTTTGCCTTGTCCAACTTCTTTTTCAGAGATAATAAAGCACCTTCATCCTTTGCGTATCTTTCTGCTTTCTTGGCTATTAATTTCCCTACCCCAAAAAATGATTCAACACAAAAGGCATGATCATAAGAGGACGTTTTCTTTGGTGGCCATATAAAAACCTCACCAGCTTTCTTTCTTACTTCCTCGCCAAAATCACCATGATCACTAATCAGCAACTCGCCCATTAGTTCAAGACGTCTTTTTTGTGTAGTAACAAATGTTAAAGCTTTTGTTAAAGACCTCTCATCAAGATCACATGTTAGTAAAAATTGCTTGTAGACACATATGTAATCTTCAAGATTTTTTGCGTTATCTAGCTTATCTTTAAGATCACTTTTCATTGAAGGTTGTTTGCTAATAATATCAATACAATCTTCAAAGGTTGTTAATTTAGCTAACTCACGTTCAAAGTTAGCCATTATCTGACATAATCTTTCTTCCAAACGAAGTGTGTCAACTTCTTCCTTAATCATTTTTCTCTCCTTTTCTTTTCTATTTATTTGGATATTATGGGCCGTATATTAGCATTGTTTCGGAGTTTTTCAAAATAAAATGAACAAAAAAGACCCCAGTCTAAATATTCAAACTAGGGTCTATAATTTTTCCTACCGAAAACCAAAAGAATTCGCTTTTTTCAAAGCTTCATTTCCAATAGCACTTCCATAAGAGGCTGCTTCATGAACCTTTAAGCACTCCTTAGATGATTTAGCTGTGTCTAAAGCTTTTTTCAAAGCTTCTGACTTAATAGCACTGCCAGGAACAGAGTTATTAACAACTAACATGCAATCTTCAAATGAAGTGGTTTCATCTAAAAGTTTATGAATCTTTTCAACAGCTTTACGTCTGATGCTGCTTCCAACCGGAGCCGAACGATGAACTGTCATACAGCCAATGATTGATTTAGCCATATCCAAAGCTTTTTCAAGGGCTTCTGTTTTGAAACCATCGTTTCCTGGTGAGATTAGACTGTAAACATCAATGCATTCCGTTAAGGACTCTGCTCTATCCAATCTCTCCCTCAGAGATAATAAATTATCTTCTTTTATCATTTCTCTCCTTTTCTATTTAATAATACTTTTAGGCCTTTGTAATCTTTTTATTTTTTTCCTTGCTTTTTTTCTTAAAGCATCTCCAAAAGGCGTCTTGCCAGCAACACGGATACATTCAAGGGGCGTTTTTGCCTTTTGAAGAGCCTTTTTCAAAGCTCTTTTTGCCAAGATATCGTGACCACCGGTATAAGACAATTTATATATATCCATACATTTTTCATAATAACCGGCAAGCAACAGAGCCTTTTTCAAAGATTTCTCTTCAAGGTCACTACCCAATGAAGATAGTTTGAAAATACCCATACACTCGTCATAGGTTTTTGCTCTGTTCAACTCTTCAAATAAAACATCCTCAGAACCTATCTTATTCATTTTTTTTCTCTCCTTTTTATAGTTTATTGTTAGGAATTCTACCTTTTAAGGTTTAGTGTGTCAAATACTACAGGATGTTTATCAGTCAAATGTTCGTTTATTTAAAAATTGCTGGTGCCGTGAGTGGGAGAATTTGCTTCGCAAAGTCCTGTATATTGCTTGGACCGACCGCTAATTTTTTCATTTCAAGGCACATCGCGGAGCGATGTAAGAGGAAGCGCAGTTCCGAAGTATGAGGAACGAGCAAGCTCTTATTCAACTCCCACATTAAATCAATATTATTCTTAATTTTATTCTGGGAATATCTCTATCTATTTAAAAATTGCTGGTGCCGTGAGTGGGAGTTGAACCCACACGGGATTAGATCCCAGTGGTTTTTGAGACCACCGCGTATACCATTCCGCCACCACGGCCAGTTTAATACAAGATATTTTAGCACAAAGGGATAAAACAATTTAGAAGTGCGATTATTCTTTATCAGATACTTCGTAAAATCTGGTAAGTTCTGATCTAAAGAATAAATCTAACTCTCCTGTTGGACCGTTTCTATGTTTTGCAATGATAAGCTTAGCATTTGACCTATCTTCCTCATTTGGATGGTATAAAAACATTACGATATCAGCATCTTGCTCTATTGACCCAGAATCTCTTAAATCTGAGAGCTGGGGTTTTTTCTCACCACCTCTCTGTTCTACCGCACGTGATAATTGTGACAGTGCCAATACAGGTACTTTTAATTCTCTTGCTAAGTTTTTAAGACCTTGGGATATTTTTGAAACTTCCTGTACTCTACTTTCTGCTTGAGGTGCCTTAACTAACTGCATATAGTCAACAATTATTAAGTCTATTTTATTTTCTAACATTAATCTTCTTGCCTTGGTTCTCATTTCCATTACACCTACACCAGCTGTATCATCTATAAAAATGTTAGCTTCAGAAAGTTCTCCTGTTGCAACACCGTACTTTTTGAAGTCTTCCTCATCTAAATTACCTGTAGCTATCTTCCAGTTATCTATACCGGCTTGAGCTGAAATCATTCTATCTACAAGCATCTCCCTTCCCATTTCAAGTGAAAATATAGCTACACCAAAATCTCCATCAACAGCAGCATGTTGAGCTATATTTAAAGCTAAAGAGGTTTTACCAACAGAAGGTCTTGCAGCTAGAATAATAAGATTTTCTTTTTGAAGCCCTGATAACATTTTATCTAAACCTTTTAATCCCGTTGGGACACCACGTAAAGCACCTTTTTTCTTACTTATCTCATCAAGCCTTTCAAATGTAACTTCAAGGGTATCTTTAATGGGAACAAAATCTTGATAAGTTAAATTTTGTGATAATGAGTAAATAAGTTGCTCGGATTTGTCTAAAATGCCTTCAACCTCATCATCTTCAAAAACCAATTCTCCTATTTCTGAGGCCGCGGACATTAAAGATCTCTTAATAAAATCGTTTTTTATGAGGTTTGCATAAGACTCTACGTTAGCTGAAGTAGGGACAGAGTTAACAAGTTCTGTTAGATAAGAAACTCCTCCAACATTATCCAACTCCTTCATTTTTTTCAATTGATTTGGAACTGTTATTAAATCTGCAGGTTCTTTTCTCTCATATAAAGTTAAAATAGCTTCAAATATACTTTCGTGGGAAGGTTTATAAAAATGTTGGGGTTTTAAAAACTCAACAACCTTAACAATAGAGTCTTTATCTATTAGAAGCGCACCCAAAACTGACTTCTCTGCCTCCAAATCATGTGGAGGTACATGCAATTCATTTTTATTTTTTATTTTTTGTGCAGACATGAAACTTTAGTGAGCAGGTTTTAATACAACCACCTGTGTTTTACTTTCTGAATCACTTTTTGCGTTTATAACAAGCTTATCTACTTCTTTAACTTCCTCATCTTCAACACCCATCTCATCCAAAAACTCTTTAAGACCTGTAAGACCCTCTATTTTTAAATCATCAGTCTTATAATGCATTGGTAAAACATAAGACGGTTCAACAGATGATATAACTTTTGTAGCTGTCTTAGCATTTATTGTATATTTATCCCCAATTGGTATCATCAAAACATCAATTTCCGGTAATCTTTGTATATCTTCTTGGGAAAGCTCCGCACCTAAATCACCCACATGTAGAATATTTAAATCATCTACTGTCATGAGATACATTGTTACCTTACCTCTTTCCTCACCTTCTTTGTTGTCATGATAGACATAACGACCATAGATAAAACAACCTCCTATCTCATACTCACCGGGACCATCAACTAAAAGTCTGTAATCTGTCACACCTTGTATATAATTATGATCGGCATGATCGTGAGTGGTTAAAAGAACATCACATGATAATTTTGGAAGTTTATATCCAGTCATGGATGGGTCGTAAGGGTCTATAACCAAATTTATTGTTTTTCCCTTTATCTTAAAGCAAGAATGCCCTATGTATGTAATTTCCATGGGACTATATTATCAAAGTGAAGGTGGTTTTGGAAGATCGTAATTAAGTTGAATGCAGGGGTACAATATTTTGATTTTTACTGGTAAAATACTGGTATTGCGGTGGTTGTAGCTCAGTTGGTTAGAGCGCCTCTCTGTGGAAGAGGAGGTCGCGGGTTCGAGACCCGTCAACCACCCCAGGAAGCCGGATAATCACCTTGTGTGGTTAGCCGGCTTTCTCGTTGACGGGGCGAGAATGCCGGAGCGAACGAAGTGAGTGAGGCGGGGTCGCGTGCATTAGAGACTCTTACGAACAAAGTGAGTTTAGACGCAAAGCGTCGCAACGAACGAAGCGAGTTAGAGTGTCTTATGACAGGTGACCGAGACCCGTCAACCACCCCAGAAAGAGTTTGCTACCCCACTGAATGAAGTGAAGTGGGTGGTAAGCTTTTTTATTTATGGGGTGTGACACAGTCGCTTGTTACTAATATTTTTTCACTATTTGACACCAATAATCTTTAAAAGTAGAATCCTTAACAATAAACCAAAATAAGAGCTTGCTCGTTCCTCATGCTTCGGAACTGCGCTTCTTCTTATAAAATATATAGAAAGGAGAAAAAATGAAAAAGGAATATGTACAAAAAAGGATAACGCTCAACGACGACGCTACCCTACCCTTAGACTGTTTCTCTTGGGATGGACAAAATAGAGTCTTCTCAAGTAGATGGGATGGGTTGGTAATAGACTTTAGTGATGTTGACAATTGCACAGTTAAAGTTGGGGATAACTGCATAATTAAGGTTGGTAACTACTGTAAAATTTATGCAGGTTCCAGATGCACAATTACTGCCGGACACCACTGTAAATTTGACACCTTTGAGAAGTGCACATTTGATACCAGCAATTTTTGTACCTTTGAAACTGACAACAGTTGTAATTTTAAGACTGGGTCTAGTTGTAATTTTATTACAAATTGGGGATGTAACTTTAAGACTGGGTCTAATTGTAATTTTGATACCCTATATGACCGTACCTTTGAGACAGGTGATGGTTGTACATTTGATACAGAATATAACTGTACCTTTAAAACGGGTGAAAAGTGTGTGGTTATAAGAAGAGATTTTTATCAGATTATCGGATTGAGAGCAGGTCAAAAGATACAACTCTATGGACATGAGATGCCTGGTCATAGAATCCTAAACTAAAACCAATGAGCTTTTGTCCAAAAAACAAAAGCTCTTTTCTCTTGCTAAAATAGGATTGATTAACATCCTATAGAATTTGACACTACAACCTCTGAAAGGTAGAATTCCATCAATAAAATATAAAAAGGAGAGATAAAATGAATAGTAATTGGAAAGAATATTTACTTGGGATCGCATTTCTTGCCCTGATTTTTTTTGGCATCTTCCTCTCGGATTGGAAACTTAAACAACCATGTGAGGTGGAGAGGATAGATTACATCAGAGCTATTGAATTTGAAGGTAGTCTTGAAGGTGAATTTTATGTAACTTACAGTGTAATCAAAAATAGGCCCACTTATAGTTATTATAAAATAACAAAAGATGGTGATTACTTCTTAGATAATGTACCAACTTCAATAGCCGTAGTACGTGAGGATATTGTTGAAGTAGAACAACCTTACATAGCTACTATGAAAAATTCCTTATGTGCTTCACCTGAAGAATTAAAAACAAGGAATTTGAGGGATAATTGGTACATATTTCACATTCCAAAAGGAGGGCTAATAAATCATTAACGGCAGAGGTATTAGATCATAGAATAATAACAAAACTATAAAAAGGAGAGATAAAATGAACGAGAATGAGAAAGAAAGAGAAAAGTATGAGCGAAAAAGTACTATCATTATCGCTGTGGTAGTGGTAGTAATCTTAGCCTTAGCTATTTCATGTATGTTCGTCTCAATTAAAGAACGGATGCGTAAAGAAAGCCAACCGTGCGAATTAGAAAGAGAGGTGCAACTTAAAGCTATTAATCTTGATGATAGGCTTGAAGGTAGGTTTTACATTATGTCTGGTTTTGTGGAAGACATGCTTGTTTATAGCTATTACGAGGTATTGGAAGACGGTGTTTATCATTTGAATAGGGTGCCTGCTCAAGTAGCCTTAATAGATGAGAACCTTGCTGAAGGAGAAAAACCTTACGTAACTATTATGAAAGGTTCTCCATGTGCCCTACCTAAGGAGTTAGGAAATAATTTGAATGGTAATTGGTACATATTCCATGTGCCAAAGGGAAGTGTAAAAGAAACCACCGATGTTTCCCTTCCCTAATAATGTATAAAGGTTCCTGTTTAAAGCCTAGTGCTTTTTCAGGAACCTATTTTTATTCTCGCCAAAATAAATTAGTTGCCAAGACATTTATATAAGGTAGAATATCAAGCAAAATACGAGAAAAGGAAGGAGATGAAAATGAAAATACACTACTGGCTTAAATGGTGTATGCGTATAACAGATGTGGAAAGGTTGAAAAAAGGTTCTGTTGTAACGTTATATGAAACGCTGGAAGAATATCCTGAAAATCTGGGTATTATAACCAAAAACCCATACACAGATAAAACTGACGGCGAAATTAAATCTGAGATTATGTATTTAACGGGTCGTAGAAAGGGAATCAAGAAATTAATTTTGATGTCTGACTATGATGTATTACCACAATCTAATGGGACATACAAAAAGGAAAACTTCATTATTATTTCTAACATGATTCCAACAGAATATATTGGAGAAATATTCCAGATGACAAAACTCAACCCCGCTAAAACAATTTTGTAATAGCGGGGTCTTTTTTAACTACTGTGTAATATACCACCCTTTCTTTTTAACATTAATATTGATTTTTTTAACAATTCTGCAGGGTTGTAATCAAAAAAATTAATTACAACATTATATTCCTTAGACAACCTAACAAGCTTATCTTTTCCTAAGGAATTAGAATATGTCCCTAAGCACTTTACCTCCAAAACACCTGAAGCAACAAGCTCCTTAAAACACCTTAAGCACGGTGTCCCTAAGATGTACGCCGTTGATCCTTTAAGATCTTCTCTGGAGGTATTGATAATTGCATTTTGCTCACCATGCAAAGTTCTTTCACAATGGCCATTTATCATTAAATGTCCAACGTCATCACAATGATCTGCCCCACTTGGAGATCCGTTGTAACCGGCACCAACTAACTTGTTATTTTTCACAATAACTGTAGCTGTTCTTAACCTATTACATGTTGCTCTTGTTGAATACATAAGAGCTACTGTAAACCAAAACTCATCCCAAGATGGACGATTCAAACCAACAACACATTGATCTTCAACAGTCTTTTCAGTCTCTGAACTGCAGACTCTATACCCTGAAAGATCATCTACATTACTACTTTCGTTTTTCATATCTCTCCTATTCTCTAATTTTAAATAGATTATACCAAACGACACTATATGACAAAATATGCATAAAATAACAGTTTAAATTAAATCTGGATTAAAAATATACCATTATTACCTAAAACTGCCGCCCTTTATCAATTTACTTTTTACGTATAGAATAAAGAACACGTATGAATCTAAACAAACTGCCAAAAAATCTTCTAAGGGGTTATGCTTTTCTTCTTATTGCCACAATTTTGTGGGCTGCTGCAGGACCTGTAATAAAATACACACTCAAATATATACCACCAATGACATTTCTATTTTTAAGATTCCTTATTGCAAGCTTAGTTATGCTGCCCTACGCTATTTATGAAATACAAAAAATAGAAATCAACAAAAAAGATTTTCTTGGAATATTTCTATTTGGAGTCCTAAACCAAACATCAATATCCTTAATATTTTTGGGGTTAGAGAAAACTACAGCTATAGATAATGCGATTATAGGAATACTTGGATCTATACTAGCAGTGACAGCTGGAGCTTATTTCTACAGCGAAAAACCAAACAAAAACATAAAGATAGGGTTAATAGTAGCTTCTCTGGGTACATTAATCGCTATGTTAGAACCTATTCTCTTAGAAGGAGTAGGTTCAAACACAAAAAACAGACTTATTGGGAATTTAATCTTATTTTCATACAACATTGTATGGGTTTTTTCAATTGTTTGGGCAAAATCATGTGCTGGGGTTAAATCAAAAGCCATAGATAAATATATAGAATTAATACACATAAAACCATTAACAAAAAAATACCCACCTGCTTTAATGACGGCGTTGTCTTTTTTTGTTGGAGTTGTTACGTTAGCACCTCTAGCTTTTTTAGAAATGATAAAAAAACCTGATTACAACTTCAGTCTAGCATCAATGAATGCAAACAGTATAACGGGTTTAATGTATTTAGCTCTTTTCTCTTCTATTGTAGCGTACGTTGTTTATCAAAAATCTTTAGAAGATGTGAAAGTTACAGATACTGCATTTTTCCATTACCTAAGCCCTATTTTTTCTATACCTATAGCTTATCTATTACTTGGAGAAACTGTAAATATATATTCTTTAGTAGGAATAGTACTTATTTTTACAGGTGTTTACATAGCAGAAGTCAAAAAACCGTAATATACTTGTTGAAAACGTGAAATATTGTTATACTCCTTAACGTTATGAAAAAGGATATTCATCCAAAATTAAACAAAGAGTGCGTGGTTACATGTGCGTGTGGTAACACTTTTACTACAATGTCTACCCTACTTTCTATAACGGTGGAAGTCTGTAGTGCATGTCATCCTTTTTATACTGGACAAGCCAAATTTGTGGACACAGAAGGAAGAATAGAGAAATTTTCTAAGAGATTAAAAATAGCTGAAGAAAGAAAGAAAGAAGCAGATACGTTAAAATCCGCAAAAAAGGCTAAAAAGAAATCCGCTGAATCATACAAAGAAGTGTCTTTAAAAGAAATGTTGCAGAAAGCAAAAGAAGAAGATAAAGCAACAGAAACAGAAGAACCAGAAGAATAGATACATCTCTCCAATCATCCTAAATTTATGTACTTTGTGTTGTTTTTGTATAAAAATTGAGATATGGAACAAAACTATTTAGAAATAGAAATTAAAAAAATAGAGGAAGAGATCCTCTTAAATGAAAAGGCCTTGGAAAATGAGGAAAATATGGAAATGAGAAAAATGATTCAAGAAGAGATAGATTCTTTAACTACACAAAAAAAAGTTCTTGAGGATTCATCCTATTCACAAGGAGAGCATAAAGAGAGCCTAGGTGACAGCAATGGTTCCGTCAATATAGATTACAACACCTCTACTTTAGAAATAAGATCGGGCGCTGGTGGAGATGAAGCAGGTCTTTTTGCAAGAGATCTTTACAGAATGTATTCAAGATATGGCGAGACAGTTGGTTGGAAAATAAAAGAAGACTACTTAAATGAAAATGAAGCTGGGGGTATTAAAACCTTAATAGCAGAGATAAAAGGCCCAGATGTGTACAACATATTAAAAAATGAATCCGGAGTTCATAGAGTACAAAGAGTCCCTATTACAGAATCTGCAGGTAGGATACACACATCAACAGCCACAGTTGCAGTTTTACCAAAAATTAAAAAAATAGAAATTGAAATAAAACCAGACGATCTTAAGTGGGATTTTTTTAGATCTGGTGGTAAAGGCGGACAAAACGTAAACAAAGTGTCTACAGCAGTAAGATTAACCCACATACCTACAGACACTGTAGTTGAGTGCCAAGAAGAGCGTTTTCAGGGTAAAAATAGGGAAAAAGCACTATCTCTTCTCCACTCTAAACTGTATACCCAAATGCAAGAGCAAAATGTTAAAAATATTACTGAGTTAAGATCGTCACAAGTGAGTTCTGCTGATAGAAGTGAAAAAATAAGAACATATAACTTTCCTCAAGATAGAATAACAGATCATAGAATTGATAAAACTTGGCATAGCTTAGACAGGGTTATGAATGGTGAAATAGAAAATATATTAAAAGATACAAACGACTTGATGAAACTAAAAGAACAAGAAGAAAATTAAATTTCTTTTGCCATTTCCAAAGCCTTGTTTAACTGAGCATCTATACTATTATCCAAATCTTCTTCCGTAACTTCCACAGTCACATCTGGCTCTAATCCATTTTTATGAACCCACTCTTCTTTTGGAGTAAGCCATTTTGCTATTGTTACATGTAACCCAGAGCCATCTTTAAAGTCTTTAGCATCTTGTATAGTTCCTTTGCCAAAGGATTTCATTCCAATTATCTTGGCGCCAATATTATCTCTTAAAGCCGCTGCTAATATCTCAGAAGCTGAGGCACTCCCCTGATCTATAAGAACAAATACTCCAGGAATATCTTTAAATATCCCAACTTTAGATGTTTTAAATGGGATTTTCTCTCCTGTAGATAATTCTTCAACCAATACTGGCTTTCCTCTAAAGAAATCTTCTGATATATGAACTGCAGAATCAAGATAACCTCCTGGATTTCCTCTTACGTCTATTATCACAGCATCAAGTTCATTCATTTTTACATTTATTTCAGAAGCAACTTTGTCCCATTCTCTATTTGTTTCTGTACCAAATCTACTTATTCTTATATAGGCAGTACCGTCTCCTTTATCTTCCCAAGTTACACTTGAAACTGTTATAACACCTCTTGTTAAATCAACATCTCTTGGATCGCCAGTACCTGTCTGGATAACCAATTTAACCTGTGTGCCAGAAGAACCACGTATTAAAGAAACTGCCTCGCTAACATCCATCCCAGCGGTACTTTTATCATCAATTTGTAAAATTTTATCCCCAGCTTTTAAACCTGCTTTCTTGGCAGGAGAGCCGTCCAACGGGGCTACTATAACTAAAAAATCATCCTTTAAACCAAGTTCAGCTCCAATACCTTCATATTTCCCACCCATTGAGTCCATAAAGCTTTTGTTAATCTCTGGGGGTAAAAATGTGGTATATGGGTCCCCTAAAGAACTAACCATTCCAGAAATAGCTCCGTACATCATTGCTTTCTGATCAATAGGTCTCTCAAGATATGTTGTGTTTAACATATCCCAAACTTCCCAAAAAAGAGAGAAATCAAGCTCACCCTTTGGTGGTAATTTATTAGTAATCTTTATTTCTGGAGGATTTTTTCTGACTTCAAAAACAAAGCCTCTTTTTCCAAAGTAGTAACCACCATAAAAAAACCCCACGGCTATTAAAAAAATTATTAAAGTGTTCTGAAACTTTTTAAACTTCATTGATCTACTCTACTATAAAAAAATTAGGATACCTTACTTCTGCAATTATATTATCAACGCTGAACCTAACAAATATACTAGATTCACCAACAGTGTCAACTACTCCTGTTTGTCCAAAATGTGGATCCTGCAGTATTTGTACAGTCATACCCTGTTCAATGTTCTTAAAAACAGCGTTCTCACTAACCTCTTTCTCAGGATTCAAATCCTCTACTCTAACGGGAATTCTTAACAAGTTATTTTCACCTTCAAAAAATACATATCTGTAAGAAACAGAGCTCAAGAATTTATATATTTCTTCAGATGTTTTTAACCTTCCAAAACCACAAAATATGCCAATAGGGAAATTGTGTTCTTTTGCAAAATCAAAAACTTCGTTATGAGCACTTCCGACCAATAAAGCAGATGCTTCTAATTCATATGCTCTCTTTACCACATCCACACTTACATAATCCCCAATATACACAATTTTTCCTTTTATACCTTTAACAAAATTTTCTAAGTAAGAAGTTTTTAATACATCAGAAGGATTAGGGAAAACTACCAACTCACCGGACGCGTGAAATTTTGTGCTAGATGCTAATAAAATATCTTTTGTTTGAGTTTCTATTAGTGCTGACATATTCTCATAAAAAGATTTAACATTTCCCCACACACCTGAAAGAAGTACATATTTTCTTTCATTTTCTTCAAATACAAACCCACCACCTTCAATTTCTTTTAAAGTACCATCGTAAGGAGCAAAAATTTTCTCATTTTTTGCTTTCCCAAGAAGAGTATCAACATAATAAAATTTACTTGGAGTTTTTAAATCAACAGGTTTAAACCCGTCTGGAAGACTTAGCTTATTCTGAGAAAATCTACAATCTCCTAAACTATTGAAGGGCTCAACAAAATCCCCTTCTTTTACACCCCAGACACCACCTACAGGAAAAACCCTTTCTATGAAACATTTTCTATTTTCAGTTATTTTTTTAACAACAGGTACTAACATCAATTTCCTTTTAAAACAGACTCAAACTGCTTTATACAATCATTAAATAACTTTACATCAGAATATATACTCCCACTACCACTTGCTCGTGTATCAAACACCAAGCCAATCCTTCCCCCAGTAGCTCTTAAATCTATAGTTCCAAGATCTCTGCTTTTTATAGAAACCTTAGCAGGGTTTTCAACCTTCAGAGGAAGTACAAAAACTTTATTTTCTTCAATTTCAATAAATTTATCATCCCCAACACCGGTGCTTAACAAACACTCGCAAGCACCACCGGTCCTTATGAATAATCCTGAGTCCTCTATGTACTCAAAAAGATCCCCAACCATCTCCTTATCGTATAACTGAGTTGCTCTATAAAGCGAAAAAAAGTTAGAAGTATCAAGATAAATATTAAAAACTCCAAGACCTCTAAGCATATCTAAAGCCAAAATATAATTGAGTTCTTTATCTAAAATATTTTGCGAAAATCTACCACCTGTAAAAATGATTTTCCTACCAGATTCAAACTTTAGATTCTTTGGTATCCTTCCATAAACTTCTGTATCAACAGATATTTGAGAAGAAACATCTGACGGAACTAGCTGTGGGAAAATAGCTGCATTAGCAATATCATTAAATTCACCAAAATCACTCTCACTCTTTTCTGCACCAACATATTCTCTAATATCGGATTTTGAGCTTATATATCCTTTTGTTATCAGGGCACTGTTGTTAACAAAAACTGGTATTATTTCATCTGCTTTTTCAATTAGATCTACCACTCCGACTGAGAGTTTAGTTTTTATATTTAAATTTGGAGGTTCTATGAAACCACAAGTTACAATGTTGCAAGTACTTGGTTTTATACCCCTATCAATCATTATTTTTTCCAACAGTTTGGAATAAAAATCACTCTCATCACACTGATTAGAAAACAGTCCTTTTGAATAAACATACGGGAAATTCAAGATTTCTGTACTTTTCTTATCTTTTTTTATTAAAAAACTCACACCCGAAACATCAAAATGAGCAGTTATTAAGGACATGGGTATATGATATCAATCACTAAAGGGCGTGTCTATCAGTATAAGGTAAGAGCCCCATATATCTAGCTTTTTTTATCTCAACAGCTAAGAGCCTTTGATTTTTTGCTGTAAGACCGCTGTACTTCTGGGGAATAATCTTTCCTCTTTCGTTTATAAATCTTCTCAAAACTAATACCTCTTTATAGTCAGGTGTAGTTCCGGTTTCTGTAAAATAACAATTTTTTGCTACCGGAGTTCTTTTTTCTCTTCTTGGTTTTTTATCTTTTTTGTATGCCATGTTTAATCTTTAATCAACTAGCCCCGCAATCTGCGGGGCCCTAATTTCAATATAATTTAGTTTCCTTCTCCTGTATCTAAGTCCCCTGTATCCAGATCTCCAAGATCAAGATCTCCTAGATCATCTAAGTTTATCTCTTCACCAGAGTCTCCTTCATTTCCTTCATCATGGTATTCAACATCATCCATCTCATCACCGTCTTCCCCACCTTTTTTAGGGGTCAAAATGATCATATCGTCAATTATAATCTCTGTCTTATATCTCTTCTTACCATCATCGCCGACCCAATCTCTGGTTTGAAGCCTTCCTTCAACAAAGACTTTAATACCTTTTTTGAGAAGCTGACCACATATTTCAGCTAGCTTGTTCCAAGCAACAACATTATGAAAATCTACTGATTGCTTCTTTTCACCTTGTGTAACCCACTCTCTATTGGTGGCTATTACAAAACTTGCTACTGCATTCCCTTGAGGAGTGTACCTCATCTCGGGATCTCTTGTTAGGTTACCTATAAGCATTACTTTGTTTAGATTTCTTGATGCCATAGTATTTCCTTCCTCCTGTGCTTGCTCACTTCTGAGCAGTAATTAGATACCTCATTAAACCGTTAAGTAAATTCAATTTTTCCCTTAATTTTTTTACAACCGAAGAATCACATTCAAAAGTGAAAATGTCGTAAAAACCCTCTGTATTCTTTTCTATCTCATAAGCAAACTTTCTTCTGCCCCAAAAATTATTTTGTATTTCCTTAGCTCCTGCAGAGCTCAAGACCTCAGATAGGCTACTTGATAGTTTCTTAGCACCTTCTTCTCCAAGATCATTCCTATAAATTGTCATTATTTCGTATTTCATATTTAAAGCTTTAAACTACGTCAAATTATATATTTAAAATCCCTCATGTCTATAACTTTAATTCTATCTACAATAGAATCAGTAGAGACTGGGAAATGTTATCAAAAATGATGAAAAAGGCAAGTGGTATAATAGTATAACAAGTGATAATCGTATTTGAAAAAAAAGCTGATAAAGAAGAAGTTACGGAAGTTACCAAAATATACAAGGGTTACACTAAGGTTGTTGTTGATATAGAAAAAGAAATTTTATCAGCTGGTGGTGAGTATCACGCAGATTGTGAACAATTACTCATCTCAAACGGCAGCTCACAGGAAAATCTATGGGGAGGTGGGTTTAGGTTTAACAATAAAGAGGTTGATTTTATGGCCCTAACTAATTTTAAACCTAGTATTAATCATTTTACTTATGAAATATCTCTCCCCGAAATAAGAGAAAAAGTAGAAAAAACTATTAGAAAGATTTTTGATAATGAATAGAAATAAAATGAATATAAAAATGGATCTTTTAAGGGTGGCCAAAACTGCACTAGATACTAAAAATGAATTTGATACCCAAGTTTCCAAAGAATTTTTAGATAAGGCAAAAAAAGAGTTTCTACTAATTGGGGACGAGGAAAGAGATTTATTAAACGTCTTAGAATCCCACTATAATGAAATGGATGATATCAAGAATGATCATGAGAAAAGAATAAAATGGGGTGAAAAAATCATGACAATAGCCTCAAGATTAAGCATAAATTGAAATCGTTTAAACACTAAATCTAAATAAGACTACATCTCCATCTTGGATAGTATAGTTTTTTCCTTCTAATCGTATCATTCCAAGATCCTTTGCTTTTTTCAAACTCCCTATCTTAAAAAGATCCTCAAAATTTATTATTTCTGCAGATATAAAACCTCTTTCAAAATCTGTATGTATTTCACCTGCAGCTTGTGGTGCCTTAGATCCTTTTTTTATTGTCCACGCTCTTACTTCTTTTGGACCTGCTGTTAAAAAAGTTTCCAGACCTAAAATTTCGTATCCTTTTTTAATAAGTTTATCTAAACCAGAGTACTCTATCCCGAGCTCTTTTAAATAATTTTCACGCTCATTTTTATCAAAATCAGCTAATTCTGACTCTAATTTTGCACAAATCACAACCCCGTTCTTCAGATCTTTTGGAATGTTTTGTTCACTTTTATTACTCAAAAACCCTTCATCAACATTTAAAACGTAAATTTGCGGTTTTTGGGTCAATAAATGCAATTCTTTTGAAGCCTCTAGCTCCTCTTCTGTTAAATCAATTTGGTTAGCTAATACTCCTTTGTTCAACTCATCTAAAATTTTCTTTGCTGTTTCATATTTTACTCTTGCTTCTTTTCCTGAATTTCCCCTTGTCTCTTTTTCTAACTTCCCTATTACGTTTTCTAAAGATTGTATATCAGCAAGAATAAGTTCTGTATTTATCGTCTCCTTATCAGACTCGGGATCTATAGAACCAGATCTAATAACGTTATCATCACTAAAAAACCTAACTACGTGGGCAATAGCGTTTACTTCTCTTATATGTCCTAAAAAAGCATTTCCTAAACCTTCACCTTTAGAGGCACCCTTAACTAAGCCCGCAATGTCATAAAATTTCACTACAGCTGGGGTTACTTTTTCAGGTATTTCTCTACCTTCTGACCCTCTCCCGTGATCATTTACTACTATTTTGCATAATTCTTCTAATCTGTAGTCAGGGACGTCCACCATTCCTATATTTGGCTCAATTGTTGCAAAAGGATAGTTTGCCGCTAAAGCAGCCTGACGTTTTAATAATGCATTAAACAATGTTGACTTCCCAACGTTGGGAAGACCTACGATACCTATAGATAGACTCATAATTTAGAAACCTATTATAAACCTAAAAACCTGTACATTATGCCAAATGGTAATAAATAAATCCAATATCAGACTTGTATACAAAAAAGCGCCCGAGTGAGAGACAATGTATCTCAACATCGAGCGCTTTAAAAACAAGTGATTGTTTTTAGATTAGATTGATAGTTCTTGGATCTCTTTCTAATCATTTTGCTACTTATACCCTCCTGTTAGAACGGGTTTAATTCAACATCAAGTAGCTGGATGTTTGATTATTTCTGCCTTTTTATTTATAAGGTCTTATCGGTTCTCAATCATTCCGAACAATTATTTAATAGGCAAATCCTCATCAATCAAATGTCCTGGCGGGGGCACTTGATATCAGATTCTTTTAACCTAGCCCAATGTTTTCTCCCTAAATTTTAAGTCCTAGGTAAGGACTCTAAGTGCTATTCAGTAATTTCGAGAAGAATGCCACTGATCTTCTCCAAGGACCACTCCTTGGTACGACAGGCCATCTCTTCAATATCGAGTATCCAATCCAGATACCCTATTTCCAAGTGTCCTACTTGATTTATCCCTACAGTGAGACCAGGTTGCATTTTTATTATGTCTGTGGTTTCCCACTTCTCTGGTTCTTTGTAAGAACCATTACCAATAACGCCAATCTGGAGGGCTAACCACCCACTTTCGGGCATTTCCCACAGATCGGCAAATTCATCGGTAACGGTTAAAATTCTTCCTGTTTCGGCATCTACCCACCGATAACTGGCATCCACGTTTCTCCAATCTTGCACCCAAACATTATTGTCAGGGTTGGTGACAAAAGTGAAAAACGCTTTAAAACGAGCGTATTCCTCAGCGTATGAGTATCCTGAGAATTGTGTATCAGGGACCCTATCAAACAAAACCCCCATTAGATAATTAGGGCTTGTAGTCTGAGCATAATTAAATGCCCATTTTTCTAAGGCATTTAACTCTCTTGGACCTTTTTCCATAATAGGGGTCCATACAGCATGACCATTCTGCTCAATCCAGTTAACAGAGATTATCTCTTCTCCTCGGATTGTGGCGTTTATCTGATACCCATCTCTATAATGGGCACCATCAGGGAATATACTCATTAACGCCCTAAGCTGTGGTGGTTTTAAGTCCACCTCATAGCAGAAATCTTCCCCCTCATACTCAAAACTGAAAAATACATCAGTGTCTTCAGGGTGGAAAAATTCCTATGTATTCAAAGACTTTGAAAGAATCTGGCTTAAAAGACAAAGAAGCTATAATTTACGACATACTTTTAGACCACGGGATACTACCTGTTGTAGAAATAATAAAAAAATCAGGATTAAAAAGAGGGATAGTTTATAAAACACTTTACGACTTACAAGACAAAGGTCTTGTCTCCAAACAAACAATTAAAAAGAAATTACATTTTAGAGCCGAGCATCCCTATAAATTATCTGAACTTGTTGAAGAACAATTAAGAAAAGCCCAAAATAACCAACTGACTTTGCAGACCTACCTACCCCAGTTAATATCTGCTTTTAAAACAACTGACAATAAACCTGGTGTGAAAATATATGAAGGAGTGAATGGTATTAAAGAAGTTTATAACGATACATTAAAAGAAGGAAAAGAAATTTGGGCCATATTACAGACATCAGATGTTGAACCAAAAATATATGATTGGTTGACAAAAACATATGGTAAAAAAAGAGCTGAATCAAACATTTGGGCTAAAGTTATTGTGGCTCAAGATATAAAAACAAAAACTTACACAAGCAAAAATGAGTTAGAAAAATGCGAAACTAGAGTTGTTCCTAAAGAAAAATTTCCCATTGGTATAGAGGTTGATATCTACGGAAGCAAGGTTGCCTTCATTAACTTTCATAAAGATGGGGATCTGGTTGGAATAATTGTCCAAAATGATCTTATTGCCAACACAATGAGAGCTTTGTTCTCTCTAGCCTGGGAAAAAGCTGGGGATTATGCCACAAGAAATTAGAAACGCTGTTTTAATTAAAGTTTACGACTTACCTCAAAATATATTGCCCCACCATCCATCTGAGTGCTAACCTCTCCTAATTTTCCTTTCCTATAGGCATCACGCATATATTTAAGTTTTTCTGGTTCTCTTCCAGCCATGTACATCATAGGGATTCCCATTGGTAACCCCCAAGCATCTACAAATTTATTATAATCAACTCCCGGATCTAACATTCCTATAGAAACCGCACTATCAATAAACTCTTGAGGGTCAATTTTATCTACTTCAAAATCTGGATCCTTTTCTATTATGTAATAACTATTATCAAACAGGTCCCCATCACCTATAGGTGCTTCCTCAACTTTATTTACTTTAAATCCAAACAATTTTGCATAATCTCTAAATTGAGAATCCGTTGTGGTCATTCTATTAAACTTGTGTTTTTCATCTGGTCCGTCAAATATGTTTCTTGCTTTCCCTGTCTCTACCCCAAGAGATTCTAAATGAGCAGAATATCTGGATATTTCATCAGCATACTGATCTTTTACCTCAGATACCTTCTCTTCTGGTATCTTCGGTATGTCAATAATACCTATCCCGTTAGGAGTTAAAACACGATGCATTTCATCAAAAAATCTAGCCATTTTTTCAGGAGTATTATTGTGTAAAACAGTCCTTCCAAAACAATAGAAAACTTCTGGCGATAAATCTCCAGAGTTATCACCATTAGGGAAGGGCATATTATGCCAATCTGCGACAGAGGTCTTAATTGATGGGTCCTGTTCTTTAATCCTTTTAACATGGTGTTGCTCATAATCTAAGGCTGTAATGTTATAACCTAAATCATGTAAAACAACAGCAAGTCTTCCCGTACCAGCCCCTACATCAACAACCCTAACCTCTTGGACAGGCTTTCCAAATTTATCTGCAAATTCCTGTATCTGATCCTGTATTATCCTTGACTCTCTAAGAGTTAACTCTGGATTATTTAATACGTATTCATGAAAATCTATAGATTTATATATCTGAGTTAAACTTGTCATTACTTCCTGAATATCTTGACCTTGTAATGTGTTGTACAGATTTGTTAAAGACTCATTATCTTTACTATGCTCTGTTATTGTTTCTATAATAGGAACAACTCCAAAAACATTCATTCCCTGAACTGCTAGTGTTAATCTAGCACTATCACTTAAACCTTCTGAGGTAATGATATTTGTAACCACTTCTATCTCATCCATGGTCTCTAAATTTTCTAATACCTTTCTTACAACAGATCCTTTACCTTCTTCTGCAAATTGTTGTATTGCTCTCACAACCAAAGGCATCAGATGTTCTTTTTCTTGGTCATAATCTTCTTTATTCATTCTATAAATATTGTTAATCTCTTCCCCTGGGTGGGGTTTTGTCATTTTTACCTTATTATTGGATAGCCATAATCTGTATGTAAGATAATCAAGCATTTCTTCTCTATTTTCAAAATTTGAATCAAAAAGTAAATTCTCTACTCTTTTGACTCCAGAATACCTTTCATCACCACCAATGATTCTCTTTATTAAATTCTTTTCCTCTGGATGAATAATCATATCCATAGTTTTGTGATAACTCATGGCCTTACCATCCCAATAATCTTGTATAAAAAGGTTCTCTTTTGTAGGATTATGATAAAGTCTATCAAACTGAGTATTAGTGTACTCCCACGCTCTCAGAACATTCGATATATCTTCATCACTGCCCCCTGTTTTAATTATATTTTTGTGAGACTCCCAGGCTTTAACATCAGTAGGTACATATTCCCCTATAGACTGAGTTTCGTTTTTTAATTCAGGTACTTGATTAATAAGAGATACTAATTGTTCATGAGATTCAATAGATGTTCCTAAACCCCATACAAAAACAGGGCGTTCGGGAAGACTTGAATCTATCTCTAAAGATGTTGTATTTTCAACACTTTTTACACCTTCAACATCTTTGAATAGCTCTTCTGCTAAATTAGTTGGATTCTCATCTTTCTCATCTAAATAAAGATCGGTTACCTCGTCTATTGATGATTCGGGGTTTTTCATCATACGTATATGATACAACAGAGACAATTTATTGGATAGTAAAAATATGAAAGAAGTGTTCTACTATAAATTACACAGGTACATATAATCCTAAAAGCCCCCTATCTCATATATAAAAATAGATTAAAAGTAAATTAAAAAAAACAAAAGCCCGAGCTTAAAATACAAACTCGGGCTATAAAATTAAAATTTAAAGTGTTTACGGCGGGCAGATCCCCCTGTATCTTGTCCCATGGGTTTCCTACCGGGGTTTTTAGATCCGTTTAGAGCTTGGCTACGCCCAAATTGTTCGCTTTCTTTCCGTTGCCGGTGCTTTTTCCAGCGATAATCGGCCTTTTTCATGGCTTCCCTGTAAGCTGGGCAATATCTGTTACAAAATTCTAAAACATCTCCATTTGGGAACTTAACCCGTGCTCTAAGAGTGTCAACCACTCTACCACAAGTACACGTGGTAGACTCTAAAGTACCTTTACCATCTTTATCCATCTTTCTCTCCTTTTGATTATATTTTTGAGACTAAATTTTATCTCTTAAAGCCTTCTATCTAAAATAAAAAGCTTTAAGAGAGAGCCGATGTTAGGGTTAGTACCTTTCATCGGCTCTTAGATGCTTAAGCTTGGTTGTTTAGAACCTTTTACATAACGTGTAAGCTTAGTACACATTAAAACCTTTTTTGGTCGCTGAACATTCAATCCCTACGGATTTACGGTACCAACCGCTGTTCTAAGTGTAACCAAGGAAAGGATTCCTTTTTTCGGATATATTTAATATCCTTCCAGACCACTGATTTCCCTGTCTATAAGGACCAGTCCACAAATGGATGGTATGAGAGCAGGTACTTTCTAACGATTAGTCTGGTGGCTAACCAAAACTGAGGAAAGAGATTTCCTCTCAAAACCCTCTATTTGAAAAATAAAAAGCTTTGAGAGAAAGTCACGTTAATATTTTACCTTTTTACCCTCTTTTTGTCAATACTATAGGGTTAATTAATAGCTTCTAACTCTTTTCTTAATTTTTCCATTAAAATACTATAAAAACGCAAATTGTGTATTGTAGCAAGCCTTAAAGCCGTTACTTCTTTATTTCTAAAAAGATGACTTAAATAAGATTTACTATAATTCTTACACAGTAGGCAATCACAAGCCTCACTTATTTTTGTATGATCTTGAGTATATTTTTTACTACTTGGATCTAAAAATGAGTAAAAATTGTCATCTCTAATATTTATGTCTTCTATTGACTTAGCATTATATACATATAATCTGCTATGACGTGCGTCTCTTGTTGGAAGGACACAATCAAAAATATAAAATCCTAGATCAAAACATTTGATAATATCTTCTGGCTTACCCACCCCAAGACCATATAATAAATAATCCTCGGGGGAATTTTCTGCAATTATTCTAGGAACATCTAAGTTAAACTCACCACTTTCCTTCATGGGCCAACCCCCGTAACCTAAACCATCAAAACCTATCTTAACTAATTCTTTTGTACAATATTCTCTTAAATCTAAATACTCCCCTCCTTGGACAACGCCTAATAAATAAGGTCTGTCTTTTTCTTCTATATTATTTTCATTACATATTTTTAAAAATTCCTCTTTTGATCTTTTGGCCCAACTAAGAGTCCTTTCAACAGTTTCCTTTGCTTTTTCATAAGTACACTTGGGTTCAGTGAAATCATCTAAAACTACTACCATATCTGTTTTTAAGAGCATTTGAAATTGAATAGATTTTTCTGGAGTTAAAAACACCTCTTCCCCATCTTCTGTTTTAAAAGTTACACCCCTATCATCAATTACTCCCTTGTTCTCACTTCTTTTTGCTAAAGACATTACTTGAAACCCACCAGAATCAGATATAACCCCACCCTCCCATGACATAAATTGTCTTATTCCGTCAATATTTTTAAGAATATCTTCATGCAAATCTTTGTATAAATGATAGGTATTAACCAAAATCCCTGGCGTTTGTGTATTTTTTATATCAACAGAATCCAATGTTCTTATTACAGCTCTTGTAGCGTCTGGAAAAAACACTGGGAGAGGTATATCACCATTAATAGTTTTAAATTTTTTAGCTGTTGTTTTTGAACCCATACTTATGAAATAATACAAAAAGGTGAAGAATTATCAAATTAACTAGCAATTGCGCTTTTAACAAAATCTTCTATCTCGCTCTGCCTACTATCTTTAGAAAAATCATTTAAATATTTTTTCCAGTTTTCAATGTGTCTATCTAAATTAGAAATAAGTTTATTCCTAGAATTATCTTTATTATCAAGCATTTCTCTACTACTCTCACTTCTTGAAGAAAACCCCGTTAGTATATGCCTTGCTATTACAGCTGTGCTTGTTTTATTTACATTTTGGCCTCCTGGACCAGATGACCTTGTTTGAGAATATTCAATTTCTGTTTCCCACTGTTTATGAAGATTTTCTGTATCTGTGTTATCTAAACATTTTATTAACCACAAAGAGTAATATTCTAAGGCACCCGGAATCTGAGACTCGTTTAAATTTTTTATTGGAGATTTTTCAAGATCATTTTTTAAAGATGAGGTTATGAGATTCATTTCCTTTTCTCTATAGTTCTTTACTACCTCTTCTTTAATTGCCCTTTTAGTCTTTTTACCCTGTCTATCTCCTCCACCACCACCACCTTTTTCCACACCCATTAGCTCATCTTCAATTTCCCAAAGTTGTTCCTCTGTTAGTTTCATATATTAATTATATTCAGATATCACAATAGTTAAAAATTCCGAAGATAAGCTAATAGAACTTAAGATCATATAAATTTTTACTCAGATTTATTTATAACTTCACTGGACAAATACACCAAATGTTTAAACATTTCCCTAAGATTTAATCCAAGATTTCTATCGTTTACCAAAGGTGCTGATAACCTACCCCCAGCATATTTAAAGTAATCATACACCTGTCGTGGTAATGCCTTTATACTTGTTCTGTAAACAGCATTTAAATCTTCTACAATACTATCTACATCAAAATCTTCTTTATATAACCTAATTCTTTCAATCATCTTGTCAACACCAAAACCATCTTCTGGAAGTTCTACAACATCTATAAAAACTTCTCTAGGCAACTCTTCTGCTAAAGATTTGTAGGACATTACATCATCAAGAGCTGACCAGTCCTCATTACTAATACCATCTCTTTTAGAGACAATCTCAGAAAAATTGCCAGTAATTATACCTCTATCAAGTTCTTTAATTTTCGCACCCAATTCAGCATCCCTAACAAGAGACGCCCCAAGTTGGGAATCTAAATAGAAAAACGGGGCTATTCTTTTTTGGTTAAATTGATACGCACCATCAATAATAAACCCCTCTATATCAGAATCATAAACATTTTTAATTTCAGTTAGAGCGTTTTTTAAGGTAGCCCCAGTATCTTCAAACTCATCTACTACTAGTACTTTTTTCCCTAAACTCTCAGGCTTGATCTTTTCCTTCACAATACTTTTTGTAAATTCTGATCTAACCTTGTTACTCTCTGCTCTTTTTCCAATATCCATAAATTTAATTTCTGGTAGATTTAAATTGCTGTCAATAAAACCTTTTTTCTCTAACATATCTACCATTTCTCTATATAAATATGATCCCGGCCTTGCAGATTTATCAAGAAAAATCAAAGTATCATATCCCTCCCCACTCTTTGCACCATCAACAACCTTTTCTATTAAATTTAAGGTACCCTCCAAAAAGTATTTTGACTCATTAGTGACATTTCTAGCATATTCCGTAGAGTCCCTAAGTCCCCATTTGTGAGGACCGAACTTTTCCAACATTTTCCTTTCTATTTGCTCCATGTCCTCATCATTCAACAATTTAGATATTTTTACATTAGATTCATTACTTTCAATACTGCTAATTTTTTCTGTTGGTGGGATTATAGAATTTATATTTTCAATACCATTCATAATTAATAATGTTATCAGAAAACGGAAAAATTTTTACTCTAAATGTGCTAATAATTTTAACAATCATATGATTAGTGCATCAAACTTGTAAGAATAACTTCAACAGAAAAACTTGAGAACGGTGTCAAAAAAATGACCGGAACTTCCTTTTAGGAACATTCCGGTCTAATTCTACTAACAGGTATACCCATTTTATCCCAATCTTTAATTGTATTTAAAACTGGGTGAGTAGGGTAATAATCCACAAACTCAGCTAAGGACAGAGTGCTACAGGATGGTAACTCCTCGTTAAATCCTAAGACACACCTAAGCTTCTTCAATTTCGCTTCATTTAAAGCTGTAATTACACGAGAGTTTCCAGAAAAAGACAAGATCATCACCCAAACCTTTACACTATCACCACGATCCACCTTAATTGTATTTAATTTCACCTTTTCTCTCCTATTTCTTTTTTGAGACGTTATTCTAACATAAAAATTATCTAAATACCAAGTTCAAGTACTTGCTCTCTAATGTCTCTAATAAGCTCATTCTGATCCACAGTTGCACCTCTTATTGCATTTTCCAAGGTTCTAGTACGAACAATAAGAAGTTTTAAATTATTTTCTTCTGCATTCCTCCTTTTATAGTTTATAACAGAAGGGTTTCTGGAAGTTGTAACATCAAAATGCACATACTCATTAGTATCAGGACGATAAATGACAAAGTCCCCTCCCTTCTCATGTACATCCTCCTTATATGTAGTCTTTCTAAACCTTACATCTTTAAAAACTTTACCAGCATTCTCATCCTCTTCAGAAAAACCCTCTAACCCAAGAACTTTTTCTAAAAACTCTCCCACTAATTTCTCAGCACGCTCACCTCCATCATAGCTTTCAGAACTCCAAACTACTGGATTAGTATTTGGATTATTATTTTGATTAACATTTGGATATTTATTTATACCCATAGAATAATTTAAACACACCCCACTTCAAAACTCCAGCAAAATAATCTATGATATAACCAATGCCCAGAACAATTAAAAAGATCATCTTATCTGCTATAGTTTTTCTTCTTACTTTTACTGTATATGTATCTTTTGAACACACGGTTATGGCGGGCACCACACCACCCATAACTTCCGCCCAAGTTGATCCAGAAAATCCAAACGGTAAAAATGATTGGTACACCAAACCTGTAAAAATAACTCTAACAGGAACCGATCTTGAAAGTGGTGTTAAAGAGATCAATTACAGAATAGACACCAGTAATTGGGTAAAAAAAGATTTCTCTAACTCTTTAAATTTAGCCCCAAACCCATCTTTTGAAGAAATTGGGAGTTTAGATTCCCTAGACACACAAGACTGGAAAATAAGTAATTCAGCACCTGGGGCAACTTATGCTAGGGATAATGTTATTTATAAAGATGAATTTCCAATAACATCTGTAAGAATAGACTCTACAGATAACTCCTGGCATTCTATAAATCATTCTGATATTTTTGCAGCTGCAAGTTCTTTCCACAACATGAGTGCTTATGCATGGATCAAAACATCTAGTGCCAGTGGTAATGTTTACTTTAACATATACTCCATTTCCAGAGATAATTTAGGGCAAGTAACAACAAACTTTGTAAAAACAAGTCCTGTTGTTTCGGGTACAAGTGACTGGACAAAAGTGTCAACTAACTTTACACCAACCGCAGAAAATGTAATAGGTGTTTATATGGAGGTTGGAATAGAAGGAACGAGTACAATGTGGGTAGACGCTGTAAATATAAGCAAATCAGATGTACCAACAGTCCTATTTTATGTCAGTTCAGATGGGCACCACACAGTTGAGTATTACTCAGTAGATAAAGCTGGAAATGTAGAACCTACAAAGTCAATTAATCTAAAGGTTGATCAAACACCCCCTGGGAGATGGAACGATTCAGGTTCTGTAAGATCTTTGATAGGAAATGACCATCAAATATATACATGGATCTATGTTGAAGATGATACATCAGGTATCTCCACACTTACTGATAAATTTCAATATTTTATACCTGGGAGGGGTACTGATTTTGGACGATTTCCAAATGTTGGAGAATGTAAAGGAACATGGCAAAACGATGGATGGGCAATTCTTGTCAGCCCTCCGTTTTTACCTGGTGTGAAAAAAGCCTACCTAGTTACACCAATGGTGGACTTTTGTGACAGTGAGTGGCATAAAGCATGTCATTACGTTAGGTTTTACTCTGAGGATATGGCTGGGAATTCAGCTGTCAAAGATCTGTGTATAAACGGTCCTTGGATCAAGATAAGAGGAAACGGAATTGTTAGAGCTAATCAAAATATAGAGATGGTGGCTGAATCTGTAGAACACAGTACCGATGGACTGGTTGAAATAGGAGGAGATTCAATAAATTTCTTCACATCCTCTAAGAATGCGTATTTGAAGCAAATCGATCCTCCAATAGAATTTGATTATCAAAAGTTTTTTGAAAGTGTAAAAGGTCCAAAAACCCAAATATCTACGACTGGAAACTTAGTTGCCTCGTCAGGGCCATACGTTATAGAAGGAGACTATGAAATAACCAATTCAAAAATACCTAGTGGATACTCCTCTGCAACATTTGATCAAATAGTTTTTGTTAACGGGAATCTAAGAATATCAACCAATGTAGGGGTCTCTAAAACATCAACAGCTCTTTTCATAGTAAGTGGTGATGTAGAAATAGGCAAAAAAGTTGAAAATGTAGAAATAGGGATTATATCTGATGGGGATATAAAAACAGCCTACAACTTAGACGAAGGAAAGACATGCAAAACACTTAATTTAAAGGGAATATTTATTGCTAATAGAATAAGGTTTTCAAGAACGTTGCAAGGAAACAACAATGAAAAAAGTCCTGCTGAAAACGTTTTATACGAACCCAAATATGTTTTGAAAATGTCCAATTTTATAAAATCCAATTCTGTAAAATGGATATATTCTGATTAATCTATAGTTTTTTCTTAACTTTAAAGCTGCCTGTCTGGCTATCCTCTACCACATACCCAAGATCATTAATTTGTTTTCTAACCATATCAGCTTTATCCCAAATGCCGTTCTTTCTGTATTCATTTCTCATCTTTGCCAAATTTAAAATATTCTCAGGAATCTCTACCCCTATATGTTCTTGTAACCTTAGTCCCAACACTTCATCCATTTTTAATATAGTATTTAATTTTGAAGATTCTGGGGTGGTACTTTTTATAAGCTCCCAAAACACTGCTAAAGCCTCGGGCATGTTCAAATCTTCATTCAATTTTTCCATAAATTTCTTGATATATTTATCTGACACTTCTGCCCTTTCATCGTACTCATAACCAGACACTATATCGTAAATTCTATTAAGTGTGTTTTGAGCATTCTGCATAGCTTCCCATGTAAAATTTAAAGATCCTCTGTAATGTGATGTCATGAACAAGTATCTTAAATCCAAAGGAGAGAAACCTTTGTTTTTTATATCTGAAAGAGTATAAAAATTGTTCAAACTCTTGCTCATCTTCCCACCATCAACAGTTAAAAACGCACCGTGAACCCAATAATTAACAAATGGTTTACCTGTAGCACACTCACTCTGGGCAATTTCATTTTGATGGTGAATCATTTTTAGATCTTCCCCACCAACATGTATATCTATGGTCTCCCCAAGCTCGGTCAATATCATAGAAGAACATTCTAAATGCCACCCAGGAAATCCAACTCCCCAAGGTGATTGCCACTCTTGTTGTCTTTTTTTACCCTCAGGAGAAAATTTCCAAAGTGCAAAATCTGTTGGATTTTTCTTTTCAGGATTGGGATCCACACGCGCACCTTCTTTTACATTTTCTACAGTAAGTCCTGATAGATTACCGTACTTTTCAAATTTTGACGTATCAAAATAAACCCCATCGGTTGTTTCATATGTAAATCCTTTGTCCTCTAGTGTAGCTATTAAATCTATTTGACTATCAATGTATTCGGAGGCTTTTGTAAATTTTCTTGGCTCAGTAAGATTCAAATCCTTGTATTCTTCTAAAAACATCTTTGAATACATATCAACAATATCTCTTGCAGATTTACCCTCTTCAACTGATTGTTTTTCAATCTTATCTTCCCCACCCTCAGGGTCATTACTAGTCTCAAACAAATGACCTACGTCAGTCATATTCATTATAAAATCTACTTTATAACCACCCATCTTTAGAAACCTGACCAGAAAATCAGCTAATGAGAATGTTCTCCAATTGCCAATTTGTTGATCTTTGTAAACTGTCGGTCCGCAACAATACATCTTCACATTACCTGGTTCTATAGGCATTATTTCTTCTATATTCTTTGTCAGAGAGTTATATATCTTCATATAGACTAGAATTTTACCATATTAAACACTAGAACGCCCCTCAAGGGCTCTACTTAAAGTTATGTCATCAGCGTACTCAATATCACCGCCAACAGGAAGGCCTCTTGCTATTCTTGTTATTTTAATTTTGTTTTCATCTACGAACTTCTCTCTTATAAGCTTTGATATATACATAGCTGTAGACTCCCCCTCCATACTTGTATTTGTAGCTAATATAATTTCTATAATCAGATCATTATCAATAATATTTTCTAAAGATGATTCATTTAAAAGATTGTCTATTCTATCTAAAAGTTCTTTAACAAATAGTTCGTCGGGACCAATATTGTTAAGAGGATCAATTATCCCATGAAGTACATGGTAAACACCTTTAAAATTAGTTTTTTCTAAAGCAAAAGCATCTAAAGGACTTGCTACCACTGCTATAACATTCTTCTCTCTTAAAGGATCGCTGCACACCGAACATATGTCATATTCTGTTACATTCTTACATATAGAACAAAACTTGGTTTCTTTTTTTAAATTGGTTAGGGAATTAGAAAACTTTTCAAGCTCTTCTTGAGGAAAGTTTAATAATGAAAAAGTAAGTCTTTGAGCTGTCTTAGGGCCTATTCCTGGTAAGCGTTCAAAATAATCTATTAAATTTGATATTGGCTTTGGTAATTTCACAAAAACACCTCAATACAATAATCAACCTACCAAAGGTAGCCCACCATCAAAAACCTCAAGAATTGATTTTCCATCTGGTTTTGAAGGTAAAACAACATTTAAATCTGTTAAATTTGCACTACTGTCATCTTTTAAACCTACAGGTCTGTTATTTTTATTAACAATACATTTCAACCCCAACTTCATACCAAATATCTTTTCACATAAATCTTCTATTAATTTTTTTGTCCTGGCGCTTTCTAATCTTTCTTTATGAAATGGGTAAAAAACTTCAACTATTATGTCACTACCTTTAACCGCTACAGGAGCACACAATGTCAAAATTGTAGTCAGAGAGTGGTTTAAATCTTTACTATCTTTTACAAATTTTTCCCAATCTTTTTTTACATCTTCAAAAGGTATAACAGGTTCCGCATCAAAGTCATCAACTACTTCTTCCAAATCTTTTACATCTTCCTTAACTTTCTTTTTACTTACTTTTGTATCATCATCAACTATTTCCTCTTTTTTACTTTTTTTTACATTGCTATCCACAACTTTTCTAGATTTTTCAATGTCAGGACCTTTAGGAAAAGGCGAGTCACTGCTACTTTCATTACCACCTGAGCCAGAACATATCTCGATTACGGCTAACTCCACCGGAAGCTGGGAAATAAACGAGCCTCTAATATTTTTATGTGCTTCCATAAATATTGATATGGTTTTTACTAGCCACTTTATCTCAACCTTCTTAGATTGCTCCTTTATTTCATCTAATAATTCTTCTGTGGTGTCTATTCCAGAATCCTTTACACCTGATTTAATAAACAGCATTGATCTTAGATATTTTAAAAGCTCCCCAACCCAAACATATAAATCTATCCCCTCCTCATAAACTTCAGAGATTGTTTCTAAAGCATTGGCCGCATTTGACATTAGAAGATGACTTACACACTCTACGTATTTCTTTTTTGAACTTAAATTAAGAAGTGCGTTTACATTTATATCCCCATCATGAACTTGCTCCAAAAGGACACACGCACCTCTATAATCACCCATAGAAGCTTCAGCTATTTTAGATAAATCTTCATCAGTTATATCAATGCTTTCCTCTTTTGATATGTCCTTTAAAACGGAAACAATTTGCTTGATAGTAGGTCTCTTTAATTTAAATATTTGGCACCTAGATTTTATAGTTGCAGGAACTTTATGCTCTTCTGTTGTACATAAAATGAAAGTAGTTTTCTTTGGCGGCTCCTCTAATGTCTTTAAAAGTGCGTTAAAAGCCTCTGTTGTGAGCATATGTACCTCATCTATTATGTAAACTTTATTTGAACCCATTGTAGGAGCTAGTCGTATCTTATCTTTTAAATCTCTAATATCATCTATACCTCTATTACTAGCAGCATCTATTTCTATTAGATCAATAAAGGAACCATTTCTTATGGAAACACAGTTAGAACATTCGTCACACGGATCTCCGTTCTTCTTTAAATTGGTGCAATTTAGAGATTTTGCTAAAACTCTTGCTAAAGTTGTTTTCCCCGTTCCCCTAGGACCAACCATTAAATAGGCATGGGCTGTTTTCCCTGATTTTACTTGGTTTGCAATAATATCAGCAATATCATTGGTACGGCTTATATCACTAAACTTTTGTGGGCGATATTTTGTATAGTACATAGGAAACTGCCTCTAATATATTAGTATAATTGTTGGCTACCTCTAAACCACTAACTTTTATTAGAGAGTTTATAAAATGATGTACTAGATCATTAAACAATCTCAATTTCTACAAATTTTTGTTTGAAAATTTTTAGCTAAGATTTTTATAACAGACTCTCTACTGTACGAGAAAATTTCTGTATTTCAAAAATATTGTCACTAGAAAAATCTTGTAAAACCCACTCATCAACAGGAATATTCTTATTTTCAGGCTTCCCAACCCCAATTCTGATACGAACAAAATCTTTCGTCCCCAACTTTTCAATTATATCCTCTACCCCATGATGACCTGCTGCATTTTTACCTACTTGGTTTTTAATGCTACCAAAAGGTATATCCACATCATCATGTATGACAATGATATCTTTGGGATCTATTTTATAAAAATTTGCCAACTTTGAAACAGCTCTTCCAGAGTTATTCATGAAGGTAAGGGGTTTAACTAATAAATATTCTTCATACTCAGAAATCTCTGATTCAAATTTTTCACTTTTCTTCCACTCTAAATTTTTATCTTCAGCAAATCTGTCCAAAATTATAAAACCAGTATTATGCCTACACTTAGCATACTTATCACCTGGATTTCCAAGTCCAACTAACATTCTCATTTTGTCTTTTTTTTACTAACCTTTCCATCTAAACCCAAGGATTTTTTTGCACTCACTTTTATAGCTCCATCATCTCCTGGGTGATGTACCCCAAGTAAGTGTAAAACCCCATGTCCGACGAGTTCTGATATTTCTTCTTCTAGATCATTTCCATAATCTTTTGCCTGTCTTTTAGCTTGATCTTTATTTACTACAATATCTCCTAAATACAAAGAACCATCGTCTTGATTTTCTTTTATATCAAAGGATAAGACATCAGTAGTATAATCTCTGTTTAGATACTCTTTATTAAGCTTTTTCATATCCCTATCGTTAGTTATAAAAACGGAGATAAAAGCTTTTTTTCCAAGAATTTTTTTTAAATCCATGTTACTTACCACCTCTAAAGGTAGGGTTGTTATTATTTTCTAATTCAAACGGGAAAAGCTCTGCAAATTCCATATAAACCCCAAGTTCTGCTTTCTCTCTTTCTAACAACTCAGTTCTCCCTAGTTTTTCATAAAGTTCTATGCTTTCTTTTCTATTCTTTATCTCTTTTCTCAAAACCTTAAATGCATCCTCATCCGTTATTTCTTTATTTTGAGATTTAAACTCTATTTCTTTGTTTTTTACCTGATTTAGATAAAACCTCAACACATCCACCCTTAAGGCATCCTTATTCTTCATGTATTCAAACAGCTTGGATCTTAAATCATCTACTATCAATATTTGTTCCTTTCAAAATACATTTTTCTTTTCAACTCTTTATTCTTTTTCCTTTTTACCTCACTTGGCTTAACATAGTGTTCCCTATCCTTAACTTCCTGAATTATTCCGGATTTAAGAACTTCTTTGTTAAATCTTCTTAAAGCTTGATCCAAACTTTCTCCATGTCTAACTTTAATTTTTGTCATATCTTTTCAGCAAATACAAATCTATTTTTATCACTATAGTTGTGTATCTGACACAGTCAAAAAAATTGACTGTCTAAAAAGCACCTCCAAACTAACACTTTTAATTATCTACACAGCATATAATTTAAACATTAAACACTAAATGTTGGTTCATATTTTGTCATTATTTTATTATCAGAATAAACTGTTAACTGATTAAAAACATAACAAGATATAAAACTAAATCAAAAAAAAATAAATGTTTAATGATTTTCAATATGCAGTTACGTTTCTAGTATATACACATTACAAACGTTAATGCAAAACTTATACCACAAAGGGAACCCTTGAACAATGGAAAAATACAAGGTAATTATTTTATCTAAACTACAACAATATATTACCAAACTTTAATATCTTTAAAGGTTATTAGTGCTACTAAAACCAACAGAGTTATCATTCCTATATTATGCACTCTTGCTTCAAATTTTTGATCAACCTTCTTTTTGGTGATACCTTCGTAAATTCTAAACATTGTTCTACCACCATCTAAAGCTGGTATAGGTAAGAGATTTGTGAAAGCAAACCCCAAAGATATCAAGGCCACAGTATCTATAAGAATTAAAATTTTTCTACCATCTATGTCTTCTATTATGGAACCCAGTATATTAAAAAGTCCTACGGGACCAGTCATGCTACTAGCAACAGGCTCTATATCTTTTGTTTCTACAGATATTCCTATTACTTTGCCGATGGTTGACAGTGAGTACGAAAGCATATTGTATACATGCATAGGACCAGCAAATATCTTCTGGACAAATGTATCGTAAGAAATAGATTTAGCTTCTCCTAAATAAACTCCGATTATGGCACTGCTATCATCACTTCCTTTGATTTTATTTTTTTCTGGGATTAAGGTGTAAACTTTACTCTCTTTGGAGGATATGGCATTTACATCTGCAGTAACTACTTCAACACTTTCCCCTACCTTACCTGATAAAGCCTCTCTTAAACCATAGACATCTTTCACACTCACACCATCAACAGTTAAAACTACCTCCCCATTTTTTATACCAGCTTTGTAGGCTGGAGAATCTTTTTCAATGTCAAATATCATTGTCTCGTAGACTCTTTCGTTACCTAATTTGAATTTATAATCAAAAAACATTGGAATATAAAAACTTTTAAAACCAGTAAAAAAGAACAGAATATAGTAAAGGACAAAACCTAGAATTAAGTTCATAAAAACACCTGCTAGTAACACTTGTGATTTCTGCCATGGTGTTTTATTGGCAAAGCTACCAACATCATCTTCTTTTACATCTTCATCGTCTTCACCAGCTATTTTTACAAAACCACCAAATGGTACAAGATTTATTGAATATAAAGTTTCACCAAATTTTTTTCCAAATAATCTTGGAGGATACCCAACTCCAAACTCTTCTACCCTAATACCGTTTTTTCTAGCTGCCCAGTAATGACCCAACTCATGTACAACAACAAGAAAAGATATTATTAACAAAACAATTATTATAGTGATAAAGTTCATAAAAATTTAGACGGTCATTAATTCTTTCTTTTTACTATCGCCTAACGTATCAGCCTCTTCTATAAATTCTTTTACAATACCTTCAACTTCTTCTTTCTGTTTAAATTTTTCATCCTCAGTTATTACTTTGTCAGAAAAATCTTTGTCTATTTCTTTCATTGCGTCTTGTCTAATACTTCTTATAGAGTTTTTACAATTCTCAACTTTTTCAGAAACATTCTTTGTGAATTCTACTCTTCTCTCCTCTGTTAAAGCAGGAACATTTACTCTAATTCTATCTGCTTCTTTTATAACCCCTAAACTAAGACCACAATTTCTTATGCCGTTAATAACAGCATCAATAACCCCCGCATCCCAAACAACAATAGCTAAGTTATTTGTATCCATGACAGTTATAGATCCAAGCTCTTTAACAGTCATAAAAGTTCCTGGGTAAGCTTCAACGGAAATATCTGACACTAAAGCTGGGGAGATACGACCTGCCCTAATTTGAGACAAATCTGACACTAAAAATTCTATTGACTTGGATAATTTGCTTTTCAGTTCTGAATTATTCATAAGGGAATAATATCAAAACAGTTCTTATTCTCCAACGACAAACTTGGTGAATTTTACTATTTCAATCTTCTCACCAACTTTAGCAGTGGTTTCATTTACCAAATCCAATATTTTTTTAGAAGGATCTCTTATATATTCAGATTGCAAAATTTCCTCAATATCAGAATAATCTTCAACACACACTTGCATTGCTACTTCTTTACATAAGTTTTTGAAATCATCTGTTTTAGCTACAAAATCTGTCTCACATCCTAACATTACAAGACTTCCAACCTTACCGTTCCCATGAATATATGAGTAAACTAAACCATCTTGAGCAACTCTGTCTGATTTTTTTGCAGCCTTTGCAGCAGATTTCTTTAAAAGCTCCTCTTTTGCTTTTTCGTAATCATCACCCACTTCTTCTAACATTTCCTTGACTTCTAAAACCCCCGCACCTGTTTCTTCTCTTAGTTTTTTAATTATTTCAATATCTACAGCCATTTTTATTCCTCCTTTTCCGAAGTATCCTCCGGCAAATTATCATTTTCCTCTTTTATTTCTTCTTTTTCTTCCTCTTCAGATTCTTCTTTTTTCTTTTTTTCCGCTTTTCCAAATTCTTTGTAACCCTCTTCAATAGCATCTGCTACTGCTCTAACAATTAAAGCAACCGACTTAACAGCATCATCATTTCCCGGAATTGGGAAATCAACAGTAGTAGGATCAGCGTTCGTATCAACAACAGACACTACTTTAACACCAGATCTTTTAGCTTCCCTTATAGCCGTGCTTTCTCTTTTAGGGTCAATAACAAATAAAACATCTGGTGAGTTCTTTAATGATGTGATACCACCATATGTCGCTTGAAGTTTTTCTATTTCTCTATCAATTAAAAGCCTTTCCTTCTTTGTGTATACAGAAAACTTCCCTTCCTCTTTTCCTTTTAGATAATCTAAAAGCTTATCTATATTTTTCTTTATAGTTTCAAAGTTTGTTATTGTACCTCCAACCCATCTATCATTAACATATAAAGCACCACTTCTTAGAGCTTCTGCTTGGATTATATCTTTGGATTGTTTTTTTGTTCCTAAAAGAACGATTATCTTCCCTTTTGAAGCCTGTTCAAACAAGAAATCGCAGGCTTTTCCAAGTAATTCTTCAGTTTTTTCTAAATCTATAATATGGACATTTTTATTGACCATATAAATATAAGGTTCCATTTTTGGATGCCATCTTTTTGCTTGATGCCCAAAATGAACTCCAGCATCTATCATTTCCTGTATATTAGGTATTTTATATTTTGCCATTTTATTTTTTCTACTTTGGGGAATACGTAAAGAGTAAAGTCTTTAAATTTCCCCTCTTTTAGTTTTGAAATTATATACTTTCCAATTTCTCACCCATGCCCTGTTTTGATACCATCTCACACAGGGAGAGAGTCTTGGGACACAGACAAGTTAACACAAGGTCGTTTCTTTTGCAATAGATTATAAATAAAATAAATGTTAGAATACTTCCAGAAAGAGGCGGTAAAGTAGAAAGGAGGAACATAAGATCTAACCGTTAATTTAGCGGTAATCTCACAAGCCATAACGATAGTGTTTTCCCACCACAATCGCTATGTTTTTAACACTTAGTACAATTAGAGACCTTAGCACGGAGAGAAGATGTAAATCCAAAACCGCCTCTATCTCTCTTCTTCCCACCACGAATCTGGGTAGTAGTCTCCCCTATCTAATGAGTCTAAACATCTACAATTAGAGTATTTTATAAGGATACTAGCATCCCCCCCCACTCCTTTCTCTATACCATTATGAGTGCAATTCCTATTTAAAAACTCTAATGTATCTTCTTCCGCATTTCCAAATACAAAAGCATTAGTGATCAATATATTACTGTACCCATCACAAAAACGGTTATATAAAAGTTCAAAAAATATATACTTACCACCAATATCCCAGTACTTTTCATTGTAAGTTTTATCTAATTGCAGAATATCAAAATCTATAGCGTCATTTTCCGTGGGTAAGATTGAAACAACAGATTCTATTATCTTTGGATATTTATACAAAAACACCTTTGGAAATATAACCCACCCACTACGTAAAAGAATAAATTTTTCAGAACCACCTGAGTTTTCCAAAATACTCTCTATACTGCTTAATAGATCTCTGTCCACCTTCATCAGATGCATAAACTCAGTACCAGAAAATAACGTAGTAGCTATAAAACATAGAGTAAACAAAACAGGGAAAAAAGTGTATCTAAATTTGTAGAGATAAGGTGAAATGAGTAGATGTAAAAGCATTATAGTAAACCCAGAATACCTAACCCTTACATAGCCCTTAGTAACGTATCCTACTAAAATGTTTAGTAGAAACAATGTAAACACAGCTTTATTAATTTTATTTGAAAAAATACTGCCTTTTTTAAACCCCTCATAAATTAGCATGGCAATCAATATAATAAATATATCCTTAAACCTCTTTGCGAAATGAAATGGGAAAAAAGCATCAATAAAAAAATCTGATAATCCTTTATATATATCAGACGACCAAGACATTCTGTACTTGTTATTAGCAACTTGATCCAATCCAAAAAAATATAGATAGCAAAGAACAAATAACAATATTATGAATAAGTATGACAAAAGTAATTGATAATATGGTTGATTATCGCATCTATTTTTATAAGATAGAAAGATCTCGTAAAACCAAATGGTCATTAAACTAATAAAAGGTCTTAAGCCAAAAAACATTGTAATAACAGTTAAAAACAGCAAAAGATTGAGCAGCCATTTTTTCTCTGAATCCTTGTAAGCAATATAGGCAACCAAACCCATAAAAATTATAGGGATAGTTATAGTATCTTGTTTTATATAGGAAGTGATGGTTAAAAATGCATATCCTGCTAAGAAGAGGTACATTCCTAAAGTTAATTTGTATTTTTCCCAAATACCAAATATGTTTCCAAGAAATACAGCCAACATAGTTAAAACCATAGATATAATCACCATAATATTTCTTGTAATTGATGGGTCAAAATTCCTAAATAATCTCAGGAATAGGTAAAAACCTAAAGGATGTGGTTCTGAACTTACTGACTTTATAAATATATCCCATGGTTGCTTACTTATACTAACAACGATAGTTTCATCAAAGTCTAAAAATGGATAAATTTTGCAATAGAGAATTTTAAGTGAAGTAACTACAATCAATATAAACGCTGGGACAAGATATGGGGCAAATTTTTTAAAAAAGTCTTCTATTTTTCTAAACATAGTCCTATTATCTTAGGCAGTTCAAAACTATACTAAAGAAGTAAGGGTTTCACGCTTCTTTTCATTTTTCGGCATGGGGTTAGACCAACTACTCCAATCACAATCAGGGTATTTACTACAACCATAGAAAGTTTTTCTTTTTGCTTTTTTAACAACCACATCACCATCACCACATTGTGGGCACTTCATGCCTATTTTTTCTAAATAATTTTTGGTTGTTTTGCATTTTGGATAATTACTGCAAGCTAAAAATTTACCAAATCTCCCCTGTCTTAAGACAAAGACACCGTCTTCACAATTGGGACACTTTCCATAATCAACATTCTGCTCTTCTTCTGAACCACCCGTCTCGTTACTTAAAGGTTTGGCATATTTACAATCAGGATAACCAGAACAACTTAAAAATTTTCCATATTTACCAAGTTTAAAAACCAACACTTTCCCACAATCAGGACATTTTTCGTCACTTTCTCCAAGATTTGTCACATCTCTTTTGCTTAAAATTTGTTCTTTTTCTAATAATTCTTTCTCAAAAGGTTCGTAGAAATTTCTTATAACAGGCACCCACTCCTTGTCTCCAGCTGCTATGTCATCCAAGGACTTCTCCATCTCAGCTGTAAATCCATAATCAACAACATCCTGAAAATGCTCTACTAGTAAATCGTTTACAACATAAGCAACATCTTTTGGAACAAAATATTTTCCATCTTTTTCAACGTATCCTCGAGCTTGGATTGTAGTTATTGTAGGAGCGTATGTTGAAGGTCGCCCCACACCTAACTCTTCCATTTTTTTAATTAAAGTTGCATCACTATATCTGGCAGGAGGTTGTGTAAAGTGTTGCTCAGATGTAATTGACTTTAAATTTACACTTTCTCCTTCTGAAACATTTGGCATTATGGATCCTTCAACGTTCTCATCTTCACCTGATTCAGAATTTTGCCCTATACCTAAAAACTTACCTACTTCTAACCACCCACTAAATTTTATTTGAGATCCTGTAGCTCTAAACAAATATTTCTTTTGAGATAAAACATTAACAGATGTTTGATCGTATATTGCTGGGGTCATTTGACACTCAATAGATCTTTTCCAAATTATTGAATAAACTTTCAACTCATCTTCTTTTAGTTTTTTACCACTTTTGCTCGGTATAAAAAGGACATTAGTCGGTCTTATCGCTTCATGAGCTTCTTGTGCGTTCTTTGACTTTGTTTTATAAAAATTAGGTTTTTCAGGAATAAATGAAGGTCCAAAATTACTTTTAATAAAATCTCTAGCACTATTAACAAAAGCTGGAGATAAATTTAAAGAGTCTGTCCTATGATAAGTAATATAACCATGTTCAAATAAACTTTGAGCAGCTGACATTGTTCTTTTTGCTGTAAATCCAAAAACATTAGACATTGTTTGTTGAAGTGTTGAAGTACTTAAAGGAGCGTAGGGCTTACTACTTCTCTCTGTCTTTTTCACAGAATCTATAACAAAACTATCTTCTTTTAAATCCTTTTCTATTTTTTGAGCACTTTCCTTATTAGGTATCTCAATTTTCTTTTTGTCTTTTTCAACTAAAGAGGCTTCAAAGTTGCTTTTGCTTGAAACTGAATTAAATAGCCCTTTCATACTCCAGTATTCTTCTGATTTGAAAGCATCTCTTTCTCTTTCTTTTTCAACAACTAATCTAACAGCAACACTTTGAACTCTCCCTGCTGAAAGACCATACATTACCTTTTTCCATAATAATGGAGAAAGTTTATAACCAACAAGTCTATCTAACACTCTTCTTGCCTGTTGTGCATCTACTAAGTCTGTATTTATGCTACCTACATTTTTGAAAGCTTCTTTTATAGCATTCTCAGTAAGCTCATGAAAAACGACCCTTCCAAATTTCACGTCTTTTTTTTCATCTGTTTTTGTTTTTTTACTTTTTGATTTTTTGCCTGATGGTTTAAGAAGATATTCTAAATGCCACGCTATTGCCTCTCCTTCTCTATCAGGGTCTGTTGCTAATATTATCTCATCAGCGTCTTCGGATTTTTGTTTTAAGTTAGAGATAGTTTTTTTAGCTTTTGGAGGAACAATGTACTCTGGTTCAAAATTTTTTTCAACATCTACGCCAAGACCACTTTTAGGGAGATCCCTTATATGGCCCATGGAAGCTTCTATTATGTAATCTTTCTTAGGTAAAATCGCAGAAAGAGTTTTAGCCTTTGTTGGTGATTCTACTATTACTAATTTCATATAAACTTGATAAATGATACCACGAAGAATTTTTTGTCAACATTTTTGAACTTAAAATTTTGCAATTACAACCAATTTGTCATACAATATACCCTATAGAGATATAGAAAAAGGAGAGAAAATGGTACTACAATTTATTAAAAACCACCCTGGATATGTGGTAGCGATTGTTCTATTCGTTTTGGATGTGGTTTTCATATACTTAACATTCAAAACATCACCGTCAGTTGTAAATGGTAATAAGAAAGAAGACAGTGATAAAATACCGTTAGTAACATTAATAAGCGCCTGGGCAAGTATGATCTTAGGATTTTCTTGGATGGTCGCATTAGTGGTAACGTGGATTTTTAAACTATAAATCCAAATCAAACCCCGAGACTGTAAAAACCTCGGGGTTATTTTTATCCTTCAAACCGTGGTAAAATACTGATATGGCAGTAAAAAATATTGTAACTACACCTAACGAAATACTAAACAAAAAAACCCAGAAAGTGGGTAATATAGATGATGAAATTATTAATATAGCAAAAGACTTAATAGACACTGTAAAAGTAGCTGAAGAACCTGAAGGTGCAGGTCTTGCTGCCACCCAAATTGGTGTTTCAAAAAGAATGTGCGTAGTAAGAAATTTTTTTGAGGATCCTCTAAATCCAAATGAAGTGAAATCTCACGAGATTATATTAATAAACCCAAAAATAACTCACTACTCTGATGAAAAAGAAATAGACTGGGAAGGTTGTTTAAGTGTTCCAGATGTGTATGGTCTTGTTGAAAGAGCAAAAAAAATAAAAGTTACTGCAAAAGATTTGGAAGGAAATATCTTAAAAATAAAGGCAGAAGGATTTTTTGCTAGAACTATACAACACGAAGTGGATCATTTAGACGGTACCCTCTTTACGTCAAAAATAGAAGGAGATACTTTAACTCAAAAACAATTTGATGAAATGTTAGAAAAAAATAAAGACAATGATGAATATGAAAACAATTAAAATAATATTCTTTGGCACATCAGACAGGTCTTTGCCAATACTGGAATCATTAAATACTAATTTCAACCTATGCCTATGTGTAACAAAACAAAATTCAAAAATAGGAAGAAAACAAATTGAAAAAGAAACAGAAGTCAAAAGTTGGTCAAAGAAAAATAATATTGATTTTATAGAAATAGGGTCACTAAAAAAACAAGACCTAGAGGATGTTGTTAAAAAAATCAAAGATGTATCTCCTGATTACATAATAGTAGCAGATTTTAGTTTTATAATCCCAAAAAAAATAATAGATACTGTAAAAGGCAATATAATTAATATACACTTCTCTCTTTTGCCTAAATACCGGGGTGCAAGCCCTGTACAGTTTGCAATTTTGAACGGAGATGATGTTACAGGAATAACTTATTATTTATTAGATGAAGGGATGGATAATGGTAAGATAATTTCACAAATTGAGTACAAATTAGATACAAAATATACATCAGGGGAACTTTATCAAATTTTATTCAACATAGCTGCAGAAAATTTACCACAAGTTATAAAAAATATGTCAGAAAATAAAATTATTTTAAAAACTCAAGATGAAAAACAAGCAACCTATACTATTTCAAAAACTAATCCAAAACATACATTTATTTTTAAAGAAGACGCGTTAATAAATTGGCAAAACTCTCCTGAAGAAATAGAAAGAAGTATAAGAGCATACAATCCTTGGCCAATATCCTGGACGTATTTAAAAGATATTGAAGAAAACCATAACTTGGATGAAGAGGTGATATTAAAAAATCACATTGATAAAAATTTAAAAGTAAAAATATTTAGCTCAGAATTAGTAAACGAAAAGTTGAGAATTAAAACTTTACAAATAGAAGGTAAGGGTAAAATAACTTGGAAAGAATTTAGAAACGGATATGTTTTGTAAATTACTCTAAAGACTCGTTAGATTCTTCTGACTTCTCTGCTTCTAAAAGTGCTGCTATTTCTTTTTCATCTTTTTTTATTCTCTTTAAACAAGATGAACATAATACAACTTTTACTTTTGAACCATTTATTAAAAATCTTTTAACTCTTAGGTTAACGGAATTTCTTGTAGTAGTTCTTCTAGTAACACGGTTACCAATCCCTCTTGGGACTAAGTTTCCTTTTTGATACATTTTTCCACACACCTGACATTGTTTAGACATAACATCGTGAATTAAACCACATTTATAGTTTTAAAGTCAACAAAGGAGTTTTGAAAAAGAAAGCCGAAGTTATTTTATAATCCCCTCGGCTTTTCTCCCCACTTATCTAATATAGCTAATCCTCGTAATTACAACTACAAAAACTAGCCCTTATGCTGTCACATACTTCAGACATGCAGCAATCAAGACATTTGTCTGATGCTTCGTCCAAATAAACATCATGGACAGTGATATCTTCGGGATTTATATTCATCCCAAGTTCTTTTTTTACAAATTTTCTAATGTGATGTTTAACCTTTGTTTCATCACCATTAAAAAGACTGTAAAAACTTTCCTCTGATATTTCCTCCTTGAAATCAAGGAAAAAAACTACAATAGCCATTTTTTAATCTCCATTCTATTTTTAAGATATTTTCAGCAATTTTACACTAAAACTATGAATAAATACAAATTTATTGGTAAGGTATGTATTCCTTAATTTGCTAATATGGTAAAATCCGTAAGAACTTTGGTGATAATATTTTAAAAAATTGTTATATTTAGTTATCAACTTAGTAAGCCGTCTTAGCTCAATGGCAGAGCAGGCGCTTTGTAAGCGTCAGGTTGTGAGTTCGACTCTCACAGACGGCTCCATGCCGAGATACCAAAGTGGTCAACTGGAGCTGACTGTAAATCAGCTGGCTTATGCCTACGGGGGTTCGAATCCCTCTCTCGGCACCACTCTGAAATTTAAATGAAAACCTCTTCCTAAATTTATGTACAATCTTATGGAGATAAATAAGGGATTTGAATAAGAGCTTGCTCGTTCCTCATACTTCGGAACTGCGCTTCCTCTTACATCGCTTCGCGATGTGCCTCAAGACGAAAGTAATGGGCGACTATTGCGTAACGAAGTGGAGTAATTGCTTTGCGGAGCAAAAATCCCTCTCTCGGCACCAATATAAGACCTAAAATCAGATAGTTCCTAGAAATAATAAATGATCCTCAAAGCCTAATAAGGGATGAGAACACGAAGTGTTCCGGTATCCCTCTCTCGGCACCACTTCTAAACTCCGATAACACACTATCCTTTGTAAAATAGAAATAACATTTGGAAACAAGAATGGGATTAGAAAAAACCCCACATATTGCGGGATATTCTACGAGCGTTAGTGAAATTAGAGATAGATGGAATGTAGGTAAAATCATAACATTACACACATGAGTGTTAACAAACCTTCTGATGATAGAAATTGTTGTTATTACAAATAAAACCCTAACAAAGAATATCAATTAATTACCTACTCTAACCCTTAAACCCATTTTTAATTAATTAAAACCTTATAATTCTGTATTAATTTCTATTTTTCATATATAATTTTCTCACCTGCTCTATGAAACAATTCACCAAATTAAAAACTGCTTTAATTAACTTTGGCATCTTTTCCATAATTGTCATTGTCAACTTTTTTCACCCCCATATTGCCCAAGCTTACAATCCAGAAGATTTTGTTACCACATGGCAAACTAATGTAGCTGGAGCAACTGAGCCAACTAAAGTTACTTTAAGATTTTTGAAAGTAGCTACAGATACATATGAAGTCTCTTGGAATTGTGACGACAATTACGAACTGTTTTACACTAGCTTAGCTACACATAATTATCCAACAGCAGGTACGTATGATGTTTGTGTTAGATCTACTAGACCACTTCGTTTTTATTCCCCTGATTTAGCTACTGATGAAAAAGCTAAACTCTTAGAGATTAAACAATGGGGTACTATCCCATGGTCAAGCTTTGGAGCAGCTTTTAAAGATATGATAAATATGCAGATAACGGCAACAGATGCTCCGGATCTATCTCAAGTTACTGATATGTCTGCGACTTTTCAAGGCACTACTAATTTTATTGGTCATGAATCTATGAATAGTTGGAATACTAGTACTGTTACTAATATGACTAATACGTTTGCTGGTGCTACAAATTTTGATGCCCCTATAAGTAATTGGGATACAAGTGCAGTTACTAGCATGAATTCAATGTTTTACCGTGCCACAAATTTTAATCAATACATCGGTAAATGGAATACTGGTGCAGTTACTGATATGGCATATATGTTTTTTGAGGCAGCTAATTTTAATAATGGCGAAGCTACAGGCGAAAGTGATAAGCCTTTAGGATGGAATACTAGCAATGTAGCTAATATGAAGCAAATGTTTAACAAGGCCAGTTCGTTTAACCAAGATATTAGCGGTTGGCAGACTGGGCTTGTCAGAGATATGTACGCCATGTTTGCTGGTGCGACTGTATTTAATCAGGATATTGGCGGCTGGAATACTAGTGAAGTTATCAATATGGGCTCTATGTTTCTTCAAGCTTACGCCTTTAACCAAGATATTGGCAATTGGCAGACCGGCAACGCAACTAGTATGACTTCTATGTTTAAACAAGCTACGGCCTTTAATCAAGATATTGGTAGCTAGAATACTGGTAATGTTACTAATATGTCATATATGTTTGATGGAGCTACTAATTTCAACAATGGCGATGCTCCAGGCTTAAGCAATAGTCCTCTAGGGTGGGACACTAGCAAGGTGATTAATATGAGACAAATGTTTGGTAGTACCAGTTCTTTTAATCAAGATATTGGTAGTTGGCAGACTGGGGCTGTAAAAGATATGTATCTCATGTTTATTAATGCAACTGTTTTTAATCAAGATATTGGTAATTGGCAGACTGGCAATGTAACCAATATGGGCGGCATGTTTACTCGGGCGTCTGCCTTTAACCAAGATATTAGTAGTTGGCAGACTGGCAATGTAACTAACATGGCTTCTATGTTTCTAGAGGCTAGTGCATTTAATCAAAATATTGGTGGTTGGAATACTGGAAATGTTAAATATATGCAATCCATGTTTCAAAAAGCTACAGCTTTTAATAATGGCGAAACTCCAGGTGAAAGTAACCACACCATGGATTGGGACACTAAAAATGTTGGCAGTATGGCAAATATGTTCAGTTGGGCTAGTTCGTTCAATCAAAACATCGGCAATTGGAATACTGGTACGGTTACTAGTATGGTGAGTATGTTTAGAAATGCTATAGCTTTTAATAATGGCGAAGCTCCAGGTGAAAGTAACCACACCATGAATTGGGACACCAAAAATGTTACTAGTATGGCAAGTATGTTTCAGGATGCTAAGGTATTTAACCAAAACATTGGTAGTTGGGACACTAGTAAGGTTTCTACTATGATTTATTTATTTAGTGGAGCTACTAATTTCAACAATGGTGATGCACCAGGTGAAAGTCATCACACCATGAATTGGAGCAGCGGCAGTCTTGAATCTATGGCATATATGTTTTACAGAGCTGAAGCATTTAATCAACCGTTTGGTAGTAATTGGAATACAGCAAGTGTGACAAATATGTCATATGTCTTTAGGGATGCTAAGAGATTTAATCAAAATATTAGCAACTGGCAAACTGGTAATGTGACCGATATGTCATATATGTTCGGTTATGCTACTGCTTTCAATCAGCCAATAGGTGGTTGGGATACATCCAAAGTGACTAATATGATGTATATGTTTAACAATGCTACTTCCTTTAACCAAGATATTAGTAATTGGAATGTTAGTAAAGTAGAAAGGATTAGCTATTTCCTTAACAATACTGCTATGCATCCGTATAACTATGATGCACTTTTAACTGATTGGAGTGCTCAAACTGTTAAACCAAATTTATATATGGATGCCGTAGGTGTATATTACTGTCACGCTGGAGATGCCAGAAATACCTTAACTAGTCCTCCAAAAAACTGGAGAATTAATGATGCAGGGTTAAGTTGCCCTCCACAAAACTTAAGCCTGTCTCAAACTGAGATTGAGGAAAACAAAACGGAAGTAGGAACTATTTCCGCAACAACTCAAGGTGTAGCAATCTACTCTCTTGTACCTGGCGAAGGGAGTGAGGACAACTCTAAGTTCGCTCTTAACCCAACTACTGGACTTCTAGCTTTCTTAGAAGCACCAGATTATGAAAATCCAACAGGATCAGGTGATTCGGAAAATGATCCAACCAATAAAAATAAATATAGCATTAGAGTCAGAGCTACTGATACCACTAATTTGTATAGTGAAAAAGTTTTCATAATCACCGTTAAAGATGTCGATGATGTACCACCAGTTATCAATATTGTTGCCCCTGGGAACAAAATGTCCAAGGCGCCAATTAATGTTAGCTTTACCGTTAGTGATCGTTATTCTGTTAATTTGGTAGAAAAAGATAGTTCTAGTGTAGCGACCATTGATAACCTTTCTTGTACCCCACCTTTCCCGGCCGACAATACTGCCGAAAACCCGGAACAAAACCATTTAGTCTTAAATTGCACAATCAACGTCACTAGCTCTGGCAAACTGGTCATCAAAGCTACCGACAAAGCTGGTTATAGCTCTACCGAGTCTATGGATGGGTTTGTCATTGATACGACTCCACCAACTTTTATTACATCAAGCATTAATACTCTAACACATGGTATAGACAATCCAGTTGTTGAGTTTGAAGCTACTGATGCTGTAGGTATACAAAAGTATGAGATTAAATATGTTGGCAGTGATGGATTAGATAAAGTTGATGAAATACAATACGTAGAACCCGGGGTTATAACAAGAACTCTCAATCTCAACCCTGCAGAGGATCAACACACTATCACAATTATCGCCTATGACCTGGTAGGTAATACTACCGAGAAAAAAACTATCTTTCCTCCGGAAGTTATCTTTAATGCTCCTACTATCATTAGCAATCAACCAATCAACAATTCAACTGTAACAATTACTACCCCTGTCACTGGACACGAAATAAACAACATTACAATATCAGGAACAGCATCTGAAGGTGTTACTCTTGAAAACTGCGCAGACGCAAGTGGGGAGCACGATGCACCGTATGTTACATCCGTAACTTGTAATATTAGAAATATTAACAAAAGTGGAACACTAACAATACAAGCTGAAGATACTACTAATGGAGCAACTGGATACAATTCACAGATGTATACAATTGATACTGTTAAACCTAATATAATCATCTCTGCCCCTACCAAAGCAAAAAACGGGAATATTACTAATACCACAATTGCTGTTACAGATGACATTGAGATATATCCTGAGGACATAGAGATAGATTCCGGTTCTTCAGGAATGGCTCAAAATTTGGTATGTACTGCAGATGCTGGAGATCAGAATATTATAAACTGCACTGTAACAATTACAAACTCTGGGGATCTAAAAATAAATGCAAAGGATAAGGCAGGGAATAGTTTTTCCAGGACCGAAGAAGATTACATTGTAGATACGAAAGCCCCAATAGTTAAAATAACAACTGGGACTCCAATAAATAAAACAAACCAAACGCACTATCTTTTAGAAGGAACATGTACCGAGGGAGATAACAACGTTGTAATAATCATTGCTAAACAACCATATACAACAGCATGTCTAGTGGATGGCACATGGAGCACAGAGCTTGATTTATCCGCCCAACCAGATGGAACAGTTCAGGTTTATGTCTCTCAAACAGACGCAGTTGGGAATAAAGGAGAAGATTCTAAAGATATAACAAAAGATATAATAGTTCCAATCGCAGATTTTGATACACTTCTTACAAAAGAAAAATCACCCGAGTTAACAGGGCTTGTAAATGATGCAACAGCGGTAGTCCGGGTAGAAGTTGCAGGGAAAATATACAACGCTGACAACAACGGAGATGGAACTTGGAAATTAGATGCAGGAAGCATTGACCCAGAACTAGCAGATGGGACATATACAGTAAGTGTAATCGTTACCGATACGGCACTCAATAAAGGAACTTATGACTTTACTGATGCGTTGGCAGTTGATGCAACCAGTCCAACTATAACCATAAATGCTCCAACCAAAATCAGCAACAAAAACATAGAAGACATCGTAATTACAGTTATAGATAATAACGAGGTTATTGCTGAGGATGTATCAATTAACTCAAGCTCTACAGGAGGTCCGATTAATTTAGTATGTACCCAATCAGGAACTAAAAGAGTTAATTGTACAGTAACAGTTACAAAATCCGGCAACTTAATTATTAATGCTGTTGATCAAGTTGGTAACAACACATCTAAAACAGAAGATAAGTTTATAATTGATAAAGTAGTACCAATAGTCACTATAACAAATGAAAATCCAATTAATAGTGCTAACCAAACAAGCTATTCTTTAGAAGGAACATGTACTGAAGGGGATGGGGATATTACCATTAACACCGCAGATCAACCCTATCAAACGGAATGCCAGATAAGTGGTACATGGGGTAAAACTCTTGATTTATCTACCTTAACTGAAGGAAACACATCTATCCAAGCAACCCAAACAGATAAGGCTGGAAATAAAGGAACATTTACTAAAAACTTGGTGAAAGACACGGTAGCTCCAACTATCACTATTAACCAATCCGCTACCCAAGCAGACCCTACAAATACTAACTCTGTTAAATATGTAGTTGTCTTTTCTGAAAAGATAGATAAAACTACATTTACTAACGATGATATATCAATCTCGGGAAGCACTACCGCGAAAGTAAAGGATATTACAGAAATTAGTGATACTGAATATGAAGTTGAAATTTACAATCTAACAGATGGGGATACAATTACAGCAAATATACCTGCTAACGCATTAACAGATTTAGCAACAAATGGAAACACTGCGTCTACCTCTGATGATAACTCAGTAACATACAAAACTACTACCCCATCCTCTAATCCCACTTCTTCAAAGAAATCAAAAAAATGCAGAGACCAAGCTCCAGGTAAAACCCCACCACTAATATACAGTGCCGTTTCAAATAATTCACACAGTGTTCTTTTATCTTTTAGCCCTGCTGATGAACCAGTTGAAAAATATGTAATTCAATATGGAACTAAACCAGATTCATATCCACATGAAATCAAAAATTTAGGTGTTAACTCTAGAGATACCATGACTTACCTTGTTAACATGCTTTCACCTAATACTACTTACTATTTTAGGATAAAAGCTGTTAATGGGTGTGCCTCGGGTAAATGGTCTAATACGATCTCTGCTAAAACCAAACCTCTCCTTGGATTTAATCAACTAGACACCGTTTCTTTAGATATCACTACACCACATGACCAACCAGAAGATCACCCAAAGTGCCAAACCTACACTGTTAAATCGGGTGATTCACCATGGTCGATATCTGAACAATTATTTGGTAGTGGCCTTAAATTCCAAGAAATTATTGATCAAAATTCAGATGAATATCCATCTATTAAAGATAACTTGATTAAACCTGGCTGGATTCTTAAATTTAACTGCCCACAAGATGATAAAAAAAGTGATGATCACACATCACTAGAATCAAGCCATCCTGGATTTAAAGTTCAAGTCAGGGTTGTTGATACTAAAGATAAACCTATCCAAAATGCTAAAGTTACTATTCATTCCAAAGTCCAAGAAGCACTTACCAATTCAGAAGGTATTGCTGAATTTAACAATGTTGAACCTGGGGAGCATAAAATTGTTATTAATTATGATAATTTTCAAGGTGAGCAAAGCATTACTCTTGATGAAGGATCTAATGTTAAAGTCTACAGATTAGACATTGTTGTTAAAAAACAAAAACTTGATATATCCTTCTGGTTTATTATCCTTCTTATCATAATTATTCTCTTATTAATCTACAGACACTACAAAGAAAAACAAAGACAACAAAAAAAATCGTCGTTAACTTTCTAATAACCATTACTATTTACAATTTTTCCCAATTAAATTATTGTCAACTCTTCCCCGCTCTTAATACCAGTATATTTTACATCCTCATTAAAGATATGAGAAAAGCAAAATAACCATTTTAAATTATTTTTTGAGGTTATGGTTTTATGCTAGAATAGGGTTCAAATGGTGAGTATGTAAAATCACCACGTTGAAATTTAAGAAAGCAGGTGAATAAAAATGAAGGGTTTTAAAGGATTTATAGAATTTATTAGAGAACAAGGTGTTGTAGGTCTTGCTGTAGGATTTATATTAGGGGGTTCTGTATCTAAAGTAGTTTCATCTATAGTTACGGACATAATAAATCCATTGCTCGGTCTTTTACTAGGATCTATTGGTGGTCTACAAAACGCGGTTATAAAAATAGGAACAGCGGAATTATTAATAGGTAATTTTATATCAGTATTAATAGATTTCATAATAATAGCTCTTGTGGTCTATTTTGGCGTAAAGGGTTTAGGATTAGAAAAATTAGATAAAAAATCCAAAAAGTGATCCCGCGAAATCGGGATCCTAATTGCCTGGGTAGTTCAGTGGTAGAACGCTTCCATGGTAAGGAAGAGGTCGAGGGTCCAATTCCCTCCCCAGGCTCCACCACTCTTCCCCACTGTTATTTTTCATTTTTATTTAAACTGGAAATTTATCATAGAAAAAGAAAAACCTCGCAATTGCGAGGTATGATTTTGTCCCGATGTGTCGATCCACCAAGATCGGATCTCCGTTTGTGTTAAGGTGGGCACCTAACACTAAGTCCCCAGACGAAATGTTTCGGTTCCCATCGAAGATCTAATGATGGAAGATTTACACGATCTCCAGCTTAACCGATCACATCAGGTTTGCTCATTTGAGCACTATCAATATAGTACTCTATGCGCATGAAATTAGTCAAATATTATCTAACGATTATTTGCTTTAGATACAACAAATTACCCTAGCAGAATTTTAATTGCAAAATCAACTAAAGGACCTATTATTTTGTCTGTGAAATTTGTTAGCAAAAGAAAAATAAGCATGAACATACTGTATCTCTGCAACTCCGCCCATTGTATAGCCAACTTATTAGGTAAAAACCCAAAAACTATCTTGTTACCATCAAGAGGTCCGAGTGGTATTAAATTAAAAAACCCTAACATTAAGTTGTACAAAATTAAAAAATAAAAAAACATAGAAAACATTTCCCCCATAGGAACAACTCTTAGAACAAAAGCTAGCAGTGTTGCCAATAATAAATTTGACACTGGACCAGCTAAAGATATTAAAGCAGCATCTCTTTTTGGATTTTTTAAATTAAAAGGATTAAAAGGTACTGGTTTACCCCAACCAAACCCTATAAATACTAAAAGTAGTGTTCCCATCGGATCTAAATGAGCTTTTGGGTTAATAGTCAAACGTCCCATATCTCTTGCAGTACTGTCCCCGAGCTTATCAGCCATAAATGCATGTGAGAACTCATGTATAGATATAGATATAATAAGGGCAAAAGATAGCAAAATAAAAATTTGAGGATCTGTAAAAAGTAATTTGAGTAACATATTTTCAAAATTATACATTTCATTAGCTAAACCTACAAATGTAGTAGTTGAGAACAAAAAATAATCATGTTAGAATGCGTGACGTGAACAAGGTAAATAAATTCTTTAAAGAATCAGTTGAGGAATTAAAAAAGGTTCAATTCCCCAGCAAAAAAGAAACAATAAGACTTACTGGTTATGTCATTGGAATAAGCATAACTACTGGCTTTATTGTTACAGCCTTTGACTATCTTTTCAAAGGATTATTAACCTTTATAATTACTAAATAAATATGGATGATCAAAATCAAACACAAGTAAATAATGAGGGAACAGAAGAAGTAATAGAAGAGGTCGCTCAGGAAACTCCTGTCAGTGATGACAGTATTGATGATGAGGAATATGGAGATAATGTTATTGTAATAAATAAAAATGTCTCCCCACTAGCCAAATGGTTTGTTATAAATACATATTCAGGTCATGAAAATAAAGTGGCTCTTTCCTTAAAAGAAAGAGTTGAAGCAGCTGGACATACTGACAAGGTTTTCAAGGTCTTCTTACCCCACCAACAAAAAATAGTCGTTTCAGAAGGAAAGAAAAGATCAGTAGATGAAAAGTTATTTCCTGGGTATTTAGTAGTATTAATGGAAATGAATGATGATAGTTGGTATATTGTTAGATCTACGCCTGGAGTCGTAGGATTTGTAGGTATGGGATCTATCTCTACCCCACTTCCAGAGTCAGAAGTACAGGCTTTGATGAAGTTTGCTAAAATGGAAGCTCCTAAATTTGAGGCTAAATTTAGAGTAGGAGATTCTGTTAAAGTAAATGACGGTCCTTTTAAAGACTTTTTAGGTAAAGTGGACGAAGTAAACGAAGAACAAGGAAAGGTAAAAGTATTAGTATCAGTTTTTGGAAGAGAAACTCCGTTGGAGTTGGCATTCACACAAGTTTCTCAACTTTAATATTATGGCAGTACAAGCAAAAAAAGGTAAAAAAGTAAAAGCAATAGTTAAGTTAGCTGTTGATGCTGGTAAAGCTACACCAGCACCTCCAATAGGCCCTGCACTTGGGCAACACGGTGTTCCTATAATGGATTTCTGTAAAGAATTCAATGCTAGGACGACAAAAATGGAGGGAAATATAATTCCAGTGGTTTTGACTGTATATGAGGATAGAACATTTACATTTGTAACTAAAACTCCAGTTTCAACACACTTGATTAAAAAGGCACTAAAACTTTCTAAGGGATCTGCTGTTCCGAATAAAGATAAGGTAGGTAAACTTAGCAAGGTTCAAGTAGAGGAAATAGCAAAGGAAAAAATGGCTGATTTAAATACTAAAAGCTTAGAAGAAGCTGTAAAAATAATTGCAGGGACAGCAAAGTCCATGGGAGTTGAAATTGAAAAATGAAAGTAAAAAGAGAAAAAGATAAAAAAGAATATTCATTGGAAGAGGCTATAAAAAAAGTCAAAAGTGAATCAGGTTCTAAATTTGATGCTAGTGTAGAGTTACATATAAATCTTGATGTTGATCCAAGTAAGCAAAACATAAGGTTCCCTGTAGCACTACCACACGGTACGGGCAAATCTAAAAAAATTGCGGTATTAGCATCTAGTAAACTGGAAAATGCGGACATCAATCTAACAGAAGAGGATTTACCAAAAATAGAGCAAGGAAAAATAAAGCCAAATGTTGATTTTGAAGTTTTAATAACAGAACCTAAATTTATGCCTGTATTAGCCAAATATGCAAGAGTATTAGGTCCTGCAGGATTAATGCCAAATCCTAAAAATGGTACTGTCACAGAAGATGTGTCAAAAACTGTAGAACAATTCAAAAAAGGTAAAGTGGATGTCAAAATAGAAAAGCTTGCGCCACTCATTCACACTGTAATAGGAAAAGTTAGTTTTGATGAAAAAGCATTATCAGACAACTATAATGAGGTGATAACAGGTTTAAAACAAAGTAAACCAGCCAAAACCTCACCTAATTGGATCAAAAGCATATACCTTACATCCACAATGGGTCCATCAGTAAAAGTGAAAATAGAACAATAAAATATACAAAAACTGTTACAATATTGGATAAAGTTATTCTTTTTTATTTCCTCACAAGCCTATGTATATTTCTACCTTATTTGACACTGTGTAAAGGATACCTGTGTCCATTTCAAATCGTCTCTCATTTTCAGTGTTCCTATCTATGACAATAAAATCGTATATTAATGTAATAAAATTTACATGGTATGGAAGTATGTCAAAAACCCCACGATCATTCTTTGAGGTCACAGACATAGCTTCTCCTAAAAATAACTGCTCTTTCTTATTTTTTATAGATAATGGCATTCTTTCAGATTTTGTTATGTCTTTCTTCATTTAGAAGTCTCTTTCTCTATATCAGATACTTTTCCAATAAACATAAACTTATCTTCAGAAATGTGATCATATTTACCATCTAGGATATCTTTGACATCCTTTACAGTGTCTTGTACAGGAACATATGTTCCTTTCCTTCCTGTTTGTTTTTCAGCGACAAAAAAACTTTGTGTCATGTAATTCTTTATTTTATTAGATCTTTGATACAATATTCTATCTTCTTCAGACAATTCTGACTCTCCAACTAATGATACAATTCTTTCAAGTAACTCTGATTGTTTTAAAAGTGATTTAGCACTATTTGCTGTAGCATAATGTAAAGGTGTGACATTATTTGGATTTAAAGCTCCTGAGTCAGAAGCAAGTATGTCAACGGCAGGTAATCTTCCTTCTCTATAAGCATCTCTTGATAAAACTATAGAAGAGTCAAGATAGCCAAAAACAGCTTGAGCGGTCTGGTCAAACAAATCATCCTCGGGAAGATAGACTGCTTCAACGGTCGTCAACACTCTATCCCCTCTAGAAACCAATCTTTCATGGATTTGCGCAACCTCAGATGACAACGTAGCTTGATACCCGTCCTCAGAAGGAATATTGTTCATTAGCAGACTTAACTCATTACCTGCTTGTGCAAATCTAAATATGTTATCCATGAACAAAAGTACATTTTTACCCAGATCATCTCTCATGTACTCAGATATAGCTGTGCCCGCAAAGGCTGTTAAAAACCTAATAGACGCATTCTCACCCATTTGTCCAAATATCATAGAAACATTGGGTAATACACCACTATTTTTAAGCTCTTCTCTTAATTCTTGACCCTCTCTTGATCTCTCCCCAATACCACAAAACACTGACACCGTGTTTCCCAGGTCCTTATTTATAATGTTATTTAGTATTTCTGTAAGTAAAACAGTTTTACCTACACCAGAGCCTCCAAATAATCCCACTTTTCCACCTTTTAAAAGAGGGGCAAACATATCAATTATCTTTATCCCTGTCTCTAAGAAATCTCTTGTAACTGTAACATCATCGTAAGGTGGTGATACTCCAAAAATTTCTTTTTTTGCCTCAAATGATATCTCTCCCCCGCCATCAAGATCTTTACCAAATATATCTATTACCCTGCCCAACATATTCTTACCAACAGGAACACTTATTTTTTCCCCAGTACCTATAACTTTAGAACCTCTTAAAAAATTGGATCTTCCAGACAAGTTTATACAATAAAAACGATTTACACCTGATGACTCTACAACTTCAAATATTATTCCTGGATCTTTATCTAACACTAATATCTCATGGATGTAGGGTTTAGGATCATCTAGAAACTCTACTTCTACAACAACATCTCTTATTCCAATTATATTTCCAATGGGTTTATTTTCTACCATGTATACCTCCAAAAATTACTGAATGCATGCTTGAATTTATTTCCTTATGTTTAGCCTTTTTTAAAGAAATACCTGTTTTTCTAATTTTATCGTTTATATTTTCAGAAGCCATATCCATACTGATCATTCTAGATGCAAACTTACTTAAACAAGATTCATACACTACCTGTTCAAATATTAAAGACTCTATCTGCTTCTCAAAATGCTCGGCTACTTTTTCAACAGAAGGCTCAAAAAGGAATTTATCGTCATAGCTTTTCAAACTTTGCTCTATTCTTTTAAGCTCTACAGGAACCTCTGTCCTTAAAGGTACTTGTGACAAAACGCTTTTAAATGAGCCATGGTATACAACGACATTAGAGTAATCTGTTATATAGTCTATTAACTTTTTAATGTTAGGCTCATCTATACCGTTATCCCCCATTTCAAAAAATTCATAATCAGATGTCTTATTACCTAAATTTTCATACATTCTCTGCCCAACTTTTCCTACTATGACTACATCAGATTTATCCTCTTTTATATTTTTCTTGAATAACTCAAATGTGTTTATAATTATGTCACCGTACATACCTGTATTAGACGAGAGCAATATAGATACAGTCTTACCATTTGTATTCAAAATTCTATCTCTAGCTTTACCTTTTAAGGATTTTCTATAAACTCTATAAGCGTAGAATATATAAGCAAAAGCCTCATTTAATCCCTTCATAAACTCTCGTCTCTCAAGAATAAATTTTTTCACCTTTCTCATTCTCAAGGCAGCTATCTCCTCATAGGACTCCACCATAAGCTGGAAACTATTTAAATATTCTAATTCATCTTTTATACTCCTTAATGACTTCATTTGGAGACTACCCTTTCAACATAATCCAACAGATCTTTGCTAGAAGAACTGACCTTACCTAATAAAGTATTAAAATCTTTTGAAGAATTTATCATATCAACAACCTTATCTTTGAAAACCGCATCTTCCTCGTACAATTTCTGAGCCGCTAATTTAGACATCTTGATCTTCCCTGGAGTATCTTCTTTTAAAACCCCTGTCCAAACTAAGACAAACATTATTATTTGAATATCCATTGCGTAAGTTTCCTCGGTCTCCTGATCAAAAAGCTGGTCTATTTTTTTACCCATCTCTATTGTTGTCCTAATACCCTCGTTTATCTCAGCACCAAAGTGAATGAATCTTTCCGTTTTACTATGTAAATATAAAAATGATGATAATTCCCTATTTATACCCCATCTAATAGGGGATTGTGTTTGTCTACCTACTCTAGTAACAGATAAAAAGTGATTTATTGCAGGTCTTTTTCCTGCTTTAAACACAGCATTATCAAAAAATATGTGCCCATCTGTAATAGACATCAAGTTAGTTTGAATATAACCTGTTAAATCCCCCTCTATAGAAGCAGCAACAGGAAGACAAGTAATTGAAGATATCTGACCATTTAAATTAAAATTCCCAGCTCTTTCTAATAAACGAGCGTGGGCAAAGAAAATATCCCCTGGATAAGAATCTCTTCCTGGGAACTTTCCTGATAACAATGACACTTCTCTATAATACTTAGCATGTGCAGACAAATCATCCAAAATTAAAAGCACGTCTTTACCCATATCTCTAAAATATTCAGCTATTGTCATAGCAGTATAAGGAGTTAGGTATATACTAGCTATTGGGTCTGAAGATGCTGAACCTACAATTACGGTATTTTGCCTAACACCGTGTCTATCAAACAACTGCTCCACTTTTTTGAGAGAGTGCTTTTTCTTTGCTATACCTGCATAAATACATATTGTTCCCAATTTGGCTTGATAAATCATAGATTGTAAAACAAAAGTTGTTTTTCCAGTATTTCTATCTCCTATAATAAGCTCTCTTTGCCCCTTCCCTAAAGGAACTAATAAATCAACCGTAGGAACACCTGTTTCAAGAGGGGATTTTATTCTCTCTCTAACATTTATTGGTAAGGGGGCTGCGTTAATACCTCTATACTCTGAAATTCCTGTTATAACCTTATTTTGATACAGAGAAGTCCCAAGAGAATTTATAGCTTGACCAAGCAAACCTTCTCCTATAGGAACTTTCAAAACTTCCCCAGATCTTGAAACCTTCTCCCCCACTCTTACAGCCTCATCAGCAAAAGTCAAAACTTCTACATGGTCTGTGGTGAGACCTGTCACCATCCCCATACTACCTGTCTCAAAATATACAATTTCTGACAGGACAGCGCTCGGAAGACCATTTACATAAGCCACAGGATGGTTTATTTTTTCAACAAAACCAATCTCCTTGGTCTCTACCATTGAATCTGAAAATTTCTGTTTATATGTATCTATTAACGACATCGTTTGAAATTAAATAATTTTCCACTTGGCTCCTAATAGTTAAATCTAAAAACTTACCATTCATGTAAAATCTTGCACCCATATCCATATCCTCAATAACATCAAACTCAACTACAAAACCCTTATTTAGAGAATTATCTAAATTAATTTCTAATATGTTTATAAAATCAGTGATAAATTGATCAGAAGGCTCAAAAGATATTTCAACTTTCACTTGATCTGAATTCTCTATCATACTTTTAACTGTATCCAAAACATCTATATCACTTTTTTTAATATCTCCAGAGAAAAGATCTGGTAAATCTTCTTTAACAACGCCCAACCATGTCGGATCTCCATTTTTAAACACATCTCTTATTAATTTTTCAAGATTTATGTCCCCAACTCTATGCGACAAAGTCATAATCAAACCATGAAAACGTAGGAACTCATTTGCCCTCTGTCTAGTTTGAAGAGAGTTAAATATTTTTTTACTTGATTCAGAACTCATAGATTACATTAAATTTAAAAATTTAAACCCGATTTTTTTATTTCTCTTTCAAGGAGAGTCAGTATAAGTTTTTCATGCTTTATCTGATCTAAATCCTCACCCATCAGTTCCATATATACGTTTGATAACAGCTCAAAAATCTTCTTGTTTAAACCTTCTACTTTTTTACTCTTGTACTCTTTTACCTCTGAATCAATTTTGGCATATTCTGTCGTAATCTTTTCTTCTAAAGCGTCTTGTGCGCCTATTGTCTCTTTTTTCACAACATCTTTAAGCTCATTAACACCCTGTATTGCCTCCTGCCTCATTGCCTCAGTTACTTCATACAGTGTTCTAATATTATCCTTTTTACCTTCCTCTACAGCTAACCTGTAGCTCTCTAGTATTTCATCAGAAATATTACCCAAAACACGGCCCTGTTTCTCATATATCTCATTTACAGATCTCTCTAACATAGCTCTACTTTCTTTTGATATTACATAGGTGTTACTTATTAATCCCTGTGCTTTGACTTGTGCCTGTCCTAATATCCTCAATGAATCTGATCTTGCTTTATCCAGAATACTCAGGGCTGTTTCATAGGCTTCTTTTTCTATAGTTTCTTTTATCTCAATACCTTGTTTTTTAGCTTTTTTTATCTCTATTTTATCTTTCAGGCTAAGACTATTAGGAAAAACATCCCCCACATCAGAATCAGAAGAATAAGTTACTAACAGATAACAGAGTAATACAGCAGCAATGAAAAAACAGGTTAGAGCAATAAAAGTCTCAACATCCAAAACAAAAACACCAGAATTGAAAATGGGCAGTATTAAATTCATGGAAATATTATAAACATACTGGAAACGATGTTCAATGGCTTGAAATTTTTTAAACTTATATGGTCAATATAAAATAAGCTGCAATCAGCCCCATTGCCATAATTACAAAAGTCAGTATAAAATTGAAAAACATAACTTTTCTAATTGCTCCACCGGCTAGAGGATTTCTACCCAAGGCTTCAACACTAGAACCCGTAATTTTTCCAAACGAAGAAAAACCTATCACGAAGGATGCAAAAATTATGGCTATGGCTAAAAGATATCTCAGAGCTTGTACGGGTGTCATAAATGGTGATGTCAAACTATTTCTTATTATATCAAGTAAGTTACCACTAAAACCCTTACCAAAAAAGTGTGTTTTTATGTCAATTAATATATAAATCTGTCCTATATCTTCACTATTATCTGGGCTAAAGCCCTCCATGGCCACACCCAATACTTGACCGTCCTCACTAGCCCTAACACCTACTCCAGGTATATCAGAACTTGTAACATAGTCCCCTTCAGATATATTTCCATTTTTTGCAGATACATTTAAAAGCACTTCTCCAATCGATGTTACCAATTTTGACTGTTCTAAATTTCTATCTTCAAAAGACACAGATGCATTATCAACTATGACACCATACATATTTCCATCTTGGAAAACAGATGATAACGAATAAGAACCATCTTTGTAGCTAACAATGTCCCCTGGGTTACCTTGACCCCCCTCCGTAGGAACAGTAACTGCATACTCATACGACACAGCAAGGGATTTAAAAAACAAAGTTACAAAAAACAAAACACCTAAAACAACTGTAGTTTTTTTATAACAAATTTTATGTGGCATTGATAATAAGCGTAAACAAAAAACATTGTTACGTCAAGAAAGTAAAAACCTTACTTTTTGTTGATTGGTAAGCATTTTTTGCCAAATTTGACAAACATTGTTCTAAAATTGCTCTAAAAATGGGAATTAGAAACATTGTCTTCGTTATTTCCTAACCAAAAAATAAGATATTAAAAGATACAAAAAAAGACAATTTTCATAGTGTATGTAAAAATATTTTCAACGTCTATAGGATAGTATTTCATGATCAAAATGTCATAAAAATTTAAGGAATAGAGTTTAATCTATAATTAAAAATTTGACCAAAGAGAAATAATTACAACTGAAATTAGTAGGAACATAATATCTGGTAAATTTTTCTAACAACTAATTATCTAATATTAGAAACAAAAATCTTATTAAGAGTAATAAGTGTATTCAAAAACTCAGATAATTTTTTGAAAAGGTTTATTAAGAATTTAAAAATTAATAAATTATATTTTTCGCTAAATAAACATTGTTTTTACTACTAAAACAATGTAGAAAAATTAACAAACGTGGAAAAGTTTAAACAATAAAGAACGCAATAATTACTAACTGAGTAATCTAAGGTTCCAAAAACCTTTTAAAAGCTATAAATAAAATAAAAAGTATTGACATAAATATTAAAAAACTTTACCATTTTTATATGTTTACTAAACCCGATTGTAATAACGTTTAGTAATGTTATTTAATGAGCCTGCCTGTCCTAGAAAATACACAAGAAAATAAAGATCCTAAGTATAATTTTCATAGAAATAATATTCTTAGGGTGTCTCAAGCTTCTAAACTACTAGGAGTATCTCCTTCAACTTTAAGAAGGTTTGAGAATGATGGTTTAATATCTTCTAGCAGAAATCCAGAAAATAATTATAGGATGTATGACTTAGGTTCAATAAATGAGTTAAAACATAAACTTGAAAATAAAAGGCCAAAGGAAAAAATTTCTAGAGCAACTTCCAAAAAAATAAAAAACAAAGTTGAGGAAAGCCCGAGAGAAAAAAAAGCTCACAAAATATCCAAGGGAATAGAATATAAAGAAACATCAGAAATCAATATAGATTCCTCCGAAAAATATCTAACTAATAAACTCTGGAACAAAGCTAAATTTGGTACTATTTTTTTAATAATCTCTCTTTTTGCAACTGTATCTTTCGCCTTTATATCTTCAAACAAGGCCGTTTCAAATAAAATAAGCTCATTCCCATTATACAAAGCACTGGGAATAAAAACCGAGAAGGAATTGGGAGAAAACATCTCAAAAAATAGTGGTGGAAAAGTTCTAGCAACTAGGATTAGATCATCAGACTTTGTCCAAAACTTTAACTTACCTACATTTTTTAAAAAAGAATCTACATTTGAAGAGGGGTTAAATGTCACAGATATAAGATTTATTGGTACTGGGACGATGAATAATCTGCTTGGTATAGATGACGTTACAAAAAGAACATTAGAAGAATCCCTGAGTATAGATGGGGAGGTTATTGGAACAAACATGCTAAACACAGTTATAGCAGACGGAGTTATTGATGGTGCCAACTTGGCAACTGAAATTAAGTATGATGGTAGATTTGATTTTCTAAAAGGATCTCTTTTAGTTGATGGTAAACCAATAGAACCAACTTTAGGAATAATATCCGAATCAGGTATTACAGCTGAGGAACTTAGTATTCTATCAGGGATAACCGCTACAACAGATGAGATAAATATCCTATCTGGTGTACAAACAACAACTGATCAAATTAATTATTTATCAGGATTAAGCCTTACAGATACTGGTATATTATTTGGTGATGGTGGTGTCATAAGCCAAGACGCCGGTTCATTCTTTTGGAATAACCAAAACAAAATATTTGGAATAGGGAACGGTACAAACTACACAGGTCTTAAATCACCAACGTCCATGTCCCAAGATATAATATATACACTTCCCTCTGATACAGGATCATCCAATTACGTACTAACATGGCAAGATGGTAATATCCTTGAGTGGACGAATGCTGCTAGTATAGGAGGAGATATAAACTCTGTAGGATCAATGAATTCAGGAGATGTTTTTAACAGCTCCTCAGCAAGTGGTCAGTGGCTAGGTCTTGGACCAAACTCAGGAAGAATACATTTTCAAAATTCTATAACGGACCATATAAATATATTAGATGCAAATCTAGGGGTTGGTACTACTAACCCGCTATACAATGTAGATGTTGCAGGAACAATACAAACTCAGAATTTAAGACTTACAAATCTTACACCAAGTACAGATGTTATGGCACTAATACTTGAGAACGACGAAGTAAGAGTGAGAGATATTGGTAACTTAATATTACCTACAGGTGGTGATGGGCAGATGCTTTACAATAACGACGGTACGTGGACAGCATTTAGTGGGATGTATTGGAATGATACAAACAATTATCTAGGTATCGGAACTGTCACTCCCCAATATATGTTAGATGTAGCTGGTGATGTAAATGTAGGAGGTTTATACATTGCAGGTACACAAGTACAATCAACAGCTTATGAACTTAACTTATTACATGGCTTGACAGGAGCCTTATTAGACTCAAGCACCATACATCTATATGCGACAACAGGTGTTAATGCAGGTCAAGGTCTGACAGGAGGTGGGACAGTAGGTGTAGTTACAGTAGATGTGGGAGCTGGAGATGGTATAGCGTTGAGCCCAGATGGGGTATCTATAAATATACTAACTTCTGGATCTTCTACAAATACATCATCAAACTCAGGTCTTGAGGTTTCTCCAGATGGACTCAGTCTCCTTAGAGGTTGTCAAAATTATGAAGTTCTTGTATGGAACGCTAACACCGCACAATGGGAATGTCAAAAACCTTCTTCAATAGGAGGAGTTATATCAGGATCTGGTGTTGCAGGCCAAATCGCTTACTTTACAAGTACTCATGAACAATTAGGCTCAGATTTACTATTCTTAGATGTTCCAAATTCCAGATTTGGGGTAGGTACGACATCTCCTTCATATATGTTAGAAGTAAATGGATCAGGATTAATAGGAGGTGTGTTATTAAGTAATAGTAGTGTAGGAGTATTAGGTAATACAAATCTAATATCATTAAGTAATAGTAATGTAACAATAAATGGAACATTAAACACAACAGGTGCAATTACTGCCCCATCATCAGTTAATACAATAAATGGAATAGTAATAAACAATGGAAGTATAACTTCAGGATCATGGCTTGGTTCTGCTATTGATGTACCACATGGTGGTACAGGAGCAACATCATTAACAGATCATGGTGTATTAGTAGGATCAGGAGAAGGAGCAATAACAGCTCTTACACCAGGTACAGATGGACAAGTATTACTTGGAGTAAGTGGTGATGATCCTATCTTTAGAGCATTATCTGGTGATATATCATCTATATCTTCTACAGGTGTTGTATCACTAGCTAATACAGGTGTTGTATCAGGTACATATGGGTCATCTAATCTAATACCTCAAATATCAGTAGATTCTAAAGGTAGATTAATTAATGTTACAGAGATTGATCTTACTAATTCTCTACTTCCAACAGGTGTTGAAGGACAAATGTTATACAACAATGGTGGTATATGGACACCATTTAGTGGAATGTACTGGAATGACACAAATAACTATCTAGGGCTTGGTACTACTAATCCTATGTATACAGTCGATGTCAATGGTTCCTTAAATACAACCACATTCTACATTGATAGCACTCAAGTTACATCTAGTGCTGAAGAGTTGAACATACTTGATGGGGCTACTCTATCCACAAGCGAGCTTAATATATTAGACGGCGCACTTGTATCAACGGATGAGCTTAACTTACTTCACAACAGGCAAGGAGAGCTTTTAGATACGTTTAATGCAGGCTCTTATGTTGTAACATCAATCAACGCTGGAGCTGGTTTAACACTAGATGTTAATAAAGGAGATGTAACACTAGATATTGTAGCTGGAGACGGTATCTCCATACTTGGAGACGCAGTTGCATTAAAACTAGCAGGTATAGAAACAACAACATCCAAGTCTTCTCCATCAG
>CAZTQT010000003.1:0-78500 GCA_964615625.1 uncultured Candidatus Saccharibacteria bacterium
TAATGGCCAGAGGAAGAAAGAAAAAATTCAAATTCAATCTTAACGTAGATCCTGACACAATGAGGTCGGTGGTATCTATATTTTTCATAGCACTGGCTTTAGTGTCTCTCTTATCATTTTTTGCACCTGAGCATACAATAAATGGAAAAATACAGCATTATTTGAATCTCTATTTTGGAAAAACTTCCTTTTTAGTACCCATAATATTTGGTTATTTTGGTCTTTTATTTTTTGATAGATTAGATAAAAAATATAAAGAGCTAAGAGTATTTTTTGGCCTTTTTTCTTTATTGTTGTCTTTATCATCAGTTTTTCATGTTTTTATATCTAAAGAAAGGGCTTTAGATGTAGCGAATAATGGCGGCGGTGGTGGTATGGTTGGCTATAGAATATCTTCCTCACTATCTTTCGGGGTTGGTAAATTTGGTGCTGTTCTTTTGATATTTTTGTTTGTTATTGGTTCCGTAGTATTAATGTTTAATATCTCATTTAATAGTCTAGCGGAGTTTATAGATAACAGTGGCTTATTTCCAAAAATAGCCGATAGATTAAGAAATATATTTTCAAAAAGAGATCCTATATCGGGTGATGGTATGACAGTTGAGATAGAAACATCTCAAGGATTACCCCAAGAAAATGAAAGTGATGAGATTGTGTTAGTTGGGGAGGAAGAAGAGCCTACCCATGTTTTTGAAATAATACCTTCCCAAGCTGAGCCTGATATGGGTGTAAAAATAAATTCTGTGGATACATTAGCTCCGTCTTCCATTAAGATATCTCAGGGAATCCCGTCCGATAAAATATGGGAGTATCCGCCTGATACTTTATTAGCAGAACCTCCTGTTAGATCTATAGATACTTCTGATATTGATAAAAAAATAAAAATCATAAAAGATACTTTAAAATCCTTTGGAATTGATGTTGGCTTAGATATGGAGAATGTAAAAGTAGGTTCAACAGTAACCCAGTATGCTCTAAAACCAAGATCGGCTATAAATGTTTCAAAGATATCTACTTTGCAAGGAAATCTAGCTCTTGCACTAGCATCGCCAACAGGGACTGTTAGAGTAGAGGCCCCTATACCTGGAAAATCCCTTGTTGGTATAGAGGTTCCTAATACAAAGAGAACAATGGTTTATTTTAAATCCCTCATAAGTTCACAGCAAATGAAGGGTATTGATTCAAAACTTGGTATAGCTTTAGGAGAAGATGTTGGTGGTAGAGTCGTAACTTATGATATAGGAAAAATGCCCCATCTTTTAATAGCAGGAACTACCGGTTCAGGAAAATCTATATTTATACACAACATACTGTCGTCTATTCTGTTTAGAGCAACTCCTCAGGAAGTTAAGTTTATACTTATAGACCCTAAAAGGGTTGAACTAATATTGTATGAAGGTATACCGCATCTTTTAACTCCTGTAGTTACTGATATGGAAAAATCTCCCTCTGTCTTTAGATGGGCAGTAGAGGAGATGGAAAGAAGATATAAATTATTTGAACAAGCTCGTGTTAAGAATATAGATACTTACAACGCAAAATCAGGTATTCAGGTAATGCCTTATTTGGTTATTGTTGTTGATGAGCTTGGGGAAATAATGATCCAAGATCCTGCAGGGGTTGAGAAAAGTATAATTAGACTGGCTCAAATGGGTAGGGCTACAGGAATACACCTAATACTTGCTGTTCAAAGACCATCTACAGAGGTAATAACAGGTCTTATTAAAGCTAATATACCTTGTAGGGTAGCTTTTCAGGTTTTAAATCAAATAGATTCTAGGGTCATCATTGATCAGACAGGGGCTGAAAAACTACTTGGTAAAGGAGATATGTTGTTTGTACCACCAGACACTATGAAGCCTGTAAGACTTCAAGGGGCGTTCATATCAGAAAAAGAAACCGCAGATCTAGTGGATTTCTTAAAAGGTCAAGGATTAGAGCCAGATTATGAGGAAGAAGTGTTGAACACCCCAATAACATCTACCAAAGGAGGGAAAGTAAAATCTAACTGGGGAGATGATGTTGATGATGATTTGTTTGATGAGGCAGTGGCTATAGTTGTGTCAGCTAAAAAAGCATCTTCTTCACTTTTACAAAGAAAGTTGAGCATAGGTTTTGCAAGAGCCTCTAGATTAATAGATATGATGGAAGAAAGAGGTATTGTTGGTGGTGAGGCTGGTGGTAGTAGAGGTAGGGAAGTATTAATAGATGACATTCCAGATGACAGTGATTTGTCTAAATTTAAGGAAGAGGATGATTTTGGTTTTGATGCCGAAGATTTTTCAGGTGAGAATTTTCCGAGAAATAGGCTCGGCGAATAATACTATTTGGAAAGTTTTACTTCAGCTTCTACGAACTCATCAATTTCTCCATCTAGGACTTTATCAGGGTTTGTGCTTTCAATATCTGTTCTTAGATCTTTTACCAATTTGTAGGGGTGAAGGACGTAGTTTCTTATTTGATTACCCCACCCCGGAGTTTTGTAATCACCTTTAAGTTTTCTTTCTTCTTCAAGGGATCTCTCTTCCTCTATCTGCAAGAGTTTTGATTTCAATACTCTTAGGGCTTTTTCCCTGTTCTTACCTTGATATCTTTCTTCTTGACACTCAACTGTTATTCCAGAGGGTTTGTGTTTTAATCTAACAGCAGTAGAGACTTTGTTTACATTCTGACCTCCCTTACCACCTGATCTGAAAAACTCCCATTCTAGATCTTCATTTTTTATATCAATTTCCTCATCATCTCCTGCGATAGGGACCACCTCTATAAGTGCAAAAGAAGTCTGTCTTAAACTATCTGCGTTAAAAGGAGATTGTCTGACTAATCTGTGAACCCCCGCTTCTTTTTTTAGAAACCCGTATGCATACTTACCATCAATCTCAATAGTAACAGTTTTTATACCTGCCTCATCTCCTTGAACTTCGTTTACTATATAATGATCCCAGTTTTTTCTTTCAGAATATCTTAGATACATTCTCAAAAGCATCTGAGCCCAATCCATAGCTTCGGTACCGCCCTGTCCTGCGTGGATTGATAATATAGCTCCCTTAGCATCATGTTTACCAGATAAATATGTTTTGAATTCAAGTTTTTTTATTTCTTGTTCTAGTAATTCCTGATCCCCTTCTTCTGTGTATAGTTCTAACATATCAAACTCTTCTAATTCTTTTTCAAGATCGGATAACTCCTTTGATAATTTATTTCCCTTTTCCCAGTCTTGCCACACATTCTCTTTTTTAAGTTCTTCTTTTATATCTAATACCTTTTTTCTTTTTTCTTCTATACAGAGAGACTTTTTCAAGTGTTCAATTCTATGTGATATTTCATTCATGGGTTGCATTATATACTAAAAATCTCAGTACCTAATATTATTCTATCTCCTGGGTTTATCTCTTTTTTAAGCATTTTGATTGCTATATATGAACCAACTGTATCTTCAATGGTTCTTAATAAAGGACGTGCACCCCACTCGGGGCTATAACCTTTTCTTATTAATTCATCTATAAGTTCGGGTTTAAATTTTATATCAACACCCTTTTCTTCAGATAGTTCCTCTACCTTCTTTAGCAATAGTTTTGTAATATCTTTAAGGTTATCTACTGAAAGTTGGTTAAATATTATTATGGAAGTAAACCTGTTTAGAAGTTCTGGTGCGAATTTTTCTCTTATTTCTATCATGGCGGAGGATTGTATTTGCTCATAATCCCCACCTTTTTCTGCTATTGATTGAATAGCTTTTGTTCCAACGTTGCTAGTAGCTATTATTATTGTATTTGCAAATTTTACCTCTCTACCAGCTGTATCTGTTAACCTTCCCTCATCAAGCATTTGTAAGAAAGTTAGAAGAATATTTGGATGGGCTTTTTCTATTTCATCAATTAAGATAACACAAAAAGGGTTGTTTCTTACCCTTTCAGTTAGAGATCCTGATGTATCACCATCTGGAGAGCCTATTATTCTATTCATACTATTTACTTGTTGATACTCACTCATATCTAGTCTTACCATATTATCCTCACTTCCAAAATATACCTCTGATAAGGATTTAGCTGTTTCTGTCTTTCCTACACCTGTCATTCCTGCAAACAAGAATCCAGCTATGGGTTTGTTACTATCTTTCATACCAACTCTGGACCTTTGTATAGCTGTAGCTATTTTTTCTATCGCCTGATCCTGACCTATTACTCTATCTCTCATTTTTTCTCCTAGTGTTAATAATTTTTCTGTTTCAACCTCACTTATTGCCGTAACGGGAATGTTGGTCATAGAAGAGATTTCTTTTTCTATAACGTCTGATGTTATGTATTTTGTAAGGCTTTTTGAAGTTGTAACAGCTCTTTCTAGTACGTCTATAGCTTTATCTGGCAATACTCTATCTCCAATTAGTTTTTCTGATAAGTCTATACATGATGTTATAGCAGGAAGGGTTATAAAAACCTCGTGTCTCTTTTCAATATCTTCAGCTTTCTCTTCCAATATACTTATAGTATCTTCTCTTGAATTTTCCTCAATTTTCACTATATGAAAAAGTCTAGATATTGCTTCATTCGGTTCTATATATTTTCTATAATTTGATATGGAAATAGCTCCTATAAGTCGTATTCTCTGTCTTGATATATGGCTTTCTAAAACTGACAGTACTGTTGAGTTATAACCCCCTTCTTCGCCCATTCCCGTAATGAGATTTTGGATCTCATCAATGAAAAGTATTATATCTCCGGATCCTTCTGCTTCTTCTAAAGCCAAAGATACTTTATCTGAAACATTTCCCGAATCTTTGTTCTCAGAAGTTAGGAGACCTACATTTATACTAACCATCCTTTTATTTCTTAGAGTTTTATGTTCAGTTCCTGTCATTATTTCGTAAGCTATGCCGTTTATTATAGATGTTTTACCAACTCCAGATTCTCCTATCATTAAGATATCATTCTTCTCACTATCTAATATATCTGCAATTTGTTTTATTTCTAAATCCCTTCCTATAACATTTTTAACTTGCCCTCTTTTCACTTGTTTTGTTATATCTACAGAAATTTTGTCTAAATTTGGTGTTACTCTACCCAACATTCCCTTTCCTATCCCTCCAGAAGGAGGTTTTCTGTACCCATCTTGCCATATATATTGTTTTTCCTTATTTTCTTTTTGATTTACTATCCAAAAAGCAGACTTCTCTATAATGTCAAAATTTGAGTTAAATATTAAAAGTAGTGTGTTTATATTTGGTATATTTTCTACTATTGCTATAAAAAGATGTTCTAACTCAACATATCTTGAAGAGTTAGTTTTAGCTTTCTCAAAACTACTCCCTACTATGTCGTCAATTTTGGGATTTTGTGCGTTAAGTATTTTTTCCTCAAATTCTGGAATATCTAGCTCACACTTTTTAAGTAAATGTTTTATTTGCTCATCTTTAAAAAGTTCAAGAAGAATTAATCTTGTATCTTTGTTCGTGTTTTTTAATATATAGGCCGGTTTAGGTCTGAAAGACTTTATTTTTGATTGTTGTGTGGATATTTGTGAGATTTTTTTGGATGGTTTATCTAAGTTTATGTATACAAATACCAAGTATAGAAAAATAAAATAAAGTATTACATAAATAAGGGAGGATGATTTAAAAATAAAAAATGGAATGGCGATCCATATTATAGGAGATATTATTAGTGCTATTACGGCAAAGAACATTAATATCATTCCTATAAAAATCATGAATATTCTAGTAAAAAAACTGACCATTCTACCTGTGAAGTTAGTTAAACCAAAAAGTGGGACAAAAAGAAGCCTTATGTTGTCAGTAAAGGAAATTGTATTGTCAAAACCAGATAAAAGTATTCCACCAACTTTAGTTATTTTCAACGGTGTTTTTACCAACCACCAATATAAGAATTTGTGAGGAGGTTTTACGTAATAAGGCATTAAGAAAAGAATAACAGAAATAAAAGGAATAGGGTATATTTAAAGATTTATTCCCTTAAAAATTACTCCAGATATAAAGCCTAACAAAATTGAAATTATGAAAAAAAGTTTGTTTTTATTAAAAACTACAATTCCTAGGTATGGGATTGATGCTATCACTTTTCCTATAATCTCCTTTTCTGAAATTGGTTGGGGATCTTTTTCTTCGTTATTATCACCCTTAGTATAAAAAAAGTATTGACCGTGTGTAAAAGATATATCTGTTATTCTGTGAGTTATTATCGGACCTTTGTTGTTCTGTTTATAAGAGATAATGTCACCTATTTTTAAAGTTTTAGGTTTTTTTACTATTACAAGTGAGTTTAATTTTAAACTTGGGGACATAGATGATGAAGATATTTTATAGATTTTTATATTTAATTTGAGAATAATCAATAATATTATTAATGTAGGTATTATCAAAAATAGGGAAGTGGATAGAACTTTTCTCATATTGTTTTTTTAAGTTTAAATTTTAATAACATGCTCCGCGGCGGGCTAAAGCCCGCCGCGGAAGCCTGAGTTTTAACAAATTACATTTGTATAGCATTAAACTCAAAATCAAACGTTGCAGCAGCTCCCTGTTTTGTAGCACTTATATTAGGCGTAGAAAATCTCAATATTAGCTCCATAGTTTGTCCATGGTTAAGTTCTCCTAAACTAAATCCTTCAGTTTTCCACTTAATAAATGATTTCTGCCCCAAGCTGAGTCCTTCTTCACCTGGATCCACTATTCCGTTTTGGTTTGTATCTGCCCATTTTATTATTTCAACCATTATGTCTGATCTTAGGTCTTTAGGATCATTCACGGTTTCGTAGTAAGCTTTAGAGGTTATACCTATTTTTGATGTTGCCATACTTATTAGTTTTATAAGATAGTCTTGTTGCCAACCAGGTCCTAGATTATCAAAACTTGGTCCTGGAAGCCCGTCTCTGTAGTTTGCTGGATCTGTTCCCATTGATAAAGATTCTAAAAACATTAAATTAGCACTACCTACACTAAAAGTAGATCCAGCAACCTTTGCTTGGTCGGTAAAAGCAGAGTAGGTTATACCTGCTAATAGAGATATTGTTACAATGGCTAAGCCTATTATATATGGTATTTTCTTTTTCATAATCACCTCCTTTCTTTTTAAATTAACAACAACTTATCAGGTTGGAAGATTTCATGCTTGAAAAATTGTCATTTGTAACAATGACGTGATCTATCAATGGTATCCCCATGTTTATACCAGCGTTGTGTATTCTTTTTGTTACTTTTATGTCTTCGTCACTTGGTTCACATTTTTCAGATGGGTGATTGTGGGCCAAAATTATATAACAAGAGTTTTTGGAGACAGCTTTTTTGAATATTTCTCTTGGGTGTATCAGAGTTTCGTTTAGAGTGCCTTTGGATATTATGTCTTTTGATATAAGTTTGTTCCTACTATCAAGACACAGCAAAAATAGGTATTCTTGATTTTTATTGAAAATGTCCTTTCTAACAATGTCATATACATCTTTTGGTGTTTTTACATAAGTTGGAGTTTCTCGTGACGGTGATAAGTATCTTTTAGATATTTCTTCCACGGCTTTTAAAGAGGATGCCTTTGCTGTATCTATATTTTTAAACTCTAATATCTCTTCTATATCAGCTAAAAGCAATTCTTTTATACCGCCAAATTTATTTATTAAATCCCTAGAGAGGGATGTGACAGGGTAGTCTTTACCACCAGATCTTAATATTATAGATACAAGTTCCACATCTGTTAGGTTTTCTGCTCCTATTTTCATGAGTTTTTCCCTTGGTTTTTCAATTTTTTGAAGATCGTTAATTTTCATATCATTTTCGTTTTGTAAAATTTATCTCAGCATTTATTTAATATCAATAAAGGTTAGTCTATTTTTAGTAGTAATATGTTAAATAATAAGGAAATAATAATAGCTCAAAAAATAAAAAATATAAGATTATTGAAAAATCTATCCCAAGATAGATTTGGGAAGAAGATAGGTAAGTCTGGAAAGACCATCTCTGCTTATGAAAGTGGGAGGTGTGTTCCTACATTAAAGGTATTAGATGATATATCTCAGGTTTATGATGTAACTTTTATACATACAAATAACGATAGGAAAGAGCAGTTAAGGAGCAAATTGGATTATTTAAAAAACACAATAAAAGATATAGAGTCAGCGTTTTTAACAGATGAGAACAATTCTGATATTTGATTTCTACCTCTTTGAATATTGTGGTTTCTTTCTTGCTTTTCTGAAGAATGGTTTCTTCCTCTCAACCATTCTAGAGTCTCTAGTCATGAAGCTTTGTTTTCTTAGTGTTTTATCAAATTCCTCATCTATCTTAGCAAGTGCCTTCGATAGTCCTAGTATAATTGCGTCCATTTGAGAAGGTTTACCAGATCCTTCTACCTTTATAGTAGCTGAATATTTTGATTCAGGGTGAGATATTCCAACCGCATGGAATGGTTTTTCCCATCTTGATTGTGTTTTTTCAAAAGGGAAATACTCTGATATAGGCATGTCGTTTACAGTAAAAGGACCTTTTTCGTCATACAAGAATACTCTAGCTACGGCTGTTTTCCTTCTTCCTGTTCCAGTGAACAAACCTGTTTTGGATTTCTTCTTTTCTTTTTTTACTTTAGTATTTTCTGCAGTATTTTCTACTACTTCAACTTTCTCAACCTTTTCTTCTTTTATAACTTCTTTTTTCTTTGTCTCTTTTTTTGTTGTAGCCATTATTTGTTTAACTGTGCAGTGTGTGGGTGTTCCTCACCTGCGTAAATATATAAATTTGCTAATCTTTCTTTTCTTAATTTATTTTTTGGTAACATTCCAGAAACAGATCTTCTCAAAGCCTCTGTAGGTAATCTTACCATCAAAGACTCCAAGCTTTCTGATCTTAATCCTTTTGGAAAACCTGTATGTCTTATGTATTGTTTATCTTCCATTTTTTTACCTGTTACCTTAATTTTTTCGGCATTTATAACTACAACCTTACCTCCCCAATTTTGAGACGGTGTGTAGTTAGGATTATCTTTTCCCGTTAAGAGAATTGCTATCTTTTCACTGATTTTTCCTAATATCTGATCTTTGGCATCAACTAGATACCATTTATCTTCTCTTTTTGTAGGATTTAAAAATGTAGTTTTATTCGGTTTTGTTTTCATCCTTATTTTCTTTCTTGCTAACTTTTCTCTTTAGTTTCTCTTTAGTTTCTTCTATGTTAGAAACCAATTCTATCCTAGCTGTTTGCGCATTATCTCCGTCTCTGTTACCAGTTTTGATAATTCTTGTATAACCACCTTTTCTTTCTAAGAACTTTGGAGCTACTTCATCTACAAGTTTTCTTATTGCGGACTCAGATCTTATTTCTTTTCTAATATTTTTAACAATATTAAATTTAGATATTTTATCACCAGTTTTGTTTGCTTTTATACCCTTTGTTATAACCCTTTCAACTTTGGGCTTTATGTATTTAGCCTTTGCTAGAGTTGTATTAATCTTACCTTCCTCAATTATTTGAGTAATAAGATTCATAGTTAAAGCTTTTCTATGATCTTTATCTCTATTTAAAGTTTTCTTTACAACTCTGTGTCTCATTGTTTACTTTCTATAGCCTTCCTTTTCTAGTAAATCTTTTATTTCTTGAAGTGATTTTTCACCTATATTTTTAATATCTTCTAGTTCTTCATTTGTTTTCTTTGCTAATTCTTGAAGAGTGTTGATTTTACTCTTTTTCAAAGCGTTTATGGTTCTTGTTTGTAGTAAGAGCTCCTCAACTAAGATATCTTCTACAGGTTTAGACATTGTCTTAGGTTTTTCCTTCACTTCTTTTTCTTGTGGATCTGCTTTCCATTCTTGGAAGTTTATATAATATTCTTTTAATATACCTGCAGCGTCTTTTATAGCATCTTTAGGAGATATGCTACCGTCTGTTTCAATTGTAAAAGTTATTTTATCTAAGTCTGTTCTACCGCCAAATCTTGTAGGTTCAATCTCGTAATTAGCACTTACTATTGGAGAGAATAAAGCATCTAATATAATGACCCCAACTTTTGATGTTTGTCTATCTTCCATAGGGGAATAACCGACACCTTGTTCTACAACAATTTCCATTTCTAATTTAGCTTTAGCGTCTGATAGTGTAGCTATATGCTGGTCTTTGTTCATTATTTCAACGTCAGATGTTAGTTCAATATCCTTAGCGGTTACTTTTCCAGGACCTTTTTTATTCAAAGTTACTATGACTGGTCCTTCGGAATGGCTCTTAAATCTTATTTTTTTCAAATTTAGTGTTATTTCAACTATGTCTTCTTTGACACCTGTAAGTGTTGTAAATTGATGGGTAGCACCACTTACTTTAACTTGTGTGGCTGCCGAACCTTTTATAGAGGATAAGAGAACTCTTCTTAATGCATTTGCCAATGTATAACCAAAACCTGTAGGTAACGGTTCATAAGAATAAACTCCAATATTTCCATCCTCTTTTATGGTGTTTATTTTTAAATTTTCTTTAGTAACTTCCATATTTTCCTCCTTAGCCTACACAAGCAGGCTATTAAAATTATCTTGAATAGAACTCAATTATTGATTGAACATCAACGTTTTCTTGAAGATCGTCTTCAGCAGGGAACCTGCTGTATTTAACTGATTTTTCTTTTAAGTTGACTTCTAGCCAATCAGGCATTATGAAACCTTCTCTTAAACTTATTTTCTCAATACTTACAGGTTTTATAATATCCCCAACTTTTATTTGTGCTGAGGGTACGTTTATTTCTTTGTCATTGACAGTAAATAAACCTCTTCTTATATTTTGTCTTGCTTGTGCTCTAGATACGGCAAAACCACTTCTGTATACCAAATTATCTAACCTGGATTCTAGTTTTTGCATTAAAATACTTCCAGAAACCCCCTTAGATTTTAAGGCTTCTTTTACGTAGCTTCTAAATTGTTTTTCAAGCAATCCGTATATCCTTTTTGCCTTTTGTTTTTCCCTTAATTGTTGGCCATAAGAGGAAAGAGTCTTTCTGCTTAGACCATGTTGTCCTGGGGCTTGTATTTTATCAGCTAAGGGACATTTTTCACTTTCACATTTTTTACCTTTTAAATAGAGCTTAACCCCTTCTCTTCTACACATTCTGCATTTTGGTCCTATATATCTTGCCATTTTTACACCCTTCTCCTATTTTTAGGTCTACACCCGTTGTGAGGCATAGGTGTTTGATCAGAAATTGATACCACATTAAGTCCTGCAGATTTTAAGGCTTTTATAGAAGAAATTCTTCCCATTCCAGGTCCTTTAACAAATACAGAAACCTCTCTTAAACCAGCATTAAAGGCCACAACCCCTGCTTGTTCAGCTGCTTTAGTAGCAGCATACGGGGTTGACTTTCTTGAACCTTTAAAACCAGATCTACCAGAACTTCCAGAAAATAGAGCATTTCCCTGATCATCAGTTATAGTTATTAAAGTATTATTTACACCGGCTGTAACGTAAGCCCTACCGGTAGAAGATATTTGTTTTTCCTTTTTTTTCTTTGCCATATTATTTCTTAGCTAATTTTTTCTTTTGACCTCCGACAGTCTTCTTTTTACCTTTTCTGGTTCTAGCATTTGTTCTTGTTCTTTGACCTCTTGCCGGAAGACCTAGGTGGTGTCTTAAACCTCTATAACTTTTAATTTCTTTTAACCTTCTTATGTTAGAAGTAGTTATTCTTCTAAGCTCACCTTCTATAGGTATCTCTAATGTAGATATAGCATTACTTATCTCAGCAATTTCAGCATCTGTCAGGTCTTTGGCTCTGGCATCGGGATTAACCTTAGCCATATCTAATATCTTTTTTGATGTCTCTAAACCAATACCTTCAATGTATGTTAAGGACGTTTCTATTCTTTTTTCATTTGGTATATCAACACCTTTAATACGAGGCATATTTATCCTTGTCTTTGTTTGTGCTTAGGGTTTCTTTTACATATAACCCTAACAACACCCTTTCTTCTTATTATTTTGCAATCTTTGCAAATAGGTTTTATAGACGACCTTACTTTCATATTTATCTTAGACGAAAAGTTATCCTACCTCTCGTTAGATCGTGGGGGGAGAACTCCACTTTTACTTTATCTCCCACTAACACCCTAATACGTTGTTTTCTCATTTTTCCAGATATTACAGCCAAAGCTGTAGAATCATCACCAAATTGAACCTTGAACATACCGCCCATCAGGGTCTCTGTTACTTTTCCTTCTTTTGTTATTACTTCCTTACTTATCATTCTTTTTAAAAGACGCGCTTGATTGTATCAGAACAATTTTTCAAGGTCAATAACCCCAATTTGATGACACTTCTTAGTCACCTCATGAGGTCAACATTGTTTTAAATGTCTTAAAATTTAATTAAGACATTCTGTAATCCTTACGCTAATGACTTATATTACCACCCCTTATTGAAAAAGCAACGAAAAAAGGATTAAAATGTAAAAGATGTTAGATATTAATTATATTAAAGATAATAGAGAAATAGTTAAAAAAGTTGCCGAGCAACGAAAAGTAAAGGGTTTAGATATAGATGGGTTGTTATCTGATTATGAAAAATATTTAAAGGTTTTACGGGAAGTAGAGGCTTTAAGGCAAAAAAGAAACGAACTGTCATCTTCTATTTCAAAGGCTTCTGAAGAAGAAAGATCTGGAATAATCTCCCAAGCATCTGATGTTAAAAACGAGCTATTGAAATTAGAGGATGAATTAGGTGTGTTGAAAGAAGCTGTGGACAAGGCTTTGTCTTATGTTCCAAATATTGTTTCTCAAGAGATGCCTGTCGGAGAAGATGAGCAGGGAAATTTAGTTATTAAAGTCTGGAATCCGAAAAATGGCTATTTACATATTGATAAACCTCTTCCATACGATGATATATCATACGCTCCTAAAGATAGTTTTAACCACAAAGATCATATTGAATTGGGGACAAAATTAGACATTATAGATATAGAACAAAGTGGGAAGGTTTCTGGTAGTAGGTTCTATTATCTAAAATCAGAAGCAGTTATTGTCCTAGAGGCAGTGTTCTCTTTGTTAAAAAGCGAGTTGATTAGGAGAGGTTACACTCCTTTAATGCCACCATTAATGGTAAAGGAAAGATCTCTTTTTGGTACAAGCCATTTTCCTGAAGGTAGGGATCAGGTCTATAAAATATCAAATGATAATGTTGAAGGTGGTAGTGATCTATTTTTAATAGGATCAGCTGAGCCTACAAATTTTTCTTATTTCATGGATAAAGTTTTGGAAAAAGATAAATTGCCTACCAAAGTGTATGCGCAAACAACTTGTTTTAGAAGTGAGGTAGGGTCTTGGGGAAAAGATGTTAGAGGTATAAAAAGAGTTCATCAGTTTGATAAATTAGAGATGAATTGTGTCTGCACTGAAGAGCAAGAAAGAGAAGTGTTTGATGAGTTTTTGGAAATAAATGAGTGGTTATACCAGAAACTTGAGATACCTTACAGAGTTGTAAATAAGTGTACCGGAGATTGTGGTTATAACGCTTCTTATTTTCAATATGATGTTGAAGGCTGGAGGCCGAGTGGAAAAGAATACATGGAGCTAGGTACAAACACTATGACAACTGACTACCAAGCTAGAAGATTAAACATAAAGTATAGGGATGGTAACGAGCTCAAATTTGCCAGAACTGTAAACGATACAGGGGCTAGTACCAGACCCTTAATAGTGTTGTTGGAAAATCATCAGCAGGAAGATGGGTCTATAAATATTCCTGAAGCTTTACAGAAGTACACTGGGTTTAGTAAGATCCTGCCTAAGAACTAATTTATGGTACGATTTTAATAATGACTATATTTGATGAGCTCAGAATGCCTAAAGTTATATGTGACGTTGAATCTGAGCTTAATGGTAGGATACGTGTTGTAGATGTTGGAAGAACAAGAAAAATAGTTGTAGATAATATTATTCAATCTCTTAATCCAGATTCCCCAGCTTGTGGAAGACTGGTTTGGGGACAGTTGACAGACAAGCTAAAAGAAAATATGCCTGAAGCTGAGAAGGTTTTGATACTTGGCATGGGTGGTGGCACCATGGCCAGTTTAATATCAAGAAAGTTTCCTAATATAGATATAACAAGTGTTGAATATGACCCTGTTATGGTAGATGTTGCAAAGAAATTTTTTAATGTGGAGTCAATTCCGAACCATAAGATTATAGTTGCAGATGCCTTGCGTGTAGTGATAGAACCAGAGTCATACGACATGATCCCCAGCGGTTTTGATGTTTTAGTTGTTGATATTTTTAATGGTGAGAAATATCCAGATTTAGGGAAAACTGGTAATTTTATAGCTGCAGTAAAAAGGTTGGTTAGAGGAGGGGGTCTTGTTGTATTTAATAGGATATATACGGAACCTAATCAAGAAGATGTCAATATTTTCATGGATAATTTAGAGGGTTATTTTTCTGATGTTAGTTATGAGGTAGTTGCAGGGTATACGAACTCTGACAATATTATTATCTTTGGGAGAGTTTAAATTATGTCTATAGTTCAGTCTATAATATTAGGAATTGTTCAGGGTGTGACTGAATTTTTTCCTATATCTTCAACAGCTCATCTTATAATTTTTCCTAAGCTTTTTGGATGGGAGGAACAAAAGTTAGTTTTTGACACCACTCTTCATCTAGCAACCGCGTTAGCATTGATTGTTCATTTTTGGAAAGATATTGTTTCTATAATAAACTCCTTTTTCAAAGATATATCCAAGCATGGTAAAAATATTAAACATTATTCTTCTGAATCAATGATGGGATTGAAAGTTATTGTTGGTTCTATCCCTGCGGGAGTAATAGGTTTTTTGTTTGGGGATCTTATAGAAAAAGTTTTTAGAAGCGTTTTTAGTGTAGTTGTTTTTTTACTAATGGGAAGTTTTCTAATGTACTTAGCAGAGATAAATCATAAAAAAAGATTTTTGGTTAAAGATGAGATATCTTTGGGGAAAAGTTTTAAGGTTGGTTTGTTCCAATCCTTAGCTTTACTTCCAGGTTTTTCTAGATCTGGTTCTACTATGTCTGGAGGCATGTTTTTAGGTTTGAGTAGGAAAGAAGCAACTAGATTTTCATTTTTATTGTCTATTCCCGTTGTTTTGTTTGCAGGTGTATCACAACTTATTTCATCGTTAGATTATTTTAATATGGCAGACTTTCCTCCTGCATTTTTTGGTTTTGTAGCAAGTTTTATAACAGGTTCATTTGCTATCAAATTCATGCTTAGATTTGTTAGAGAGAATAAATTACAACCATTTATCTATTACAGGGTTGTTTTAGCAATCTTTTTAGCAATTTTATATATATTTTAAATAATCTGCTAAAATTTTTATCTATATGTTTGGACTTTTTGATACTAATGAAAAACAAATAAAAAAATTAAGACCTATTGTTGATCACATAAATAGTTTAGAGGAAAGTGTTAAAAATTTATCTCAAGATGAAATAAGAGAAAAGACACTGAGTTGGAAAAAAGAATTCGAGGGTTTAAGTGTTGAAGACCAAGATAGGAAATTAGATAGAATCCTTCCAGAAGCCTATGCGTTAGTTAGAGAATCTGCCAAAAGAGTATTGAATATGCGACATTACGATGTTCAGTTATTAGCTGGGATTGTTTTACATCAAGGAAAGATAGCTGAACAAAAGACAGGAGAAGGGAAAACTTTAACGGCTACTTTGCCTCTTTATCTTAATTCTTTAACAGGCAGAGGTGTTCATTTAGTTACACCAAATGATTATCTTTCAAGACACGGTGCTGGGTGGATGGGTTCTTTATATGATTATATGGGTGTGTCTGTAGGTGTAGTAATGCAAGAAAAAGCATTTGTGTACGATCGCGATTTTGAAGGAAAGAATTTTGAAGATTCTTATTCCATTCATTTAAAAGAAGTTTCACGACAAGAGACATATAAGTGCGATATTGTTTATGGGACAAACCATGAGTTTGGGTTTGATTATCTTAGAGATAACATGGTTAGATCGTTGTCAGAAATGGTTCAGACTAACCCTAATGGAGATTGGGGTGTTCATAATTTTGCAATTGTTGACGAAGTGGATTCTATTCTAATAGACATGGCTAGAACTCCGTTGATAATTTCAACTGCCGATGCAAAGCCAAGTGATAGATACCATCAAGCAAATTCTATTATCAAATCTCTTATAAAGGATACAGACTATGAAATGGAGGAAAAATATAGAAATGTAACTTTGACTGATCTTGGTGTTAGAAGAGTGGAAAGGCTTTTGGGAATTGAAAATCTATATGAGCAGGATTTTGAGATGGTCCATTTAATAGAACAGGCTTTGTTGGCCAATACCTTATACGAAAAAGACAGGGATTATGTTGTTAAAAACGGTAGTGTTGTTATTGTTGATCAATTTACAGGAAGATTACTTCCAAGTAACAGATTTTCTAACGGACTCCACCAAGCCATAGAAGCAAAAGAAGGTGTAACTATTCAACAAGAATCAAGAACCTTAGCTGAGATCTCATATCAAAATTATTTTAGAATGTATAAAAAACTTGCGGGTATGACGGGTACCGCTGCTACAGAATCAGAAGAGTTTTATAAAATATACAAACTTGAAGTCATTGCAGTTCCTACAAACAAACCTAGCATCAGAAAGGATGATAATGATGTTGTTTACAAAACAGAGGCTGGGAAGTTTAAGGCTGTAGCTGATGAGATTGAAAAAAGATACAAAGCAGGACAACCGGTTTTAGTAGGAACTACTTCTGTTGATAAAAGTGAACTTTTACATAATTTTTTACAAAGAAGAAATATTCCTCACCAAATTTTAAATGCAAAAAATCATGAAAAAGAGGCTCTGATAATAGCTCAGGCTGGTAGAGAGGGTTCGGTTACAATTTCAACCAATATGGCAGGTAGAGGAGTTGATATTATTCTTGGTGGAGATCCGCCAGACGTGGAAATGCAGGAAAAAGTGGTTAATGCCGGAGGTTTGTGTGTTATAGGAACTGAAAGACATGAATCCAGAAGAATTGATAATCAATTAAGAGGAAGATCGGGTAGGCAGGGAGATCCTGGAGAATCAAAATTCTTTGTTTCTTTGCAGGATGACTTAATGAGAATTTTTGGTGGAGAGTCTGTTTCTAGAGTAATGGACAGGTTTGGATTGGATGAAAATGTCCCTTTGGAGGCAGGTATTGTTTCAAAATCTATTGAAAATGCACAAAAACGTGTTGAGGGTTTTAACTTTGATAGAAGAAAACAACTAGTTGAGATGGACGATATTATGAATACACATAGGGAGGTTGTATATGAGCTTAGAAGAAGAATTTTGGAACTTGAAAATGGTAACGAGAGCCATAAAGAATGGTTAATTGGGAAATTAAGTCAATTCTCGGATCTTGATTATGATACTTGGGATCAAAAAGAAAAAGATTTTGGAAAAGAAACGTGGTTTCAAATTGTTAGTGGTTTTGGATGTCCTGTTATAGATTATCTTTGGATGAGCCATCTTGTTGATATGGATCAAGTAAGAGATGGTATTGGTTTGAGAGGTTATGCTCAAAGAGACCCGATGGTTGAATATAAAAGAGAGGGTCATGAAAGATTTGAGATATTAGTTTCAAAAGTTTATTCAATGATGGGTGAGAGATTATCCTCTGTTTCTAAAGATGTTTCACTAAAAGATAGGGTTTCAGATCAACAACAAAAATTAACATACCATCAAAGTGAATTAGAGACAGGTGTTTCAGTTGAAGGTCAGGAGATTCAGGAACGTAAAGTTATAGATCAGAATTCTGGAAGAGAATTAAAGGTTGAAAAAATAGAATCTGGAAAAGAGAAAGTTGGGAGAAATGACCCATGTCCGTGTGGTTCAGGTAAGAAGTACAAGAACTGCCACGGTCGAAATATCTAGAATTATCTACAAACTTTCGCACTGCAGTTCTTGCATTACTTCATGGTTATTAGCTTGCAGGTTTAAATCCTAAATAAATTATTCATAAAAATAATAAAAAATGAAAGTAATAACAATTAAACAACCTTTTGCATCCTTAATTGCCGCGGGGATAAAGGAATATGAATTTAGAACTTGGAAAACCAAATATAGAGGGGATATATTAATCCATGCAGGTAGAGGAATAGATAAAAAAGCAATGGAGAAATTTGAATTTTATAATTTGGATTATCCTTCCGGTTGCATAATTGCAAAAGCAAAATTAACTGATTGTATTAAAATAGGATCTAAAGAAAGAGACCTGTTGCAAAAGAAAAACCCAGCAGTTTACTCTAGCATAGTAAAATATAGTGGTTGGGATGGGTACGGTTTTAAATTAGAAAACATTGAAAAGATACCACCAGTTTATATTAAAGGTAATCTTGGTCTGTGGGATTACGATTATAACGAATAGTATCTATAGACGGTCTTTATTGTCGAGCCTTTTGTAATATCAACTGTTCTACTGTTGATACACCCTGTACACATTCAGGATTATCTGGGCTAAACTCTAAACATTTTTCAAAGTAACTCCTTGCTTTTTCATAATCACCCTGTCCTATGTATATAACACCTAATTTGTATGCAGAAGGATAAAGCCTTGGGTTCATATCTAATGATTTTTGAAGATGAAAAATGGCTTGAGGGTAATCTTTTTTGACCATATAAATATGTCCTACATTATGAACCGCATCTGCATAGTCTGGTTTTAAAGCCACCGATCTCTTGAAGTTTTCTAAAGCTCCGTCTAAATCACCTTCGTTTGCTAAAACATCTCCCATATTGTTGTAAACTCTGTAACTGTAAGGAGCTGTTTTTCTAGTAGCTATCCATAGATTTTTACTATTTCTTAAATCTACATTTCTAACCACAGTTCTTATTGAGTACAAAGCAAGTATTATCAAAAACGAATAAGTGACAAAATTATTCTTTTTTCCACTTTTACTGTTTTTACTTATCTGTCCCTCTACCCATATTAAAAATAGAGCTATTAAAGTAGATGAAAATATAGTCGGTATATATAAATATCTTTCAGCAGCTAGCCAAGCAATTATGATAGGGCTAAAAGAAGGAAGTATTGAAAAAAGAATCATGAGTAAAAGTCCTGATACTCTTATATCTTTTTTGAGAAAATAAAGTATCCCAGATATTACCACTAGAGTTACAACAATCATTAAAGAGTATTCCACGGAGCTTATGTAAGCACCTTCGTGGTAGATACTTAAAATTATTGGGTAAAAAAGAGTTCTGAATTCCATATACACTATGTAGGGTATTCGGTTTATTAGTGGTGTAGTTGCGTCTGTGTTTACATAGTACAAAGTGTTCAGATCCTCTATTCTTCCTTTATAGAAACCAGGCAAGAGAAGTGCTGCAAATACTAAAGATATTATCAGTACTGGTAAATAAAATGTAATATTTTTGAAATTTATTTTTTTCTCAATTAAAAATTGGTCCATTAACACCAATAGAAAGGGTGTTATAAACATCCATCCTTGGATTTGGAAAAATATCATGCTCAAAAGATAAATGAAGCTGGATATTATTAGATATTTTTTATTCCCTGATTTTCTGTATAGAGCAAAAAATATGAGGATAGGAAGTATCAAGTTGGCTCTTAAGGCATAAACTTGTCCAGCATGCCAACTTATGGATTCTGTATTTGCTGGATGTGCCAGAAAAAGAAATGTTCCTATAATGGAGATCCGTCTATCAAACAGTATTCTAAGAAGTAAAAATGCCAGTACCCCATTTACCATATGCATTATTATTGATTGGACATGGAAAGCGGAGGAGCTCTCTCCGAAGATACGGTACATAATAGACATTATCATCATATGACCGTCTCTGGCTTTCATGGCTACACTGAAATCTTGAACGATTGGCAATTTTAAGGTAATTGATAGATCATCTAGATTGACAAATTTTCCCGTTATTATGTTTGCATATATAAGTAAAGTGAAAGCAAATATCAAACCAACAATAAATTTGTTTTCTTTTATGTATTTAATTAAGTCTTGAAAATTTCTTACTTCGGAGCTTTCGTTGTTGGTTTCGAGCGCTTGTGTTTTGGTCTTCTTCTTTTTCATCTTGATAATTTTACTATACAATTAAAAATTATTCACTTAATATAACTGTGTTAGTAAGAAATTTTTCTCCTGTTGTTTTTATGAAGTTAAAAAGCTTTATATTAGAAATAATAGAAACTATTTTAGTGTCTGGGGTTGTAATACTCCTAGTTTATTACTTTATAGCTTCTATAGAGGTGGTTTCTGGTTCCAGTATGGAACCTTATTTTCATTCTGGAGAGAGGATACTTGTTGATAGGGTGGCTGGAAGATCACGATTAAAAAGAGGAGAGATTGTTGTTTTTTACCCACCGGATAATGATACTTTGCATTATGTGAAGAGGATAGTAGGTATTCCTGGAGATATATTTAAGATAATTGATTGTAAAATTGTTATATCTAGGGGAGGGGAGCAGTTTATCTTAAGCGAGGATTACCTGTCTCCGGAGATTTGTACTAAAGCTGGGGGATTCTTGAGAGAAGGTAGGTCTATCAGAGTTCCTGAGGATAAATATGTCTTGCTCGGTGATAACAGGGATCATTCACTTGACTCTAGGAATCTAGGCCTTATAGATGTTGATAGGATAGTTGGAAGAGTTGTATTTAGACTTTGGCCTATAAATAAAATCAATTTTATTAACTAAGTATTGACACCTATGTTTTATTGTGTTATTTTTCGCACTGTTCCAAGCTCGAGCAATAAAAATAAATAGTATATAAATGACCCAGTGTATTAGGGTGATTTTTTACTTTTGTTTATTTAGTGCTTTTAAGATTTCGGTGTTTTGTAGTAAAATTTTACTTTAAGTAAGTCTTTTAAAATTAATGCGAGAAACTTTTTTAAAAAGAAAAATAGCCCTACCTTTGCCTAATCTTGTTGGTGTCCAGCTTGAGTCTTTTGATTGGCTTAAAAGAGAAGGTTTAAAAGAAGTTTTAGATGAACTTGGAACTATTGAGGATAATTCTGGAAGAGGCTGGGTGTTAACTTTATCAGATCCCCGTGTTGAAAAAGAAAATATAACTATAGAAGAGGCAAAAAGAACAGGAAGGACTTATGACGCAGCTTGGTATTTACAGGCTACTATAGAAGACCCTATAACCAAAAAAACTAAAACTAATGAGATATATATGGGTGATATTCCATTAATGACAGATCAAGGTACCTTTGTTATTAATGGTGTTGAGAGAATTATAATTAATCAACTTATAAGATCCGAGGGAGTTTTATTTGGTGGAGAACACTCTCCAATTACTGGCCAGTTTTTAGCCGGTGCTATTGTTATACCAAGAAGTGGTGTTTGGCTAGAGTTTGAAACTTCCAGAACTGGAGTTATAACCTTAAGAATAGATAGAAAAAGAAAAATAACAGCAACAACTTTATTGAGAATATTTGGTCTTGAGACAGATGATGACATAAGAGAAGCATTTGTTGGTGTGGAGACAAACCCAGAAATTAATTACACAGAAGCTACTTTAGCAAAAGATCCTGCATCAAATTTTGATGAAGCTTGTTTAGAAATATACAAAAAGATGAGACCTGGGGAGCCATTAGTACTTGAAAATGCTAAAGCCCTAACCCATTCAATGTTTTTTAATAAGAGAAGATACAGCATGGGGCCAATAGGTAGATTTAAATTAAATCAGACTTTAGGTTTGAATTTTCCTAATGATCCTAAACACAGGCTTTTACAGTTAGAGGATGTAGTTAAAATACTTTCAAAAGTAATAGAATTAAATAACGGTATTGGTGATCCTAGTGATGTTGATTTCCTTGGAAACAGAAGAGTTAAAAGTATGGGAGAGTTGTTGCAGTGGCAAATGAGAGTTGGATTTTTGAGAATGGAAAAGAACATTAAGGAAAGAATGAGTTTAGCTCAAAGAGATAAATTACCCGAACCATCAACATTAATAGCGCCAAGAGCAATATCAGCCGCCGTGTACTCGTTTTTTGCTACAGGGCAGCTTTCTCAGCTCCATGATCAGCAAAATCCTCTAACAGCTCTTGATCATTTGAGAAGATTATCAGTTCTTGGGCCAGGAGGACTTTCAAAGGAAAGAGCAAGTTTTTCAGTTAGAGATGTCCACAACTCTTATTTTGGTAGGATATGTCCTGCAAGAACCCCAGAAGGTCCAAATGTAGGGCTTATTAACTACATGTCTATATATGCACGTGTTAATGAATATGGGTTTTTGGAAACACCTTATGTGAAACTTGAAAAAGATTCAAAGGGAAGAGTTAAACTTACAGATAATGTTGTTTACCTTGCTGCTTACGATGAAGAGAATATAAATATTACCGACCAATCCGTTGAAATAGATGACGATGGTTATATTTTGGATACACATGTTCCTATAAGAAGAGGTTCGGAATTTTTCCTTGGGGATGTATCTGTGGCTGAGTATATAGAGGTTGTTCCTGCACAAGTACTGGGAGTAATTGCTGGTTTAGTGCCCTTTGTTCAAAACGATGAAGTTACTCGTATAACAATGGCAACCCAACAAATGTCACAGGCCGTTCCTTTGGTCATGCCTCAGAGACCTATTATAGGGACAGGTATAGAAGCAGAGGTTGCTAGAAATACAGATGCCCTAATTTTAGCTGAGGAAGATGGGGTAGTTGAATATGCAGATGCTGAAAAAGTAGTTGTTAAATATTCTGGTAAAAGTAAAAAGTCGGAGTACTTAACAAAGAAGTTTATACAGACAAATAGTGGAACAAGTTATAACCAAACAGTAAAAGTTGTTACAGGTCAGAAGATTAAGAAAGACGATATTTTAGTAGAAGGGCCTGCTGTAGATAATGGTGAGATAGCTATTGGAACAAATATGAAAGTAGCTTACATGATATACGAAGGTTTGGAATATGAAGACGGAATTATAATATCAGATCGTATAGTAAAAGAAGATGTCTTAACATCTATACATATCCAAGATTATGTTGTGTCAGTTCAAGATACAAAGCTTGGCCCAGAAGAAATAACAAGGGATATACCAAATGTTTCAGAAGATACCTTAAGAAATCTTGATGAGAAGGGTATTGTAACAGTAGGATCAAAAGTAAAATCAGGTGATGTGTTAGTAGGAAAAGTAGCTCCTAAAGGTGAGGTTGATTTAACATCTGAGGAAAGATTATTAAGAGCTATATTTGGAGAAAAAGCTAAAGATGTTAGAGATACTTCTCTAAGAATGCCACACGGTGAGCACGGAGTTGTTATAGGAATTAAATCTGTAACTAAAGAAGATAACGAATCTCTTCCTGCAGGGACAATTGAAAAAATAACTGTTTATGTTGCACAGCAGAAAAAGATAGAAATTGGAGATAAGTTAGCTGGAAGACACGGTAACAAAGGAGTTATTTCGGCAGTGGTTCCTGCAATTGATATGCCTTTGCTTCCAGATGGTTCTTCTGTTGACATTATCTTTTCTTCTGAGGCGGTTTTGAAAAGAATGAATGTTGGTCAGATATTAGAAACATCTTTAGGTGCTGTTGGTAAAAAGCTTGGGAAGTTTTATGAAATACCACCACTTCAAAGAATACCAGAAGAAAAATTATTGGAAGAATTCAAAAAAGCAGGTTACCCAGCTAATGGAAAAATGAAGTTAATAGATGGTAGAACTGGGGAGTATTACCACAATGAAATTGTCGTGGGTGATGCATATATTCTTAAGCTTGTTCACATGTCAGAAGAAAAGATACACGCTAGATCAACAGGTCCTTACTCATTAATAAACCAACAACCTTTAGGTGGTAAGGCACAGTTTGGTGGTCAGAAGTTTGGAGAAATGGAAGTGTGGGCATTAGAAGCTTACGGGGCTGCACACATGTTAAAAGAGATGTTAACAATTAAATCAGATGATATGGTTGGTAGAGTTCAGGCATACAGTGCTTTAATACAAGGAAACAAAATTCCTGGATCAACAACACCAGAAACATTTAAATTGCTAGTCAGACAATTAAACGGTCTTGGTCTTGGGTTAGAAGCTTATTCTGCAGAAGACGGTGTTGAGGGATCTGATGAGGAAGTTGATAAACAAAATGATCAAAAAGACGTTGGAGAAAAAGAGGATTTGGCTGATATAAGTAAAGAGATAGAAGATGAAGAGGTTGTAGATGACGAGGGGTTAAAAGAGGCTGGTTTAGAAGAAGTAGATGATTCTGATGAAAGTGAAGAGGAAATTTAAAAAGGTTTAAAAATATGAGAGATATTAATAAATTAAAAGATTTTGATGCATTAAGAATATATTTAGCCTCTTCAGAGGACATATTAGATTGGTCTTATGGTGAGGTTACTAAGCCAGAGACTATTAACTATAGAACCTTCAAATCCGAAAGGGATGGTTTGTTTGATGAAAGAATTTTTGGACCTGCAAAGAATTATGAATGTTATTGTGGAAAATATAAGGGTATAAGATACAAAGGTGTCATTTGTGACAAATGCGGTGTTGAGGTAACACATAACAGAGTTAGAAGAGAAAGAATGGGTCATATTAAATTAGCATCCCCAGTAGCACATGTTTGGTTTTTCAAAGGCATCCCTTCTAACATGGCTTTGTTGTTGGATTTAACTCCCAGAAATGTTGAATCGGTAGTATATTTTGCTTCATTTATTGTTACGGAAATAGATGAGAAGAATAAGGCAAAAGCAGTCTCTCAAATTGGTAAAGATTTGGATGTAACAAAAGCTACTTTACAAAAAGATTTTGACGATCAAGTTAAAGTTTTGAATAAAGATATAGAAAATCTCTCAAAGTTAAATGACGAGATGAAGGCAAAGGAAGAAGAATTAAAAATAAGACAACAAATACAAAAAATAACAACAGCACATGAGAAAAAGATTGAGGAACAAGAGAAGAAATTTAAAATAATTCAAAAGAAAATTGAGAGTGTTAAGATTAATTCTGTAATCTCAGAAAGTGAATATATAACCCTTATCTCTTATTTAGATAAATTTTGTAAATTAGATATTGGTGCTGATGCTCTGAAAATAATTTTGGAAAGATTAGATTTAAATTCATTATCAGAACAATTAAGAGAGCAGTTAGAAAAAGCAAAAGGCCAAAAAGCACAAAAGATAGCAAAAAGATTAACAGTTGTTGAGAGATTCAGAAGATCTGGTGTGACTCCTGATAGAATGATAATGGATGTAATTCCTGTTATCCCACCTGATTTAAGACCTATGGTTCAACTTGATGGTGGTAGATTTGCAACATCAGACTTAAATGATCTTTACAGAAGACTTATAAATAGAAATAACAGACTTAAGAGGCTTTTGGATTTAGGTGCTCCTGAAATAATAGTAAGAAATGAAAAAAGAATGCTTCAAGAATCTGTAGATGCTCTCTTGGATTCTTCTAAGAAGAAGAAAAAAGCTAGAGCAAACGTTAGAGGCAAGGAGCTTAGATCATTGGCTGATATGATAAAAGGTAAGCAGGGTATTTTCAGGTTAAATTTGCTTGGTAAAAGAGTGGATTATTCAGGTAGAGGAGTTATTATAAATGGTCCCGACCTTAAATTAAACGAATGCGGTATCCCTAAAGAAATGGCTTTAGAACTGTTTAAACCGATGGTCCTTAGAGAAATATTAGCGAGGGGATATGCACCAAATGTTAAGAGTGCAAAATTCTATCTTGATACAAGGGTTCCAGAGGTTTGGGATATTCTTGAAGAAGTTGTTGAGGGCCATCCTGTATTGTTAAACAGAGCTCCTACACTTTGGAGACTTGGTATTCAGGCTTTTTATCCTAAACTTGTTGAGGGTAACGCAATAAAACTTCATCTTTGCGTTTGTAAAGGTTATAATGCTGACTTTGATGGTGACCAGATGGCCGTACACGTTCCTTTAACAGACGAAGCTATTGATGAAGCAAAGAATGTTTTAATTTCAAATAAAAATCTTTTGAATCCATCAAGTGGTTCTCCTATATCAATTCCATCAAACATTATGTTGTTTGGTGTTTACTACATAACCTCAATTGATGAAAGCCTTCCTATAAAGGAAAAGGTTTATTTTGGTGAGACAGAGTTAATGTATGCAGTAGACGTTGAAAAAGAAGTTGATTTAAGACAATTAGTAAAAGTAAAAATAGGTAGTGATGTTTTAGAAACTACTGCAGGTAGAGTTATATTCAATAAAGTGTTGCCCGATAACTATAGTTATATAAATGAACCAATGGATAAAAAGAGAGTTACAAGTTTATTAACGAAAGTATTAAGAGAAGAAGAAAATGAAGTAGCTGTGAAAATGATAGATGATATAAAAGATATAGGTTTAAAATACGGGACTATTTGTGGTCAGTCAGTGTCCTTGGCGGATATTGATATACCTGCTCAGAGAGAGCAGTTGATAGAAAGTGGTAAAAAGCTTGTTATGGATGTTGAGGGTTACTATACAAGAGGTCTTATTACTAAAGCAGAGGTAGCAAGGCAAAAAGAAGATATTTGGAACAAGATAATCGGGGAATTGGACAATGTTGTTTGGGATAACTTGAAAGACGATAATCCAGTTAAGATATTGGTTAAATCTGGATCTACAAAAGCTTCAAGAGACCAAGTTAAACAGCTTGCTGGTATGAAAGGTCTTGTATCAGATCCTACAGGAAAAGTTGTTGAGGTTCCTATTTTTGGAAACTTTAAACTCGGCCTATCTGCTACAGAGTATTTTGTTGGGTCAAGAGGTGCTAGAAAAGGGTTAGCTGACAAGGGTTTAAAGACTGCTGATGCTGGTTATCTAACAAGAAGATTAGTTGATGTTAGTCAAGATGTAATAGTAAGAGAGGACGATTGTGGTACAGATGAGGGTAGAGAAATGATAGTAGGTAAGGGTACTCTTCTTCAAACATTTGCAGATAGAGTTATAGGTAGGTTTTTAGCTAAAGATGTAAAAGTTGGTAGTAAAGTAATTGTAAAAGCAGGAACTTTATTAAATGAAGAAGATGTTGAAAATATAGAAAAATCTGGTGCTGAAAAGATAATAATAAGGTCCCCTATGCATTGTGAGACAAGAAGAGGTATTTGCGCAAAATGTTATGGAGCAGATTTAATGACAGGTAAATTAGTAATGGTAGGGACTGCAGTTGGTGTTGCAGCAGCTCAATCAATTGGTGAACCTGGAACACAGCTTACAATGAAGACCTTCCACTCTGGAGGTATTGCAGGAAAAGATATAACCCAAGGTCTTCCAAGAGTTGAAGAATTGGTTGAAGCAAGAGCACCTAAATTTTTATCCATAATGAGTGAGGTCTCAGGTACTGCAAGAATTGAAAAGAATGGTGATGAAAGAAAGATAGTTATTATACCTTCTGATGCTGGTGAGGAAGTTACAGAATATAATGTTGATCCTATTGAAGAGATTCTTGTAAAAGATGGTGATTTGGTAGCTAGAGGACAGAAACTTACAAGTGGTAACTTAAACTTAAGTGATTTATACAGAGCAGTGGGTGTAGATGAGACAAAGAGATACATAATAGAGGAAGTTCAAGGAGTATATGCTTCTCAAGGTGTTCCTATAAACGATAAACATTTAGAAGTTATAGTTAAGCAAATGTTTAATCACGTCAAGATAGAAGATATAGGAGATACAGAGTTTATGGTTGATGAAATTGTTACAAGAGCAAGATTTGATGAGGAAACAGAAAGAGTTATAGCTAGTGGTGGTATCCCAGCAACTGGTAAATTGATAATGCTTGGGATAACAAAGGCAGCTTTGTACACTGACAGTTGGATGGCCGCAGCTTCATTTATACATACAAGTAATGTATTGACCGAGGCGGCTTGCTCTGGTAAGGTTGATTACTTGTTGGGGTTGAAAGAGAACGTGATAATAGGAAGATTAATCCCAACCGGAGAGAGGGCTAGAATAGAATAATATGCCAACAATTAACCAACTTCTCAGAAAAGGAAGAAAAAGAAACGTAAAAAAAGCAAGCACTCCGGCTCTTAAGGAAGTTTTTAATACTAAAAAAAGAGTTGTGAAGAAAAGAAACAGTCCTTTAAAAAGGGGAGTTGTTCTTTTGGTTAGAACTCAAACACCAAAAAAACCTAACTCCGCTTTAAGAAAAGTTGCAAGAGTCAGGTTATCAAATAAAAGGGAAGTCACAGCTTATATACCAGGAGAAGGACACAATCTTCAAGAGCACTCTGTGGTAGTTGTCAAAGGTGGTAAGGTACAGGATTTACCAGGTGTAAAATATGAGATAGTTAGGGGAACTGCAGATTTGGCAGGTGTTGATAAAAGAAAGACCTCAAGATCTATATACGGTACAAGGAAAGTTAAGGAGAAAAAAGAATGAGAGGTAAAAGAGCAAAGAAAAAAATATTAATAGCCGATCAAGTTTATAAATCAAAAGTAGTTTCAAGAATGATAAATGCTGCTATGGAAAGAGGCAAGAAGAGTCTTGCTATGACAATAGTTTATGACTCAATGTTGAAGTTGAACGAAGACGAAAAAGAGAGATTAAGAATTTTTGAGCAGGCAGTTAAAAATGTAATGCCTCAACAAGAAGTTAGATCAAAAAGAGTTGGTGGGGCTACCTATCAGGTTCCAATGCCTTTGAAGCACGACCGAGCAGAAGCATTAGCTGTAAGATGGATAGTTGATGCTGCAAAGTCTAAAAAAGGTAAATCAATGATAGATAAATTATATGAAGTTTTGAATGATTCTTATCAAAATACAGGAGATGCTGTAAAAAAGAGAGATGACGTTCATAGAATGGCCGAAGCTAATAGAGCTTTTGCACATTTTGCGAGGTATTAAAATGGCTGAAACAATGGATAAAGTATATCCCTTAGATAAAATTAGAAATATAGGTATTATCGCCCATATAGATGCGGGTAAAACTACAACCACAGAGAGAATTCTCTACTACACTGGAAAGTCTCACAGGATAGGTGATATTGATGATGGTAATACTCAAATGGATTGGATGGCTCAGGAAAGAGAAAGAGGTATTACAATCCAATCGGCTGCCACTACATGTTTTTGGAAAGATCACAGAGTTAATATCATAGACACACCAGGACACGTTGACTTTACGGCTGAGGTTGAGAGATCTTTAAGAGTGTTAGATGGCGGTGTTATTGTATTAGATGGTTCTCAAGGTGTTGAGCCTCAATCGGAAACAGTTTTTAGACAAGCACAAAAATATGATGTCCCATTACTATTTTTTGTAAATAAAATGGATAAAGTAGGTGGTGACTTTTTAATGTCTTTAGAATCCATATCTGAAAAACTTACGAAGAAAGGTTTAGCTGTTCAACTACCAATAGGTTTAGAAAGTGGTTTTATAGGATCAGTAGATTTGATAACCATGAAAGCTTATAAGTTTGAAGGAGCTGATGGGGGAGATGTCGTTGAATTTGATATTCCAGAAGATCTCTTAGAAGATGCTAAGAAATACAGATCTATTATGGTTGAGAAAGTTGCTGAATCAGATGATGCTTTAATAGAGAAATATTTAGGAGGGGAAGAACTTACAATAGATGAAATAAAAGAGGGATTAAGAAAAATGACTATTTCCACTCAAATATACCCTGTTTTTTGTGGATCTGCTCTTTCTAACAAAGGTATTCAAAAAGTGTTAGACGGTGTTATAGATTACCTACCTTCTCCAAAAGATGTACCACCAGTTAAAGCTGTTAAAGTAGATACAGGTGAAGAAATTAATGTAGAGTCTGACGAAAATGGTTCATTTACAGCACTTGCTTTTAAGATCCAAACAGATCCATATGTTGGTAGACTTACCTATTTTAGAGTTTATGCTGGTAAAGCTGCTGCTGGATCATATATATACAATGCTACATCAGATAAAAAGGAAAGAATTGGAAGAATACTTCTTATGCACGCTAACCACAGGGAAGAGATAAAAGAAATTACAGCCGGTGAAATTGCTGCAGGTGTTGGTTTAGAATCATCAACAGGTGATACCCTATGTTTAGAGGGGGACAAGGTCTTACTAGATAAGATAAGTTTTGCAGAACCGGTCATAGGTATTGTTATTGAGCCTAAGACCAAGGCTGACAGAGATAAAATGTCTCAAATCATAAAGAAATTCCTAGAAGAAGATCCTACTTTACAAATAAAAACAAATATAGAGACAGGTCAGACATTACTTTATGGTATGGGAGAGCTTCACCTAGATATTATTGTAGATAGGATGAAAAGAGAGTTTAATCTTGATATAAACACAGGAAAACCTCAAGTTGCCTACAGAGAAACTATCAGAAAAACAGTGGAGCAAGAAGGAAAATATATCAGACAGTCTGGTGGTAGAGGTCAGTACGGCCATGTTTATTTGAAAGTAGAGCCTCTTGAAAGAGGTGAGGGTTTTAAATTTATAGACAAAATCGTTGGAGGTACTATTCCAAGAGAATATATTCCTGCGGTTGAAAAAGGTATAAAAGAAGCCGCAGAAAGTGGTGTTATCGCAGGTTACCCCCTAGTGGATTTTCAAGTTACATTGTTTGATGGTTCTTTCCATGAAGTTGACTCTTCTGAAATGGCTTTTAAGATGGCAGCTATTGAGGCTATGAGAGATGCTCAAAGATCTGCTGATACATTTTTATTAGAACCTATAATGAAGGTTGAAGTAATTACGCCCGAGGAATTTATGGGAGATGTAATAGGGAACATATCTTCTAAGAGAGGTAAGATAGAGAGCACCGAACAAAAAGGAAACGCAAGAATAATAATATCAAAAGTTCCTTTGGCTGAAATGTTTGGATATGCGACAGAACTTAGAGGCATGACACAGGGAAGAGCATCATTTGTTATGGAACCAAGCCATTACGAGGAAGTACCTTCTAACATAGCTGATACGTTGTCCAAGGAAAATATAAGACGATAGAAATTGTTATTTAGCTAAAAGTCTTGATTTTTTTGATTTAATTTGATTAACTATCACTTGCTTTAGTAAATGTTTTTAAGCTATGGCAACGCTGTTCCGCACGGAAGCGAGTGTTCTTGGTTTTTATAAAGAACTTTCGCAAACGTTCAGAACAATGTTGTCTGGCAAAATGTAAGTAATTTATTTACCGAAAGGAAAAACAAAATGTCAGATTTCGTAAGAAATAAGGAACATGTAAATATCGGAACCATTGGTCACGTTGACCATGGTAAGACAACCTTAACATCGGCCATTACAAAAGTTTTGGCAGATAACGGGATGGCTTCTTACAGGGATTTTACTACAATAGATAACGCCCCTGAAGAAAAAGAAAGAGGTATAACAATTAATATTACTCATGTTGAGTATGAGACAGAAAAAAGGCACTATGCTCATATAGATGCACCTGGTCACAAAGACTACATCAAAAACATGATAACGGGAGCTGCACAAATGGATGGTGCTATACTCGTCGTTTCAGCTCCAGATGGCCCAATGCCTCAAACAAAGGAACACATTTTGCTTGCAAGACAAGTTAACGTTCCTGCAATGGTAGTTTTCATGAACAAATGTGATATGGTTCAAGACAACGAGATATTAGATCTTGTTGAAATGGAAATTAGAGAATTGCTAAATAAATATGGATTCCCTGGAGATACAACTCCTATAGTAAGAGGGTCTGCACTAAAAGCTTTAGAAGGTGATGCTGATGCAGCTGCTAAGATTTTGGAATTGATGAAAGCTGTTGATGAATTCATTCCTACACCTCAAAGAGATTTAGATAAACCTTTCTTGATGCCTGTTGAAGACGTTTTCACAATATCAGGAAGAGGAACTGTTGTTACAGGAAGAATTGAAAGAGGGGTTGTTAATCTTAACGATGAGATAGAGATAGTTGGTATAAGAGAAACCAAAAAGACAACAGTAACAGGTATAGAAATGTTCAAGAAATCCTTGAAAGAAGGTCAGGCCGGAGATAACGTTGGAATTCTTTTAAGAGGTATAGAAAGAACAGACGTTGAAAGAGGGCAAGTTCTTGCTAAAGCAGGAAGTGTAAAACCTCATACAGAATTTGAATCTGAGGTATATGTACTTTCAAAAGAAGAGGGTGGTAGACATAAACCTTTCTTTACAGGTTATAGACCACAGTTCTATATCAGAACAACAGATGTTACTGGAGAAGCTTTCTTACCAGAAGGTGTAGAAATGGTTCTTCCTGGAGATAATGTAAAGATGAGAGTTAAGCTTATTACACCTGTTGCTTTGGAAGAAGGTATGAGGTTTGCTATAAGAGAAGGCGGTAATACAGTTGGTCACGGAGTTATTTCAAAGGTAATAGCTTAAGGTTGATGTAAATTGGGATGTCCCCCGCCAAAGGCGGGGGACATTTTATCTTAATGGCTAAAGGTAAAACACAAAAAGAAACAAAGATAAGAATAAAATTAAAGTCTTATGATAGTAGGATAATAGATCTTAGTTGTTCAAAAATAGTTGATACTGCAATAAGAACAGGTGCTCAGGTTGCAGGACCTGTCCCATTACCTACAAAAACAGAAAGATTCACTGTTATAAGAGGTCCTCACATAGATAAAAGGTCTAGGGAACAGTTTGAATTAAAAACGCATAAAAGAGTTATAGATGTTATGAATCCTACACCATCTACTATTGAAACATTGTCAAAATTAAGCTTACCAGCAGGGGTTGGAATTTCAATAAAAATGTAGTATTCTATCTTGTTTTTGGATTATTAGGCAAAAAGTTAAAATAATGATAAAAATAAGGACATAAATAACAGTTACAAAAGGGTTTATATAAAGGCGCCCTTGGGCGCTAATTTTTTTAAATAAAAATGGAAAAACTAACAGGAAAAAAGATGAATATGACACAGATCTTCTCTGATGATGGGGCTGTTACCCCTGTTACCGTTATACATTGTGAGAATTTGACAGAAGATATGGAGAATAGAGATGTTGTTGTTGTAGGAACCTCGAAGGGTAAAGGTTTCACGGGTGTTATGAAAAAATGGGGTTTTCACGGTGGGCCTGCCACTAGAGGTCAGGGGATAACTGCAAGAGCACCTGGATCTATAGGATCTCAAACACCAGGAAGAGTTTTAAAAGGTAAAAAGATGGCCGGTAGGGCAGGAAATAGTAGGGTAACTATAAAAGGTTTGAAAGTAATGAAAGTTTTACCAAATGAAAATCAGATTATGGTGTCAGGTCCTGTTCCTGGGGCAAGAAATTCTAAAATTGAGATAGTTTTTATTGAAGGTAAATAAAATGCAAGTAGATGTATTAAATCTAAAAGGTGAAAAAATAGAACAAATAGAGCTAAAAGATAGTATCTTTGATTTTGAACCTAATATGAACGTTTTGACCCAATATATTAGGGTTTACCAAATGAATCAACGACAGGGCACAGCTTCTACAAAGGACAGATCTGAAGTTTCTGGTGGTGGAGCCAAGCCTTGGAGACAGAAAGGTACTGGAAGAGCAAGACACGGATCTACAAGAAGCCCTATTTGGGTACATGGTGGTATTGCCCATGGGCCAAAACCTAAGAGTTGGAAATTATCTATTAGCAAAAGTTTAAGAGAAAATGCTTTGAAATCGGCTTTGTCCTTAAGAATGAGGGAAGGAAAAATTGTTGTAATAGATGGTTCTGATATAAAGGAGCCTAAAACGAAGATTTTTGCAGATGCTTTAGAAAAATTAAAGATTAATGGAAGAGTTATGTTTGTCTGGAATGGTGATCAAGAAAATATCGTTAGAAGTTCCAGAAATATACCAGAAGTATTTTTAGTAAATTCAGATAGTTTGAATGCCTACGATGTTGTAAAGACCCCGACAGTTTTATTTTTAAAGGATGCAGTATTAAAGGTTCAAGAAAGGTTTTCTAAATGAGATTAAGCAAGTCTATTATAGAACCAATAGTAACAGAGAAATCATATGACCATTCTGCTTATGGGAGATATGTTTTTAAAGTTGCTATGAGTGCTACAAAAGGTGCTATAAAAGATGAAATGAAAGATGTATATGGTGTAGATGTCACAGAAGTAAAAACTGTTATAATGCCTGGAAAATCTTCTAGAATAGGTAAAACAAGAGAATTCTCTACACCTAGAAGATGGAAAAAGGCTGTAGTCAGATTAAAAGAAGGCCAAAGTATTGATTTATTTCCTAAGGATAAATAACGGAGATAATAAATGATTAAAACATATAAACCTACAAGTGAAGGGCTTAGAACAAGAAAAACCTTAGTAAAGGGAGTTGATGATGTTAGACCTTTAAAATCTTTAACTAAAGGAAAAAATGCTACAGCAGGTAGAGTCAGAGGTAAGATAACGTCAAGACATAAGCAAAGGGGTGCGAAAAAACTTTATAGAATAATAGATTTCAAAAGAGATAAGTATGATATTCCAGCAAAAGTAGTTAGTATACAAAATGATCCAAACAGAGGTCCTAATATAGCACTTTTATCTTATGCAGATGGTGAAAAGAGGTATATAATAGCTCCCGAAGGTTTAGAGATAGGCACTACCGTAATGTCCGGAGAAAGTGCTGATATTGCAGTTGGGAACAGCGTCCCTATGTCTAAAATACCTCTTGGGATGTCAATTCATAATATAGAGATCAATCCTAAAGCTGGGGCCAGACTTTGCAGAGGAGCTGGAAATCAGGCTCAAATTATTGCAAAAGAGGGAGAATATGTTAACGTAAAGCTTCCTAGTGGCGAGGTTAAGAGAATTAGAAGCGTTTGCTATGCCACCATAGGTGTAATAGGAAATGCTGATAAGAGAAATATTGATTTAGGAAAAGCTGGAAGAAAGAGATACTTGGGAAGAAGACCTCATGTTAGAGGTGTTGCTATGGGAGATCCCCATAGAGATCACCCACATGCTGGTAAATACGGCACATCTGGTATTGGTATGGTAGCTCCTGTATCTCCGTGGGGATGGAAAACTAAAGGTGTTAAAACCAGAAAGAGAGCTAAAACTGATTACACTATAGTTAGTAGGAGAAAGGGTAAAAAGAAGTAATTTCTTATAAAGGATTAATATGTCTAGATCACTAAAAAAAGGAATATACGTAGACGAAAAATTAATGAAAAAAGTGGAAAAAGCCTTGGCAAGCGGTGATAGGAATCCTATAAAAACATGGTCAAGAAGATCTACAATAATACCTGAAATGGTTGGGTTAACATTTGAAGTTTACAACGGAAAGAAGCATATTCCGTTTTTTGTTACGGAATCTATGGTAGGCCATAAACTAGGTGAGTTCTCCCCCACAAGAACGTTTAGGGCGCACTCATCTAAGAAAGGAACCGAATGATAGACGTTAAAGTTACAGCAAAACACATGGGGGCAAGAATATCACCAAAAAAGGTGGCCATAGTTTTGGATTTGGTAAGAGGAAAAGATTTAGAAAGTGCTAAGAGAATATTAGCTTTTGATAGAAGCAAAGCAGGGAAGATAGTTTTAAAAGTAGTAAAATCTGCAGAAGCAAATGCAGTAAACAATAATAAGATGGATAAGGATAAATTATTTATAAAAAGAATATGGGTTAGCGAAGGCCCTATGCAGAAAAGGATGAGTCCTGGGGCTAAAGGAAGAGTTGATCCTATTTTGAAAAGATATAGTCATATTTATGTAAGTTTAGATGAAAGGGTTGAAAAATAATGGGGCAGAAGATAAATCCTGTAGGATATAGAGTTGGAATATCAAAAAACTGGGGTTCCAGATGGTTTGCCTCTAAAAAAGATTACGCCAATCTTTTAATTGAGGATAAAAAGATAAGAGATTTATTGTCCGAGAGGTTGAGCAGTGCTGGTTTGAAAAATGTTGAAATAGAAAGAACAGAAAATGAGGTAAGTGTTTTGATAAAAGTTTCAAAGCCGGGGGTTGTTATTGGAAGAGGTGGTACAGGAGTGGAGGAAATTGAAAAAGAAATAAAAAAGATAACTAAGGGTAAAGTGAAAATAACAGCAGAAGGGGTAAAATCTTCTGAAACCGAAGCCCAGCTTGTAGCTGATTACATATGCAGACAATTAAAAAGAAGAGTTCCTTATAGAAGAGTTATTAATTTTGCCTTGAGTTCTGCTATAGATAAGGGTGCAAAAGGTATAAAGATTAGATTAGCTGGAGTTTTGAGTGGAAGTAATACAATATCAAGGTCAGAAACATACAAAGAGGGTTCTGTACCAGCACAAACTTTAAGAGCAGACATAGATTTTGCTCAAGTCCATTGTCAAATGATTTTTGGGACAATTGGAATAAAAGTATGGATTTATAAGGGAGAAGTAACACTTAAATAGTGAGGAAATATTATGTTGTTGATGCCTAGAAAAGTAAAATTTAGGAGACAGCAAAGAGGTACTAATAAAGGTATCTCTGTAAGAGGATCCGAAATAGCTTTTGGAGATTTTGGATTAAAGGTAGTTGATAGATGTCTTCTGTCTTCTAGGCAATTAGAATCAGCAAGAAAAGCTATTTCTCATGCAACAAAAAGAGGTGGGAAACTTTGGATAAGAGCTTTTCCTGATAAGCCTGTTGCTAAAAAACCTAATGAAACAAGAATGGGTAGTGGTAAGTCTCCTACAGATCATTACTCTGCTCTTGTTAAGCCCGGTAAAATAATTTTTGAATTAGCTGGTGTTACAGAAGATTTAGCTAAAAAGGCTTTTGCAAAGGCCTCAGCAAAATTACCTGTGAAGACTAAGTTTGTTAGAAAGGAAATGTAATGTTGGATATTACCGAGCTTAGAAAAAAGAATATAGACGATTTGAAAAAGGAGTTAGAAAAGATAAAGAAAGATAAACAAAAGGTTGTAGCTGATGTCTTACAAAAAAAGGAAAAAAATGTTAAAAAAGCAAGTCTGATGAAAAAGGATATTGCTAGAATCCAAACTGTGTTAAATGAAAAATTAAGTGAGGGTAAAAAATGAGCGTAAAAATACTAAAAGGAAAAATAATATCTAATAAAATGGATAAGACAGTAGTGATTGCTGTAGATAGATCAAAAAGACATCCTATATACGGAAAGAAATATAGAAATACAAAAAAGATAAAAGCTAGAGATGATTTAGGACTATCAGTAGGAGATTTTGTAACTATAGAGGAATGTAAGCCTTTTAGCAAAGAAGTTTCTTTTAAGGTGATAGGTAAAATCACTGATAAGGAGGAAATTTAAAGTGTTACCAATTGGTGCATATTTAAAACCAGCTGATAACTCTGGTGCCATAATGTTGAAGATAGTTGGTATTCCAGGTTCCAATAAAAGACAAGCCAGACTTGGTGATATCGTGACAGTTGTCGTTAAAGGAGCTTCTTCTACAGGTGTTTTAAAAGATCATAGTATAGCTAAAGCAATAATTATAAGAACTAGAAAAGAAGTAAGAAGAAAAGATGGTAGTTACATAAGATTTGATGATAACGCTGCAATAGTTATAGATAAAGATAAAAATATGGTTGGAACTAGAGTTTTTGGGCCTGTAGCAAGGGAAATAAGAGATAAAGGTTATACAAAAATGGTTTCTTTAGCTAAGGAGGTTCTATAAATGAGGATTAGAAAAGACGATAAAGTAAAAATAATATTAGGTAAAGACAGAGGTAAGATAGCTAAAGTATTAAAAGTTATAAACTCTGAGAATAAAATTGTTGTTGAAGGTGTGAACGTGGTTAAAAGACATGTTAAACCAGGGGCAGTGTCAAAAGAAGGGGGAATAATAAGTATAGAAAAACCTATAGATGTTTCTAACGTTATGTATTATGATGAGTCCTCAAAAAAGACAGTAAGAGTTGGATATAAGATGATAGATGGTAAAAAATATAGAGTTTCTAAGAAAACTGGCGATGTTTTAGATAAAAAGATATGAACAGATTAAAAGAAGAATATAAAAATAGAATAGCTGAGGAAATAAAAAAAGAATTTAAACTTCAAAATGTAATGGAAGTTACAGGTATTGAAAAAATAAGTGTAAATTCTGGAATAGGTCCTTTTAGAGAAAACAAAGAAGCTGTTGATTCTTTTGCTGAAGAGCTATCTGAAATATGCGGACAGAAGGTATTTGAAAGAAAAGCTAGAAAATCTGAAGCTGGTTTTAAAATAAGAGAAGGGGATGTTGTTGGTTTTGCAGTAACTTTAAGAGGTGATAGGATGTGGGCATTTTTGGATAAACTAATTAATATAGCCTTTCCAAGAATAAGAGATTTTAGAGGTTTTAGCCCAGATTCCTTTGATCAGAATGGTAACTATTCTGTTGGGATAAGAGAACATGTTATATTTCCTGAAGTAAATCCTAACACCACTAAAGGGATAAGAAGTCTACAAGTGACAATAGTTTTTAGTGGTAAAGATATAGAACAAAATAGATTTTTACTTAAAAAGTTGAATTTTCCGTTTTCTGAGGTTATAGTGGCACAGGATAAATAGGTTAATTATGGCGAAAGAAGCTTTAATACAAAAAAATAAAAAGGAACAAAAATTTTCTTCCAGAGAATATAATAGATGTTCTGTGTGTGGAAACCCAAGAGGTTACATGAGAAGGTTTAAGATATGTAGAAAATGTTTTAGGGAAATGGCTCACAAAGGGGAACTTCCCGGAGTAAGAAAGGCAAGCTGGTAAATATGAGTATAGATAGAACATCCAACATGATAAGCTCTCTTAAAAATAGTGCTATGGCAGACAGAAGTGTTTTGGAATTGCCTCATACAATTGAGTGTGAGTCTATTGCCAAGGTCTTGAAAGATTGTGGTTTTATAGAAGAAGTTAAGGTTTTTAAAGAAGAAAATAGTAAGTCAAAAATGTTGGGGTTAACTTTATCAAGAGAAGATGGTGTTATAAGACTTTCTCATGCCAAGAGAATATCTAAGCCAGGTAGAAGGATTTATAGAAAATCGGAAGAATTAAGACCTGTTCTTCAGGGAATGGGTGTTTTGGTTGTCTCCACTTCCAGAGGAATTATGGATGGAAGAGAGGCTAAAAAGAAAAAATTAGGTGGAGAAGTTTTGTGCGAGGTTTATTAAAATATGAGTAGAATAGGAAAAGCACCAATTGAAATACCACAAGGAGTAACCGTAGAAATGAACGGTAGTGATGTCGTGGTAAAAGGTCCAAAGGGGGAAATGTCTTTGAAAATTGTAGATGATGTGGTTTTAAAAAAGGATGATAATTCTTTAACAATTGAGATGGTAGGAAAGAAAAAAGACTCTCCTGCTAAGTGGGGCATGACCAGGGCTATAATTGCCAATATGATAAAAGGTGTTACAGAGCCTTTTGAGAAGAAATTAGAGCTTGTTGGTGTTGGTTATAGAGCAAAACAGGTATCTAATAATGAGATATCTTTAACAGTAGGTTTTTCTCATCCCGTTACTTTTGTTTCTCCAAAAGGTGTGGATTTAAAGGTTGAAGATAACACTCATATAACTGTTTCTGGGATTGATAAGCATCTAGTGGGTTTGGTTGCAGCAAATATTAGAAAGATAAGAAAGCCGGAACCGTATAAAGGGAAAGGTATAAAATATGAAAACGAAGTTATAAGAAGAAAAGCTGGTAAGGCAGGAAAAGTTGGATCAGGAGGAGCTGCTTAAAAATGTATCACGTAATTAAAAGAAAAACTAAAAGAGAAAGAAGAAAGCTAAGTATAAGATCTAAGGTATTTGGAACATCAGAGACACCTAGATTGTCTGTTTTTAGATCTAATAACTATATATACGCTCAGATTATTGATGATAGCAAGGATAATACTTTGGTGGAATTTTCATCAAAGAAGCTTGAAAACAAAAAAGGGGTAACTAAAACACAAGAAGCTTTTGAAGTTGGAAAAGAGATTGCTAAAAGAGCTTTAGAGAAAAATGTTAAGAGTGTAGTTTTTGATAGAAGTGGTTATAGATACCATGGGCGTGTAAAATCTCTTGCAGAAGGTGCCAGAGATGGGGGTTTGAAATTATGAAAAAAGAAGAAAAGAAAAAAATAGAAGACAGAAAAGAGAATAAAAAAGAAGAGAAAAAGAAAGATATTTCTGTTAAACCAGCTAAGATAACTGAGTTTGAGGAAAAAATAATAGAAATAAAAAGAGTTTCTAAAAAAGTAAAGGGTGGTAACACAATAGGTTTTACTGTTCTTGTTGTCGTGGGTGATAGAGATGGTAGGGTCGGATATGGGTATGGGAAGGCCCTTAATGTTGCTGATGCTATAGGTAAAGCAGTATCTTCTGCCAAAAAGAATACCTACTCAATTAAAATGGAAGGAAAAACAATATTTCATCAAGTTGAGGCTAAGGTTGGGGCATCTAAAGTTTTGTTAAAACCCGCTCCCGAAGGTGCTGGGGTTATAGCAGGGGGTTCTGTTAGAACAGTTTTAGAACTTGCAGGTATTAGAGATATTTCATCAAAAGTATTAGGTTCAAATAATAAGCTTTTAAATGTCAGATGCACCTTAAAGGCTTTAAAAAAATTAAAGAAATAATATGGTTTTGAGTAATCTTAATAAACTTAATGATCGTAAAAAAAGCAAAAGAGTTGGTAGAGGTATAGGTAGTGGTAAGGGCGGTCACACAGTAGGGAAAGGTCAGAAAGGTCAAAAGTCTAGGCAAGGAGTAAAACCAAGGATCGGTTTTGAGGGCGGTCAATCTCCATTGTATAAAAAATTACCTAAGTTAGGTGGTTTTAAAAACCCAGCATCTAAAAAATATGTTTCAATTAATCTTGATGTTTTAAATAAGTTTAAGGATGGTGAAGAAGTAACAGTTGCAAAGTTGGTAGAAAAGAAAGTTATAAAATCTGTACCAGCAGGTGGCGTGAAAATACTATCAACTGGTGAGATAAAGAAAAAAGTAGTTATAAAGGACCTTAAATATTCGCAAAAAGCTAAAGAAAAGATTGAAAGTTTCGGTGCTACTATAAATGCTTAAAATACTTAAACTTCCTGAATTAAGGAAGAAAATAATTTTTACATTATTTATTATTTCTATATTTAGGTTGTTGGCTCATATACCTGTTCCTGGGGTTGACTCATCCTCTATTAAATCTTATTTAGAGCAAAGTGTGTTTTTTGGATTTTTTAATTTATTTAGTGGCGGCGGTTTTCAGAATTTTTCAATTGTCACTCTTGGGTTAGGGCCTTATATCAATGCTTCAATTATAATTCAACTTTTAACAATGTTAATCCCGTCATTAGAAGAGATGTCCAAAGAAGGAGAATATGGTCAGGAAAAGATAAATATGTATACAAAACTTTTATCTGTTCCAATGGCTTTTGTTCAGTCCTATGGTATCTACTTTTTATTAAGTAGGCAGGGGATAATAAATACCCTCTATTCCTTTGATCTTGTAATACTTATATTGACTTTTACTGCTGGCACATTACTTCTTGTTTGGTTGGGAGATTTATTGACCGAACACGGTATAGGGAATGGAATCTCAATGCTTATATTTGTATCAATAATAAGCAGATTGCCTGCAGGTATTTTAAGTGTTTTGGCTGGTATATCATCCTCAAGTTATTTAAATGTGATTATTATGTTGGTTCTGATGTTACTCATAATAGTTGCTGTAGTTTTAGTAAATGAGGGAACTAGAAATATACTTATAGAATACGGTAGAAGAGGTGAAAGATCCCAGAAAGTAACCAATTATTTGCCTATAAAAATAAATCAAGCAGGTGTAATTCCAATAATATTTGCCGTTTCTTTAGTTTCAATACCAAGAATGATAGGAGGACCTTTGGCTGCGTCTGGAAAAGCATCTTTAATTGGTTTAGGAAATTTTCTGATTAATACATTTGAAAGCACATCTTTAACTTATAATCTTGTTTACTTTCTCTTAGTTGTAGGTTTTACATTTGTTTATACTTTTATACAGTTTAACCCTGACAAAATAGCTGATGATATTAAAAAGAGAGGGGGTTTTATACCTGGGGTTAGACCAGGAACATCTACATCTCAGTATTTAAAGAGAATCGTTTCTAGAACAACTTTAGCAGGATCTTTGTTCTTAGGATTGGTTGCTATAACGCCGTATCTTATGAATTTTATATTTGGATCTCAAGCTATAGACATAGGAGGCACAAGTTTGCTTATAGTAGTATCGGTTGTTCTTGAAACCGTAAGGCAAATAGAGTCCCTCACTGTCACTAGAAGTTATGAGAAATTTTTAGGCTAATACTAATCTGATACAATATTTCTATGTTTGATAAAATAAAAGAATTAAATAGACTTAAACAGGCTCAGAGTAAAATAAAAAAGCAAATGGAGGAGATATCGGCAACTAGGGAAAAGGATGGTATTAAAATCGTCGTTAGGGGTGATAAAAAAATACAAAGACTTGAAATAGATGGAGAAGATCAGAGAGACTTAAAAGATCTGATAAACAATACTTTTGGAGACGTTGATAAGAAAGTGGAGAAACAAATGAGAGGTCAGTTAAAGGATTTAGGTCTTCCCGACTTTTAGAATTATGAAACTGCTCTTAATTGGACCTCAAGGTAGTGGTAAGGGTACAGTTGGAAAAATGTTGGGGGAGTATTTTCATATTCCTTTAATATCATCAGGGCATCTTCTTAGGGATCTCCCAGAAAATCATGCTAAAAAGAAGGAGATAGATGAGGCTATGGAAAAGGGGGAGCTTGTACCTCAGGATTTGGTTGCAGACATACTAAAAGAAGAAGTTCAAAAAGATATTTATGAAAAAGGTTATATATTAGACGGTTGGGGTAGAGCTTTGGTGGATTTAGATTATTTTAATCCAGGTTTTGATTGGGTTTTGTACATAAATATATCTCCAGAAACATCTGTTAAAAGACTTTCATCAAGGAGAACATGTTCTGAATGTGGGTCTATTTTTAACATCATATCAGTTCCTCCAAAAGTGGATGGTGTCTGCGATGATTGCGGTGGAAAATTGATCCAAAGAGAGGACGATGTAGAAGATGCTGTGAGGAGAAGGCTTGAAATATTTAATACTGAGACAATGAGAACACTTGATGTTTTTAGAGATGAAGGTAAGGTTTTAGAAATAGATGGCGAGGGTTCTCCTGAAGAAGTTTTTAAACTCGCTGTAGAAGCCTTAAAGCCCTAATTAGTGTTATAATTATCTTGATGATGAAAGACCTGCAACCAAAACAAGAAAAAGAAGGATCCGGTGTAGTAAGATATTGGAGAAAACATCCAAAGTCTATAGAGAAATATCAATTTGTTTATCGTTTTTTACCCAAAGATGATAAGAAAAAAAGAGCAGATTTTCTTGATAATAAGGCTATTTTAATCTATTGTGCCGTAATACTTTTTGTAACATTAGCTTTTAGATTTATTCCAAAATTTGCACCTGGGGTTTTAGGCTACGCTTCAAATATAAGTGTGTCCGATCTTTTGAAGTACACTAATAAGAAGAGAGAGGAGAACGGGGCTTCAAATTTAAGGTTAAACGCAAAATTGTCTTCAGCTGCGGAAAAGAAAGCTCAAGATATGTTTGCAGACGGTTATTGGGCTCATGTAGCTCCGGATGGAAAAGAACCTTGGGATTTCATTATTTCTGAAGGCTATGATTACATATATGCTGGTGAAAATCTTGCAAAGAACTTCTCTACTTCAAAAGAAGTTGTAGAGGCTTGGTTTAATTCTCCATCTCACAAGAGTAATCTTATAGGTAAAAATTATGATGAGGTTGGTTTTGCAGTTGTTAACGGTGTTATGGATGGTTATGAAACAACTCTGGTAGTACAAATGTTTGGCAGACCAAGACAACCTTCTATGTTAGCTGATACTAAAGAAGAGCAAGCAGTTTTGGAAAAAAGTCAGATTAAAGCTGTGACTTCTGTTGCTGGAGCTACAGAAAAAACAGAAAATCTCAACGAACCTCCCAGTGAGGAGCAAAAAGACCCTGAGGAGAATAACACTGTTGTAGTGGCCACAAACCCACAAGAAACAAAAGTTGTGGTAGATGTAACAAAAGCTACAAAAACAGTCAGTCTTGCCTTTGGAGGATTTGTAGGGTCCCTTCTTGCAGTAGATGTTTTATATTCAAGAAAGAAAGGTATTAGGAAATTTACGGGTCTGACTCTAGCCCATATTGTTATTATAGCTATGGTTATTGCTAGTATTTGGTTTATATTAAGACCTGGGTTGGTAGTTTAAGGAGAATATGTTGGAAAATATAAAAGAAAACAGAATAGAATATTTTATCTTAATGGTGGCAGTGATAGCTTTTATTATTCTGATTTATATTTTTAGGTTTAATAAAGATGTTTTGATATTGCTTAGTGGGTTAGGTTCTGTTTTATACATTTTTTGGGGTATAATTCACCACTATATAAGAGGAAAACTAACAAAAAACATAGTTTATGAGTATTCTTTGTTTGGTTTGTTATCATTCCTTTTATTCTTTGTTGTTTTAAGTTTTTAAGTTATGAAAATAGTTATTGTAGTTCCTACTTATAACGAGTCTAAAAATATAGGCAGGTTAATAGAGGCACTAGATAAAGAATTTAAAAATATTCCTTCCCATGAGCTAAATCTTTTGGTAGTTGAAGGTAATTCCCCTGACGGCACTGCTGACGTAGTGAGAGACAAAATGAAAGATTATAAATTTGTTCATCTGTTAATGGAGGAGAAAAAAGCTGGTTTAGGAGCAGCATATGTTTATGGTTTCAAACATGCTATGAAAGAAATGGGGGCTGATGTTTTGATAGAAATGGATGCGGACTTTCAACATGATCCAAAGGAAATAAAAAACCTTGTAAAACAAATTGATGAAGGTTATGACTACGTTATAGGTTCCAGATTTGTAAAAGGAGGTAGTATCCCAAAGGAATGGGAGTTTAAGAGAAAAATGTACAGTAAGCTAGGTAATACCCTTTCTAAAGTTATTCTTGGTGTTAAAGGAGTTAATGACTTTACGACAGGTTACAAAGCTTCAAGGGTTAAGGGATATGCAGATTCCATTGATTTAGATAATATCTTATCAAAAGGTTTTGCTTATAAAATGGATCTTTTGTATAAAATGCACAAAGCAGGTGCAAAAATAAAGGAAATTCCTATACAGTTTGGTTTAAGAGACGAGGGTACATCCAAAATGGAGAGAAATAACATGATAGATTCTCTAAGAGTGGTTTTAAATCTTCGTCTGAAAGATCCTCAAACTCAAAAATTTCTTAAATTTTGTATTGTTGGTGTTACGGGTCTTATTGTTGATTCCGGTCTTTTTAATGTTTTAAGAATTTCTTTTTCAAATTCAAAGACGGCCTCTTTACTATCGGGTTTAATTGCTATGCTCGTGACTTTTACTATTAATAACTTTTGGTCTTTTAAAGAAAATAAGATATCTGGAATAGTTGGAAAAATAAAGGGTTTTCTCATTTATATACTTTCTTCTTATGTCCCAATATTTTTACGTTCTCAAATGATAAAATTTTCGGTATCACAATTTGGAGACACATTTTTAGTTTCTAATATTACATTTTTTATAGGGATAATGCTTGGCTTAATATGGAACTATACTGTGTATAATAAGATAATATGGAAGGAAAAGGATCTGTGAAGTATTCAATAGTAATACCAACTTACAATGAGTCAGGTAGAATATCTCCCACTCTTGTCCAAATCCTTGGTTTTATGAGGGGGTATACAGAATCTTTTGAAGTTATAGTCTCTGATGATAATAGTTCTGATAATACTTTAGAAATAGTTAAAAATCTTGCAAGTGAGAATTCTGAGATAGTAGTTTTAGAAAACCCACATAGAGGTAAAGGTCCTACAGTTTGGTCAGGTTTTATGGAGGCCAAAGGAGACCTTATTTACATGGCCGATGCTGATTTGTCGGCACCTATATCTGAAATAAAAAAACTTTCTGTTTGGATAGAAGAACAGGGATATGACGTTGTTATAGCTTCCAGAGAAGGTGTAGGTGCAGAAAGAATAAATGAACCTTTTCACAGGCATCTTATGGGAAGAGTTTTTAACTTTTTAGTTAGGATAATAGCTCTACCTGGAATAAAAGATACACAATGTGGTTTTAAACTTTTTACTAAGAAATGTGTTAAAGATGTTTTTCCAAGGATAGAGTCGCTTAAGAACGCAAAAGAGCTAAAATCAGCTTATACTGGGGCGTGGGATGTAGAAGTTTTGTTGCTATCTAGGCAGTTAGGTTATAAAATAAAGTCCGTTCCTGTTACTTGGGTACATGTGAAGACAGAAGGAGTGAGTCCTATAAGGGATTCAATTAAAATGGCCCTTGAAATATTGCAGATAAAATGGCGTTTTGTTAGGGGAAAATATAAATCTGCTCAACTTACCTCAATTTCCCCACAAGAATAGATATTTATTTATGAGGTGTTTTTAAATTAATATGAAAATATGCGTTGTAGGTACAGGTTATGTTGGTTTAGTTGGTGCGGCTGTTTTTTCAGATTGGGGGAATGATGTAGTAGGTGTTGATATAAATGCCGAAAAAATAGAGAGAATTAAAAAAGGCGATATGCCTATATTTGAGCCTAGTCTTTCGGAGATAGTTTTAAAAAATATAAGTGAAGGTAGATTATCTTTCACGACATCTCTTTCAGAAGGTGTAAAAAAATCTGACATCATTTTCATCTGTGTTGGAACTCCTCAAAGTGAGGCAGGGGATGCTGATTTATCATTTGTTTGGAAAGTAGCTGAAGACATAGGAAAATGTTTAGATGGGTATAAAGTGATTGTTGTAAAAAGTACAGTACCTGTAGGGACAAATGAGATAGTAAAGAAAAAAATAAAAGAAAATCTTACTTACAACGTAGATTTTGATGTTGTTTCTAATCCTGAGTTTTTAAGAGAAGGTTATTCAGTAGAAGATATGAGAAACCCTGAAAGAACAGTTATAGGTTCTGATTCAGAAAAAGCTTTGTCTATTATGAGAGAACTTTATTCTCACCTAGAAAGACCTATTGTTGAATGTGATCTAAGATCGGCCGAAATGATTAAGTATGCCTCTAACGCTTTTTTGGCGTCAAAAATATCTTTTATAAATGAGATGGCTCAACTTTGTGAGAGATCTGGTGCTGATGTATCAACAGTAGCAAAAGGGATGGGTTTAGATTCAAGAATAGGTCCAAAGTTTTTGAATGCTGGTATAGGTTATGGTGGTAGCTGTTTCCCTAAAGATGTATCGGCTCTTTATAAAACTTCAACTAACCAAGATTATGACTTCAGACTCCTGAGAGGTGTTATAGAAGTTAATAAATTACAAAGAGAGTATTTTGTTAACAAAATTTCAAGGTATTTTGATGGTAATTTGTCTGGAAAGACTATTGGAGTTTTGGGATTATCTTTTAAGGAAAATACTGATGATGTGAGAGAGTCAGTAGCAATGGGAGTTGTTAAACATTTACGCGGTCTTGGGGCAAAAATAAAAGCTTTTGATCCAGAGGCAATGTACAATGCAAAGAAGGTTTTAGGAGAAGTGAGTGTTGATTATTGTTTAGATAAATATGAGGTAATGCATGATTCAGATGCTCTTGTTATATTGACCGAGTGGAAAGACTTCTCCAACCTAGATCTTGATAAAGTTAAATCTTTATTAAAAGAACCCGTGATATTTGACGGTAGGAACGTGCTTGATAGAAAGAAAGTCGAATCAGCTGGGTTTGTGTATTTTGCTGTAGGTAAGAGAACCAACGGGACCGAGTTGTTAGATAAAAAATCTAGCAGCGGTTCTGGTGTAATATTAAGAGATGGGAAATAAAAAAGCCCTTATCTTTATACCGGAATTTCCGGTTCTTACAGAGACATTTATAGAGCGAGAAGTCTCAAAGCTTTCAGAGCGGGGTAATGTAGATGTTGTTGTATTTTCTATCCTAAAGGGAAAGGGAAGTGTTTCTTCTGAACTGAATGGTAAGATTGTTTATAGCAGACCCGCTGTTCTTGATATTCTAGAATCTGCTTTTTTTGTGATTTCTAAGTTTAGAAAAATAAAAAGCGCTTTTAGTAATTTTATTAGTATTGAGAACACAGGTGCCTCTCCAGATGTAATTGCAAATCAAGCAAGTTTTGGAAAGAAATTATATGTCTTCTTAAAATCCGTTTTATACGCTCACAAATTTTCCAAATTAAACCCGAACATTATTTTGGCTCATTTTTTATCAGAACCGTCTACAATAGCTATGATTATTGCTAATATACTGGAAGTTCCTTACATTATCTCAGCACATGCAAAAGATATAACGGTAAATTCTGAATATGTTGAGGAAAAGGTTAAAACTGCGAAATATATAACAATATGTAACAAAAATGCTTATCAAAATGTTCTATCTTGGGCCAATAAATTAGGAAAAAACAATGTGGTTTTAGCTTACCATGGTGTTGATACCTATAAAATTTCACAAATACCAGAAAAAGCGAATTTAGACGTAAAGCGGCCCTATATGTTATCCGTTGGTAGATTAGTTGAGAAAAAGGGTTTAGTTTATTTAATTGAAGCTATTAAAATTCTGAAAAATAAGGGTATTTTAATTAATTCTGCCATTATAGGTTCCGGACCTTTGTACGAGGTTTTAGTGGAGAAAATAAAAGAACTAGGTCTAGTTGAAACGGTAAAAATAATTGGTGAAAATAAAGGACTGTCCAATGAAGAAACACTTTCTTACTATAAATCAGCTGATTTCCTAGTTTTTCCAAGTATACAAACTAAAGAAGGAGACGTTGATGGTATAGCCAATGTTTTATTTGAAGCAGGTGCTTTTAAACTGCCAGTGATAGCCACTGACGCTGGGAGTACAAATGAATTGATAATAGATAATTTGACCGGTTTGGTTTGTAGACAAAAAGATCCAACTTGTCTTGCTGATAAAATTGAGGAATTAGTAAATAACAAGGAAAAGGCAAAAATATTAGGAGAAAACCTTTATAATAAGGTTAAGGAAGATTTCAGTTTAGATAAAAATATAGAAAAACTGGAACAAATGCTTTTATAAAAATGAAAATAGCTGTATTTGCAAAATCTACAACACTTCACAAAAATTATGGGGGTTTAGAAACTCAGAACAGAGCTTTGTGTGAGGAACTTGTGAAAAGGGGACATGAAATAACAATTTTTTCACCTAAAAGAGATTTTGAGGGAGATGATGCTTTTGTTAATGGTGTAAAGTACGTTTTTATTGATGCTGAGTATGGAAACTATTTATTTTCAGGTTTAAAAAAGGATAGCTGGACAAAGAAGTCTTTAGAGGTTTTTGAAGAATTTCATAAAAAAGAAAAATTTGATTTGGCTTTAGGTCAAAGTTCTGCCGCGGAAAGTATCATTGAAAATAAAATTAAACTTAATATTAAAACTGCTTCAATATCACATGGAACCGCTTTATCGGAGCTTGTCACTTTCTTTAAAAATATCTCAGGAATTAAAGATATTTACTGGTCATTGAGGAATACTCAATATTTTTTAAGACAGTATTTTGGTAGACAAAGAAGGTTTGTTTTACACTCTGACGTTGTGGTTGCAGTATCACATTATGTTAAAAAAGCTTTAATTTCAGAGACTTTTGTTGATGATAAAAAAGTCAAAGTTATACATAACGGAGTTGATGGGTCGTTATTTGAAAATAAAAAAACAAAAACAGATGAAAAAAATACAGACATTTACTTTATAGGCAGGGTAGAAAAATCAAAAGGGATAATGACTGTTATAAAAATGATGAAAGAAATTGATAGAAATGTGAAACTGCATGTTGTTGGTGACGGACCTTGTTTAGAAGAAGCAAAAAAGAAAGCTGAAGATTTAAATATTAAAGATAGGGTTATATTTCACGGAAAAATGCCTCATTATGAATTTATAAAAAATTTATCACCCGACGTTTTTGTTTTTCCAACCAATAGAGTAGAAGGATTTCCAATGGTTTTAGTTGAATCTATGTTCTCTGGAATACCTGTTGTGGCTTTTGATATGGGTGGTGTTCCCGATGCTATAGAAGATGGTAAAAACGGGTTTTTGATAGAAAGTGGCAATAAAGTGTTATTTAAGAAAAAACTAGTAGAATTAATAGATAATAAAACTTTAAGAGATAATATGGGAAATTATGCAAAAGAAAAAGCTGAAAAAGAATTTACAATTGGTAAAATGATAGATGATTACGAAAAAGTTTTTTTGGACATATTAAAATGAAAATATTAAGACTTATATACGATTGGCCACCTCCCTGGCAGGGTTTGGCGGCTCATCCATACGAACTAACTGCTAGTCAGTTAAAAGAAGGTCATGAGGTAGAGATTTTTTGCGGGAGGTGGCCAAATGCTGGGGCTATAGAAAATCCTGGGGGTGCAAAAATAAACCCTATTATAAGAGAGCCTCTTCCTGGAACTATATTTTTTACAAGTTCCGTGATTCTATTTTTTAAGTATCTTATATGGAGAAGGAAAAATACCCCAGATATAATTCATTCTCACGGGCATTTTGCGGTTTGGATCTACTGGTATAGGTGGTTTTTGCAGAAATTTTTTCCATGGTCAAAAGAACTAAATGTACCTTTAGTTGTCCATTTTCATAATGTTGCTAAAGATAGGTGGGCCAAAATGGAGGAGCAAAATAAACCTATAACCCCCTTAGCTAGGTATTTGGTTTGGCCATTATCCATTTTTTCTGATAAACACGCTGTAAAAGCTGCAGCAGCCTGTATATTTGTTAGTAAATCTAATTTAGAAAAAGCTGTTGAATATTATGGAGCAGACCCAAAGAGATGTTTTTTTGTTGAGTCTGGTGTTAATCCTGAGTTGTTCAAGCCTGTAGGTGTGGAGGAGATGGAGAAATCTAGACGTGATCTAGGTCTTGATATTGAAGATAAAGTAATACTTAACCATGGGGTTATGTCCGAAAGAAAGAATGTTCACTTGTTAGTCGAAGCTTTAAGATATTTGCCAAAAGACTACAAACTTTTAATGGTAGGTCCTGGAGATTCTGGATATATGGGAAAAATAAATGAGACTATTAAGATAAATGGTTTAGAAGGTAGGGTTGTAAAAGTAGGTTATACACCTTATGTTCAAGTCCCTATCGCATATCAGGTGTCTGACATTTTTGTACTTCCGTCAGTTTGGGAAGGTCTGCCTAAAGTTGTTACACAAGGTCTTTCTTGTGGCATACCGTGCTTAGTTTCAGGTTTCAAGCTATCAGAAGATATAGAGGGTTTGTATTATCTGGAAGATCTAGATGCTGAGTATATTGCTAATTATATTTTTAAAATTGTTGATGGTGGTTTGAGTACCGTAGATTTTAATAAAGTAGCCTTAATATATTCTTGGACTGCTAGGGCCAGAGAAATAGATAGAGTATACGAATTTGCCAAAGCGAATTATCTTTTAGAATAATCAGTTATAATACAGGTCGTTTTGGTTTTATTTGGTTATTGAGATGTTATCTAAGTTCTTTAATTTAATAAAAAAGCATATATTTTTGGTAGTTTTAATAGCTTTTTCGGCTATTAATTTTTTTGTAGCTTATAAGCTTAATATTTTCAGATATAACAACTTTGATTTTGGAAAATTTGATCTTGGAAACATGGTTCAGATGATTTGGTATACCCTGAATGGTAAATTCATGTATTTGACTGATTATTTTGGTTCAAATGTTCCAAGATGGTCTATGAGCCATGTAGATCCCCTGCTTGTGTTGTTTGCCCCAGCTTTTGCAATATACCCACATCCTTTAACAATAGTCATAGTAGAGGTTTTTCTCGTTATTTTTTCTTCTATTATTGTTTATAAAATTGCCCAAATGGAATTAAAATCAGATCTAGCCGCCTGCTTACTTGGATGTGCCTATCTTCTTTACCCATCCATGGGTTTTATAAACGGTACAATGGGGTTTCATGCTGTTACTGCAGCCATACCATTTTTCCTTGGAGCTTTTTATTTATTTGAAAAAATGTACAAGGAAAATAAATTCACTACAAAAAAATTGATCATATTTTGGATACTTGTGGTTTTAACAATGGCTGGAAAAGAACAAATCCCACTATATATTTTCATGTGGGGGATTTTTATTTTGTTCTTTAGAACACCTGAAGCTGGGGGTTTTAAATTAAATTTAGATTGGTTTAAGAACTTTTTTAAACTTAAAACTGCAAGAATAGGTATAAGTATGGCTATCGTAGGATTACTGTGGTTTGTAACGGCCTTTTTTGTAATAATTCCAAAAAATTCTCACTATAGGGTTGATAGTTACAACAGATTTTTGGAGTCAATTGGAGTAAGTATAGATGCCTCAAGTGATGTAACCATGGAAAATTACTTTTTAAGTAGATACAGTGCTTTTGGTGAGTCTTACTCAGAGGTCATAAAAAATATGATTGTAAATAATAAGGAGATAATTAGAGTATTTTTTAGTGGAGATAGACTTGATAGTTTAGATAGAACTTTAAGACCTGTTGCTTACATGCCTTTTGTTAATCCTGCAATGTTTTTAATATCTGCTCCCGACTTTTTAATAAATTATTTGGTTACAGAAGGTGGTTTGGGAGTTGAAGATATAGAAAATCATAGAATCTCCATGATAATACCGGTTCTTATTGTATCTACAATATACGGTATAAGTATGTTGGTAGGTATAGCAGAAAGCATTTTTGAAAAAATAAAGAAACATAGAAATTTGGTTATATCAATACTTTCAGCAATTGTTTTGTTTTTTAGCTTTGAAACTACAGTTAAATACAACAATCCTATGTATCTTTGGTTTACCCAAGCTGTAAAAAGAAGAGTTTCCGCCGATGAGAGGAAAGATATTGTTAAAAATATAAAAGTTGGGGATGTGGTTAAACTTCCAGACTTAGATCTTAAAGACATAAAATGTGCCAACGCTATAATTGATAAGATACCTGAGAATGCTTCTATTTCAGGCCCGGACAATCTTGGTGACCACTTAAGTATGAGAGAAACTTATGCAATTTTTCCCGCTTTATGGAATGAGGCCGATTACGTAATAGTAGATGTTCAATCAAGAAAATTACTGTCTATACTTGGATTAAATAGAAACATAATAAGAGATTTAACTCAAAGTTTAATCTCCACAGAAAGATACAACCTTATTATGGCTTGTGGGAACTTATATCTTTTTGAAAAAGGGGAGCCACAAGAAAAGGTTAAGCTCCTTCCTATTCAAGAACGTTACTCATATAAGGAAAAATATGATTTTAACATTCTTGATCTTTTGGGAGTTGTTGATTTTGAAATGCCTGAGAATGTTGAAAGAGAGAAAGTTTATGATGGTAGTGTAGTTTATAAGAAACTAACCAACAATGGTATGGATGGGTATCTTATTTACATGACTTTTATGAATAAAAAAGATGGGCAAATATTTCAAGTAGCACATTTACCATCTTTTGCTGTTTTAGAACCATCTGATTGGTCAAAAGATATGTATTATGTTGAATCAATTGATATAGCTTTACCGTCGTATGTTGATCCTGGGGATTATAGTTTGTTTTTGAGCTTGTCTAATAAAATAAAAATGAGAAGTATGTATTTAGGTGATGTTGTCGTAAAATAGCTTTTAATATGAAAGATCTTGGAAAATGGCAATTTATTAGCATGATTTCTCAAGGAATCGCAATGGTTCTTGGGATGGTTGGTACGTTTGTAATTATTAGGATTTTAACAGTTGGGGAATGGGGAGTCGTTCAGCTTGCAATGTCTATTGGGGGTACTCTTGGTATATATCAACATTTAGGTTTAGTCTCAGCAAGTACAAGAGAAATATCTTCTGCAAAAAATGATAAGGATATATTTAAAATATTTGTTACATCGGCAGTAGTAAGGTATTGCGTGACCTTGCCCATAGCTTTGGGCTTGTTTTTCTTATCAAAACATATAGCCATAAATCTTTATCACAATGAAGATCTTGTTACTCCTCTAAGATTGTATTCAACAGCGTTATTATTCCAGGGTATTCAAGGAATTTTAAATTCAGTTATATCTGGGACAAAGAGATTTAAGCATTTATTTTTGTATCAAATAATTATTTCGGTGGTAAATATACTTATATTTATTCCATTTGTTTACATTTTTAAGATAAATGGTTATTTCTACGGATTTTTGGTTTTTAATATAATTTCATCAATTGCCTTATCAATAATTGCTTTTAAACCATTAAAAGGTAAGTTGATAATGCCTAGTAAAAAAGATTTTGTAAGGCTTTTTAAAGAGATATTTTCAATAAGTATAGCTATTTATCTAGTTAAAATTTTGTACACAAACTGGCAGAAATTTGGAAACAATGTTCTTGGATTGTATAACTCTACTGAAGTTGTAGCTATATTTGCTTTTGCACTTCTATATGCTGAAAAAATAATGATGGTATCTGACTCTGTTACAACAGTTAATATCCCTATGTTTTCAGAAAGGTACGTCAATGATTTTAAAGAATTTAAGACATCATTTGAAAAGAACTTCAATAAACTTTTTTCATTTATTATTTTTACAGGCACATTTGCTGCTTATTTTGCACCTTTTTTAATTAACATACTAGTAGGTGGGAAAAAATATGACGAAGCCTTGGTTTTAGTCGCCCCCGTTATAACGGCTTTTGTAATATACTCTTTCATTAACATAATAACTTCTAGTGTAATGATCCCGGCGAAGTTGGCAAAAAGTATGATTGGAAGTTATATCTTTTTGTTAGTTGGAACAGTACTTTCATTTTTCATTCTAAGAGGTTTTATAAATCCTCTACCTTCTGTTTCTTGGTCAATGGTTATAGGTAGCATTTTAGGTTTATTCTTTGTCCTTTACTGGGTTAGAAAACGATTAGGTTTTTCATTTTTTAATATAGATCATGTTGTAATAATAGTTCAGGGTTTTGCTATATCTATGTTGTGTGGTGTAACCATACCTTTTTTAACTAAATTATTTTTAGCAATACCGTTGTTTGGTCTTTTAATTTGGGGATTTTTTGAATCTAAGTTTATAGATAAGAACGATATTAAAAATACATTTGGAAAGTTTTCTGCAATTTTTAAAAAGGAAAGTGTTGCTAAAAGTGGAAAATAAAGAAGAAAAAAAATCTATAAAAATATTAAAAACTGTTATCAAGATATTAATAAGTTCAGTTCTTATATTTTATTTATTCTCACGTAAAATAGACAAAGGTGAGTTGGTTGAGAATTTTAAGCTCTTAGACTGGAGATATGTCCCTCTTGTTTTTGCCACTATCATAATACATTACGCTATCAGTTCTTTTAGATGGAAATCACTTTTAATTCATGAAAAATCTAATGAAGTATCACGATGGTATCTTCTCAAGCTTTATTTCATGGGAGCATTTTTTAATAACTTTATGCCTACCAGTATAGGTGGTGATGTTTTTAAAATGTATAAATTGGGTAAGAAAATTAAAGACCCTGCCACAGGATTCACGTCTGTTTTTACAGAAAGATTTACTGGTATTGTAATGTTATTTTTAATAGGACTTTTAAGTATTGGTAAAAATTTAGGTTGGGGAGTGATTATACTTTTAATTTGGTTTATTGTAGCAATGTATATTGGTATGTTTGTTCTAAAAGTATTGGGCGGGAAGATAAAATTCTTCGGAGACATTTACAATTCTTTAATGGTATATAAGAATCATTTAAAAGTTCTTTGGTTTGCAATGTTTACGTCTTTTTTAATTCAACTTTTAGCTATATCTACCCAATATCTTTTGTTTGTAGCAGTAGGTATAAAACTACCATTATTTTATAGTTTAATGGCTTTTCCAATAATTACACTTGTAGGGTTTTTTGTTCCATCAATAAACGGTTTGGGAGTTCAAGACACTTTATATGCCAGTATGTTTTCTTTGGTCGGAGTATCTACGAGCACTGCTATATCAGTTTCAGTCATGTACCACATGGTAAGAATGGGTGTAAGTTTAATCGGAGGTGTAATGTATGCCCTCGATAGGGATTCTTAAAGAACTAAAAGATAAAAAAGTTTTCCGTTTTGCCCTTTTGTTTTTATTCTTGGTTTTGTTTGCTATTACACGTTTACCTAGACTAAAAGATGATGTTGTAAATCCAGATGGAACAAACTGGCATTATAGATCAGAGCAATTTATATCTGGAATAAAGCACGGACAGTTTGAAAAAACATACCAGCATTATCATCCAGGAACAACTTTAATGTGGATTTCTGGAGTTGGGGTAGAAGTATATAAACAAGTTACAGGAATTACATCTTATAATTCTGAAAATTTTTTAACGTTTGATTTAGTTGCAAAAATTTCGGTTATTTTTGTTCAATTTATATTGTCTGTTTTTCTAATATTTCTGTTTTCAAAGTTAGTAGGGTTTTATAAATCTTTTTTAACTGTTTCAATTTTTACTTTTGAGCCTTGGTTTTTGGCTAATTCAAGACTTTACCACTTGGATGTTCTTCTTACACTGCTAATTTTTATTAGCATTATTTTTGCTTATATAAATATGAAAGAGCCTTCAGTCAAGAACTCTTTACTGACTGGTCTTTTTATATCTTTATCATTTTTAACAAAAAGTGTTGCTCTAGGACTGTTAATATTTGTAATTTTTTGCACCTCATTTTGTTTGTTTAGAGCAGGTAAAAAAGAGAAGATATTTTCTTCTGTTGGTTATATTTTTCTATCATTCACATTTTTCACATTTTTACTTTTACCGGCTTTGTGGGTAAATCCTAAGTATTGTCTATCTAATATGATAAGTGAGACTGGGAAGGCTGGAATAGAAAGAGGACATGACCAGATAATATTTGAAAAAGAAACTAATGACGGTGGAGCCCTTTTTTATCCTTTAGTAACGTTGTTAAAAGTTAGTCCATTTATGATAATTGGTTCCTTGCTTGGATTTTATTATTTTATAAATAGAAAAATAAAAGATAAGAAATTTAGTAATTTTGGGATTTACCTCTTATTCTTTTTAATTGGGTATTTAGTTGGGATGACTATTCCCTCTAAAAAAATAGACAGATATATTTTGGTGCTTTTTCCATTTTTGGCTTACTCCTGTGTGGTTGGATATAAATTTTTATTTGAAAATTTAAAGAGCGAGAGCCAGAAAAATATTTTTAAGATTATTGTTCCGTCAATGTTAGCAGTGTTTTGGGTTATACCTTACTTTACACTGTTCCCATGGTATTTTGTTTACACAAATCCTTTATTTGGATCCCCATGTAATGCTAATAAAATAATAGGTCAAAAACCATTTGGTGTTGGAATTCCTGACTTAGAAAAATTGATTAAAGCTCGTTATGGTGATCCTAAACTTGGGTTTTATGATACCCAGCCTATAAAAGCTATTTATCCAAATTCTAAGGTATTTGATGTTAGAACTTATGGGCCAAGTAGTTATAACCTTTTGATTCTTGGTATAAATGAAGGTATACCCAAAAAAGTTTTGGATAATGAGAAGTATTCTTTTAGGAAGGATTATTCTTTGTGGATAAATGGGTTAGAATATTGGAGAGTCTATGTTAGAGAGGATAAGGTAGTTGAATATGAAAAATGAAAATAAAATGAAAAATGAAAAGAAAATTAAATTTAATTTGCTTCTATTTTTAATCATAGTTTTAGCTTTAATTTTAAGGTTGGTTGGGATACAGCACGGGTTTCCTTTCATTTACCATCCCGACGAGCCTACAATAATACGATCAGCTTTAGGTGTTAGGTTTAATCTAAACCCTGGGCATTTTGATTGGCCTCATTTGTATATTTATTTAAATTTTATTTTATATAAAGTTTTTGCTGCAGTTAGGGATCTTGCCGTAAGCGCGGGGTTGAAAGAAACTATTTCCTCATCCTTACCTTTAGTTTGGAATGACAATTTAATTTTTTACTACCTAACAAGGTGTCTTTCTGCTATCTTTGGAGCTTTAACAGTTATTCCGTTATATTTAACAGGAAAAGAGTTATTTGGAAAAAAAGCTGGTATACTTTCCGCCTTAACTATGGCCATTTTACCTTACCATGTTTGGCACTCCCATTATTCCTTAGGGGATGTTCCAATGGTTTTTATGCTTGCTTGGGGTTTGTATTTTTCATCAAAGATAATAAAAAGCTCGGATACTAAAAATTACTTGTTAGCAGGTTTATTTGTAGGTTTATCTGCCTCTATGAAGTACAACGGAGGTTTATCTGCCTTAATGGTTCCTGTTGCTCATTTTATTAGGGTTCTTATATCCAAAAAAGACTCTGAGGTCTTTGTAAAATCAGAAATTTTAGATAAAAAGGGGTTTTTAAGCTTAGTGTTTTCTGGTGCGTTTGCTTTATTTGGTTTCTTAATTGGAACTCCCTATGCTTTGTTTGATTTCAAAACTTTTTCAAGAACAGATGGTCCTCAGGGAGCTTTTTGGCAGTTTACAAATGTTGGTTCTGTAAGGTTTATGGAACATGTTGGGAAGTTTTTTACAGAAAGTTTTGGAAGAATACTTACCAACACTGGATATGTCGTTATGCCTGTGTACTTTATAGTTCTTGGTTATTTAATTTATAAAATAGTAAAAAAGAAAACAGAAGAAAGAGATTTTTACTTACTATTTTTATACATTGTTTCACTATTTTTAATTTGGTATGAGTCTGGATTTAAAAATAATAGGTCTCATTATTACTTTATTTTCTACCCGTTTTTAGCCTTGATTTTCGGATTTTTTGTAAACTGCTTAAGGTATAAGTTTAGTTTAGGTTGGCCAAAAGAAAATTTTTCTAAATTATTTTCAAAAATTGTGGTTCCCATACTTTTTGCACCATTGTTAATCTCATCAATCTCAAGTTCCCGTGCTTTTGTGCAAAAAGATACCAGAAACATGCTTTATGATTGGCTTAAGAAAAACTACGTTAGTAGAGATATTATTTTTTACACAGACAGAGACTTAAAACAAATATTTGATTTTGTTAATGCAAGATCCGTTAAAGGCTTAAGTAGGTATGACAAATCAGGAGATTCTATAATTATACTTTCTAGTCAGTCTACAGTTGAATTTAAAGGTGTTGATAGTGAGTTTGTAAAAAAGGAGATAAGATTCGATAGTAAAGGCAAGAGAGGTCCTGATATTGAAGTTTATTTTTATGACGGTCCTGATGATGTTGTGAAAAAAGAAAATAGTGGTGGAGGTTGTGGTTGTGGGAGATAACATGGTGAAAAAACAGGTTAATGCAACAAAAGAAAAGAAGGGATCTAAAAATAACAAAAAAGTATGTTTCATAAAAAGGTTTTTGTACGAAATATTGGTTTTTGTGTTTTTTGTATTGATACACATTCCCAGCTTGGGTAATGATAACTTCAACACTGATGTTTGGAAGTGGAAGGCCAGATCCCAAGGGTTTGGTAATGGTGTAACAAGTTTAAAGTTTAAAGATACTCTACAAACATACCACCCAGGAGTAATTTTAATGTGGGCGGGAAGTGTAGGGTCAAAAATTAATAATTTTGTGGCTACTTCCAAAGGAATGTCCTTGTTAATAGATGATGATGTAGACATTGTTTTTCAGTTAGATTTTATCCAGAAATTGGTTGTAGTTATCATAGCTGGAATTTCCATCTCATTTATATTCTATATTCTTAAAAAATTATTTTCTGTTAAGCACGCATTAATTTCTGTTGTTTTACTTTCTCTTGAACCTTTTTATCTTGGTCTAACAAGAGTTTTTCACCTAGAAGGTTTAGTTTCTACCTTTATGTTGGCTAGTGTTTTATGGCTGTATTACTTTTTCCAAGATAGTAATAAAAAACCAAGATTAGTATTATCTGCAATTTTTGCTGGTTTTGCTGTTTTAACAAAAACATCTGCATTATTTTTAGTTCTTTTCTGTGGTTTGACCGTGTTAATTTACATTTTCCTTAACGGGAAATACTGTTTTAAAAATAGATCAGGGGCAAAAAATTTGTGGAAAAACTTAGGTGATTTTTTAAAGGCATTTGGAAAGATATTTTTGCCGTGGTTTGGTGTTTTAATTATGGTATTTTTTATTCTTTGGCCAGCAATGTGGGTAATTCCTGGGCAAGCATTATCAAGTTTATTTACAGGAATAAGTGATGTAGGTGTAGAAGGAGATCATATTCAGTTTTATTTTGGAAAACTGGTTGAAGATCCGGGTTTTAGTTTTTATTTTGTAGTTTTAGCTCTAAGATCTTCTGCGTACCTTTTAATTGGGTTTATAGGATCTTTCATAATTAGGAAAAAATTACCAGAAAATATTAGAAACTTTGTTAATTTTCTTTTAATTTTTGTATTTTTTTACTTTATACAGCTCATTATTCCAACAAAAAAGCTAGATAGATACATATTGCCTACGTTAGTGGTCATATCCTTAATTTCATCTACATTTTATGTTTGGGTTTTTGAAAAATTAAGTTCTAGGAAAACATGGGAAAAAGTACTATCTTTTGTAATTTTTATTTTTCCTGCTATTTACATTTGTGTCTTAGTCCATCCAGATTATTTATCTTACTTCAACCCCATGTTTGGTGGTTTAAAAACAGGCATGAAGATTATAGAACCTAAGTGGATTGTAGGTGAAAGGGAGATAACCAATTATTTTGATGCATTAGCTAAAAAAGAAGGTGATGTGTTTTCTACAGATACATCGTTTAAGGACATTGTATATAAACAGTTTGGTGTAAGGTTAAAAACTACAATGACAGTAGGTTTTCAAGAAAAATATTACACTCAAATATGGCCATTTTTTAGGCAAAAAGGAAACTGGGCTGTGGTAGAAAATTTAACTCCCTATGCTACCAAAACTAAGTATTTTATATATCCTGTGTGGGATGATGTATCCGGAAATGAAACAAGGGTGCCTTTAAGATATTTTGACACAATATTTGTTAGAGGTGTCCCAATGTACAATGTTTACAAAAACGAGGGGGAAGGTGTCCATAATAAAAAGTAAAATAAAACAAATTGGTAATAATGAAGAAGTTTTGGATACTATCATTGTTAGTATTGCTACTTTAGTAGGTTCGGTTTTTAGCTATCTTTTGCAATTTGTTTTAGGACGAAAATTATCTGTTGAGGATTACGGTACTTTTAATACCCTTCTTTCTTTAACCACTATAGTTGGAGTTTTATCGGGAGTTTTAGGAACGGCTTTAATAAAAGTATCTGCCGAGATGTATGCTAAAGATAAAGATAATGGAAAGTTAGAGTACTTTCTTTACAAAACCTTGGCTTTTTCCTTTTTAGCTTTAATTATTTCGTTTTTCCTAGGAGTCTTATTTTCTAATTTTGTTTCTATTTATTTGAATATAAACGACAGTGTTTTAATAATGCTCTTAGGTTTATTTGTAGGACTCTCCTTTTTACTGATAGTTCCCCAAGCTTTTTTGCAAGGAGTACAGAAATTTAGGAGGTATTCAATTTTTCATGTTGTGAATATGGTTTTAAGGTTAGTTATTCCTATAGTCTTTGTTTATGCCGGGTTTAGCATTAGAGGTGTCTGGGTTGGTTTATCTGTATCTTATGTTTTTTCATTTTTGTTGGGAATGTTACTGCTAAAGGTTAAAGTTAAAAATGTTGAAAAAAAGGACATTTCATCTTATTTGGAGAAATTAAAATCCTTATCTGTTTCAATAATTTTAGTTAATTTTGCTTTAATGTTTTTAAACAATATTGATGTGATTATGGTTAAAAAGTACTTTTCTCCTACAGAAGCAGGTTATTATTCTGGAACTGTAACTTTAGGAAAAATATTACTTTTTGGAGCTGGGGCCTTTACTACAGTTATGTTTCCAAGAATAACTGCACTTTACGTTAGTGGTAAGGAGTTTATACATAAGCTAAAAATGATATTTTTTCTTCTTCTTGGAGTGCTTTTTGTAGGAGTTTTATGTTATAGAATTTTCCCAGAGTTTTTAACTAGAGTTTTCTTTGGAGAGGCTTTTATGAGTTCTCAAGAATACTTACCTTTGTTTTCTATATTTGTTTCTATTTATGTATTAATAAATTTTTTAGTTATGTTTTTCTTGGCTATAGATAAAAAAGCTGTGGGTTTTTTGTTACTGCCGGGGGTTGTGGCACAGTATATTCTTTTAAATATTTTCCATGATAGTTTATGGGATGTAATAAAAATAAATATAGGAGTTAGTGTTTTTATACTTGTGTTGTTGTTGGTTTACGGATTGTTTGGGAAAATATTGAATAAAATGTCGTCTTTTGAAAAAAGTAGAAAATTTAAGTAGAATTTCATCTGATGAATAAATTAAGAAGTTTAGCAAATAATTGGATGTGTGGTGTTGAGGAGACAAACCGAAGGAATATATTGAGTATGCTTGATAAAAATCCAGATGCTAAAGTGTTGGATTTAGGATGTGATGATGGTTCTTGGAGTATAGAGTTAGGAAAAGAAATTGGTTCTAATAATATTTATGGGGTTGAGGTTGTTGAGAGTAGGGCAAAAGATGCAATGGATAAAGGTGTTGTGATAAAGGGTTTTGATTTAAATGGGGAATTTGATTTTGAGGATAATTTTTTTGATGTAGTTCATTCTAATCAAGTAATTGAGCACTTACACGATACCGATAATTTTATTTCCGAAATATACAGAATTTTAAAACCTGGAGGATACATAATAGTATCTACCGTTAATTTAGCAAGTTGGCATAATGTTTTTTCATTAATATTGGGTTTTCAGCCTTTTGATGTTACTAATATAAGTATTAAGGGGAGCGTTGGGAACCCAGTTTCTATTTGGCGTGGTGTTGATAGTGGGTTTAATAAGCATAAGTCTTGGCAACATGTCAGAATGTTTACGCTACGTGCTCTGAAAGAATTTTTAGAATTATATGAATTTAAAGATATTAAATCCAAATCTGCTGGTTATTACCCATTACCAAATTTTTTTGCCAATATAGATAAAAATCACGGCCACTATATCGTTGTCAAAGCTTACAAATAATAAGAGTCTCATCAATGTCAATTTTTCTCTAATGTTTAAGGTGTGTTGGTTATAATTAGTAAAATATCCATAATATAGTAAAATGACAGTGTGACTTTAGCCAATAAAACAGTATCACTCATAATCCCAGCCTATAAGCAGGAAAAAACTATTGTAGAAGATGTGAATAGGATACTCGATACGGTTTCACAGACTAGATGGAAGTTTGAAGTGATTGTTGTTGTAGATGGGTTTGTAGATAAAACATTTGAAAATTTAAAAGAAGTAAAAGACAACAGTGTTAAAGTTTGTGGGTATAAAGAAAACAAAGGAAAAGGTTATGCTATAAGATACGGGATGACCAGAGCCAAAGGTGATTACATTGCCTTCATAGATTCTGGGATGGATATAGATCCAAATGGTATATCAATGTTGTTGGAGCATATAGAGTGGTATGACGCTGATATAATTGTGGGTAGTAAAAGACACCCAGCGTCAGTGGTGTATTACCCATTTGTTAGAAGGGTCTACAGTTTTGTGTATAGTAAGATGGTTAGAATTTTGTTTGGTTTATCTGTTACTGACACCCAATCTGGAATAAAAGTCTTTAAGAGCGAGGTTTTAGAGAAAGTTCTTCCAAGACTAGTTGTTAAGAGATTTGCCTTTGACATTGAAATATTAGCTGTGGCTAGGTATTTAGGATTTAAGAAGATATATGAGGCACCTATAAAGGTTAACTGGGGAGAGGGTTACACTGATTTTAGTTTCCTCTTTATATTTGATAAAAATATTAGAAGGATGATTATAGATACATTAGGTGTTTTTTACAGATTAAGGATATTAGATTACTACAGTGATAAAAAGAAGAGAGATTGGGTTTATGACAAAGATTTAGATATGAAGATAAATACAGGGAGGTTAGATGAATAAAAGATATATATTTTTTATAGGAACTCTAGCAGAGTTTATTAAAATTTTTCCCATAATGAAGAGGTTTACAGACCTAAATATACCTTTTGAGATTATTGCATCAGGTCAAAACGATATTGAAAATTCGGAGATTTTTTCATATCTGAAGTTAGAAAAGGTTAATTTAAAACTTTCAAATGGCCCTAAGAAAAAGACAGCTTTATCACTGTTTTCTTGGTTTGTGAAAACATTTTTTTCATCAATATTTGTTGTTAAAAAATATTTAAAAGATACAAAAACAGATAAGGAATCTGTAATGATAGTTCATGGGGATACTGTGTCTACTTTAATGGGGGCTTATGTTGCAAAAATATTAGGTGTGAAGGTTGCTCATATAGAGGCTGGTTTAAGATCTTTCAATATTTTTCACCCATTTCCAGAGGAAATAAATAGAGTTTTAACATCTAAAGTTGTTGATAAGCATTTTTGTCCAAATGACTGGGCAGTCAATAATTTAAAAAATATTAAAGGAGAAAAAATAAACACCCTAAACAACACTTTATTAGAAAGTTTGCATTTATCTAAAGAGATCCCAACTCCAGATAATATAAAAACACTTTTAAATAGAAAACCGTTCTTTATTTTTGTAGTTCATAGACAAGAGAATTTATATAACAGTCAAAGATTGAATAATTTTATAAATGACATGTTAGATTTATCAAATGAAATGCATTGTATTTTTATACTTCACGAACCTGCAAAAGTAGCTTTGGAAAGCGCTGGTTTACTAGAAAATATAACTAGCGCCAAAAATATTACAGTACTTCCACGACAGGGTTATTTTGATTTTATGAAACTAATAGATGGTTGTGAGTTTTTTGTTACTGATGGTGGTAGTAATCAAGAAGAGGCTTACTATTTTGGTAAACCGTGCTTAATCCTAAGAGATCATACTGAAAGATTAGAAGGTCTTGATAATAATGTTTTATTGTGGCAGGAGGGTAAAAACAGTGTTAAGGATTTTGGTAAAAACTATATGAAATATAAGTGTGATTTTGTTTCTTATGATGTGCCTCCAAGTAAAATAATTTGTGAAAATTTATAAATGTCTAAGGAAATATACTTTAGTGTAATTATGCCCACTCTTAATAGTGAATCTACTATTGAGAAATCTTTAATTTCAATAAGATCTCAAAACTTTGACCAAGATCAGGTTGAAATAATAGTGGCTGACGGAGGTTCCGTTGATAAAACTAAGGAAATAGCTCAAAAATATTCATGCAGAATTTTGCATAATGAACAAGTACAGCCAGAATCAGCCAAATATATAGGAATAACCAACGCAAAAGGAAAGGTATGTTTATTTTTAGATTCAGACGAGGTTTTAAAGGATAAGGAATCTTTCAAAAAAAGAAAAGATATATTTGAAAACTTTCAAGATGCTAAAGTTATTTTATTTGGTGGGTATGAGAAGCCGGAGGGAGAATCATCACTAAACGATTATATAAATTATTATTCTGACCCATTTTCATTTTTTGTGTCAAAAACCTCAACAGAGCATAAAGTGATACACAGTGTTTGGAAAAATAATTTTAAAGATTTTAGTGAAGAAGATAGTTATATTAAATTTAGATTAAAAGATTCTGATTACTTACCCCCGGTGGATATGTGTGCAGGTAACTGCTTTTTACGTGAGTACTATTTGGATTTGGTTGGGGAAGAGATAAAAGACCAAATGATTGTGCCTGAAATATTTTACAGAATAGTTAAAGATACAGGGTGTTTTTACATGTTAAAAGATTCTCCTACGATCCATAACTCTTCCGTTGGTCTTGGACAATATATTAAAAAATTGAATTGGAGAATTATAAACAATGTTCATTATAAAAATGTTCCTGGAACAGGGTTTTCAAATAGAGAAGAATTTCAGCCCAAAGGATCCTCACTTAAAAAATATTTGTTTATACCTTTTGCATTGACAATAATAGGACCGTTAATCGTTAGTATTTATATGGCTCTCAAGTATAAAAAACCTATTTTGTTACTAAATTTTCCATTAACAATTTATGTTGCTTTTTATATTTCTTATCAATATATTAGGCTAATATTTGGAAGAAAATCTGCTTTAAAACCTTATGGAAAATAGTAAATTTAGCAATGTTTTAATACTATCTCACTCTCAAGAAGGCACCGTAGGAGCCGATGATGAGCTTTTAAAGTATGTGGTAAAAAAAGGGATTGAATCTCATCTTTTTCAATTTCCATTTGTTCATTCTTCTGATGGGGCTACCAGAATCACACACGTTGTAAATAAAGAATATGTAGCTTTGAGGTCTAAAATAAAATTTTATAAACCCCAATTATTATCTTATGTGAAAGATGTGGTTTCTGCGTTTTTTTATTGCAAGAAATACATAAAAAACAATTCTCTTATTGTATGTTCAGACAATATACTTGTTCTATCCGCACATTTATCATCCATTTTTGCAAAGTTTTTTGGAAAAAAGCCAAAAATTGTTTATTACGTTATAGATTACACACCAAGAAGATTTAAAAGTACTTTTTTAAATTCGATTTATGAGTGGGTTGATAAAAAAGCCTTTGAATATACAGATTTTGTATGGGTTTTAAATAAGGAAATGATAAATGGAAGGTTGAATGATAAAGGGTATCCAAAAAGAGATGACAACATTGCAGTAGTTCCATTTGGAAATAATTCTTTAGATTATAAAGATGAAGATTACAATAATTTTGACATTAATAATATTGTGTACTTGGGTGGTGTTTACAAAAGCAAAGGATCTGAACTTTTTACAGATATAGTTAAAGAGTTAATAAAAAAAGGATATAAAGGTATAAAACTACACGTCATTGGAGGTGGTGCTACCGATGAGTTGAAAGAAGCATCAAAAGAAAAGGGTTTAGAAGAAAATGTAATAGTCTATGGAAGAAGTGCCGATCAATCAGAAACAGAAAAATTACTTTTGAAGTGTGCCTTAGCAATAGCTCCGTATAACCCGAATGATAAAAATAGTTTTTCCTTTTATGCTGATCCAGGGAAAGTTAAAGTTTACTTAGGTTGTGGGTTACCTATTGTAATAACAGAAGTTCCAAGTATTTATAAAATTTTAGTTCAAGAAAAAGCAGGGCTTACAGCAAAATACGAAGGTAAGGATTTTGCCGATAAAATTGAAAAAGTGATGGAAGATATTAAAAATTATAGAAGTAATGCAAGACAACTTGGCCTTAAATATTCTTGGGATAGTATATTTTCAGAAGCTTTTGATTTTGTAAATTATAATGAGGGAATGAAAAAAATTAAAAGAAAATTTAACTATTCTTTTATAGACAAAGCAAGGTTTTATATATCCTACTCTTATTATAGATTTGTAAGATTTTTTATTGATGTAAAGAGAGATAGGGTAAAACTTTTTATAAAACAGCTTATTTTATTTTCCAACCAGTTATTAAAGACCAAAACAGATCTATGGAAAAAGATATATGCAGATAATATATCTTCTAGGTATGGGGATTTCAAAGTAAGGTCTGATACGTTAGATTTTTTCTGCGTTATGCCGTTTTTTGAAAGACAGGATATATCACATATGGGGAAGGTAATCTCAAACTCATTAGAGGAGGGAAAGAAAGTTCTTTTTATTGATGTTGGTGCTGATATAGGGACTTACTCCGTCCAAATAGGAAGGGTTTTTTCTAACAGAATAAAAATTGTTTCATTTGAACCTTGTGAGGAAAGTTATAAATATTTAAAAGAAAATTTGTCTAATAACAAAGTTGAAGCTGATGTTTTTAACGTAGCTTTATCGGATGAAAATACTGAGGGATATCTTAATTACGATAAAACTCTACCTGGAAATAATAGGCTGCTAGATCCACAAGATAGGTTAGGGGAAAAGATATATATAAAAACTATGGATAGTGTTCTTGATTCTAATTATTTTAAACAATTTGACACTGTTGTTGTAAAAATGGATATAGAAGGAAGTGAATCCAAGTGTCTAAAAGGTTGTAATAATTTATTAAAGTCTGGAAAAGAGATATTTTTGTTGGTTGAGGATTTTGTAGATACAAGAATAATAAATGACTTACAAGATAGGGGTTTTAGTTTTATTAATAAGAAAACACCTTATAATAGTTGGTGGTATTTGGGTTTATAACATGAAGAGGTTTAATAACAGGATAAAAGATAATATGTACACTGCTTGGAGAGTGGTTTCTCCTGTATTTGATGTCACAAAGCCAGTAAACGGTATAAAAGGTTATTTTTGGTTTATAAGAGACATTCTAAAATTTAACAAACTTAATCCAAAGGAAAAAATTAAACTGTCTCTTATATCTCCACAGCTTATGGATAAGACATCCGTGACCCATTTTGACGCCCATTATTTTTATCAGCAACTTTGGGCATTTGAGAAGATATTTAAATCTAAAGTGAAAAGACATGTGGACGTAGGATCAACATTTGAAATGAGTGGTTACATATCTAAAATAACAAAAGCGGAATTTGTTGATATAAGACCTTTAGAGGTTAACTTAAATAATTTTAAGTCTGTTGATGGTAGTATTGAGAATTTACCTTACGGGAGTGGTGAGTTAGATTCTGTATCTTGTTTACATGTAATTGAACATATAGGTTTAGGAAGATATGGGGATAAAGTTGATCCAAGTGGTCATGAAAAAGCTATAAAAGAATTACAGAGAGTTGTAAAAACAGGTGGGAGTTTATATCTATCTACCCCAGTTGGAAAACCAAGATTATATTTTAACGCCCACAGAGTTTTTGATCCTGAGTATATATATAAGAAATTTAAGAATATGGAATTAGTGGAATTTTCTATGGTTAATGATAGAGGTGAATTTGTTGAGAATATCAGTATTAAAGAAGCCAAGGATCAAGATTATGCTTGTGGTATGTTTTGGTTTAAAAAGGTTATTTCATAGAATGTTAAAGTATTATGGATAAGCTTACTGAAGCTCATGATCAATATAAAAACGATTTGTTTAGGAAAATGAACTTCAATTTTATAAAGGGTAAGTCCGTTTTGGATGTGGGGTGCGGCGATGGATCTGACTCAGAGATATTTTTTAAGAAATATGGTTTAAAAACATACGGGACGGACGTATACGAGCATGACGTTATAAAGAAAGATAGATCCTTTTTGAATTTTAAAATAGGTTCTGTATTTGATATTCCTTTTCCTGATGGCTTTTTTGATTATGTATTTATGCATGATGTTTTGCATCATGTAGATGAGCCTGAACAAAGAAGAGATTATCACATTAAGGCTTTAAAAGAACTAAAAAGAGTGGTGAAGAAAGATGGGTTTGTGATAATCGTTGAGGGTAATAGATACAACCCGTTGTTTTATCCTCATATGGTGTTGATACGTAATCATCAACATTTTCCACAGAAGTATTTTATAGACATCGTAAGTGAGGTTTATCCTAAAGCTGAGTTTAGATTTTTTGAATGTCATGCTTATCCAACAAGGTTTAAATTTATATGGAAGTTTTATGACTATCTTATGGACAAATTTTCTCCTAAAAGTTTCTTATCTTATAACCTTTCTGTAATTGACATGGCAAAAAATGGTGATGAATGATGTTGGGAGGTCTAAAAATGGTTAAATTTAAAAATTTCATTAACAAAAAATCCACCATTTATTTTCTGATATTCTTGTTGTCTTTTTTACCGTTGTTTAAATTTAGAAATGAGCAAGGTGTTTATGCAGGTACAACAGGTGATTTTGTTTCTGTTCCTAATATAAAGGATTTTATTTCAGAGAGATTTACAACATTAAATATAAGTGTAGATGGTGGCGATGGTGGGGCCTATCACTTACCGCTATATATCCCGTATTATTTGATAATTTATTTATTTAACATTATTGGGTTGGGAGCGTCTTTTTCTGATCGTGTGTTTTTGATGCTCATGATGTTTTTTAATTTACTGTCGGTTTTTTCTTTTTTAAGTTATTTAACTAGAAAAATATCTGAGAAGGAACTTTTTATCAAAGACAGCGATGGGTCAGAACACGGGTTGTTACTTTTAATGCTTTCTGTAATCTTTTGCTATGCTCCGTTTTTTTCTAATTTTATAAAAGCTGGGCATTTTCTAATATTCCCAATGTTTGGTGTTTTTGCTTTGTCATTAAAGTTTTCCATGGATATGCTGTCCAATATAGATGATAAAAGAAAAACACGATACATAAGGGCTTGTTTAATATTGTTATTTATTTTTATGCCCCTACCATTCTCTAATGTTGGGAACATAATAAGTTTTTTCTTGTGTTTTGGAGTATACGTATTTCTTTATTCAGTAGTTTTTAAGATAAACCACCTAAATACTGTAAGGGTGTTTTTTACTGTTATAGCCTGTTTTTTAATAGGTAATTTGTGGTGGTTAGTACCAACATATATGACCGTTGGTGATATAGGTTACCATGAGGAGGTATCTAGAAATACCATTGGAGGCTTTATCAACGCAGCGACCGAACATTCAAATCCAGTAAATATACTTTTGGGACAGTCAGAAGGACCCCTGAAATTAGATAAACTTTTTACAGATTCTTTTTTATCAAACTTAGTTTACATATGTTATATTGCTTTGTTTTTCATATCTACTTTGATTTTTATTAAAGGTGATAAAAAAAGTAAGATATCTTTGGTTATTATCTTTTCTATTCTAACTATTTCTATTTTAGTTAAAGGTCCTCAAGGACCATTTCCAGAGGTGTTCAATTATCTGTATAAAAATGTTGGAATAATGCAGGTATTTAGAAGACCTTCTAGTAAGGTGTATTTTTTCATCCTATTGATGTTATCCGCACTTTATACATGTGAGTTTTATAAGGCTGTAAGTTTTAGTAAAAGAGCATTGAAGTTGCTTATCTATATAGTAGTTTTCACCACATCCTCGTGTTTTTATTATATTTTCATTGCACGATTGGATTACATAAATGATTTTAAGATACCCGAAGAAATGTATAGTATTAGAGATTTTGTAGGTCAACGCCCTGATAAGAAAATTTTACTTTTACCAGACTTGGAGGGGATACCAATACAATACGATTTTAGCTTAAATGATGTAAGTGGGTTTGATTTTCAATATTATTTCTTCCACAATCCCATTATATTGCCTAACAGGAAGTTAGAGTCTTTAAGGGATTTTAATAAAAAATTGGGAATAATCATTAAATCAAAAGATTATGATAAATCTTGCTCTCTGTTAAAGGAATTTAATATTGGATATATAGTTGTAAGAAAAAATATAAGTAATAAACACTTTGGTTATTCTTTACATGAAACAAATGGAAATTTATATAATAACCCTTTTTTACAAAGGAACGAGGTTTTTGGAGACTATGCTGATGTGTATACAGTGTCAGATGATTGCGCAGGTCCTGATTTAGTGTTTGACAATACAGGGTTTAAAAAGTATGGTACGTCTCTATTTATCTCTAATTCAATACACACGTCACCTAATAGTTTAGATGTTATTCTACGTTTTAAAAATAATACTAATTGGAAGGCATTTTACTTTTTTGAAGACCCCGATGGTTGTAGGTTGAAGTATAGATTTGTAAAACTATTAAAGAATGATCGGGGTAGTGATACTGTAAATATGTGGTATATGCCAGAAATTACACAAAATAAACCATATCGTATATTAGTTTTGTTTTTTCCAGATGTAGTTTTATACACTCTCTGCGTATTAACTGTGGTTTTTCTTTTGTTTTATTACCTTAATTTTATAAGGAGATTAAGATGATAATTTATAACTACAATGACATGGTCACTACTTTTATAGCTATGCTTGGAGAGTTTACAGGTAAAAGCATTTTACTCTATGGCTATAAACATTTTAGTAATTATTATATAGATGGTTTATCTAATCTTTTAGTTTTTTCATTATCCAAAATATTTCATCCAATTACTGTTTATTGGATAGTTATTACCTTTTTTTTAATCCTGAATTTATATTTTTCCTATAAATTAATAAGTTCTTTAGTAAGGAGTAGATTTATATCAATCTTAATATCTGTTATTTACTCCCTATCTATCTATTTTCTTTATAGAGTGTCATCATTTACGTTCAATTTTTTACCTGTGTTCTTATTCCCAATGATCGTAAATCTAATTTTGCAGAAAGAGAAACCTTTATATGTTGTGCTATGTTTTTTTCTAGCAATCTCTCTAAGTAGTTATTATTTCTATTTTCTTTTAGTGTTAGTCGTAATATCCGTTACTTTTACCTTTATGTACAAAAAAACACACGTACTTAGAAAACATTTGCTACTGTTAGTACTGATTTTATCAGCGTTGTTCGCTTGCTCATATAAAATATCTCTAAACCAAAATGGGAATTATAGTAAAGGTCTTAACAGGATAGTTTACCGCCCCATAGAAGATTGGTATAACCTCTCATTTAGACCTTGGTACTTCTTCATCCCTCCAAAATCATCAATATTCTTTGGGGAACTTTCAAAAAACATTCATAAAAAAATACAAAACACAGGGCATTACCTTGCCGATGATTATATGGAAGAAGAAATGGCTGGGAGCTATATGGGTTGGCATTTTTTAATAGGTTTAGGAGTAGTAGTGACTCTTTTACTCATTAGAAAATTTAAAGGAAAAGAATTTACTACATTTAAATCAGTTTATGAAAATAGAGAAGTTATATATAGAAGTTTCTTTATAATCTTTTGCATACTTCTAATATCAGGACCACCGTCATTTACCATTAAGGGAATCAAGATATATACTCCAACTTATCTTCTTTATTATATTGTTCCCGTGTTTAGAACATTAGTGAGGTGGGCAGTGGTAATTTATCTTTTTGTTTTAATAATCAATTCCTTCTTAGTTCAGGATTTATATAATTTAATGAAAAATAAGTTCCAAAAAATACTCTTTATTATTTCTTTCTTATCCTTAAACTTTGTAGTTTTTGCTATAAAGATACCTGTTATAAACATAAATAAACCACCTCAGGAAATAGCTTTTGTTAAAGAAAAATATCCGGAAAGCGTTCCTTATGCTGTTTATCCAAAAGGTGATTATTATTCAATATTTTGGATAATTTCACATGAAGATTTATTAATTAATCCCGTAAATTTCATGAACCATGAGACAGGTTTTGATTCAAATGAGTTTTCAAAAAATTTAATAACAGAAGAGGGAATAAAGGAGTTTTTAAAACACAATCCAAAGTACCTAATTTACTACCCAGAAAATATTTCTGATGAAGACCTAGAAAAGATAAACAAAATTAATAATAATTTAGAAAATAGGGAAGATATAAGAGATTTTTTTGAAAGAGAGATTGGTAATATTGCTCATGTTGGAAATGTGATTATTTTTGAGGTAAGGTAGTATTTATATATGTGGGAACTATTTATTTCTAATAAATTTGAGATACCTGTATTAATAATTTCTTTCTTACTTTTAATTTCAATTCTCTTACCTGTTGAGAGATTTTTGTCTAGGTTTCTTGAAATTTCAGTGGGTAAAAAACATGTTGTATTACTTTTGCTCTTTACAACGATAGTGCTGTTTTTGGCCCATGATTTTACAACTTTTTTAATAGGGCTTCCTGTTTTAATTTTTTCATTATTTACATTTTTATTTGGGTTTATATCTAACAGAAGATATATTTATTCTTTATCACTGGCATTTCTAATACTTACCCCCGTGTTTTTAATTATTAAATTAGAAAATATTGCTGATTTTTTATCTCAGGGTTGCTACTTGTTATTAATTTTAGGTGTTCTTAGGGACGTGTTCTATGAAAGATTCTTTGACTAAAAATAAATTAAAAGTTCTTACAATAACAGCAATATTAGGTGTGTTTTTCTTCTCTAGCCGATTTTCTTCTTTTAGTTACAACAAGGTAGATTATTATAAAAAATTATTTGGAGAAGATTTCAACTTTAAAATATATGAACCTAAAAAAATTAAATCTTCCAAAAAACCCTATTTGGTAGATGATAAAAGTGGTGGTTTTCACTTATTCGTCACCTCAAATATAAATGATGACAGTGTTGCAGAAATCCTTGAAGGTAAGAGATTAATTTTTGTGTGTGACAATGAATTTTCTTTTTATTACCCAATGAGGTTTGAGTGTGATCAGGATAGTGTTGATGTTGGTGATGCCTATAAAGTAGGGGATTTTGCTATGAGAACCTTTGACTGGGGAGAGGTTTATATAGTGCCTGAAAATGTTCTCATCTCTCCTAAGAGCAGAAGAGCTTTTGTGAATTCTATTGAGGCCATAAGGAGATCAAATAACTCTATTAAAAATTTTTACACAGAGAAAGAAGAAGATACAGTTCCTGAGAAAATCAGTGTTTCCATGGAGAGTTCTGTAAAAAATTCAATAAAAAATATAAAAGAAACCGCAATATTTAAATTTTTTAATATAGCTCTCATACTTTTATTGATAGTTTCTTTGACAGTTAGACCCTTAGGAAAACTTTGTTTTATTGGAAAGAAGTTTGGTGTTTCTGGTTTAAAAGATGTTTTCAAATCTTTTGGTAAAATTCCAAAATATAAAAAAATTATCCTAATATTGTTTTCTTTTCTTCTAATTGGGTACACTTTTTTGATAATTTTTATATCCCAGAAGGATGGTTATCCACTTAATTTTGGTTACATTTTATCTTACACAATAAGTATTTTGAAGCCCGTCAAATTATTTGAATCTGCTGTTGCTGGGAATTATATTGAACTATTTACATCTTTATACGTCCATTTATTAGCTATATTAATTGGGGTGTTTTTACTTTCTTTTGTGATTGATACGGTAAAAATTAGTATTGATAAAGTATCTAAATTAATATTTAAGATCGGGTTTATTAAGTATTCTCTTCCTATAATGATTGTTTTATTTGTTTCATCAATAATGTTTTTTGGACTAAAAGATTCTTATTTACTCACGCTGTTGATTTTATTGATTATGGTTTTTGTTTTTCTTAACAACGAAAAAAGTAAAAATTTTGATTACAGTTATTCAAAAAAAGATAAGATAATCTTTATACCGTTATTTTTACTAGTAATTATAGGTGGCTGTGTTATCAGGTATAGGGGTTTAAAAGATGATTTGGAGTATATAGAAAAAAATCTCATAGGTATCCAAGACGAGGTTGTGTTTTTACCTTATTCTAAAAGTATTGAAGATAATACTTTGATTAACAAATATGATTTTTCTGGGCCTTTACCTATTTTTGTTGGCCACTATCTAGTATATTTCCCAAATAAATCATTTGTTAGAAATGAAGATATAAAAGAGTTTAAAAATGATGGATCTTATTACATCCAAAATGCTCCTATTGAGAGGGTGGTCAAAGAGATTGACTCAAATGATCTTATTCAAAAGGTTTTATCATCTTCAGAACCAACTAACTTTGTAAAAATAAACTATCCTAACTTAGTTGAGCAAGCTGGTGGGGTGGAGATTAAAATAAATTTTACCTGCGTAAGACCTGTATTTAGAAATGATACTGTAGAAGCTAAATATTATTATGTTGATAGGGTAGGAGATGTTGATATAACTAGTAGTAAAATAATGTATTTTCCTGGTTGCGATGAGCACAGTGTTCCTCAAAGTTATATTTCTGATCTTGAACTTCCTTATACAGAATCCAAAAATTTATATATCAAAATAGAGGGTATTGAAGATGAAGATATAGAGAATATAGATGTGACAGTAGGAGATAAGGTTATAGATTTAGAATATCTAGCCTATAAAGAACAGCCGTACAGTGTATTGAAATCAAAAATAGATGGTGAAGAAAGTATCACAAACTATATTTTTGATAGCGAATATAGCTTACATTTTGATATGTCTTTTGATACTGATGGTAATTTTGATCTTTCTAACCCATTAAACGAGCTCCTAAAAAACGATGTGTTAAAAGATAAATTTTTAATATGGACCACTCAGAAATATTATCCAATAAGGGTTGAGAATTAGCCGTTTTTGATAAAATCTCGCCAATATGCTATAAGTCTAATATTATCTTCGTAGGGAGATTAGATTAAAAATAGAAGGATATTAAAATGGATAAGCGTGTGTTTGGTCCTGGCGATAAGGATGATGATGACGATGGTTATGATTACGATGATTGGGATGACGAGTTTGATGAAGATGAGGACAGTTATGTTGACGACGATTTCTTAGGATACGAATGCGATTGTGATGATGATTGTGATTGCGACTCATTAGAGGATGGTCATTTTTGGTCTGATGGTTGTGATGAAGATTCATCAGGGGAAGATGATGGTCTGTGGGTCCCAATATATTTTGAACATGAGAATTCAGGAGACTGATCTTACCTTACTCATGATTCATGTTTGAAAAGTCCAAATTATAGACCGCACTGATTAGTACTATCTCCCTATTTTGGGTACTGTTAGTGCGGTTATTTTGTATTATTAATGTAGATGAATATTGGTATATTCAAATTACAATTATACAAACCACCTTTTTATTTATATCCTCCCAAAAATTGGGAAGGAACGGATAGTGTGAAAAAAGACGATGCGTTTGAATGGTGGGATAAATCTGATCAAAAATTTATTTCTGAAGTTTTAGAAAAAAGAAAAATAGATTCTGATTTAGAAACAATTGGTTATATATTAGACGATAGAAGTGATGTAGTAATATTTTCATCTTATTTTTACGTGGAGAAGAGCAGGTATAGACTAGTACAAGTCATACCTAAAATAGATGTAAAAAGTATTAAGGAGATGAGACTTTCCAACGAGAGCGCTCAAGTTGGGGACGCAGTTTGCGTTCAATGGGAAGATCCTATTATATATCCTAATGATGAGGGTACAGTTCATGATCTTAGAGAAAAATGTAAAACAGTACACATTACAAGATTAGGTTATTTAATACATAAATCCGAAGAAGGTGTTTATACTTCCTCTCTAAAAAATATAAAGAAAGATGGGTTTTATAGAGAGACTATGCTAAACCCAATAAAGTCTGTAGAAAAAATCCATAAATTATTATGAAAAGAAAAATAGCAAAAATAAGCCTTTATAGTTTACCATTGACTTTAAAACCACCTATACAATGTGCCGGTACTACCATTGATATTAGTAAAGATGTTAGATATTGGTTAGATAATTCAGATCCAGAATTTGTTTCTAAAATTTCTGCTAAAAGAACTGAGGATAGAGATATGGAAACTGTAGCGTTTATATTGGAAGAAACAAAAGATGTTGTCATTTACTGCTCTGCTATAGATGAGGGTTCCGCACTGTTAAAACGTGTAAGAATTGTATCAAAAGAAGATGTAAAGAATATAAAAGAGATAAAACCGTCTAAGATCTCTTTACAAGTGGGTGTCCCTGTTAAAGTTCAATGGAGAGATACAATAGGAAATTATAAATATGGTTCGGTTGAAAACATTATTAAAGATTTAAAATTTGAAAATCTCTTTTCAGTTGGTTACTTAATTTCAGAACCAAACTCTGAGACTTTGTTGTTGGCACGTTATATAGATAATTATTCTGGAAAATATAGAGAAGTTTCTGTTATTCCTAGGAGTGTTGTTAAAGAGATTTTAGTGCTAAATTGAGTGTATTGTATAAATAAGAAGTAGTAGAAATAATTAGATGAAACACCAAAAGATATTTAAAATCTACTTGCGTACAACTCCTCGCTATTTACTACCGCCAAAAGGGGAGAGAGATAAACCCAGCATAGACAAAGACACTGCTGTTATTTGGTGGGAAAAATCCAGTCCAGAATTTATATCAAAAGTTAAAAAAGTAAAAAACAAAGATTTAAAAGTAGAAGCTATTGGTTACATCATAAATAAAAAAGACGATATAGTATTTTTATCACCCTCTGTGGTCACTCCCTTTGAGACATTCCAACATGTAAAAGTTATATCAAGAGATAATATAAGTAAAATTGAGGAATTAAAAATTTCTCCAGACAAGAAAGCGCAGGTTGGGGACCCTGTTATGTTGGAATGGAAAGACCCTATCTTGAGTTTTGATACTGGAACTATGGAGGAGTTAAAAGGTAAATGTAAGATACCACTTACATTTAGATTAGGGTTTCTAATATCAAATTCGGATAAAGGTATTTATACCTCATCTTTATCAGGAAAAAGGAAGTATTATTTGGAAAATATGGTAAATCCAAGGAAATCTATAAAGGCAATACATTCTTTGATATGAAAAAAAGAATAGAGAAAATAAATATTTATAACTTTCCTCTAGATTTAAGATTGCACTTTGATTGGGATTTAAATAAAGAAGAAAAGTTAGATGTTACTTATTGGTGGAAAAAATCTAGCCCAGAATTTTCTAATAAGGTTTTTAATAAAAGAACTAAAGATTTAAATCTTGAAACAGTAGTCTTTATTTTAAATGAAACAGAAGATGTTTTAATTTTTTGCTCTATTGTTGGGGTAGACACCGTGTTACCTAGAAATGTAAAAATAATCTCAAAGGAAAATATTAAACAAAGAGAATCCCTAAAAACCTGCAAAGAAACACCAAAAGTTGGTGATAGGGTTCTAGTTAAATTTGAAGATACTGTGACAAACTACAACATTGGTTCAATAGAAGAAATATTGAAAAATGTAAAATATGACAAACCGAGCGTTGTTGGGTACCTGATGTCCAATCCAGATGAAGACGTTACTATGGTTTCTTTTGTAAAGAATGTTGATCTTAATGAATATAAATATGTAATGGCAATACCAAAGGAAGTTGTCAAAGATATATCGGTTTTAACTAACTAAGTCATATACCAAATTTTAATCTCCAGTTTGTTGTAAAATGTAAACATGTCTGATTCAAAAAGATTCTTTCAAATAGTCTTT
>CAZTQT010000004.1:0-77965 GCA_964615625.1 uncultured Candidatus Saccharibacteria bacterium
TTTTGATGGTATATGGCATGCTGCCTACGATACAGGTTTTAAAAATACATCTTGGTTATGGTCAATTGAAAATTCAGAAATAGCCTTTAATATAAGAAGAATTTTAGTTAAGTTTAACCTTTTAGATAGAGCTTGCTCTACATGTCTTGGAAAATGAGGAATTAACCTCAAGTGAATGTATAATATAAGTAATATCTTATGGAGGAAAACTACAATAAATACAACATAATCTGTCTTTCTAACCAAATATGGGACTTTCCTTTATGGACCAACAAAAAACATGTCATGAGCAGATTACCAAAACTGTGTCATAATGTTCTTTTTGTTGACCCACCAATAAATACAGGAAGATTATTTTTAAGACACCTTTTACAAGGCAAGTGGTCATTAAAACGTCTTTTTACAAAAATTAAAAAAACAGAAGAAGGGGTTACAGTTTTTTCTCCTTTGAATTCACACCCTATAAGTCAAAAATACTCAGTAAACCATGCTGAGAAAATAAATAAGATTGCAGATCGTATTTTTAAAGATAAGGAAAAAAAGACAGTTCTTTGGATATATCACGTTGAAATTAAAGGTTTAGAAAATTACCTAAAACATGTAAAACATGATTTTCTTGTTTATGATTGTGTTGATAATTATGAGGGATTTCCTAAATACAACACACCTGAAAAAAAGAAATGGATTCAAGACCAAGAAGAGATGTTGACTACAAGAGCAAATATAGTATTCTCAACAACCCCTGGATTAATGGAAAGACTTAAAAAATATAACCCAAAGACCTATTTCACACCTAACGTTGGGGATTATGAGAGATTTTTTGACATTAAAAATAAAGGTTTTGAAGTACCTGAAGACATAAAAGATATTAAAAAACCTATTGTGGCTTTTACAGGAGCTGTAGATGAATACAAATTTGATAAAGAGTTATTTCAAAAAATTGCAGAAGAAAATCCTGAATACTCATTTGTAATAATTGGTCCCATGGCGTTAAAAGATAGAGGATCTTCAAAAAAAGAACTTGGTTTTGAGAACTTAAACAACGTGTATTTTTTGGGAACCAAAGATTACAAAGACTTACCAAAATACTTAGCCTATTTTGATGAAATGATAATTCCTTACCAACTTAATGACTACACTGTTGGTGGGTGTTTTCCAGTGAAGTTTCTGGATTATCTCGCTGTAGGTCTTCCCACTGTTGTCACCGATTTACCAACTTATGTTCCTTTTGACACTGTCTGCTATGTCTCAAAAAGTTACGATGAGTTTTCAACTAATGTAAAAAAAGCTTTAGAAGAGGATTCTGATATGAGAATAAAGCAAAGACAGGAAGTAGCAAAAGTTCAAAACTGGGATGGGAAAATATCAAACATGCTTAATCTTATTAGTGAGAATATGAAATGAACATACTTTATGTCTTAAATTCTGCAAAATACGGCGGGATGGAGTACCACGTTGGGGATTTAGTGTTAGGTATGAAAAAAAGAGGGCATGATGTCTTTGTTTGGTGTCCGAGCGGGGAAATGGCAGAGGAGTATAAAAAATCTGGGGCAGCAGTAACGGAAGAAGTTATTAAAAAGGACATAGATAATGAGTATATCTCAAGATTAAGAAATTTCATAAATGAAAATGAGATAAATATAGTACATGCCCATGAACTAAAAGCTGTAGCTAATGCCCTAAAGGCTTGTGAGGGGACAAAAGCAAAAATAATAACTCACACCCATACACCAATTTCAGAATGGCAAATTAATCCTTTAAAAAGGTTTTTGAATACCAAATTTTATTCTTATGTAGTAAATAAATATTCAGACATGGAAGTGGCGTTAACTGAATCTAAGAAAAAAGTGAAAATGGAGGAGGGAATAAGAGAGAATAAATTGTACGTTATACCAAATGGGCTAGATACATCTAAACTAACAATGTCATCAATACAAAGGTCTGATTATTCCAGAGAAATAAAATCTAGACACAACATACCTGATGGAGCTTTTATTTTTGGCAACCTTGGAAGGATCACAAAAGAAAAGGGTCATGACATTCTTGTTAAAGCCTTCAAAAAATTTCTTGATACCCACATTTTTAGAAAAGATATGTTTTATCTTCTTATAGTTGGGGGCGGGGATTTAGAAGATCATGTTAAAGATTTGTCAAAGCAATTAGGAATTGAAAAAAATGTAATTATTACCGGAAGATTTGCTGATGAAGATAAAATAAAATATTTTTCAGCCTTTGATATTTTTTTATTTCCAACACTTGCTGAAGGTTTTGGCTTAGTTTTAATTGAATCTATGTTTTTGGGAATCCCTACAATATGCTCTGATTTAGAAGTCTTAAAAGAAGTTGCTGGAGAACACGCAGAATTTTTCAAAGTTAGTGATAGTGATAGTTTGGCAGATAAAATGTCTGATGTTTATAACACAATGGATCACGGAGGAAGCACTAAATCTAACGGAGCAAAAGAGTACGTTGAAAAAACATTTTCTTTAGAAAAATTTGTTGAGAATTACGAAAGTTTATACAAAAGTGTTTTAGGAGATAACAAATGAAAGTTTTGATGCTTGGAAAAACAGGGTTATTAGAAGCTAGAGGGGGTGACAGAATTCAAGTTGAAAATACTGCCTCTGAACTGAGAAAACTTGGTGTTGAGGTTGATATAAAAACAAGCATGGAATTTGATCCTAGGGATTATGATGTTGTGCACATATTCCAGTTAGATTGGACACCGGAAAGCTATTTTTACGCTAAAGAAGCAAAAAAATATAATATACCAATAGTTTTATCTCCAATACATCATGATGTAAGAGAAGTGAAAAAATTTGATGATAAGTTTGTTTTTGATTTTAGGCGTATTTCTAGAATACTTTTTAGGGATCAGTTTAAAAGAGATGTATTTAAGAATGTTTATAAGTCTATATTTGATAGAAGGATGTTAAAACCTACTTTGTATAGTGTTTTCTACGGTTTCAAAAAAATGCAAAAAGAGGTCTTAGAAATGTCAGAGTATGTTTTAGTGCAGACTGTTAAAGAAGCAGAAGATTTAAAAAGAACATTTAACATTGATTTTAAATGGCAAAAAGTTTTAAACGGTGTTGGGGAAGCTTTTATAAAACCAAAACCTTATAAGAACCCATTTGATTTTGAAGATTACATAATGTGTGTAGGAAGAATAGAGCCAAGAAAAAATCAACTTAGCATAGTAAAAGCAGTAAAAAGATTAAGAGAAGAAGAGGGTTTAGATATAAAGCTGGTGTTGATCGGGAAAGCTAGTAGATTAAAACATTTTGAATACACTACGATATTAAATAAATTTGTAAAAGAAAATAATTGGATCCATCAAATAGAAGGAGGTATAAATTACAATGATTTACCTTCTTACTATCATTTTGCAAAAGTTTGTGTTTCCGCAAGTTGGTTTGAAACGACAGGTTTAACGAGTTTAGAGGCTTTGTATTGTGGAACGAACACGGTCGCCTCTGGTTTAAGAGCAAAAGAATATCTTGGAAGTTATGCTTCTTTTTGTCAGCCCGATGATGTTGAATCCATAAAAGAGGCAATAAAGCACGAGTATTACTCACCAAGGCCTGTATTAGACAGCAAAATACGAGAGGGATATACTTGGGAAAATGCTGCTAAAAAGACTTTAGAGGTATATCAGTCGGTTCTTGAAAAAGATGACAATAAAGGATTAAAAAAAGGAAAGAAAAATAAATGAATTCATTATATTTAATAGCGATAGCCTTAATATTTGTAGCTTCTTTCTTTTTGATTTTTAGGAATTTTAAGCTTTCTTTGTATGTGTTGTTGACGTTGTCGGTTTTATTACATAAGGAACTTTTTAGTTTCTATAGATGGGATTTGATGCCTGTTAGATTATTCATGTTAGCATTGTTTTTTGTGGGAATTGTTAAAACCTACTTTTATGTTGTTAAACATGGTGGCATCAAATCCCTTCTTCCATACATAAAAGATCCCTTTATAGCTCTACTTTTGCTCATATGGCTAACCCGTGGATTATCAATTATTTTTTCAAAAAATTTACAAGCAAGTATATTTTTATTTGGGTTCTTCACCACAACAATTGTTTTGGGAATATATTTGTACTTAACTTTCAAAGACAGCCCAGCTGAATTATTTAAATACCTAAGATTTTTCATTTATTTAGTTTTTGCTCTAACTATATTTGGTTATTTTCAACTTTTTTATTTTTCAAAAACCACTCAGGTAATTGGAGCAATGTGGCCTGTTCCAGGAAAAATTCCAAGGGTGGGGTCAACATTTTGGGATGTTAATCATTACGGGGCTTTAATAGCTGCTCTTATTCCTATTCTTTTTTCATTTATATTATTTGGAAAAAATAAAAAACTGAGGATTTTGGATGTTTTAATTTTAATTTCATATTTAGCATCTCTTTTGCTGACAAATTCCAGAACGGCTTGGATGTTGGCAGGTTTCTCTTTTATGTTTTTTGTGACCATAATTCTTATAAGAAAATTTGGAGCCAAAGGAATTTTATATATATTGTTGGCAATAACATTAGTTTCAGCACCTTTTATTTATGAATACAACCAAAAGAAAAGTAGTTTTAGAAGAATGGTTAGGGATGCTTTTCATTACAGAATTGATTCTTTTGACTCTCATTTTATGTTGTTAGAAGGAACTTACCAGGTATTTGAGAAATACCCGTTCTTGGGTGGTGGTTACGGATCGTTTTTTGAACATTTTAGTAAAACAAAAATAGCCGCAGAATTTTTTACTAGAGATACCGCAGCTTTAACAAATAGAGTACCTGCTCATACGATATGGGGAGAATCTTTATCCGAGACAGGTATTTTTGGAACAGTTCCCTTTGTTATTTTTCTACTTCTTGCTTTGATAGTACCTTTGTATGTTTTTTTTAAAGGTGAAAACAAAGAACAGAGATTTCTAGGTGGGATGATATCTTCAATTCTTTTTGGATGGTATTTAGCGGGAGTTTTTTACTCTTACAACTCAGAGTTTTTTTGGATTTTAGTTTTTTCATATTTTATATGGGGAGTTGGGACTGTAGGTAAGGATTGGTTTAAAAAGGTTTTAGAACATTTTTTAACTGATAATAAGGTTATTTTTTATGGGATTTTAACAGTCGGAGCTTTATTAATATTTTCCGGATTAGGTAAAAACTATCTCATACCTTGGGATGAAGCAATATATGCAAAAGTAGCAAAGAACATGGTTGTAAATGATAATTACATGGTTCCTCATTGGGATAGTTTATCTAAAGGTTGGTATGAAAAACCACCTCTTTATATGTGGATGATGTCTGTTCCTATGAGACTAATTGGTTTTAATTCTTGGTCGGCTCGTTTACCTAGTGCGTTGTTTGGTCTCCTTACCATTGTCTTAGTTTATCTTTTAGCTAAAAAATTATTTAATAAAACAACGGCTTTTATCTCCTCATTGGCTTTAATGACAACTGTACATTTCTTATATTATTCTCGTGCTTCAATGCTAGACGTTACGACTACCTTTTTTATAACCCTAGCTTTGGTACTGTATTGGAAGGCAAAAGAATCTGAAAAGTATCTTTACTGGGTTTTATCAGGATTATTTATAGGAGTTGCCGTTATGGTAAAAGGAGTTGTAGGCTTTTTACCTTTCTTGGTAGTAGCAGTTTATGAGATTGTTCTTTATATTTTCTTTAAACAAAGGTTTAGCAAAAAATTATTTTTGAGTTATTTTTTAACATTTTTTTCAGCCTTGATTATTGCAGGCCCCTGGCATTTTGCCATGTACAAGATGTTTGGAAAAGAGTTTATAGACAAATATGTTCTTTACCATGTTTGGGATAGAGCTACTACAGTTATAGAAGATAAAGGTAATCCTTTTTATTGGTATTTAATAGTTATGAAGGTGAGCATGAGGATTTGGTTTGTTGCTTTGTTAGGGGCTCTCCCATATTTTTTGTTTAAATCTTATAAAAAAGATAAAAAGCACGTGTTTTTATTGGTTTGGGCAGTTGTAATATTTTTGTTTTTCTCAATAGCTAAATCAAAGCTTGTATGGTACATAATTCCAATATACCCAGTTGTGAGCATAATGGTAGGAGCTTTTTCAGATAGAGTCTTAAATTTTGTTATGGAAAAGAGGAAAGAGTTAAATAACAGGATGTTTAAGATATTTGCTGTGTTTTCTGTTTTTGTGTTTTCTCTATTTTACTTATTTTGGAATAGAGAAATGGTTTACACATCGGATCTTAACGGTCCTCAGGCTAAATTACTTATCCTCAAAGACAAATTATTTGGTAGTGATCAGCTTGTTTACTTGGATAGAATAGAGATCCCAACGGCTCTTTTTTACACAGACGGTCCCTTTATTGTTATTGATGCAAATTTTAAAGATAAAAGTAGAATCCCCATGGTAGATGAGGATGAACCTTTGGTTGTTATAAGTAAAAAAGGAAGGTACGAAACAACTGTACCTGGTTACACCAAAAATCCAAAAATAGTTAAAGAGTATGATCCATGGGTTTTGTGGTACATATCTCCTGAAACACGGGAACTTTTGATAAGCGCTGACGATTAGATTGATTTAGATTTTTGAACTTTTCTTATTAAAAGAACACTTAAAACAAGTGAGAATATTGAAGACAAAAGATTAGATAAAGATAATCCTTTTAGATTAAGGTTTGGTATAAACAACCACGAAAGCGCTAAAAACAAAACAAGTCTTCCAACATTTATGTACATTATATAATTTGTCTTATTTTCTATAAAAAAGTAATTTTCCATGAACATTTGAATAGAAGTAAAAGCGCTGGCAAAAACAAGAAAACTAAGGAGAGGTAGTGATTCTGAAAACTTGTCTCCAAAAAATTCCGAAACAAAGAACTTTGAAGCAAAGGTGCCAAAAAACGCCATGAGTATTACTAATAGGGAAATAATAAAAACTTCTTTAAAGTTGTATTTCTCATTTCTCTTTTTGGCATAGGCGTTTTTTGGCAACAGAACCGTAAATATAGATACGGAGGCCAGATAAAGTATATTAGATATTTTTTCAGCTAAAGAATATATCCCAACATTAGAGAAACTACCTGTGATTTTAGCTATTGAATTTGATAGAGATGGCCAACCTTCGTGTATTAATTGGGAGATTCCAGCAGGAGAAGATTTGGTTAAATATTCCTTTGTTTTTGAAAAATCTAGTTTGAATTTTTTAATTTCATCCAATAAGGAAATAGATAACAATGAGCTTGAAAATATTGAGAGTGAAAATATGCCAAAGGAAACATCAAGATTTATTTCCATTTTTCCTGTAAGTATTAAGATTGCGGAAACCCCCTTGATAATTGCTGGAAGGGTATTTAGGGAAACTAAATGAAAAAACTTTTCTTTTTTCTGAAAGAAGGCGTTTAGAGTGTAATTTATGCAGTAAGCTATAAGTCCCAGTACAAAATATAACGATAAAGTTAAACTTCCTAAATTTAGAATTTTTAATACAACAATTGATACAGGTATAGAAAATAAAAGAAGAATTATTTTTAAAGTATAGAAAATATTTGTCAGTTTTTTATCTTCTGTAGCAATTGAATCTGCTACATACACTGAATTTGTCCCAAAATCTGTAAGTTTAGAAATTGCCACTAAAAGAGTGCTTAAAAGGGCATATTTTCCAAAAGAGCCTGTATCTAGTATTTTTGCCACAGAAGATATAAATAAAAACCCTAAAAGGGCGTTTATTATATTTCCTGCACCAACAAGAATTATCTTTACAAAAGACCTTTTCACTAAAATATATCTTACCAAAATTGAAGCCAAATTATGCTGTTGGTATAATTATAGGACTTACATTAGTTGTCTTAAACCAAGTAAGTATAAGAAATATGCCACAAAAAAAGTTATCTTTCATAATAGTTAATTACACAACAAGGGGTTTAATAGAGAAAAATATAACCAATCTTCTTAGTTCTTGGGATAATTGTGAAATAATATTTGTTGATAATGACTCTCCCGATGGTTCCGCGGATTTTGTTGAAGAAAGGTTCGGAAATGAGTCTAAGGTTAGATTGATAAGAAGTCAGAACAGAGGTTTAGCTAGTGGTTATAACCAAGGTTTAAAAATATGTACAGGAGATTATATTGTATATCTTGGAACAGATGCTTTTCCTACCCGCGATGTTCTAGATTCAATGGTTTCATACATGGATGAGAACACAGACGTTGGGATTGCTACACCAAAACTTTATTTACGAGACGGTTCTATTGATCTGGACGCTCATAGAGGTTTTCCTACACCTTGGGTTTCTTTAACCCATTTTTCGTACTTAGATAGATTGTTTCCGAAATCAAAGCTGTTTAACGGTTACTCAAGAAAATATGAAGACTTTAACTCTATTCACCAGATAGACGCGTGCATATCCCATTTCATGTTTGTACGACCAGAAGTTCATAAAAAAATTGGGACATGGGATGAGGATTATTTTTTATATGGTGAGGATATAGATTTTTGTTATAGAGCTAAAGAAGCGGGATATAAAGTAATGTATCTTGGGAATCTAAAAGTTCTCCATTACAAAGGAGCATCAGTTGGTCGAGATACAGCTAGTGATATAGAAAATGCTATGAATACCGATTTTGATCAAATATCTTTTAAAGGACATGTTTATAAAAAAGACGCTGAAAAGTCTAAAAATGGAAAAAGTGGTTTTAGTACTAAAACATGGATGAAAATAAAAATATCTAAGGAATCAACCAAAGCTATGAAAACTTTTTACAATAAACATTTTGCAAAGAAATACCCATTTTTCGTAAATTGGTTTGTATTATTTGGTATAAATGTAAATGAGTTTATAAGGACGCTAAAAGTTTTTATGGAAAGTTTTAGATAATTATGGATAAAAGTAAAAAAATAGGAATAGATGGAAGATTCTACGGTAAGGCTGGTCCAGGAAGATATACAAAAAATATAATAAAACATTTGGAACAGGTCGATACCGTCAACAAGTATGTAGTTTTTTTGAAAAAAGATAATTTTGATGATTATGTGCCTTCAAACCCCAACTTTAGTAAAGTTCTTGCAGATTATCCTTGGTACTCGTGGGCTGAACAGACCTCCTTTCTTTTTAAAGTAATGGAGCAGAAATTAGATCTCTATTATGTTCCTCATTTTAATATTCCAGTTTTGTATCCAGGAAAAATAGTAACCGCCATTCCCGATATGATTATGCACACATTTAGTACTGAAAAAGGGACAACTCTTTGGAAACCTTATTTTAGATTTAAAAAACTTGTCTACAGAATAGTGTTTAAATGGTCAGTTATAAGATCTTACAGGGTTATAGTGCCTACAGAAGAAGTGTTTAGAGATTTTAAGTCAGTTTACCCAGACATATCTGATGATAAGTTTGTTGTAGCTACAGAGGGGGTCGATCCCGATCTAATGTCGGCAGATCCGGGGGATACAAAAAAAGTTTTAGAAAAATATGGAATAAAAAAGCCCTTCCTTTTGTATCTTAGCAGTATGTACGAGCATAAAAATGTCCCACGTTTGTTAGAAGCTTTTAAAGAATTAATTGAAAAATATAAATTCAATGGTCAGTTAGTTTTAGTTGGTAAAAAAGATAAATTTTCTGAAAGAATACAGAGTTTGGTCGGTGAGATAGGTTTGGAGGGAAGAGTTTTGATGCCAGGTATGAGCTCTTTTGTATCAGATGCTGAAACAGTCGCTTTAAGAAAAGAAGCTGAGGTTTACGTTTTCACTGCATTGAAAGAGGGTTTTAGTTTAACTCCTTTAGAAGCTCAGTATTTTGGTTTGGCTTGTGTTATATCGGATATTTCATGTCATAGGGAAGTATACGGGGATTCTGTTTTATATTTTGATCCTTTTAACGTTCAGGACATGTCTAAAAAGATTAACGATGTCTTATCTAATAAGGAGTTAAAAGAGGATTTAATAAAGAGAGGATATGAAAGGGTGAAAATATATAACTGGCTACACACTGCTGAAAAAACTTTAGAGGTTTTTAACGCAGCTCTTGATAATGTTCGTGATTAGACTTATTTCCTTTGAAGGTTGTTGTTTTTAATATTTCCAGAGTTTCTCTGGCTGTGTTTTCCCAAGAAAAAAGATTGGCCCTGTTTAGTAGCTCTTGTTTGTTGTATTCAGAATATGCAAGTTTATGTATTCCATCTTTAATATTTTCAATGTTGTGAGGATTTGCATAAAAGGGTAGATAATCCCCGACTTCTCTGTGGGCAGGTATATTTGATACAACACTTGGTGTACCGCAAGCCATTGATTCTAAAAGTGGTAGCCCAAAACCTTCTTCAAAGGACACATTTACATATCCTTTTGATCCTGAGAAAAGTGCTGGTAAATCTTCTGAAGGGACTCTTCCTATGAATTTAACATTTTCCTGTACACCGAACTTTTGTGGTGCTGCTAAAGATTCTTCATAATCCCAACCGTTTTTTCCCGCAATAACAAGTTTTAAATTTTTCATATCTTGGTTTTCATATATGAACTGACTAAAAGCTCTAACTAGATTTGGAATATTTTTTCTTGGTTGGATTGTTGATACAAAAAATATGTAGGGATCTTTACCTAACTCGTATTTTTCTCTTATTTCTAAAATTTCTTCTTCCTCTCTTGGATAAAAATCTTTAGAAACTCCTTCATAAACGACGTCTATTTTTTCTCTTCCAACTCCCCAATTTCTTTTTATAATTTCATCTCTTGTTGCATTGCTGGGAACAATTATTCTGTCAGATTTTTTAATAGCGTATTTAATGGGTCTTTCTATGAAAAGTCTTTTTAAAATATTTTTGTAACCTTTTGTATATTTTTGCTCTAACCCGTGAATCATAACCACATATTTGGTTTTAGGGTTCCTTCTAAAAGGTATGGTGTGTATGGCCGTGAAAAAAACATCCACGTGATTTTCCAATAATTCCCTAGCAAGCCCTTTTTGAGTCCACATTCTTTTATGATCTATAAATTTAAATTTAAAATTTTTATTTTCCCCTGATATCTTTTTTATAAGATCTTGAGTAGGTTCTTTGCTTAAATAAACTGTATACTCATTTTCATTATCAATTTTTGCCAGGGCTTTAAATAGATTTATAGTGTAAAGTTCTGGTCCAGCTGGGTTTTCATCTTGTATAACTTGTCCGTTAAGTCCTATTTTCATATCTATTTAATTATATAGGTATAATATACATAATGAAATTAGCCATTGTTTGTGATGATTTAATACAAAAAGGTGGTGCAGAAAAAGTTGTGGAAAAATTGTCAGACATCTTTCCTGATGCACCTATTTACACTAGTGTTATCTCAAAGGAGTGGTCAGATAAATTTGAAAAAAAAGGTAGAAAAGTAGTAAGTTCATTTTTACAAAAATTTCCATTTTCAGTTAAATTAAATAGATATTACGCACCACTGTTTTTACATGTTTTGGCTTTAGAGAGTTTTGATTTCACCGAGTTTGACGTCGTCATATCTAGTTCATCAAGATTTGCTCATTTTATTATTACTAAGCCTGGTACAAGACATATTTGCTACATGCACTCTCCAGGAAGAATGTTTTGGGAACCTTTTGATTATTTTGAAAATGAAAATTACGGAATTTTAAGACCCATAAAATTTTTATCCAAACCTTTTTTAAGGTTTTCCTTATTTTACTACCGAATGATAGATCTCAATGCTTCAAAAAGAGTAGATATTTTTATTGCTAATTCAAAAGATACTCAAAAGAAGATTCAAAAATATTATCGCAGGGACTCTGAAATTATCTATCCTTTTATAAAATTTAATAGTTTTAAAGACGTTAAATATTCTGATGAAGATAAATATTTAGTCGTTACCCGTTTATCTTCTTGGAAAAAAGTAGATATTGCAATAAAAGCTTGCGAGAATTTAGGGCTAAAATTAAATGTTATTGGCAGTGGCCCAGATATTGAAAGGCTTAAATCTCTGGTTGGAAACAACACACGTATATTAGGTCATGTTGAAGATGACGTTAAACTTAAAGAAATGGGTAGTTGTAAGGCAGTTATAATTACCCAAAAAGAAGATTTTGGGATAGTTCCTTTGGAAGTAATGTCTTGCGGAAAACCTGTAATAGCCTTTGGAAAAGGTGGTGTTAGAGAAACAGTAATTGAAGGCATAACAGGAGAGTTTTTTTTAGAACAATCTTCAGAATCTTTGGAAAAAGTATTAAAGAATTTCAATTATAAAAAATATTCTAGGGAAAACTGTATAAATAGGGCTAAAGAGTTTGATGAAAAGGTCTTTGAGGATAAAATAAAAAATATAGTGGATAATGTATAATAACTTTTAGCCTATCTTTAGAATATGTTCTATAGAAGATACATAAAAAGGATTATAGATATAATTGGAGCTTTAGTTGGAATATTAATTTTTACGCCTGTTATGGCGGCAGTTTCCGTTTTTATAAAAGTTGTTTCACCAAGTGGTCCTATTTTGGCAGATATACCTGATAGAGTTGGTAAAGACAGGAAACCTTTTAGGTTTTATAAATTTAGATCCATGTATCCAAATGCTCATGAGCTTTTGAAAAAAGATAAGGATTTATACAAAAAATATGTTGAAAATAATTATAAACTCAGCACAGATGAAGATCCGAGATTAATTAGAGGTGGGGGGTTTTTGAGAAAGTCTAGCATAGATGAGTTTCCACAATTCTTTAATGTCTTAAAAGGAGAGATGAGTTTAGTTGGCCCACGTGCTTATTATTTTGATGAAGTGGAAGATCAGTTAAAAAGATTTCCTGAGGGTAAAAATTATATAGATAAGGCTATGAGCGTAAAGCCGGGAATAACAGGGCTTTGGCAAGTGAGTGGTAGATCAGATATAGGTTTTTTGGATAGATTAAAATTAGATGCAGAGTATGCTGATAATGTATCGTTGGTGTATGATTTAAAGATAATTTTAAAAACTCCGTATGTAGTTTTATTAGGAAAAGGAGCTATTTAATGGCAAATTCAAGATTTTGGGGTACAACTCCTGAAATGGAAAAAAATATAAGTACAAAGGGTAAAAAAATTAAGTTACCTAAAGATAAAAAGAAGCTTGGAATCGCAGGTAAAATAATCTTTGCATTTTTAGGTTTGTTTCTGGTTTTTTTGATTATTATGTTTATTTTTGTTATTAGACCTGCTTTGTCGTTGTATGCAGATGCCCAAGTTCTTAAAGATGATTTTTCGTCTGTAGGAAAAGAGTTTCAGAACAGAGATTTGGTGGCTCTTAATAAGGTTTTAGATAAGACAGAAGCTGACCTGAAGAAAGTAAAAAATGATAAAGATGACAAATTTGGTTGGGCTAAGAATACAAAAATATTTAAAGCAAATGAATATTATTCTGACTTTGATAGATTTGTGAGTGCAGGTTTACATGGGGTTGATGCTATCAGAGAGGCTTCAAAGGTTATAACTCCTTTTGCAGACGCCGCAGGGTTAAAAGTTTCCCCAGATCAAGAATTACCAAAAGCAGAGGGGTTGATGGAAGCATTCCAGGGTTGGATATCTGTGATGCCCAAAGTGGCTGATGAAATGGATGGGGTTATAGAGAAAGTTAGCCAGATAGGGGAGGCCTTAGAGCCTGTAAATGTAGATAAATATCCAGAAAAGATAGGAAAAATTGAAATTAGATCTAACATAGATTTTGTAAAAAATACTTTGTCTGATGCTGATGACTACGCTCCTGATATAAAAAAGGCTCTTCAGATAATGCCCAGAGTATTGGCTGTAGGAACACCTACAAAAAGATACATGATAATAATGCAAAATGATAAGGAGCTGAGACCTACAGGAGGTTTTATGACTAATTACGCAACTTTTAAGATATCAAATGGTCTTTTAGATTCTGATTTTTCATCTAAAGATATGTACAGTGTAGACCTTACTTTAGATGAGATAGATGCTTATACAGATTTCCCAGATCCACCTTATGTATATGGCCCTCTTTTAAAAGTTGAGAGATGGTATGCCAGAGATATGAACTCGTCCTCAGATTTTATAACTTCCATGGATCAGTTTTTAAAGTTTTATAACATGGCTGGGAGAATAAATCCTTATGAAATAAAACCAGTAGATGGGATTATAGCTATAGACACAAATGTTATTTCTGAGCTTTTAGAAGTTACCGGACCGGTTACGGTTAATGGTATAACATACACAAAAGATAATGTGGTTCTGGAGTTAGAGAAGATAGCTTCCTTAGCTTTAGCTGAACAAGCTAACAGAAAAAGAGTTCTTGGGGATTTAATGCAAGGTATGTTGGTTAATGTTTTTGAATCTGATAGTAATTTGTGGCCAAGTTTGATAGAAAAGGGAGTTGATTTAGCAGTTAGAAAGCATATCTCATTTTACATATTTGATGATGAAGCCCAGGCTTTGTTAGATAAATATGGTGTTGGAGGTAGGATAAAAGATAGTGTCAGCGGTGATTACTCAATGGTTGTTTCAACTAATCTTGGTGGTGATAAAACAAACTGGTTTACTACAAAAGAAGTAAACCACTCACTAGAAAAGCAGGGTGATAAGTGGGTTAGGACAGTTAAACTAACTTATAAATATACCCAACCAAGTGCAGAATACGGAGCTTTAGTAAAGAGATTTAAAGATTGGGTTAGGGTTTATGCTCCTGCAGGATCGGAGCTTATATCTGTAGAAGGTTCAGAAGCACCGGCTTACAACATTTCTGATCAGGAAAGAGGTAAGGTTTGGTATAGCGGTTATTTAGAATTAGGCCCTGGGGAGTCAAAAGAAATAACATTTAAGTATCACATTCCTTCTGAGATCGTTAACAATGTTTATAAATTAACTATACAGAAACAGTCAGGTGTAGATAAGGAAAAACACACTGTTAATTACAACGGACAAGTGAAGGAAATAGAGCTTGTAAAAGACACCACAGTAGAAATGAAAGTAAAATAAACTTGGTATGAAAAAATATAACGCAAGGGCAGTTGTTCTTAAGAGCGTTAAATACAAGGACTCTGACAAGATTTATACTCTTTTCACAAAGGAATATGGGAAAATATCCGCTATAGCTAGGGGTGTAAGAAAGATTAGTTCTAGGAGAAGTGGTAATTTAGATACCTTAAATTTGGTATCGGTAAGTTTTCGTGATGAAAATTTAGGTCATAGAAGTATAGAAGAGGTAAAAACCATAGAGTCGTTTAGAAATCTCAAGAAAGATCTGCAAAAATCAACAAAAGCTTATTATATGGCTGAAATTATTTATAAGTCAGTTGAAGAAGATGAACAAGTTTCAAATATATTTAACCTTTTTGTAAAGTGTTTAAAAACATTAGATAAAAATAATTACCCAGGTGATTTAGTGATATCTCACTTTGAAATGAATTTAATGAATATGCTGGGATATAGGATTACATTTGATGTTTGTGGCAAATGTGGCAGAAAAGCAGATGATTCTTGGAACAAGTATTTTTTTAATATAGAAGATGGGTGTTTAGAGTGTGAGGGGTGTTCAAAATATGGTATTGGTGTAAAGAAAGACGCTGCTATTGGTTTGAAAAATATTTTTAATGGGAAAATATCTAAAGAGGAGCAACTATCTGCAAAAGAGGTAGATAAAATATTAAAAATGTATGTTGGAAGGAAACTTGAGGCGCGTTTTAAAAGTCTAGAAATACAATAACTAGGTGATATACTTCACGTATGAAAGAAACTGATAATCTTCAACAAAAAATAGTGTCATTATGCAAAAGGAGGGGGTTTGTCTACCCAGGATCTGAGATTTATGGTGGTTTAGCAAATACTTATGACTACGGACCTCTAGGTGTTTTGATGATGAGGAACATCCAAAACCTTTGGTGGGAAAATTTTATTACAAAAAGAAGTGATATTTATGGTTTGGACACTGCTGTTTTTATGTCCCCCGATGTTTGGGTAGCTTCAGGACATACTACAAGTTTCAACGAAGTTCTTATAGATTGTAAAAACTGCAAACAACGAACGGGTGCTGAAAAGTTAATTGAAGCGTTTTTTGAGTCTAAAGATGAAAAATTTAGTGCAGAAGGAAGAAGTTTAGATGAGATGGAAGAAATCGTACAAAGTAATAAAATACCTTGTCCTGAGTGTGGTAAAACAGATTGGACTAAACCTAGAAAATTTAGCAATTTATTTGAAACCCAAATAGGCATAGTTCCAGAAAATAAGTCTTTAAATTATTTAAGAGGTGAGTTGGCTCAAGGAATGTTTGTTAATTTTAAAAATGTTTTAGATTCTCAAAGACCAAAATTACCCTTTGGTTTAGGTCAGATTGGGAAAGTTTTTAGAAATGAAATAACAAAAGGAAATTTTGTTTTTAGAACTCTTGAATTTACACTAATGGAGTTTGAGTATTTCTTTAATCCTAATGTACAGAAGTGGGAAGATATTTTTGAATATTGGAGAAAAGAAATGTTTGATTGGATTACATCTATGGGAGTTCCTAAAGAAAAATTAAGATGGAGAGTTCATTCTGACGAAGAAAGAGCGCACTACTCAAAAAGAACAGAGGATTTGGATTTTGAATTTGCAGTTGGTTTTAAAGAAATGTTTGGTTTAGCTTACAGAACAGACTTTGATTTAAATAAACATATTGAAAAATCCGGTGCTGATCTTAGATATATGGACCCAGAAACAGGAGAAAAATTTGTACCGCATGTTATTGAACCTACATTTGGATCTTCAAGGATATTCTTAGCTCTTTTAACAAATGGTTATAAAGAAGAAGGTGATAGAGTAGTTTTGAAACTAGATAAAAAAGTGGCCCCTTACAGAGTAGCCGTTTTTCCATTGGTAAAAAATAAAGAAGATATAGTGAACAAGGCTAAGGATGTGTATAAGATGCTTTTAGATAAAGGATTTTCTGTTGATTGGGATGATAGAGGAAATATTGGTAAAAGATATTTTGCTCAAGATGAAATAGGCACACCGTATTGTGTGACAGTAGATTATCAGACTTTGGAAGATGGGACTGTAACAATAAGAGATAGAGATACAATGGAACAGGAAAGAGTAATTATAGAAGATATATTTTCAAAGATATAAAAATACATAGAAATATAAAAGAAACCCGGTCTTTCTATAAAACCGGGTTTTTGAGATTCGGTAATAACTACTTGTCCGACTCTAATTTGGATATAGGTCTTAGTTCTAAGTCTAGTATTTTAGGTGTTCCAAATGGTATTGGGTCGCTACCGTCAATACGCATGTAATATATACATCCTTTATGAATTCTAGACCTACCTCTACGATCAAGCTCCATCAACATCCCATTTTTAGATATATACGTAACACCTTTTTCAAGATCTCGTGCGTTTGTTATTATCCCATCCACTACTCATCTTCCTCTCCTTTCTAAAATATCAACTAAAAATTCTAGCAAAAAATATCCCCTTTCTCAAATTTCGGAAACATTGATTTTACTTTATATTCGGGTTTTATTTGTATTGACAATGGAGACTAAATGGTGGATATTGGATATAACTTGGTGAACATTGGTGAAGGTTATTTTTAGGATTATTTATGAAAATGTTTCTTGGGGAATACCAACCGAATATCACCGAAGGATCAAGAATAGCCCTGCCCAAGAAACTTCGGGAACAAATAAAAGGAGAGGATGTGATCCTTTCTAAGGGCTTTGAAAAATGCATATTTGTTTACGATAAGGAAGATTGGGTGGTAGAAGCCCAAAAGCAGGTTGAAAATCCTATATCTGATTCCAGAACAAGAGAGTTGAAAAGATATATGTACTCTGGGGCCGTAGAAACAACAGTTGATAACCAAGGAAGAGTGGTAATCCCTAATAATTTAAAGGATTATTCTCAGATAAAAAAGAAAGTTTTTGTAATAGGGGCTGGAGATCATATAGAAATTTGGGACTTTGAGAATTGGATAGCTCATTCTGAAAAAATATCTCAAAGTTTAGCGAATTAACATGGGATATCACGAGCCAGTTCTTTTAAAAGAAGCGTTACAAGAACTTAAAGTAGAAAAAGGAAAAAAATATATTGACGCTACTTTAGGAGATGGGGGACACACACTTGAGGTTCTGAAAAAGGGTGGTGATGTTCTTGGAATAGAAGTAAACGAGCAAGCTTTAGAAAGAGCTACAGAGAGGATTAAAAAAGAGGGTTTTGAAGACAATTTTATTGGAGTTTTAGGGAACTTTAAAAATATAGAAAAAATATCTAAAGAAAAAGGATTTGAAAAGGTCCACGGCATTATCTATGACCTTGGGTATAGTTCGTTTGAGCTGGAAGAATCCGGTTTAGGTCTTAGTTTTCAGCTTAATGAAGATTTGGACATGAGATTGGACAAGACCTTGGGAGTTACTGCAGCTGATCTAATAAATTCTTTAGATGAAAAAAGCATTTCAGAAATGCTTTACAGATATTCAGACGAGAGAATGGCAAGAAAATTTGCCCAAGCTATAGTAAAGGCTCGTAATTTGAAGAAAATACAGACCACTAAAGATTTGGTGGACGTAATAAATTCTGTATCTTCTCCAGGTTATGAACGGGGTAGGATAAACCCTGCCACAAGAACCTTTCAGGCTCTCAGGATTGTTGTAAATGACGAACTTGAAAACCTGAAAAAATCACTGCCTCAGGCCGCGCGCCTATTGCTGCCTGGTAGTGTGATCGTACTGATCACCTTCCATTCATTGGAAGATAAGGTGGCTAAGGAATTTAGTCACCGCGCGCGGCCTAGTGTAGATACGGTCAATAAGCCTTTGGTTCCTACCGAAGAGGAGGTTAGAAATAACCCTAGAAGTAGAAGTGCAAAGTTAAGGGTTTATAGAAAAAAATGAAAATAAAGTCTGAGAAGTTATTTAAATTTATATTTGCTTTTTCGGTGGTGTTTTTTGTATTTAGTGTCGGCACAAAATTTTATTTTTGTAACAATTTGACTACAAAGAACGCTCATTTTGATAAGATTTCCTATAAAAGGAAGAGATTAGAAGAGGAAATCAGCAGATTGGAGTCTGAGAATTCTTTCTTATCATCTATAAATCGTGTTGAAACTAGAGCCAAAGAGCTTGGTTTTATACAAATGAAATCTAATGTTATATCTTTGGATATAAATTCCCCAGATCAGGTAGCCCTGAGATAATTTTTCTATATATATATTATTGGCATTAAATGTCTACAGAATGTAGAATTTAATGATTATGAGTCCTAGAAATAAGAAAAAGGGATTTAAAAGCGATTGGAGAATGAGGTTTGTCTTTTTAGGTTTTTTATTTAGCTTTACCCTTTTAATTTTCAGATTATTTCAAATTCAAATTCTAGATCATAAAAAATACCGTGCTAAAGCTGAAGGTCAGTATTTAGGTCAATCAAATATACCTGCGAAAAGGGGAAATATTTATAGTGCGGATGGTTATTTATTAGCTGGAGCTAGAAGTAACTACCTTCTTTTTGCAGAGCCTAAAAAAATAGAAGATCCAGAAAAAATAGCAAGTTATTTAGCAGATTTGCTTTCAGATGTAAGATTTGGGAAGAATTCAGAAGCTAGTGATGCTGATGATGATATTGAGGAAGAAACTATTGTAATCAAATCTCCTACTAAAGAGGAAATGTACACAAAATATTTTAATGATTTTAAAAATTCTATTTCAAAAGATCTTTTTTGGGTCCCTGTTATAAGAGATATAACTCCAGAAGAAAAGAAATTAATAGAAGATAGTAAAATTCCTAACTTAGGGTTTGAGGAGTACCCTGCTAGATATTATCCAGAAGGTTCTTTAGCGAGTCATGTGCTGGGTTTTGTGGCTAGTGACGAAAAGGGTGAGAAAATAGGGTATTTTGGGATAGAGGGTAAATTAAATGAGGAGTTAAAAGGTAAATCGGGTAGAGTTATTGAAGATACAGATGCAGTTGGAAACCCTATTTTAATGGGGGAATACAAGGAAATACCACCCGTTCAAGGTAGGGATGTCATTTTAACAATTAACAGATCTGTTCAATATATTGTTGAAAAAAAGTTGAAAGAAGATGTTGAAAAATACGGTGCTATTTCAGGCACCGTAATTATAATGAATCCCTTTACAGGGGATATAGTAGCAATGGCAAATTATCCAACTTATGATCCTGATGATTTTAATGAAGGAGAAGAGGTGGATCCCAATACAGGAAGAAAGAATTTGGTTAGGAAAAATTCAGCTATAGCAGATACTTATGAACCTGGGTCTGTTATTAAACCACTAACCGTCTCTGCTGCTATAGATTTAGGTATAGTAAGTCCATCAACAACCTTTGTTGATAATGGACCGGTTAGGTATTCGGATTATGTTATAGATAATTGGGATGGTAAGCACCATGGGGTACAAACTATCACAGAGCTTTTACAAAAATCTAATAATATAGGTGCGGCGTGGGTTGGTCACCAAGTTGGGGCAAAAAAGCTTTATGAATATTTTTATAATTTTGGGATGGGTTCTAGAACTGGAGTAGATCTTGAGGGGGAAGATACAGGAATACTAAGGGATATTAAAGATTGGACTGATATTGACATAGCCAATATATCATTTGGACAGGGAATGTCTGCAACCACGCTCCAGGTTTTAAATGCTTTTAATGTTATTGCAAATGGGGGGAACCTTATGCAGCCAAAAATAATATCAAAAATAATTGATGAAAACGGAGATCATGAGATACCATCAAAAGTTGTCAAAAGAGTGATTTCAAAAGAAACGGCAGACACAATGGTAGATCTTTTAGAAAAAGCTGCTGAAGGCGGTGAGGCTAAGTTTTTTATTTTAAAAGATTATAGAATATCTGGAAAGACAGGTACTGCTCAAATCCCTGAAGGTGGTAAATACTCCCCAGATAAAACTAACGCTACATTTGTTGGGTTTTTGACTTCAACCAAAACTCTATCTATGATAGTGAAGTTTGAACAGCCAAAAACATCGGTTTATGCAGCAGAAACATCAACCCCAACTTGGATGAGTTTAGTATCAGAGCTTGTTAAGTTTTATGGAATACCTCCGGACGTTGTTATAGAAGAAAAAGAACCGGAGCCGTTAAAATTAACAGAAGAATAGTTCTATTCTCATTAGATTTTGAGATATTGTTAAAAGATCAATTTACTAATACCCTTATCCCGTGGACAGGAGGTTGTTAGGTGCGGAATCAGAACAACTCGCTGTTAAATATCTCAAAAGCAGGGGCTACAAAATAGTTTGCATAAACTGGACTTGTTACGCAGGCGAAATAGATATAGTGGCCCTCAAAAATAACCTCATTTTTATTGAGGTAAAGTCCGCCAAAGGCGGATTTTGTAGCCCCTGCGAAATGTTTACACATAAAAAGAAAAAACATTTAGAAAGATCTATAAATATTTTTCTTGAACAAAATTTCAAAAATAAAAATGTTCCTGAGTATAGATTAGATTTAATCTGTATATTTTATTTTTGGGGTATTGGATCAAAGCATTTATATCATTATAAAAACATTTTAAATACCTTGGTTTAAAACATTAAACTGAAATTGTGTTTACATGTTCAAAATCATCTTGTAACATTTACTCATGCCTAAGAAGATAATGTTTGTAGAAGACGATGAGGGTTTTTATAATATTTTTTCAGTTCCTTTAAAAATGAAGGGTTACGAAATAGTCAGAGTTGCTGAAGGTTCCTCTGCCGTGGAGAAAATAATAACGGAAAATCCAGACCTAGTTTTATTAGATATTGTTTTACCTGGAACCAGCGGCTTAGATATTTTAAAAGAGCTAAGAGAAAGAGATGAAACTAAATCTACCGTTGTAATAATGCTTACGAACTTTGGTAGTGATGAGAATATATCAAGGGCTATGAAGTGTGGGGCTAATGATTACCTCATGAAATACAATATTGTTCCATCAGAACTACCTGACAAAATAGCTGCGTATCTTGGAGAATCTCAAGAGTTTGCAGTAAAAATGACTGAAAGCTAACCCCTGATATGAATCAGTTAACATTACTAAATATTTTGATTATATTTGAAGCGATTTTATTACTGGTCCTGTCTTTAATCGTCTTTTCACTTAAAAAACAATCTTCTAGAGAAAAGAATGTTGTTAAGAGTGATACTACAGTATTGAAGGAAGATTTTTTGCCAATAATTGTTCATGAAATGAGATCTCCCTTATCTATAATAAACGGTGCCGCTGATCTTTTAGTTAAGACCACAGACTCATTATCAGTTGAACAAATACATACTCTTTTAAACCAAGTAAAAGTATCATCAACAACATTGTTGGATATGGTCGGGAGCATTTTAGATATATCCAAAATGGAAAGTGGTAAGTTTGAGCTAAATAAAAAAATGTCTAACATAAACTCAGTTCTTGATGATGAGTGTTCTTATTTTGAACCTTTGGCTAAGATAAAAGAAATGAGTTTAGAGTGTACATCTAATGTTGATATCCCAGATTTTAGTTTTGATCCAGATAGGATAAAACAAGTTTTGAATAATTTAATATCCAATGCTATAAAATTTAGTTCAGAGAAAGACAAAGTTACCATTAGTGCGAGAAAGGAAGGTAATAAATGTGTCGTTGAAGTATGTGATATTGGTGTAGGTGTACCAGAAGAAGAAAAGCAGCTTCTTTTCCAGAAGTTTTTCCAAGCCTCTAATCAGGGTGGTCGTAAGGGTACAGGTCTTGGCCTCTTTATATCAAAGGGTATTGTTGAAGCACATGGTGGGAAGATATGGGTTGAAGATAACGAGCCAAAGGGAACAAAAATGATCTTTCAGATACCTATAAATACCAACTAATCTTTATACCTGCCCTTGTTTGAGTGTATTTTCAGTGTTAACATTTTTATATGAATAAAAAAACTGCCCACATCCTTTGGTTTAAGGATGTTAATAAAAATGATATCCCGTTAGTTGGAGGAAAAGGTGCAAATTTAGGAGAGATGGTGAGAGCTGGTATTCCCGTACCTGATGGTTTTGTAGTTACAGCCAAGGCTTATTTTGATTTTATAAACTCTACTTCTCTAAAGAAAAAAATTATGACCGAGCTTTCTGGTTTGGATGTTGATAATTCTGATAAATTAATGAAAGCTTCAGAAAATATCAAGACAGCTATATTGCAGGCCGACATGCCTAAAGATTTAATTGAAGAGATTAAAGATTTTTATATGGAGCTATGTGGGGAAAACGACAAATACGTGGCTGTTAGATCTTCCGCTACGGCAGAAGATTTACCCGAGGCTTCTTTTGCAGGACAGCAGGAGTCATTTTTAAATATTAAAGGGTGGAAGAGTGTAGCACGACATGTGCAAAAATGCTGGGCATCTTTATTTACAGCGAGAGCTATTTTTTATAGGCAAGAGAATAAATTTTCTCATTTGAAAGTTGGTATTGCTGTTCCTGTACAGTTAATGTGCCAATCTGATACATCTGGAATTATGTTTACAGTTAATCCTGTAACAAATAATAGGGATGAAATATCTGTAGAGGGCGCTTATGGTTTAGGTCAGCCAGTTGTTTCAGGTGAGGTTACACCTGATCAGTACACAGTAGATAAAAAATCTTGGAAGATACTATCTAAAAGCATAGTCTCACAAGATTGGCAACTTACCATGGATGGCAATACACCTATTTCCACCAAATATAAAAAGAAACAAAAACTTACCGATAAACAAATAATAGATTTAGCAAAAATAGGTGCCATGATAGAGGAGCATTATGGCAAACCTCAAGATATAGAGTACGGTATAGAAAAAGGAAGAATATTAATAGTTCAATCAAGACCTGTTACAACTCTTGAGCAGAAAGTCCAAAATGTTGTCGTTGATGAAGGGAAGGGGTCAAAGGTTATCTTAGACGGTTTGGCAGCTTCCCCAGGCGTTTTTGCTGGAAAAGTTCAAATAATTAAAAGCCCTAAAGAAATAGGTAAGGTGAAAGAAGGGGATATATTAGTTGCCGATATGACCAATCCGGACTACGTGCCTGCTATGAAGAGGGCAGGTGCCATAGTTACTGATCTTGGTGGTAGAACCAGTCATGCAGCTATTGTAAGTAGAGAACTTGGTGTGCCTGCGGTTGTAGGTACTTTAAATGCTACAAAAATGCTTTCTAATGGAGAAGTAGTCACTGTTGATGGGGCTTCTGGGAAAATATATGAGGGTGATATAACTAAAGTTGTTAGTGAGGTTAAAAAATCTGATGTTGATTTGAGCAAAATTAAGACTGCTACAAAAATATACGTGAATTTAGCAGAACCAGAATTGGCAGAAGAGATGGCTTCAAGAAATACAGATGGTGTTGGATTATTAAGAGCAGAATTTATTATAGCTAACATAGGAACTCACCCAAAGAAATTTATTAAAGATGGGAAGAAAAAGGAATTTATAAACAAATTGGCCGAAGGTTTGGAGAAATTCGCCGATGCGTTTAACCCAAGACCCGTTGTTTATAGATTCACTGACTTTAAAACCAATGAATACAAAGGTTTAAAAGGTGGTGCGGAGTTTGAAACAGAAGAGCCTAATCCAATGATAGGTTATAGGGGTGTTTCAAGATACATTAAAGATAGTGATGTTTTTGAGATGGAGCTTGAGGCTATAAAAATAGTTAGAAATAAAAAAGGTCTTAAAAATCTTTGGGTTATGATGCCTTTTGTCAGAACAGTTGAAGAGTTAAGAGAGGTTAAGAAAATAGTTTCAGCCGCTGGGTTAAGAAGAAGTGGTACATTTAAGTTTTGGATGATGGTTGAGATCCCATCTAACGTTATTTTACTTGATGATTTTATTGATGAGGGGATAGATGGTGTTTCAATAGGGACAAATGATTTAACAATGTTAACACTTGGTGTTGATAGAGATAATGAAAAAGTGGCTGATATATACAGTGAAATGAACCCAGCTGTTTTAGCATCTTTGGAAAAAATAGTTAGAACTTGTGAGAAGAGAGATATAACATGCTCAGTGTGCGGACAGGCGCCATCAGTTTTTCCAGAATTGGTAGAAATGATGGTTGAGTGGGGTATGACATCTGTTTCAATCAGTCCCGACGTTATTGAAAAGACCAGAAGTATTGTCTATGAGGCTGAGAAGAAAGTGTTGTCAAAAGGTGGTAAAAGAAAAAAGAGTAAGAAAAAATAAAATGAAAAAGATAGAAAATATAAGAAGCCAAAAAATACTTGATTCAAGAGGTAATTGGACCGTAGAGACTAAAGTAATTTTAGAAGATGGTTCTGTTGCCGTTCAACCTGTTCCTTCAGGAGCTTCTGTTGGTGAAAACGAAGCTGTATATATAGATGTAGAAAAAGCTGCTGATTTTGTTTCAACGTCTATTAACGATGTTTTAGTTGGAAAAGATCCAACTGATCAAAAATCAATAGATAATACGTTGATACAGATGGATGGTACCCATAATAAAGGAAGAATAGGTGCCAACAGTATACTCTCAGTGTCTTTGGCTTGTGCTAGGGTTTCAGCAATATCTATGGGAATGGAGTTGTATCAATATTTAAGTGTTCTTTATTCAGGAAAAGAGAAGAACAATGGTGATTTAAAATTTCCTACCCCAATATTTAACGTAATAAATGGTGGGGAGCACGCCAAAAATAAACTATCCTTTCAAGAATTTATGGTCATACCTGCTTTGAATACTCCATTTAACAAAGCTGTTCAGATGGGCGTGGTTATTTATAAGGATTTAAAGAAGTTGTTACTTGAAGATGATTTTGAAACTGGGGTTGGTGATGAGGGTGGGTTCGAACCTAGAGGTTTATCTGCTAGAACGGCCTTAGATTTCTTAGAAAAAGCAGCTTCTATACAATATGAGCCAGGTAACAATGTGTTTTTTGGGCTTGATATAGCCTCCGGATCTTTTTATGAAAATGGAAAATATCATATAGATGAGGAGAACTTGGAGTTAAGTTCTGATGAAGTTATAGATTACTATGAAAAGCTTTTTGCTGATTACAAGATAATTTATTTAGAAGATCCTTTATACGAAAGAGATGAGTTTGGTTGGACCAAATTTTATAAGCAAAATAAAGATAAATACATGATTGTTGCAGATGACTTGGTTGTTACAAATCCAAAAATTTTGGAAAGAGTGTCAAAAGAAAAAATGGCCAGTGCTGTTATTGTTAAACCAAATCAAGTCGGGACTCTATCGGAAACATTAGATTTTATAAAATTAGCTAGAAAGTCAAAAATGGATATAGTTATCTCTCACAGAAGCGGGGATAATATAGATGCTTTTATTTCAGACTTAGCAATTGCTGTTGATGCAGACTTTATTAAATCTGGAGCACCTGCAAGGGGAGAGAGGGTCGCTAAATATAATAGGTTACTAGAGATTTTTTACGGTTTTTAATTATTTTTTCCTAACAACGTATGCAGCGTAGTCCTGTCCAAGAGGAGTTTCTAATTTAGAAACAGTTTCATTATCAAGATTTTCAAAATATTTTCTAAAACCTCTTATAGAATTGCCGTGGCAAGATATACCTATCTTAATATTTTTTCCATCTATTTCCTTTATTAGATCATCACAAAAATTACTTACTCTTTCACACACCATTTCTATACTTTCTCCATTTGGCGGTGCTGTATCATAACTTCTTCTTATTTTTAATAGTTTTTCAGGATCTTCTAGTTGGATATCCATTTTACTTTTTCCAGTTAGATCTCCATAAGATCTTTCTCTTATCCTTTCGTCAGTTTCAATTTGTAGATTTTTTGCAGATTCATTTTTAGACATTGCTATTTTCATTGTATCGATAGCTCGTATCTGGGGGGAAGATATTAATCTGTCAAATTTTATATCTTTAATTTTTTCGGCTAAAACTTCTGCTTGTTGTTTCCCTAAATCTGTTAGTGTTGCTTCTCTTTTTCCGCTAAATATAAAATTGGCATTGTCATCTGTTTGACCGTGTCTAAAAATATACAATGTTGGAAATTCATCAGATTCTTCCTTTGGCAACTCGTCAACTTTCTTGTAGTTAAGGAGATCTTTTGCTTGCTGTAATTTAGGGTCTTCTTTTTCTTCTGTGTCATTTGAAAATAATTTTTTCCTCTTTTTATACCCCCATACAAGGAAACCAACAATTAAAGCTAGTATTATGAAAGTTGCTACATTTTCAGATTTTTCCAGTCCTACCATTAAATCTTCTGAGGCGGCTAAACCAGCATAACCAACATATAAGTAAAATAAATTTCTTATTATTGTTCCTAAAAACGTTGTGGTAAAAAATAACTTCTTTTTTATCTTTATTAAACCAGATGTTATTGAAATAGGAGAGCTTGGGAATATAGGTAGTGCTCGTAGTGTGAAAAGTACCACCCAGTCTCTTTTAGTTCCGTTAAAGTATTTACCTATTTTTTCTATCTCTCCTTTAGATACTCCTATTAACTTCCCAACTTTTGATGTGAAAAGATCTTCCATTTTATCTGTAATCACATATAAAACCCATCCTCCTAGGGTTTTGCTTGCAGATCCTAGTATTGCAATTAATATTATGTAAACAAGTGGTCTGGCCTGAGCTTTTGTTATAGAACCAGCTGTTGCAAGAACAAACGGTGATGGTATTGGAGCTATCACTTCTTCTAAAAATGTCCCAACAATAGTAAATATTTCAAGAGGCACATGTTGGGCTAGTTTTTCTAAGTATAAGATTATTGGAGCTATTAAATTTGACATATAGACCTATAAATTCTACATCAGGGAAGATTTACTTACAACACAATGTACAGATTACATATTGAACAAAATATCTCATAACTTATTCAAAATTACCATGTTTGTACATAAATGTTTAAAGAATATGAAATATAAATTGTTTTAACTTCTATATCTTCTCACGATACCTGTTACCACACCTTGTATTTTTACTTGGTCTGAATTTACCATTATAGGATCCATTTCCTCATTTGCTGGCTGAAGTCTTATCACCCCGTTTTTTTCTTTGTAAAATTTCTTTAATGTTGCAAATCCCTCATCTATAAGAGCCACAACTATCTGTCCGTTTTCAGCAGTATCTTGTTGTTTTAGTACAACATAATCACCGTCCATTATCCCCTCATCTATCATAGATGTTCCTCTGACTTGTAAAACAAAACATCTCTTAGATTTTGATACCATGTCAGGAGAAACCATAACTGTAGACATCTCATTTTCAATTGCCTCTATTGGTTCCCCAGCTGCTATATATCCTATTAGCGGTAGTTCAATTGCCGATAAATTAGCATTAATAGTATTGTCTATAATTTCTATACCACGTACTGCACCGTCATATCTTTTTATAACGCCCTTCTTCTCCAAAGATTTAAGATGTTCATGAACGGTTGCCAAAGAGGAGAGTCCCATTGAATCTGCTATTTCTTGCAAAGTTGGGGAGTGCCCATTAATTTGAATATACTGGGATATAAAATCTAATATCTGCTTTTGTTTTTTATATAAAGTTACAGGGCTCATTTTTCTCCTTTATTTAATTTAAATAATTTACGGTTTTTATTCGTGTTTTTATGGTACCGAAAAATACACGAAGCTGTCAATAAGTTTATGGTATTATTTTTACGATGTTTAAATTAGTTTCTCCATTTAAGCCAACAGGGGATCAGCCTCAGGCTATAAAAAAAATAACTGAAAATATTAAATCCGGACGTAAGGATCAGGTACTTTTGGGTGTAACTGGTTCCGGTAAAACATTTGTTATGGCAAATGTTATTAAGAATATAGGAAAACCAGCTTTAATTATTTCTCACAATAAAACATTGGCGGCCCAGCTCTATCAAGAATTTCGTGATTTTTTTCCAGAGAACGCAGTTGAGTTTTTTGTTAGTTATTATGATTACTATCAACCAGAAAGTTATATTCCCTCAACAGACACATATATAGAAAAAGATTCTGCGATAAATGAAAAAATAGATAAATTAAGACTTTCAGCAACAACATCTCTTATGACTAGAAAAGATGTTATTGTAGTAGCTTCTGTTTCATGTATATATAACCTTGGTTCTCCAGTGGAATATGGAAAAGTAGCTATAGAGCTGAGAACAGGAATGAAACTTAGAAAAAATGATTTGTTAAAAAGACTTGGTCAAACTTATTACGAAAGATCTGATTTTGATTTTAAAAGAGGGACTTACAGAGTTGTAGGGGATGTAGTTGATGTTTATCCAGCTTATCAAGATAACGGTTTAAGACTAGAAATAATAGATGACGTGTTAATGAAAATTACCAAGTTTGACCCACTGACTGGGAAGACCTTAGTTTTAGACCAACAACAGCAGGGACAAGAAGGGTTTGCCATAATATATCCAGCTAAGCATTACGTAACAGATGAAGATAAAAGAGAAGGAGCTATAGAGAATATAGAGCATGATTTAGAGATAAGACTTAATGAGCTAAAAAAAGAGAATAAGCAGTTGGAAGCATATAGATTGGAGCAGAGAACTAATTATGATTTAGAAATGATTAGAGAGATAGGTTATTGCAAAGGAATTGAAAATTATTCAAGATATTTTGACGGTAGAAACCCAGGAGATGCACCATATTCTTTAATGGAATATTTTCCAAAAGACTACATAACAATAGTTGATGAGTCCCACATGACAATTCCTCAGATTAGAGGAATGTTTAATGGTGATAAATCAAGAAAAGAAGTTTTGATAAATTATGGTTTTAGACTTCCCTCTGCTTTAGATAACAGACCTTTAAATTTTGATGAGTTTATGAAGAGAAGAGGTTCTAGTATTTACGTTAGTGCTACTCCAGATGAATGGGAAATAAATAAATCTGAAAAAAATATAGTAGAGTTGTTGCTCAGGCCTACGGGTATAACTGATCCTCAAGTTACAATATTGCCCACAAAAGAACAGGTTGAGGATTTATTAGAAAAAATAAAAGATAAAGTTTCAAAGGGACAAAGAGTTCTTGTTACTACCCTTACAAAGAGAATGGCAGAGGAGTTATCGTCTTTTTTAGCAGAAAAAAATGTAAAAGTTACATATCTTCACTCCGATGTTGATACTCTTGAGAGAACAGATATCTTAGATAATCTAAGAAAAGGTGAGTACGATGTTTTGGTTGGAATAAATTTATTAAGAGAGGGTTTAGATTTACCAGAAGTTGGGTTAGTTGCCATACTTGATGCAGATAAGGAAGGTTTTTTAAGATCAGAAACTTCTTTAATCCAAACCATGGGAAGAGCAGCCAGACATGTTCAAGGCGAGGTTGTAATGTATGCCGACAATATAACAGGCAGTATGTCACGAGCAATTTCAGAAGTTGATAGGAGAAGAAGTATTCAAGTTGATTACAATAAAAAACATGGTATTTCTCCACAGCAAATAGTTAAACCAATAAGAGAAAAATTAATAGACCAAGAAATAGAAGAGCAGATATCTGGTAAAAAAGAAAAGTGGGAAGATGTAGATTATAAACAACTTCCACCGTCGGAGCTTAAAAAGGAAATTAAAAATCTTGAGAACATGATGAAATACGAAGCTGAGGTTTTAAATTTTGAGAAAGCAGCTGTTTTAAGAGATAAGATAAGAGAAATAAGAAAACTCACTAACTAGGAATAATATTAATTGACCTGACTGTTTTTTGAGGTATATTATTTTTAGATCCTATCCCATATTTTTATGAAATATTTGGAAAAATTATTGGATTTTATAAATCTAGTTGGTTCCACAACCATTGAAATCTCTGCCATATTATTTACCTTTATAAAAAATACACTTTTTGGTTTCTGGAGAAATATTAAGAAAATATTTTTAACAAGCAGAATAAGGAAAGACCAAATAAAAGAGAAACCTAAAAGAAAATATTTCTTATCAAAAGTATTGAGTATTTTTTCTCTGTCATTTGGAGAGAAAATGTTTATACTCGGTATTCTATTTTCAATTATTTTTATTTTAATACCTGTTACATTGGTAAGGTGGTTAAATGAGTTACCATCACCAGAAAAATTAGCCCTAGAGACAGACAGAAGATCTACAAGAATACTGGATAGAAGAGGTAGACTTCTTTATGAAATATATGTAGACAAAAATTATAATCCCGTAGAAATAAGTGAAATTCCTGATTATATGATTAAAGCAACTCTAGCTGTAGAGGATGATAAATTTTTTCAACACTCTGGTATAAGGTTGGATAGCATAATAAGAGCCTTAAAAAATAATATAACCAACAATGATTCTTTGCAGGGAGGCTCAACAATAACCCAACAACTTGTTAAAAATACTCTTCTCACATCAGAGAGAACATTGTCTAGGAAAATAAAAGAGGCTGTCTTAGCCTTGCTTGTTGAGGCGACATATTCTAAAGAACAGATTTTGGAAATGTATTTAAATAACATTTCTTATGGTGGTACTTCTTGGGGTGTTCAATCTGCGTCTCAAAAATATTTTGGAAAAAATGTTTGGGAGCTCACTTTAGGTGAGATCTCTTTGTTGGCTGGTTTACCAACAGCTCCTACCAGTTATTCTCCCTTATCAAATATTAATGCTGCAAAAGAAAGGCAGAAATATGTCTTAGACAGAATGGTATTTTTGGGATACATAAATGAAAATGAATTTAAAAAAGCATATGAAGAAGAACTATGTTTTATTAATCAAGGTGGTTATATTCGCGCTCCCCATTTTGTTGATTTTATAAGAAAGGATTTAGAAAAAAGATACGGTAAAAGATACGTAGAAACAGGAGGTTTAGAAGTTATCACCACCTTAGATTTAGATTTACAAGATAAGGTACAGGAGATAATTGTTTCCGAGGTTAGGGATAATTCATACCTTGGTTTCTCAAATGGAGCTGCAGTAGTTTTAGATGCAAAAAAGTCTGAGATACTTGCTTATGTTGGATCTGTGGATTATTTTCAAGACAATTGGGGAGCGTATGACGTTGTTACAGCACTCCGACAGCCGGGGTCATCTATAAAACCCGTTACTTATGCCCTAGCTTTATCAGGAAAATACACTCCTGCTACATTTATAAATGATTCTCCCATTACATATAAATTTAAGGGTTCTGAGCCATACACACCTGTTAATTATGATGGTAAATATCATGGAAATGTTTCTCTAAGACAGGCTTTGGCAAATTCTTATAATATTCCTGCGGTTAAGTTAGCAAGTGATGTAGGTCCTGATAATATTGTTAAAAGAGGCAGGGAAATGGGACTTACAAATTGGATTGCAGATGGTTCCTATGGGTTGTCAGTTACTCTTGGAGGTAAGGAAGTTAGGCTTTTGGACCATGTAAATTTATACGCGACGTTAGCTAGACTTGGTAATTATGAAGAGCTCTCACCATACTTGAGTATAAGAGATTCAAAAAGTAATAATATTTATTTTGATACCAGAAAAAAAGTTCAAGTTTTGACTCCAGAAGTCTCCTATATTATTTGGGACATATTATCTGATAATAATGCAAGGCTGCCAGCTTTTGGAGTTAATAATTTTCTTTCTATACCAGGTTATAAAATAGCTGTGAAGACTGGGACAACAGATAATATTAAGGATAATTGGGCTCTTGGTTATACCCCATCTTACGTGGTAGGAGTTTGGGTTGGTAATAATGATGGATCTCCAATGAATCAAAACTTAGCATCTGGTTTAACAGGTGCGGCACCAATATGGAACAAAATAATGAGAGTTATTTTACAAGGAAGTGACAACGAAATTTTTGATCAACCAGAGAATGTTTTTGTAAAAAAAGATGAGAAGTGTGGTTATTCAGAGATTTTTATTAAGGGATCTAATATTCCTAAAAGTCTGTGTCCAGAAAGGGATAATAATAAGGACAAGGATAAAAACAATTAAATCAAGATTGATCTGTCTATAAGAACTTTTACGGTGTTTGACAAGTTTTGGTGTTTTATCTATATTAACCGTAATTTCATATAAAAGGAGAGTAAAGATGGAAAGTGTGACAACAGGTAGTTCTAAAAGTTCGTTTGATATTTGCATCGAGATTGTAGATGATCTTAAACGTGGGGATCCCTTAAGGGAAAAATACCTTAGAAAAGCTTGTGAACTTATGTGTTCTAAAGAGCAGGGAATATCTCTATTGCTCAGCATGATTGGTGTTCCTGAAGGCAGTGCCCTTAGAAAAGAATTCTTTCATAAATTTCTTAAAATGTGTGAAACATATGATGATTTTAATAAATTAGGATGTCTGATTAAAAATACTGGGCTGGCCAAAATAGCTTTTGAAGAAAGTTTGAAACATGCTGATAACAAGAAACAGTGTAGACTTGTTCACGACTTCGCTGAAGATCAAGGTTTCAGTGACTTGTGTGATAAGGCCATTTGTAGAGCCAGTGAGATCATTAAATCTAAAGAAGCACAAGAAATGAAGGAGGAGAGAGTAGCTGTCAGCTAATTAACTCTGTAATCTGATTTTTGACAAAGCCGGGCAAGTAAAAACTTTCTCGGCTTTTCCTATACCCAAATAAAACCCGTAGACATTTAATCTATTTATCTTGTACAATATCTTCGTCATGAATGATTCTATTTCACACATTTTGGTCAGAGGGGCTAAACAAAATAATCTTAAAAACGTAGATCTTGATATACCAAAAAATAAGATGGTTATTTTTACAGGTGTCTCTGGATCAGGTAAATCTTCTTTAGCAATGGATACTATTTATGCTGAAGGTCAGAGAAGATATGTTGAAAGTTTATCGGCCTACGCTAGGCAGTTTTTAGGAATAATGGATAAACCTGATGTAGAAAAAATTGATGGTTTGTCTCCTGCTATAGCCATTGACCAAAAAACTACTAGCAAAAATCCTAGATCAACAGTAGGGACAATTACAGAAATATACGATTTTTTAAGACTTTTATATGCTCGTATCGGCCATCCCCATTGTCCAGAATGTGGAAGAGAGATAGAAAGGCAATCGGCCCAAGAGATAGTAGAAAAAATAATGGAGATTGTTTCTCAAGAGACTGATTTTAAGAGTGAGCGGGGGATCAGATTTATGATCATGTCCCCAGTTGTTAAAGATAGAAAGGGAGAATTTTCTTCACTATTTGATAATTTGAGAAAGCAGGGGGTCGTAAGAGCAAGGATAGATGGAAACATTAGAGATTTATCTGAAGATTTCAATCTTATAAAAACTAACAAACATAGTATAGATGCCGTTATTTCTAGACATACAATAAGTAATAAAAAAATAAAAAAAGATGAAGATAAAAAAGAAGTAGAATCCCAAATATACCAATCTATAGAAACGGCTTTGAGAATGGGATCTGGTAATGCTCTAGTATCCTTTATAAAAGATAAGACATTTGAATTTCCAGATCAGCCAAAAGAATTTGATGATCGTTTATTTTCAGAAAATTTTGCATGTCCCGTCTGTAATATATCTTTACCAGAAATTGAACCAAGAACTTTTTCTTTTAACTCTCCTCATGGAGCGTGTCCGTCTTGTGATGGTATAGGTACAAAATTAAGGATTGATGAGGATCTAGTGGTTAACCCACGACTTTCAATTTCTGAAGGAGGTGTCCTGCCTTGGACCCGACTTTTTGAGCATATAACTTGGACGTCTAAGGTTGTGAAGTTAGTTGCTGAACAAAATAATTTTTCTTTAGATGAACCAATAGGTGAGTTAAGTAAAAAAGCTAGAGATGTGTTGTTTTATGGAACTCCCGGAAAAAAATATAAAGTATCTTTTGTAAACCAAGAAGGTCAGAAGAGAACATACGACGCAGGTTTTGAGGGTGTTATACCAAATCTTCAAAGAAGATATAAAGAAACTAATTCTGATTATGTAAAATCTGAAATTGAAAAATACATGGTTAAGGAAAAATGCCCTGTTTGTAATGGTGCTAGATTAAAAAAAGAATCTCTATCCTTTACTTTGGCAGGAAAGAATATAGATGAAGTAACTCATATGTCAGTTAAAGAGGTTAATAGTTGGTTTGAGTCTCTTCCTAATAAACTAAATTCAAGAGAGAACAGCATAGCAAGTACAATTTTGAAAGAAATATCTTTTAGAACTAAATTTTTAGTTGATGTTGGTTTAAGTTACCTTACCTTGGGGCGTGCTTCCGCAGAACTTTCTGGAGGAGAAGCTCAAAGAATAAGACTTGCATCTCAAATAGGCTCCGGCTTAAGTGGTGTTCTATATGTTTTGGATGAGCCTTCTCTTGGTTTACACCAAACAGATCAAAGTAAATTAATTCAAACCCTCCACCATCTAAGAGATCTAGGAAACACTGTTTTAGTTGTTGAGCATGATGCTGAAACCATGCTCAGAAGTGATTACATTTTTGATTTTGGTCCAGGGGCTGGGGAGCATGGTGGTGAGGTCATTGCTGAGGGAACACCTCAGCAAATAAAAAAAGATAAAAACTCTATCACAGGAAAGTATTTGTCTGGTGAACTTGTGGTAGGAAAAAACTTACCATCTGGGAATGGAAATAAAAATTTTGAAGATTTACTTATTGAAGAATCTATAGCAAATAAGAAAAAGAATCCAAAAGGAAAGTTTTTAACTGTAAAAAATGCTACGGGAAGAAATCTAAAAAAAGTTGATCTCAACATTCCCTTGGGAAAATTTATTTGTGTAACCGGGGTATCTGGTTCAGGAAAATCTACTTTGGTAATGGATACCTTATATCAAGGTTTAAGACAAATGTTTGGATTAAAAATAGAAGAAAAACCCGAGCCCTTTGAATTGATAACAGGTATAGAAAATATCTCAAATGTTATTGCTATAGACCAAAGTCCAATAGGAAGAACTCCAAAATCTAATCCAGCAACATACACAAAAGTATTTGATCACATAAGGAGCTTATACTCTCAGACTCAAGAAGCAAAAATAAGAGGTTATAGCCAAGGTAGGTTTAGTTTTAATGTAAAGGGTGGTAGATGTGAAGCTTGTGGAGGGGAGGGACAGGTAAAAATAGAAATGCAATTTATGCCCGATGTTTATGTAAAGTGTGATGTGTGTAAAGGTAAAAGATATAACTCAGAAGCATTAGAGATTGAATATAAAGGAAAAAATATTGCCGATGTTCTTGATATGACTGTTGAAGAGGCTTTAAAGTTTTTTGAAAATATCCCACAAATAAGAAGAAAAATGGAAACTTTGTATGATGTTGGTTTGGGATATATAAAACTTGGACAACCTGCTCCAACCATGTCGGGAGGAGAAGCTCAAAGAGTAAAATTAGCTCTAGAGTTATCAAAACGATCCACCGGAAGCACGTTGTACATACTGGATGAACCTACGACCGGACTTCATTTTGCTGATTTAGAGAATCTTATTTCAATTTGCAAACGTCTTACTGCTAGAGGTAATACTGTTGTTATGATTGAGCATAATTTAGATATAGTTAAAAATTGTGATTGGGTTATAGATCTTGGTCCGGAAGGTGGTGATGGTGGAGGAGAGATTTTGTTTGAAGGCACTGTTGAGGATTTGAAAAAGTGTAAAAAATCACACACAGCGGAGGCTTTAAATGTTGATTGGTATGCTGATTAAAAGCCAGCCTGATATTTATTTCCGTCTATGTCTTCAAAGTGAATAGTGTTAGAATCCCCGTCTACGTACAAATAGGTATGACTTCTTGTAGGTAGTATTTTCCTATCAAGATTATAAATCGTAATGTTTCCTGTGTTTTCAATTTTTAACTTTAGTTTCCCTTTTATTATTTGTATAGGATTAAAATTAGTAACTTTTTTAATTGATACGGCTGGCATAAAATACTCCTCTGACATATTTTTTGATAAATCAACCTCAATAAGTTTTCCATTTTCTGAAAATCTATAAGATCCTGCTGGGTACGGGTATTTAGAACTTAACCCCTTTATAACAAAAGCAAAATGTCCTGTATCAAGTTTTGAAAAATAATCTACGCCTGATGTAGCTCCCCAAGTTGGATCCACCTGCACCCATCCGTAAAATGGATCATAAAATTCTGCCCAAGAGTGCAAAAAATCTCCCTTATTAAAACTTATTGATAGGGGTTTGCTATTGTCATCTGGTGTAAATGCATATCCATTTACTTCTCTGGCAGGTATTCCAAAAGCTCTGGATAAAGCTATAAACAAGTCTGTAAACTCCATACACGTCCATTTTCCTTCCTGAGTTATCACTGCTTCAGCACCAACTCTTTCTACCAAACCATTTGAGGCAGCATTGAAGTCGTATTTTATATTTTGGACTATGAAGTTGTATATTTTTTGAGCGTTTTTTGTAACACTTAAATCTTCATTTTTTAATTCTTGAACTACTTTTTGTATATACGGTGATTTTGTTTCCCAGTATTCTTTTGGCTTAGTATAATTTTTAACAATATCTTTTGGTAGCTCATTGAAACCTCTTCCAAAGTCAGGGTTTATCTGTTCTCCATAAAGTTTTGCTGTTCCTATAACTTCTACCTCTAGATTTTTTTTAGGTTTTAATATGTAATACGCTATTAAATTACCATCCTTATCAATCTTTAATTTGTGTGGTTTTGGATCTAGCTTTTTATAACTTACACTTTGAGACTTCTTAATGTCTGGAGGTAATGCTATTTTCTTTATAGAGGGAAGTATAGAATTGTTTTGTATTTGATATTTCAACCTAAAATTAACTGGCTGATATTCTCCAAAAGCTGCAGTTATGCCTGCAGTTTTTAAAACCTCGTTTGTAAAATAATATGTATTTGAATCCTCTTCTGCTTTTTCTATCACAGGTGCGGGGGATATATAGATTTTCTCACCAAAAGATTTTGGAACAGATATTTTTACATTGTACAAAGTTGTTTTTTCAGGAACCTGTATTTTTGGTAAATATAAATTCCATATATTTCCAGATTTAGAAACTATGCTTTTTGTTTTATATTTCAAAACTATTTTATTTTGTCTACCTTTTCCTATTGCGTGATCCCTTATAGTGACCGTTACTTTAGTGCTTTCTCCCAGCTCATCTACTTGGGGATTTACTTCTTTATCATTAGAAAGAACTGATACGTCATAAATATTCAATTGTTTAGAAGAAAAAGAATAGTTGGTTGGTATAGAGTCATTTTGGAGATTTGTAATAATAGCCTCATGTATAACAGACGCTTCTCCGCTCGTTTCTACAATATAATCAAGGTTGTAATCTATAGAAAATTGATCTTCTTGGGCAAAAGATAGTTTAGATAAAGATAAAATTAAAAATGAAAAGAAGACGATACTTTTTGATACGTGTTTTCTTTTTAAAAATCTGATCAACATCTACTAAATGCTACAATAAGCGTGTGGAAAGCTCAAATTTGAGAGAAAAAGTTAATAATTTACCACAACTTCCAGGTTCTTATATTTTTAAAGATTCTTCTGGAAAAGTTATATATGTTGGTAAGGCAAAGAATTTAAGATCCAGAGTAAAATCCTATTTTTCAGTTGATATTCCATCTAATTTCAAAACAGCAGAGTTAGTAAAAAGGATTAATGATCTTGATTTTATACAAGTAGATTCAGAATTTGAGGCAATAATATTAGAAGCCGAGCTTATAAAAAAGTACCGACCTAAGTACAACATTGTTCTTAAAGATGATAAATCCAAAATTTATATAGTTATTAGAAAAGAAAAAGTTGATATTAATGGTAGATTAATTGATTTACCAAGGGTTATTACTGCTAGAAAACCCGAGCTTTTGGATTCTGATATTGTATTTGGACCTTTTCCAAATAATACTGTTGTTAAATATATACTTGGAACTTTAAGAAAAATATTTCCTTTCAGAGATTGTAGTGTTTCAAAATTTACAAAATATAAAAAGATAAATTCCCCATGTTTGTATGGACACATAGGTTTATGCACTGGTCCTTGTTTTAAAAACTCTCCAAATGAAATTGCTTTGTATAAACAAAATATATCTAGGATTAAAAAAATATTGTTGGGTAATATATCTTCTTTTATTTCAAAAACTGAAAAACAAATGGGAAAATATTCTAAAGAAGAAGAGTTTGAAAAAGCTTTGATCTGCAGAGACACTTTACAGAAATTTTATTATGTGCAAAAAACCTTTAGAGATGCCGGAGATTATATTGATAACCCTTATTTAATAGATGATCTAAGTAAAAAAGCTATTGAAGAAATTTCTGGTTTTTTGCCCTTTTTAAAAACTCCTCCAAAAAGAATTGAATGTTACGATATTTCTAATATATCTGGTAAAGAGTCTGTAGGATCAATGGTTGTTGCCATAGATGGGAAGATAGATAAATCTGAGTATAGAAAATTTAAAATAAAACTGAAAAATAAACCCGATGATTTTGGAATGATGTATGAAGTTTTGTATAGAAGATTGAAGTCTGGCATTAAAAATAAATCTCTTCCTGACCTTATTATTGTTGATGGCGGGAAGCCTCAAGTATCATCCGGTATGGAAGTTCTAAAGGAATTAGATATAGAAATTCCATTGATAGGTATAGCAGAAAAGAATGAAACACTTGTTTATAAAGACGATGGTATTTTTGTGGAAGATAATCATCCAAAAGATAGTTATGGTATGAAGCTTATCATTAGTTTAAGAGATGAGGCTCATAGATTTGCTCAAAGTTATCATCATACTTTAATGAAGAAAAATATTACTGGGTAGGTTGTAAAACATCTCTTTTTAGTTTTTAATTTAATAAACCATGAAAAAAATCATAAGAACTGTGCTTTTTATATTTTTATCCCTGTATGTCACTGATTGGGCTATTGGTGGGTTTTCCTATAGTGAAAATAAAACTATTTATTTATCTATGTTAGCTCTCTTGGTTCTGTATCTCTTTCTTAGGCCTGTTGCATCAGTTGTATCTCTGCCAACTAGTGGGAGTGTTTTTTTCTTGATCTCGTTTATATCGACAGGTATAGTTTTTTATGCTTTGGCTAATATAATATATGATCTTTCTTTTCAACCAACGACTCTTAAAAGTTTGAATATTTTGGGCTTTGTGCTACCATCTAAAGATTTAGATAGCCTTTGGTCACTTATTTTCTCTGCCTTAGCAACTAGTAGCGTGTACTTGTTTTTGGAGGGTCTTTGTCCAAAGAAAAAATAATATGATTAAGTTTGTAAAAATATCTCAATTAGTTGTTTCAACTCTTCTTATAGTTTTAGTTTTAATTCAATCTAAGTCATCTGGCTTATCGTCTACTCTAAAAAGTTCTTTTAATATGTACAGATCATTGAGAGGTTTTGAGAAAATTATTTTTATTACAACTATAATTGCAGGAGTTTTATTAATAGTAAACTCTCTTCTTATAGTCTTTTTAGGGTAAATATGTCAGGAATATTTATTGAAGGCGGTGTTCCACTAATAGGGGCAGTTACAGCTTCTGGGGCTAAAAACTCTGCATCAAAACTGATATTTGCTGCAATGTTTTCAAACGAGGATGTTATTTTAAACAATGTTCCAAGAATAAAAACCATCATGGATGACATAGAGGTTATAGAGAGCGTTGGAGGCAAGGCAGAGTGGGTAGGTAACAACACCTTGGCAGTCAACGGATCTCAGATTAATTCCTATGAGGTGCCTTTGGAGATTGGGGAGAAATATAGACTTGCGTTTTTACTTGCTGGGCCATTAATTTTTAGATTTGGTAAAGCATTTATCCCAAAATATAAGTCAATTGATGGTAGGATTAAACCTGTAAATAGATTTCTAGAAACGTGGGAGTCTCTTGGCTTTAATATTGAAGAAGATGAGAATTATATAAAAATAATAAATGATGGTGATGCAAAAGGTTCTACCATAAAATTTAAAAATGTTAGTCATACTGCCACTGATAATTCTCTACTATCATCAGTTTTTTTGCCTGGAGAATCTACTGTAATTAACGCATCTCAAGATCCCGAAGTAGATGATCTAATTGGTTTTTTGTGTGGGATGGGTGCTGAAATATCCAGAGTTGAAAACGGAGATATTGTTATAAAAGGGACAGGTTTATTTAATGGTACTATATTTGAAGTGTGTTCTGACAAGACGGAAATTGCGGTTTTTGCTACTTTGGCTGTTTTGACTAGAGGTAACATATCAATTAAAAATGTGAAAAGAGATTTGGTTTTACAGTTTATAAACTTTTTAAATAAGATAGGTGTTAGATTTGAGTTTTCTGGGGATGACCTTAGAGTTTGGAGGCACGGTGAGGACTTAATTCCACAAAATATAGAAATATCTTCTCCTCCAGGATTTATACATGATTGGCAATCACTAGCTACTTTAATTCTTACTCAGGCTAATGGTGAGAGTTTTGTACATGATACTGTGTATACAGATAGATTTGATTATTGTTTGGACTTAAATAGAATGGGGGCAAAGATAGACTTGGTTAAACCATCTGAAGCTGGGATGGTGCCAGTTATAAGTGATGATGCTTACAGTATTGAAGAGATGGGGGAGCCTAAAACAGTTGCAAAGATAACTGGTCCAACAAAATTAAAAGGTGAGCGTTTAACTGTAGAAGATTTTAAAAATGGTTCAGTTTTAGTTTTAGCTGCTCTTACTGCAGAAGGTAAAAGTGAGATAATAGGTTTAGAAAATATAAATTATTATTTTGAAGATTTTGTTGATAAACTTAAATCATTGGGAGCAAAAATATGGGAACAATCGGATTAATATTTGATTTTCTTTTACTTTTTTTAGCTTGTTTAATATCTCTTGCTGCTTATCCTTTTTGGATAAATTTTGTTTATAAGTTTCAAATGGGAGAGAACATAAGAGAAGATGGTCCTGCTACACATAAAGTAAAAAAGGGTACACCTACCATGGGTGGGATGGTTTTTGTCTTTACAGTTGCGGTAGTGAGCCTAATTTTTAACAGATCTAGGACACAAACCCTTTTCCCATTATTCATTTCTATAGTAGCGGGATTGTTAGGAATGTTTGATGATTTTACAAAAGTTTATAGAAAATCTGGTTTACCTGGGTTTTTTGAATATCATTTTGGAAGGTTTTTTCGTAGAAAAGGTACAGGGATATCGCGTTTTAATATATTTGCAAAAACTTGGGGTTTGTTTAAAGAAGTCGCTAGAACTGTAGGAAGCTCTGAGGGTGATGGTGTGCAAACCTACACAAAATTTATTGTTCAGGGTTTAATAGCGGGTTTTGTTTCTTACTGGACTTATTTCAAGCTCGGGTGGGACTATGTATGGTTTCCTCTTCTTGGAAATGTTCACATAGGGTTTGGGTACCCAATAGTGATTTTTTTACTTTTTATAGTTGTTATGAATGCTGTTGCTTTTACAGATGGCTTAGACGGTTTAGTTGGGGGTCTTTCCTTAATATCCTTCATAACCTTTTGGGTTCTTTCAAGAGTTCTTGGGTACAATTCTTTAGCTGGGTTTTGTGCAACGTTTGTTGGAGCTTTATTACCGTTTTTATATTTTAATATTTTTCCAGCCAGAGTATTTATGGGAAATGTTGGATCTCATGCATTAGGAGCAGTTTTAGCTGTTTTATCTGTAGTGATGCACAGAGAAATAGCTTTTTTATTTATAGGTATGGTTTTCTTATTTGATGGTATATCAAGTCCTTTGCAACAAATTGTTTATAAATTAACGCATAAAAGATTATTTAGAATGGCTCCAATTCACCATCATTTTGAAATGCTTGGTTGGCCAGAAACCAAAATAACTCTGAGGTTTTTATTATTTGGTGTATTTTTTGCATTTGTTGGGTTTTTCATAGCCATCCTTTAAAATAAGTTAATGGATAAAAAAACAGATCTCAAAAAAAAGAAGGGTAGTAAGTCCTTATTTACTGTGATGATCTTATTATTAGGTTTTGGTTTGATAATGATAGCTAATGCTACATCTGTCTCTTCTTCAAATCTTTATGGTAGTCCATATAGATTTGCAATCTTGCAATTAGGATGGGTAGTTGCAGGATTATTTTGTTTTATTATTTTTTATAATCTTGATTACAAAAAAATTTCAAAAGTTTCACGAGGATTATTTATATTTACTTTAATATCCTTGGTAATTTTGGCTATAGCAGGTGTTGCACCATGCTCTTCTTCTAAAAGTTTTGCTCCATGCATAAATGGTGCCAATAGGTGGTTATACATTAACCCACCACCCTTGCCAGAAATACCGTTTCTTGGTGTAATTGGTTTCCAACCAGGAGAGTTGGCTAAATTAGCTATAGTTTTATATCTGTCTTCTCAGCTAAGTCTTGTATCTCAAAAAGGTGGGAGAAAATCAGAAAAGCAAAAGGAATCCCTAGTGACTTATCTGAAAATATCGGTTTTAATGGCTGGACTTATAATTTTGCAACCTAACATGTCTACAGCAACACTTGTTTTTGTCCTTGGAACAATAGTTTATTTTGTATCAGGTGCGCCAATAAAACCCATCATAGGTATTTTTATGGGAGCTTTTATTTTGGGAATCCTATTTATGGTTTCTTCTAAATATAGATTAGAAAGATTAAAGGCGATGTTACCAGGGAGTGGTGGTAGTGAGTCTAGTTATCACGTAAATCAGGCTTTAGTGGCTTTAGGATCTGGAGGTATTTTAGGAGTTGGGTTTGGGCAATCAAAACAAAAGTATCAATATTTGCCAGAAGTCGCATCTGATTCAATATTTGCAATTATAGGAGAGGAGTTTGGTTTTGTAGGAACGCTTACAGTTATAATTTTATACTCTTATTTAATTTACATGGGTTTCAAAATAGCGGATAACTCCGAAGATATGCTTGGAAAACTTATTGCTATAGGTATCAGTTCTTGGTTTAGTATTCAGTTTTTTATAAATGTTGCCTCAATGACAAAAATAATACCAATGACAGGTGTTCCCATACCACTCATATCTTACGGAGGCTCCTCTATGATTTTTAGTTTGATAGGTTTGGGAATATTGGCCAACATTCAAAAACAATCTGAATTGTATTAAAATAAGGTAATGAAAGTTGTAATAACAGGTGGACACCACAGCTCAGCATTACCTGTGATAAAAGAGTTAAAGGACAGGGTTCCAGATGTTGAAATACTCTGGATGGGTCACAAACATTCAATGAAGAATGATGTTAATCCTACACTGGAGTACTTGGAAATCACAAAATTAGGAATTCCTTTTTTTAATCTTAAAGCTGGGAAATTATATAAAACTTACGATATTACAAGATTATTAAAGATTCCGTTTGGATTTTTTCAGGCTTTATTTTTTTTATTAAGAAAACGCCCAAACATAATAGTTTCATTTGGAGGTTACTTAGCTGCCCCGGTGGTTATTGCTGGGTATTTACTTGGTATACCGTCCGTAACTCATGAACAAACTGCTGTTGCTGGGTATTCAAACAGGTTGATATCAAAATTTGCAAAAGTAATCATGGTATCTTGGAGAAAATCAGAAAAGTACTTTCCAAAAGATAAAACTGTTTTTACAGGCATACCTCTCAGGGAAGATATTTTCAATGTTAAATCAAATTCTTTTAATATTAATAAGGAGTTACCAACTATATATATTTCTGCTGGTAAAACTGGGTCACATCTGATAAACGACATCATTAAAGATTCTTTAGAGAGCCTCTTATCTATTTGTAATGTTATACATCAGTGCGGTGATAACTCTGTTTATAATGATTTTGGTATATTAGAGGCCAAATACGAAGATATAAAGAATGAATCAAGTGGTAAGTATAATTTAAGAAAATTTGTTTTTGATGATGAGATAGGAGAAGCGTATTCAGAAGCGGATCTTATTGTTTCAAGATCGGGAGCTCACACAATATCTGAAATTATATCTCTTGAGAAACCAGCTATACTTATCCCCATACCATGGGTTTCACATAATGAGCAATTTGTTAATGCTGACATGGTCAGAGAAGCAGGGCTCGCAGAGATAGTAGAACAAAAAAACTTAACCCCCAGTCTTTTAGTTGAAAAAATTAAGCACTGTCTGTCTAATATAAGTTTGTATAAATTAAAGAATAAAGAGGACTTTAAATTTTTAAAGAAGAACTCTGCAGGTTTGATAGTTGATGAAATTATTAAATTCTCAAAAAAATAAATTTAAAAAAGAAAGTAATAGTTATAGAAGAATACATGCAGGTAGTTTTTCTGATAATAAATCTACAAGAGAAAGTCAGTTATTGTTGAAGCGTATAAATGAGAGAAAAAGAAACATAATAACCCCAAGAAAAATTCTTAGAAAAAAGCAGGGTTTATTTGGAAAGATAGTGATATTTTTAATTTTTATTTCTGTAGTAGTATTTTTAATCATAAAATTTGATGTCCCAGGTTATTTTAAAATTTCTTCCATCAACATAGAAGGAGTAGGGAAATTTGTCAGCTACGATGATGTTAGAAGTGTTGTCAGTAGTTCTGTTTTAGAAAAATACATTTTTTCTGTTGATGAAATTTCTGTGGCTGAAAACATCAAAAAAAGTTTTTTAGGTGCAAAAAATGTAAATGTGAGTAGAAACTATCCTCACTCAATTGATGTATTGGTGGAAGAAAGAGTACCCTTAGCGGTAGCATATAACGATGATGGTGAGGGTTTTTTAATTGATTCAGAGGGTTTTGTTTTAGGTGTTGTAGATAAAAGTGTTTTTGATTTGCCAAAAATAAAATATGAGGGTCCAATTATGGTTGGTACTTTCTTAGAAAAAGATATTATCCCAGTAAGCATAGAAATAATAGAATTTGCTGAAAAAGAAGATTTAAAAATTAGTAGTATGAGTTTTAAACCTACTTCAACACATTTATTTGTTGGAAAAGGTATTGAGGTTTTTATGGGTTATGATAAAGAAGTTGAGCAAGCTCTTAGAACTATAAAAGCTCTTATTAAAAAATCTGATGTTGAAGGTAAATTACTCAAAAAAATTGATTTGAGGTATGATAAAGTAATAGTATTATATGATTAAGTTCCATATAAAAATTTATGTCTAGAGAGAAAATTATCACAGGGATTGATATAGGATCTACTAAAGTTAGTACGGTCGTTGCCTCTGTATCAGAAAACAGGGTTTCTGTAATAGGAGTATCTGGGAATGTTCCATCAAAGGGTATAAATAAGGGTAATGTTGTAGATATAGATAGCTCTGTTGAGGCCATATCACAAAGTATAGAAAAAGCTGAAAGAATGGCTGGGGTTTCAATTTCAAATGCTTTTGTCACAATAAATGGAAGTCATATAGAAAATCTTAATTCCCATGGAGTGGTTGCGGTTGCTCCAAATGATACATCAGATATCACAAAAGAGGATGTTGCTCGTGTTATAGAAGCGGCCCAAGCTGTCTCATTACCCTCTACAAGGGAGATAATACACGTCATACCAAGAGATTTTGTGGTTAATTCCCAAGAAGGTATAAAAGATCCGGTGGGTATGTCTGGAGTTAGATTAGAGGTTGAGACAAATGTTATACACGGTTCCTCTACTGCTATGAAGAATATTGCAAAATGTGTAAATAAAGTAGCTATTGATGTAGATGAACTTGTTTACAATGGTTTAGCATCGGCGGAAGCTGTTTTGACAGATACCGAAAAGGAATTGGGTACACTTCTAGTTGATATAGGAGGTGGTACTACATCTATATCCGCATTTTTGGATGGTAGTCCTATTCATTCTGTTGTTTTACCAATCGGTGGAAAGTTGATAACAAGCGATCTTGCCATAGGTTTAAGATCAAGGTTAGAAGATGCAGAAAAAATAAAGATAAGATTAAGCAATGAAGCTCTTATCTCAAAAGCAGATATTCATGATGATAGTGAAGATTTTGATGTTTCAGAATTTGACCTTGATGTTGAGAGAGTTCCTAGAATAATGCTTTATAAAATAATAAATGCCAGGTTAGAGGAAATATTTAGATTAATAGCTTTGGAAATAACTAGAGCAGGGTTGAGCGGTAAGCTTCCAGCGGGAGTTGTTATAACCGGAGGTGGTGCACTAACAGCTGGAGTTGAGAAAAGTGCAAAGGTTAATCTTAAAATGCCCGTCAGGATAGGTGTTCCAAAAGGAGTAACTGGTCTTATAGATGACATCAAGGGGCCTGATTCAGCAGCTGCGGTTGGTGCTGTGTTGTATGGGGTAAAATTGTATAGAGGTAGTAATCTATTGTCATTTGATAATAAAAACGGTAGTATAAGGAAAGGAGCTTCTAAGATATTTGATAAGCTCAAGTCACTTTTGCCCTGATAATAATTTAGGAATTCAATTTAATTTCTGCCCAAAAAATAATTTAAATGCATGTAAAGCCTGAAGTTGAAAATTTTGCTAAGATAAAAGTTTTGGGTATAGGCGGAGCCGGTGGTAATGTTATAAATTCCATGATAGAGTCCGGTCAAATAACAGGTGTGGAATTTATAGCTGTCAATACAGACGCCCAGGATCTTTCAGTAAATAAGGCAGTAATGAAGCTTCCTATTGGTCAGGAAATAACTCACGGTCTTGGTTCTGGAGCGAATCCGGAAATTGGGAGAAAAGCTGCTGAGGAATCATCAGATATTATAAAGGAACATGTAGAGGGAGCTGATATGGTTTTTATTACAGCAGGTATGGGCGGTGGTACAGGGACAGGTGCATCTCCAGTTATTGCCAGAATAGCAAAGGAAGCTGGAGCTTTAACAATAGGTGTTGTTACAAAACCGTTTCCATTTGAAGGCGCTTTAAGAATGAAAAATTCAGAAATTGGTATTTCTGAGCTTAGAGATGAGGTTGATGCTTTAATAACTATTCCAAATCAAAGACTCTTAGAGGTCGCTGATGAAAATACATCAGTTGTAGAGGCTTTTAAACTTTCTGATAGTGTTTTAAATCAAGGTGTGCAAGGCATATCAGATTTGATAGTTATGCCTGGACTTATAAACGTTGATTTTGCCGACGTTAAAACTATTATGAAAGATGCTGGTACAGCTCTTATGGGTATAGGGATAGGTGCTGGGGAAGACAGGGCAGAGGTTGCTGCAAAGGCTGCAATATCATCACCATTATTGGAACAATCTGTAGAAGATGCTAAAGGGATATTGTTCAATGTGATAGGTGGCTCAGATTTGACAATGAAAGAAGTTGATAAGGCAGCTAATATAATAAGAAACATAGCAAATGATGATGCAAATATAATATTTGGTACAACAGTTGATCAAAGATTATCTGGTCAAGTGAAGATAACTGTTATAGCTACAGGTTTTGACGTTAAGCAAGATGATTTAGGTTTTAATTTTGTTGAAAGACCTGTCATCAGACATTCAACTCCTATGGAAGATAATGTTCCTACGGATAATAATGACGAACCTAAAGCAAACCCTTCTGAAAAACCAAAAGATCTTTTTAAACCCGAGGACTTTGAAGGAGATTTTGAAAACAAATACGACATCCCAGCATTTTTAAGAGGAAAATAATTCCTTTATTTTTCCAATTTTATAATCTGTACTAGTAGCTGTCGTTATCTATATCATTTATGATTACTAAATTTTGCGCATATTACTATTTATATTGTTATAAATCCAGATATTATTTAAAAATTGGGCAAATAAAAGTTATCCTCCAATACTCACTGCTTGGTATTAATAACTATTTATGGTTACATTTCCATAGGCAGTAATTTCCTTTAAAGTAGCAGTAAAAAATTTGTGAGTTAGTGACCTTTGTCTTAGGCAGCAGAGGTTTATAACCCACGGCAATTAATTATGAGCTCATATCTTTATTTTAATGAAGGGGAGGATCTAGTTAAGAACGAAAATATTAATTTCTCCGAAAATGGTAGGACTATACTTGAGAAGAGATACTTAAGAAGGAACAGGTTAGGAGAGCCAGACGAAACACCCGAAGGTATGTTTGAAAGGGTAGCAAGAGCTATCTCTGAGCCCGACGAGCCTTATAGAAATGTAGATAGAACTTTTATAGAATTTTATAATCTTTTATCATCCAAAAAGTTTTTTCCAAACTCTCCTACATTTACCGGAGCTGGGACAAAAATAGGCCAGTTAGCTGCCTGCTTTGTTTTACCGGTCGCTGATGATATGGGTAAAGAACCGGATGGGATATTTCAAACTTTAAGAAACGCCACTCTTATACAGCAATCTGGTGGTGGTAATGGCTTTTCATTTTCTAGACTAAGAGCTAAAGGGGAAAGAATATCTACAAGTAATGGTTTATCTACAGGCCCTGTTGGTTTTATGAAAGCTTTTGATAGTGCTTTTGGAGTTATAGCTCAGGGAGGTATCAGAAAAGGTGCTAACATGGGGATTCTTAGAGTAGATCATCCCGATATTAGAGAATTTATAAATTGTAAATTGGATGAGGGAGTTCTTTCCAATTTTAATATATCTGTTGCTGTAACAGACAAGTTTTTAGAAGCTGTTGAGAAAGATAGTACTTACGAGCTTGTCGATCCTAATAGTAAAGAAGTTATTGAAACTCCTAGGGCAAGAGAAATCTTTGACATGATAGTTCAAAATGCTTACAGAAATGGAGAGCCAGGAATACTTTTTATAGATACAGCAAACAAAGACAACCCTGTTCCAAAACTGTATGCTTTAGAAGCAACCAATCCTTGTGGCGAGCAGTGGCTTGGTCCTTATGAAAACTGTTGCTTGGGATCTATTAATTTATCAGAACATATTAATAGTGAGGGCAAAATAGATTGGGAAGAGTTGAAAAAAACAATAATTTTATCTACGAGATTTTTAGATAATGTTGTGAACGCAAATAAATATATTCCTGCAGTGCCGCAGCTAAAGGAAGCTGCTCATAACAATAGAAGAATTGGTTTAGGTATAATGGGGTTGGCAGATATTTTTTATGCTTTAGGTGTCAGATACGGTAGCGAAGAATCTCAAGATTTAGCAGGTCAGATAATGGAGTTTATTAGATTTCATGCTATGAAGTCTTCTATAGAGTTAGCTAAGGAAAGAGGTCCCTTCCCATCAATAAAAGATAGTATTTTTGATCCTTCTAATATTTCATGGAAAGCTCCTAAACCATTAAAAGATTTTACTTGTGATTGGGGAAGGCCTGATATTGATTGGGGAAGTATATACAACGGTATAAGACTTTACGGTATAAGGAATGCTGCTGTCACAACAGTAGCTCCTACAGGAACTATATCTACAGTAGCTGGAGTAGAGGGCTATGGGTGTGAGCCCGTCTTCGCTCTTGCTTACTATAGAAATGTCTATCAGGCGGCCGGTGATTTGGAAAAATTGACCCTTACATATGTAAGCCCGTCTTTTCAAAATGCTTTAGATAGTCTTGATATGAGTGAGATACAGAAAAGAGAGATAATTGATCAGGTTATAGCAACAGGAACTTGTCAGGGGATAGAAAACTTACCGGAAAATATAAAAAATGTTTTTGTTGTGTCTTCGGATGTTACGCCCGAAGAACATGTCTATATGCAAGCTGCTCTACAGGCTTTTGTTGATAATTCTATATCTAAAACTTGCAACTTACCTTCTATAGCTACAAAGGAAGATGTTGAAAAGGTTTATATGTTGGGGTGGAAATTGGGTTGTAAGGGATTAACAGTGTATGTGACAGGTAGTAGGGAAGAAGTAGTTTTGGAGACAAGAGAAAAACAAAAAACAGAAGATGCATCAAAAGAGGATAAAGGTGAGAATAAAGTGTCAGAAGAGGTTGTTAACAGTGGCGTGAAAGATGAGAAAAAGGTAGAAAAAGAAAGTTTTGACAGAGGTTCTGATACAAAACTTGGAAGGGACTATAGATTGGAAGGAGCTACTTATAGTGTAAAAACACCGCAAGGAAAGGCTTTTATCACAATAAATAAAGATTCAAATGGCAAACCTTTTGAAGTTTTCATAAATGTTGGTAAAGCAGGTTCCGATGTTTCTGCTTTATCAGAAGGTCTTGGTAGATTGGTAAGTGGTTGGTTAAGAGTCCCAGAATCTTCAGATTTTACGGTTGAGGAGATTATCTCCCAGCTTAGTGGTATTGGTGGTAGTAGGTCTGTAGGTTTTGGAAAGAAGAAGGTAAGTTCTATACCAGATGCTGTAGCCAAAGTTTTATCAGAGGAATTTGGGTATTTATTGCCAAACGGTAACAGTGATAGCTGGAACAATAACGGAAAAGATATTGGTGATAATAATGGGGATCAAGGTAAAGATTTATCTGAAAATATTTCTACGAGATCTTTTGGAAACACAGATATGTGTCCTGATTGTGGAAACTACTCCTTTGTTAAAGAAGAAGGTTGTGCAAAATGTCACCTTTGCGGATATTCTGTCTGTTGATTGACTGATTTTTGATTTGGGGTATATTTGTGTCATTCCTGTCCCTAAAATATGTCTAAAATATATACAGGAAAGGGAGACCTTGGGTTTACCCTACTACCAAGAAGAAAAAATAAAATATCTAAATCCGATCTTGTGTTTGATGTTTTAGGAACATTTGATGAGCTTAACTCTTGTTTAGGTTTTTTACATTCTGCAAGAATACCTGATATCAGGAAGGTTTCTGTAGAGGTGCAGAAGGATTTATTTAGCCTTGGTGCGCTAATTTCATTAGATGAAAAAATAACTGATGAAATAATACAAAAATGGGAAATTAGAATTAAGGAGCTTGAAGAGGTTATTGATTATTTTGATTCAAAAAATGACCCGTTACAAAACTTCATCTTGCCAGGAGGGTGTAGAGAGAGTAGCTTTTTTCACTTGAGTAGATCTGTGTGCAGAAGATTAGAAAGGTTAGTCGTTTATTATTTAAGAAGAAGCAGGGATAGAGGGTTTATATTAGTTTATCTTAATAGATTATCAGATTTATTATTTGTCTTAGCTAGGTATTCAAATAAAAAGCTTGGATTTGAAGATATTATTTGGAACAATAGACATTCGTGAGGAAATACTATTTTCTATTAATTTTAATATTTGTATTGCTTATAGCTTTGTTGTACGTTTTAGTTATGGGATCTATAAAGACAGATACATATTTCCCAGAAAGCGTTGATAGAGTAGTAAGTTTAATCATATAGTTAGTGTAGTTGTGGTGTTTTTAATGTAATATTTTAATTATGTCCTTTAAGTTACCTGAAAAAAAATCAATACCAGAGTTAGAAAGTGATGTTCTAAATTTTTGGAAGAAAGAAAAAATATTTGAGAAATCTTTAGAGAAGAATCCAAAGGATAATTTATACGTTTTTTATGATGGGCCACCTTTTATATCTGGTTTACCACATTACGGGCACCTGTTAGTTTCAGTAGCAAAAGATGTTTTGCCAAGATATTGGACAATGAAAGGCAAAAGAGTAGATAGAGTTTGGGGTTGGGATGCTCATGGTTTAACAGTAGAAAATAGAGTTCAAGAAGAACTTAATATTCCTGGGAGAAGGGATATAGAAAAATATGGATTAGATAAGTTTACACAAGCTTGTTATGACTATACTTCTAAGGTTTCTGCTGAATGGGAATGGTATGTTGATAGAATAGGAAGATGGGTAGATTTTGAAAATGCTTATAGGACAACTAGCCAGACGTATATGGAGAGTGTTATGTGGGCGTTTAAGCAGATATACGATAAAGGTTTTATATATGAAGGTATAAGAACCTCATTATATTGTCCTACATGCGGAACTCCTGTTTCTGACTTTGAAATAGCCATGGATAATTCTTACCGTGACGAAAACGACCCATCTATAATAGTTAAATTTAAAGTAAAAACTCCGGGAAGGTTTGAAAATATTAGTATTCTGGTTTGGACAACTACCCCGTGGACATTGCCTTCTAACAGAGCTCTTGTAGTTTCCGAAAACGATGTTTATGTGAAAATAACTTATAATAATGAGAATTTTATTTTGGCCAAAGATAGGTTGGATTGGGTTTTTCCAGATAAAAATTACACAATTGAAGATGAGTTTAACGGTAGTGACTTGCTAGGTTTAGAATATGAGCCTTTATTCAAATTTTTTGCAAAAAAGGAAGGTGAGTTCAAAGTTTATTCTTTTGACAACATGGTAACCATGGATGAAGGTACAGGGATTGTTCACAGTGCCCCAGGCTTTGGTGAGATAGATACTGAGATGGGTAAAAAATACGGTATTACACTTATGATGACTTTAGATGATGAGGGAAAATTTATTGCTGGGGATTGGGAAGAAAATCCTTATCAAGGAATGTTTTATTTAAAAGCTAATCCCTTGATTTTAGAAGATTTAAACCAAAGAAATGTTTTGTTTAGGAACGAAATGGCTGTTCACAGAGTTCCTTACCATGACAGATGCAATACTTTATTAGTTCAAAAGTCTCAAAGTTCTTGGTTTATAGATGCCCAAAGAATAAAAGATGAGCTGATTAAAAATAATCAAGATATAAACTGGGTTCCCGAGCATGTTAAGAATGGGATATTTGAAAAAACTATAGAGCAGGCCCCTGATTGGTGCATATCAAGAAATAGGTTCTGGGCTACTCCTATGCCCGTTTGGGAATCTACAGATGGGGATAGAATAGTTGTATCTTCAATAAAAGAAATAGAAGATTTATCTGGTCAAAAAGTAGAGGATTTACACAGACCTTATATAGATGAAATAGTTTTGAAGAAAGATGGAAAAGAATACAAGAGGAGACACGAGGTGTTGGATTCTTGGATGGAAGCTGGGTCAATGTCTTTTGCCCAAATCCACTACCCTTTTGAGAATCAAGAGAAGTTTGAGAGTAATTATCCAGGGGATTACATAGTTGAATATAAAGGTCAGGTTAGAGCTTGGTTCCAAAGAATGCATATTATTTCTACTTTACTTTTTAACACCAGGTGTTTTAACAACGTTATTGTCACAGGTGTTTTAGCAGGAACAGATGGTAGAAAAATGAGTAAAACCTATAAAAATTACCCAGATCCAAAAGGCGTTATTGAGCAGTATGGTGGAGATGCTTTAAGACTTTACTTTATGGGATCACCACTTATGTTAGGTGAGAACGCTAATTTTGATGAAGTAGAGTTAAAAAATAAAGTGAGAAATGTTCTTAATCCGTTGTGGAATTCAGCCATGTTTTTCCTAATGTATGCTGAAAGCTGTGGTTGGGATAAGGAAAAATATGTTGTCTCAAATAATATTTTAGATAAATGGATATTAATCAGATTAAACCAAGTTATTAGTGATATCTCAAAAAATTTAGAAGCTTATAACATCCCTCCTGTTGTACGTTCTGTAGAAGAATTTGTTGATGATCTTTCTAGGTGGTATGTCAGAAGATCTAGGGACAGGATATCAAGCGGAGATAATGAAGCTCTCTCAACTCTATATAAAGTTTTAGTAGAGTTTTCTAAAGCAGCTGCTCCCGTGATACCTTTTATTTCTGAAAGTATTTTTAAATCTTTAAGTAGCCAAGAAGATGGTATCTCCGTTCATTTATGTAATTACCCGTCTAATACTGAGATCACAGATATTGATAATAATATTTTAGAGAATATGAAAAAAGTAAGAGATATATCGTCCCAAGTTTTATCTATTAGGGTAGAAAAAGGAGTTCCTGTGAGACAAGCTTTGGGAAATGTTGCTGTATTAAAGGAAAATTCTGTTCCAGAAGAATATTTTTCACTCATACTTGAGGAAACGAATGTGAAAAATATTTTGGAAGTTAGTTCCCTTGACGAGAAAAGTTCTTGGGAATTAGATAGTTCTAACTTGGTTAGATTAGATATGGAAATAACTGAAGAGTTGTTGAAAGAGGGTAGGCTTAGAGAGTTTATAAGATCGGTTCAAGATTTAAGAAAAGAAGCTGGCCTTTCGGTGTCTGATAAAATAATACTTACATACAAAAATGATCCAGAAATTATTGATGTAATTGAGACATTTAAGAAGGAAATTGAAACAAAACTTGTTGTGGAAAAAATGATACTAGGTGATGAAACAAAAGTAGAGAAGGTGTAATTGTGTTAATATAAGTTATATATGCAGGATTTAATAATATCATTGAATAAAAACATATTAAGAGTTTCTACAGTTGATAAAGAGGCTTCTCTTAAAACTTCTACGACTACCGTGCCTACAGAAGTTGTTGATGATTCAAGAATTATAGATAGTGGTGCTTTATCAAATATTTTGGATGATTTGGTACATCAAATTACCGATTTACCAAAAAAACAACTCAATTTAAATTTTGTTGTTGAACCTCAAGATGTATTTTTAAGATATGTTACTGTTTCCAAAAATGATTCGCAGCTAGAAGATAAGGTTATATCTGAAATAAAATCAAAAGACCCAGATCTGCCTTTAGAAGACATCTTCTTTTCTTATAGAAAAAAAGCTCCTTTTGTTTACCAGTTCATAGGTATTAGGAAAGATGTTATGTCTGCATATATAGATGTCTCAAATCTTGTTGGAATTGGTCTAAAAAGTGTTGTCCCATGGGTTTTAGTCTTACCAAAATATGAAAATATCAATGATCCGTCTATTTTTGTGTCAAAAGTTGATGATGATCAAGTGATTGCTTTATCAGAACTAAATGGCGTGTTTTTTGCAGGTTCTTATAAAGAGGAAAAGACATCCGAGGAACTGTCGGCTCTTATAAAAGAGTTATCTTTCTACAAGAGATCTAGCCCTATTAAATACATCTTTACTTTTGGTTACGACAATTTTGATATGCCTGGATACAGTATTAAGAAGATAGAGGCTCCAGATTTCAATGGTTCTGATCAGATACCTTCAGGATTTGAGTTAAATACAATTTTTAATTTTATGCTTGATTCAGACCAAGATATAGTTGATAGTCAGGTTAATGTTTTAAATATGTTACCTCTCCCTGTAGTTGAGAAGAAGACATCTGCACTAACGGTGGTAGGTCCTGTAGTTGGGGCTTTGTTACTTTTGGTCGGCGCTTATTTTGGTATAAAAAGTTTAGGAAAAAAAGATAATTCAGGTGATTCCCTAGCTGTAAATAATGAGCAAACTCAGGTTCTAAGTGAGTCAACACAGCAACAAAATGTGGAGCCAAATGACGATGTTCAAGAAACTGAACAAAAAGATAGGGATCCCAATATGGAAGTTAAGAAAGGTAATTTAAAAATAAGAATAGAGAACGGTGCTGGTATAAGTGGTTTAGCGGCAAGAACAAAAGACTTTCTAACAGAATTTGGTTACACAATTTTGAACATAGATACCGCAGATTCCACAACAGAGCCTACAATTTTGAATTTCAAGAAAGATGCAATAGAGGATTATAAAGATATAGTCTATAAGGATATGGTGTCTAAATTTCCAAACATAGAGGTAAAGGAGGATTTACAGGAAGACAGTGACTACGACTTGCTTATAACTGTAGGTACAAGTTCCAAGCTTTAGTTTGTTGTTGCTCAAACCTCAAGATTAGTGTAATATCCTAATGTTTAGTATGGAAAAATATATAGTAATAAAATTAGCGTCAAAGCAATACCTAGTCCGAGAGGGCGATGTTATTGAACTGGAGAGACAGCAAAAACCTATTAAATCAGAAGTTTTATTCTACTTTGATGGTGAGAAAGCTATTATCGGAGATCCTGAAGTCAAGGGTATTGATTTTGAAATATCTGTTTTAGAGGAGAAACTTGGGAAAAAAGTCAGAGTTGCTAGATTTAAAAAGAAATCTAGGTACGATAAGGTTAAAGGTCATAGACAGCCTATTAGCATATTAAAAGTGGAAAATATAGGTGGTAAACCAAAGAAAAAAGAAGATTCTGAAAAACCAGTTGAAAAAGAAAAAGAGAAAGAGACCAAAAAAGAAGTTAAAAAAGAGAAAAAAAATGTTGTTGAGAAAAAACCTGCAAAGGTCCAAGAAAAAACAAAGGTAAAAGAAAAGGAAAAAGTTTCAAAAGGAGATAAATAAAAATGGCACATAAAAAAGCTGGAGGTTCAAAAGCAACGCAAAAAGGAAATGTAGCAGGTAAAAGACTGGGAGTTAAGGTTTTTGGAGGTTCTCCTGTTAAAGCAGGGCAAATAATAATCAGACAGAGAGGAAGAGAAGTCATTCCAGGGGATAATGTGATGATGAGTAAAGATTTCACTCTCCATTCAGAAGTAGATGGTGTTGTAGAATTTGCTTGGAAGACAAGAAAAAAGAAAAAAGTTAGTGTTGTTGAGAGTAAGCCAAAGAAAGAAAAGTAGTCTTTCTAATATTTAACTTTTTTAACTATTCCTATACTTTTTAATGGGTATATTTTTACTATCACCTTACCTATAACTGAATTAGTATTAATGTATCCCCATTCTCTTGAATCTGTACTTTCGTCTCTATTATCACCTAAAACAACATAGGAATCAGTTGGTATAGAATATTCCACATCATTTTCAAAATATTTCTCTACATCAGTATACTCATTACTGTTTATATAGGAATCTTCATTGAGAACTTTGTCATTTATATATATTTTTCCACCAGATATTTTAAAACTCTCCCCAGGCAGCCCAATGACTCTTTTTATAAGAAGTTTGTCGTTTTCTAAAGGACTTTCAAAAACTACAACATCCCCACGTTCCAAACCTTTCAATTTTACAGATAAAGACTCGGCTATTAATTGTTCTTTATTTTTAAAGTTTGGAAGCATTGAGTTTCCAGACACCTCACACAGCTGACCTAAGAATAGGTAGATGATCACGAAAACAAATAAAAATATAAAAATAACCTGGATAAATTCTGAAATTTTATTATTACGTTTTTTACGTGATTTCACAAATTAATGTTATTCTGGATGGGTAAAAATCACAAGCTTTCTGTTTTATTGGCAAAATATTTAGTAGAATATAAATGTTTTAGGGCTCATAGCTCAGTTGGTTAGAGCGTTGCATTCACATTGCAAAGGCCTCAGGTTCGAATCCTGATGAGCCCACCAAAAAAATAACAAAAAATATAGAGATTGTTCTAATTTGTATATAAATTACTTCCTAAAGGATTCGAATACCGCAGGCGCGACGGCGCTGAGGTGGGGCGCCGATCAAAAATTCAGCAGAATTTTATGAGTGGCCGAATCCTGATGAGCCCACCAAAAAATAACAAAAACATAGAGGTCGTTTCCCTTCGTATATAGATCACTTTTGACGGAAACTAACTAGCCCAATATTCTTTGGTCCTTCAAAATCAAGTTTAACTTTCTGATATCTAACGCCATTTTCTTTATAATATTCCGAAATACCCTCAATAAGAGCGTCCCTACCAAGTTTTTTACTTTGATCCCAAAAATTACAGCAGGGTATTACAAGGGTATTAGTAATCAATGCCGATTCCACAACAACATGTGTGGCTTCATCAGGATGTAACCCTATTACCAAATCATAATATGAAGCATCTTCTGGTTTAAATTCATCTTTTCTACTTTCTACACCAACTAACGTGTAACCTCGCGGATCAAAAACAGTTGATTTGTAGTTATACTTCTTATTTAAAATTCTTGATAACATTCCACGGCCTCCTGCAACATCCGCTATATACTCAATATTTCTTCCAAAGGTATCAAATACAAAATCAGCAACCACCTCAAATCTTTGAGGATCCCCATGAAATTTATGTCCTTTGTATGTACCAGTTTTGGTACTCATGAAGTCATTATACTAAAGGGAAGCTTTGAGATGGGCTAGTGCCCCGCCCCGCGTAATGCGGGGCGGGGCACCTTAGGGTATCTTACAGCTTCACGAAAACATAAAATCACACAAATGTTATATATCAAAAACTATAGTATAAATAATATATGACTGCCTTTTTTATCAAATACTTTGTCTTCTGTTTCATATCTGCAACACTACTATCAGTCTTTGAAATACAAACAGAAGGAAAGCATGGTTGGGCAGAAAAACTTCCTACATGGAAAATAAGTTTTAAATTTTTAGATAGTATGCCGGGTTTTAGAGGTCCTGTAACAGGTTATCACATCTATCTTTTTACAATGGTGCTGTTTCTAGTTCATATTCCATTTTTATTTATGAGATGGGATATACGTACTGAAGTAATTATTCTTTCAGCTTATACACTTATAGTGGCTTTAGAGGACTTTCTTTGGTTTGTTTTTAACCCGTACTATGGTCTTAAAAAATTTAATAAAAAACACATTCCCTGGCATGAGGATTGGGTTGGCCCGATCCCGCTCCAGTACGTATATGTTATTGTTTTGTGGATCACACTTTTTGTTTTAGGTTTTTGGATTATTTAATAAAAGAATCGTATAGAAGTTCCCACAGCTCCGTGTAACCACCCTCATATCCTAAAGCCCATATCCCAACCCCACCAAGATTATAGTCTTTAACAATGTCATATTTATATTTTAAGGATTTAGCGTTTTCATAATACACCGTCCTTAAGTGGTTTGAATCTTTGCTTATGTAAGTAAAATAAGGTGATTTCCCATTTTCATTCCATTTTATAAACGGTCTATTTTCTATAATTGTCTCCATCACATGGTCATATGCTTGAGCCCCAGAATAACCTTTTTCATCGGATCCTTCAGAACGTTTTGAATACTCTGATTCGTCGTCAACAAGCCAATTATAGCCGTAATAGGGGACACCTAATATTATTTTGTTGGGAGGCATTTTTGTTAAAAAGTCGTTTATTGTTTCCATTACATCTATCCCAGGACCTTGTATCGGTGCAACAGGACCTATTTCTTCAGAGACAGGTCTGTGGTAATCGTAAGCCATTACAAAAATTCCATCTGCAGCCCTGCTTAAATTTTCTAAGTCAGAGCTAACACGATTTTGTGTTGCTGAGTCTGCAAAGGCTGAAACAACGACATATGAGTTTCCATACACTTTATCTAACTCATCATTTAAATATTTTGTTAATTCAGAAAACTTCTTATCAATTCCCTCATTGGTTCCTTCAGCGTGTTCAAAGTTAAGATTAATGTCTACTATACCTTTTTTATCAAGTTCTATTTTAAGATTCTCTAAAAGAGTATTCCAACACTCTTTGCAATCAAGAAACTCATCAATATCTTTGTCTATATGAGCAATGACTGTTAAGCTTACTCTTACTCCAAATTCTTTAGAAATTTCAATTAATTTATCCAGATCTTCGTTCTCATTCCAATTAACATAACCGGGCTCTTGTACTAATTCCCCACCCTCTCCCTCCTTAGTTTTTATAAAATCTCCATCTTTATCAAGATAAAGACCAAAATATGCTATATCTGTGAGTTTATCTAATTGTAGATATTTTATTTTTTCAAGACTCCAATATGGGAGATATCCGTATATTATTTTTTTTGGTTTCTCGTCTTTGGTAGAAAATGCAAAAACACTTTTATTACTTGATAGCGGGGATATTATATTGTAACCATCAATATTATTACTTTTACTTTTAACCACTATCAAGGCCGTTAAAAGTATTAACGAAAAGGATAATATTGCTATAGACAGTTTTAACTCTTTTTTCATTCAACTAAAATTCTACACGATTATGGCAAAACAATCCCCTGCTTTTTAAAATGATAAAATAATTTGGATGGACAGTAAGAAGAAAATAAAATTTTGGTTGTATTTTTTTATATCTTTAGCCATTTTTGTATTTATGGTGTGTTTCTTATACAAAAAGTCTCTGCTTGAAGAAGAACATGCTAATCTTGATGATGTAACTCTTAATTTCACTTTTACACCTGATGAGACCATAGATGAGGAGGAGTTGTGTACTGTAGTTCAAAATATAAGCTATGTTTATTATTCCCATGACAATCCTTTATGGGAAAAGAACAACAAATTTGGGTTGTACATATATGCAGAAAATAAAGATTTTTTTGAAATAGCTCAAAATCTTGTTAACTCAGGCGGTGGTGAGTGGGGTTATGTTTTAATACCTTATGGAGTTAGAGACAGGGACACGGGAAAGTGGGGTAGAGTTTTTGACCAACTTATTAAAAAGAAGCTCATACCTGTTATACAGCTATGGGATTTAGATGTTGATAATTACCAAAACGAAACTCGTGAGGCAGCTAAATTTTTAAATAATTTTATATGGCCCATAAAATATAGGTATATCAGTGTTTATAATGAGCCTAACGATAATAAGTTTTGGAATGGAGATGCCGATCCTGCTGAATATGCAAGAATTTTGGATTACACTATAAGGATTTTTAAAGAAGAAAATGCAGACTTTTATATGCTCAACGGTGCTCTTAATGTTAGCGCTGCAGATGACACTAATAATGAAGATGCTTTTGTTTTTATGAAAAAAATGAATGAGGCGGTACCAGGAATTTTTGATAAATTAGACGGTTGGGCGTCCCATCCCTATCCTCAGCCTAACTTTTCTGGAAAACCAACAGATACAGGTAGATGGAGTATAAGAGCGTATGAGAATGAGCTTGAATACCTTAAAAATGAACTTGGTGTAAAGAAGAATTTGCCAGTTTTTATAACAGAGACGGGTTGGGCTCACGCCGAGGGGGAAAAATATAATGGTTCTTATAAACCCGTAGAAACGGTGGCACAGTATTTTAAGACAGCGTATAAAGAAGTTTGGTTAAAAGACGATAGAGTTAGAGCAGTTATGCCCTTTACCATAAGATACGACCCGCCTTTTGACCACTTTTCTTGGGTAAATAGAGATAAAGTTCCTTATTATCACTATGACGTGGTAAAAAAGATGAAAAAAGTAAACGGCGACCCACCGTCTCTTGTAACCGGAGATGTTGAGGTCTATAACTGTTCTAATGACATTATTAAAGAAAATGAAGATAAATAGCACCGTAGACAAGATAGCTAAAAATACTGTGTACCAGATAGTAGGTAAGGTTGTAAGCATGTCTATTACCATGTTGGCCGTTGTTATTATAACTAGAACCTACGGTAGGGAGGGTTACGGGTATTTTAGTTTAATGCAATCCTGGCCAGCTTTATTTTTTGTAATTGTAGATTTTGGGATCAATGCTATCGCTGCAAAAGATTTAACTAGCGATTGGTCAAAAGCTAATAAATACCTTGGAAATATATTGATAATGAGACTTATTTTCTCAGCTTTTTTGGTTTTTACTATATCTTGGATTTTAAAGTTTTTCCCATATTCAAGAGATTTAGAGGTTGGTATAAGATTAGGGATGTTTTTGCTTATAACCCAGTCTCTTTACTCAACTACCAACATATTTTTTCAAGTCAAATTAAGATATGATTTTTCAACAATTGCTTATACTGTTGGGTATTTATTGATTCTTGGGTTGGTAGTTCTTTTTTCACTTTTAAAAATAAACATTATGTGGGTTAATTTTTCATATGTTTTGGGTGGTTTAGCTACATTTTTGTTAAGTATGTTTTTTGTTAGAAAAATGGGTGTAAAGCCTGATTTTTCATACGATCCTGTTCTTTGGAAATATCTTATTATTGCATCCTTACCCATAGGAATTATGTTTCTTTTTAGTCAGATGAGTTTTAAAGAAGATGCTTTAATGCTTTCATTTTTGAAATTACCGGAATCATATGGTCTTGATAATACTGAAAGTGTTGCTGTTTACGCCCTTCCGTATAAAGTATTTGAAGTCTTACTTGTTGTACCAACATTTTTTATGAACTCAGTATACCCAGTTTTAGTTGAAAGGATGGATAAGGGTAGAGAAGACTTAAAAAATGCTTTTTCTAAAGTTATGTATTTTTTAACGTTCTCCGGGCTTTTTGTTGGGTTTTTAGGTGTTGTTTTTTCTCCCTTGGCAATAAAAGTCCTTGGTGGAAGTGAGTTTTCTCAATCTATAGATGTTTTAAGGATTTTATCAGCAGGGCTTTTTATATTTTATCTAACATCTCCCTTTTCATGGTTGATTGTTACTTTAGGTTACCAAAAGTATCTTCCGTGGGTTTATTTAATTAGTTTCACATTTAATATGGTTTCTAATTTTATTTTTATACCTAAGTATTCTTTTTATGCAGCGTCTTGGGTGACAGTGGTTTCAGAATGTATAGTTTTGATTCTACTTGCATTTTTTGCTAAAAAGTCATGGAAGCTTAAATATGGCGCAAATTAGTTTTTATATTACTTTACTGCTTGTTATCTTAAACCAATTAACTTCTGTCTTTAAAAATTTTGGTTTGAGCATCTATCTGTTTGATATAGCTGTTCTTGTTTTTACTATTTTTTGGCTTGTTTATTTTTTATTAGTAAAGAAATCTTTTAAATTACCAAAAAAATCTTATCTTTTTATTATTTTCTCTCTTATTGCAGGTACCTCGTTGTTGATAGTTTCTCCTAACTTTAAGCCAGACGAATTATTAATAAGCGGTTTTTATCTTTTTAGATTTATTATTTACTTATTTTCTGGAATTGTAGTTTTTAACATTATTGAAAATAAAATGATGTCTAAAGAAAAGGTTTTTCAAGCATTTGTTGTGTCTGGAGTATTACTGGCTTTTTTGGGTTTTATTCAGCTTTTGATTTTACCCGATTTTACAGTTTTAGATCCAGATCTTGGGTGGGATCCCCATAAAAATCGTTTAGCATCAACATTTTTTGACCCGAACTTTGTTGGTGCCTACTTTGTTTTATGTTTAACTCTATTATTTGATAAATTTTACTCAGTTAATAAGAAAAATAGTAAATTAGAAACAAAAGACGCCGTTTTTTTCCTTGTTTTGCTAATTGCTCTTGTTTTAACATTTTCTAGAAGTGCGTGGGGAATGTTTGGGGTAGTAGTACTGGTATATGGGTTGTTCAAATCTAGGATTTTATTGATTAGTGCGTTTTTTGTAGCTTTTTTGGCTTATTTTGCCATTCCTAGAGTTCAAACTAGGTTATCTGGTGTTACAGACCCTGCCGACTCTGCAAGTCTTAGATTAGATTCTTGGAGAAACACTGTGAAAATAATAAAGGATAATTTTTGGGTTGGTACAGGGTTTAATACTTATAGATATGTTCAAAGAGATTATGGGTTTTTAACACCTGATAGTGAAGATATACACTCAGGAGCTGGGTCTGACTCTAGTTTACTTTTTGTTTTTGCTACAACTGGGATATTTGGATTTTTAGTTTATTTACTTGGGGTTTTATTTGTATCTTTTGGAGACTTTGCCCAGAAAAATAAAAATTGGCTATTGTCCCTAGCTCTTGTTATGGGATTTATTTTGGAATCCCAGTTTATAAACAGCTTATTTTATCCTCAGATTATGTTTCTTATGTTTAGTATATTTTTTATTGCCCCTTATAATACTTAACATTTACTTTAGTAGCCGATTTATTTCCTGCCTCATCTTGTGCTTCTACTTTTATCTCAACATCCCCGTTTTCTACTTTAAGATAATAATCAAAAGTTAAGTCAGGTTTTTGTATTGCAGGGTTACCATTTACAGTAATTGTAGCTTTTTCATTAATTTTACCTGTTACCTGTATAGTTTTGTTTAGATTTTTAATTGTTTCCCCATCGTCTGGAGATTCAATTTGTATTTTTGGTTCATCCTTGTCTTTTTTTATTGTTAAAATTCTTGAGCTGTCGCTTTCATTACCACGGTCATCAAATGATTTGGCAAATATAGTATTTGTTCCAGAATTTAATTGAATATCTACAAAGCTAAACATCCCGTCCGATCCAGTAACGGTTTGCCCTCTTTCTGGCCCATTTACGTATATTTTGACTAATGATCCTGCTAAGGAGTTGCCGGATAAGTTTATTTTATCTTGGTTTGTTGATTCTGGAGCACCTATAAATACTGGAGGCATTGGTTTTGGTGTTGGTATATATCCAGGATCGTTTCTATGTTTAGATAAAAAACCAAAGAGATATCCTACTTGAGGAGCAAATACAAAAAGAGACATTATTCCGGCTACAGATATAGCTACTATTATAAGAACCTTCTTTCTCAGGCCCTCTTTAAGGCTCTTTTCAGAAACTCTTTTTATTGATTGTGTAGATCTAGAATTACTCATTACGGAAACATAATATCACAACATTAGTGTTGTGTTTTGTTAAATTATTTCTTCTTTAATAAACTTTATAAGATCATCTTTTATATCAGGTCTTTTCATGGCAAATTTTAGTGTTGTTTGAATAAACCTTAAAGGATCTCCTGTTGTAAGCCATTCCCCGTCTATTGGTTGAGCTATAACTTTTCCCCCTCTTCTAGCAAGATTATCTAACATATCAGCCAACCATAACTCATTTCCTTTCCCAATGATTCTTTTTTCAGCTTCCACCATAATATCGTATGAAAGTATAAATCTTCCAAACTGAACCATTCTTGAGGGAGCGGCTTCAATAGAGGGTTTTTCAATTATCCCATTTATTTCATATTTATTTTCACCATCTGTTTTATAAGAAACAACCCCATATCTAGAGACTTCCTTTAGTTCTACCTCTTGTACAGCTATAACAGCTTTAGGGTCTTCTTTTTCAAAAACTTTAATCAATTGTTTTGTTACAGGAGTGTCGGCCAGAGTCATATCATCACCAAACATATAAGCAAAATTATCACCTTCTTTTATGTATTTTTTTGCTGCAAGAATAGGAGAGCCGTTTCCGTAAGGTAGGTCTTTACCTTGGGAAACAAATCTTATTTTAGCCATTTTTGATATATCTTTTATTTTTTCCGCTAAATCTTCCTTTCCCGTGTCTCTAAGATGTCTTTCAAGTTTTCTGTCTCTTGAAAAGTAATTTTTAAAAGCCTTATCACCGGGTCTTGTGACTATTATTATTTCTTTAATCCCAGAATCAACCAATTCTTCTACAAGATGTTGTATTATTGGAACATTAAGGATAGGTAATGTTTCTTTTGGAGTTACTTTTGTTGCAGGGAGAAATCTTGTGCCAAAACCAGCGGCAGCTATTATTGCTTTTTTGATTTTCATTGTTCCATTCTACCAAATTAACTTTAGGTATGTTTGTAAAAATAAAATAAAAAAAGTCCGGAGGATCTTGTAGATCTTATCTCCGGACTTGTTTTTGTGGCGTGCCGTTTATAATTTTTTTGGCGTCGCCATAGGTTTGGGTTCCTCCTTCTCGGGCTTTTTAATAAAAGAAACCGTAATCAGTATTATTAACGTAATGAAGAACCCTACTACTATAATGAAGGAAAACGGGTTTGAATTGGGGTCCGTATCACTTGCTTTTTCAAATACGACGAACGCTTTGAAGATCGCGTAAATTAACAGCCCAATAAAACCTATTTTAACTGCTGTTTTCATCTTTCTCTCCTTTGTTTATTTTTTGATTAATTTTACCAATGCTGGCTATTATACCCTATAGTTATAGATTTGTCCAGTTTGGAGGATTATAAGTAAAGATATAGTGAAGTAACTAGAGTATTAATACAGTAATTTTATTTTTTTGTTTCTAGAAACGTATTAATATATTTTCACCAATAAATCAGACTTTACTTACCTTTTTCTTTCTTAGAATCAAAGATATCTGATATACCTATTACCAAAAAAGTAATTCCTATTGGAAAATATATTCTGCCTTCTGGAGCTAGTGAGAGAAGAGAGAAAGTAATACCTAGAATTAGAAAAACACTGATAGTTGGTGAAAAAGATTTTTTACTATTTTTTACTTTTTTCTTCATATTAAAATATGGAGCCGAAGGTGGGAATCGAACCCACAACCTAGTTTTCTATCTTTTGCCTAACATGGAGCCGGTGGTCAGAATCGAACTGACAACCTAACGCTTACGATGCGCTTGCTCTACCATTGAGCTACACCGGCAAAAGATACTAGCTCCAGCGTCCGATACACTTGCTCTACAATTGATGCTATAGTGCGAAAGCACTATGGCTCAATCGCAAGGTACTTGACAAGCTACTGCGAGTCAAGACCTCCTTACCATTGAGCCACTTCGGCAAATAACATAAATTAAATTTTCAATTGTTAACTAAATAAAGACTTCAAATAATCGGTATTATTCAGGCTCAATCGCAAAGTTTACCCCCCCCCACTGACCGTTCTTAAACACGAGAATTGATTATATTTTACAGACTAAATACAAAAAGGGGAAATTTATGCATTTTGATAAAACATCCCAAGACCAACCAATGCGTTTGTGATTTTTAATTAAAAATATCTAAGATATTAATTCTTCCCTAAATTTGGAAAATAAGGGCTAGAACCACTTGGCTTTAACATTTTTTCCTATAAATATAGACGTTCCATCGGGGCCTACTATGTAGACATCTCTGTTGTACATGCCTCCCCTTTTTTGTACATTTACCATTTCCCAACCACTTACAACGTCCTTATCCCCAATAACAATCTTGCTGAAGTTTTTTGTATCTTTAAATAAAGATTCCATTTTTGATATATCACTGTCTAACTGTGTCTTATATTCTGGATATGGTTGTATTTCTCTGGTTTGAATATTATATTTTTCGTACGTTTCTTTCCTTGTTGCTTTGGAACCAAAATTTGACCAATCACTGGCATTTGCGACAGATGTTTTAGTAACAATAAGATTTGTTCCCTGCATCTCTAATATACGATAATCTTCCAGATCTGTTGGTTTTATCAAATCCTCTGTTGCACATGTCTGTATATTTATCTTCCTTATTCCAGTACCTTCCATAATCTCACCTGGTCTAGGGGCCACATTCCCATCAAAATAGGTGATAAGTGCTTCTAAGTTACTAAACCATGTGGGTTTGCCTGGGAACTTACATACAGCATCACCACCACCAGAGGGAAAAACAGCGCTAAAACCAACACCTCCTGTACCAGTTTCCACAACTATATAATTGTCATCAGGGGAAAAAGTTACAGCACGGGGTCTTTCCAAACCAGTTTCTATAGTATTGCTTTCTTTTGTATCCATGTTGTATACATAAGTGTTTTTGTCACATGTGTTTACATTCGCTTCTGGAGGACATTTTTTAAGATATATTATTCTTTTCTTATCATTTGATGCATCAAAAGTTTCAACACCTTCTAATAACTTAGTTTCAGTTTTACTCATAGGGTTAGAGTAAGATAAAGTACCGTCTTGAGTAAGTAGTAATAGGTTTGAGCTTAAAATTTGCTGAGGTAAATTACCTATATTTATTTTGTCATTGTTTTGTTCTATATCTATATCTACTGGAGAAGTAGATCCTTCTTTTACCCTAAATGTTGATGGTGGTTCAGATATCCTGGATCTATCTGGAATAAGTGTCATTACAAGTAAAAATAATAATGCGACAGCAGCTAAGATAAATTTAATTTTAGAACTATCAATTTTGATATTTTTAAAAAGATTAGACGGGTTTTTTATTGGGGAAGTGTTTTCATTTTCCATATTTGTAGTATAAATCAGCATGCTATTAAACTCAATAATATATTTGTCAAAGTGAAAATAAAAAAAGAAAAGAGCTTTCGTTTTAACAAAAGCTCTTTGTTGAAGATACTTAAAGATCAAAATTTAAGTCATCAAAGAATACAGGAATAATTTCCTGAAATCTCTTGAGAATGGGTATTGCTACTTCCCTCATTTGTGGGTGTGCTCCTTTACCACACCGTAGTTTGAAGAAATGTCTCCACTCCCTTAGGTTATAAGTAACAACAATCTCTGTTTTTAGAGAGTTTGGTAATACTGACCGAGCTTCTTGGGGAGTTGCTCCGAGCTCTATCAATTTATCATAGTGCCTCTCAGCGTTTTCCATGGCACTTAACCATTCATTGTACTTTTCTGTACCTTCTTCAAAGAAGAAAGGTTTGATAACCTGTATCCCCAGAGTTTTGTAGTTACAATATCTCGTGGATTCTTGGGAGTAAGATGCTCCTACCCTGTGCCTTACTATTTCATGAGTAACCCCACGGTCGCATATGATTCTGACCGTAATCACAACATGTTCAATGACTGATTCGTGTCCCCTTGATATGAGGTTTTTGATCATCTTTTCAGCAGATGTGTCAGTGATTTTGTCTTCTGATTTGTAGCACACCCTGCCAATACGTTCTATGAATTGAAGGATCTTTTTCCCATAGTCTCTATCTAAAGGTTTACCGTCCACAGTCAGTATTTCAAACGATGGTTTTATTATTTTCATTTCTCTCCTTATTTTTTAGATATTAATTCTATATTCTTCATGAAACTTTTAAATATTGTTTCATCAATTGACAAGAAAAATCCATTATTAAGCTCTAACCATGCAATTGGGTGGTTTCTTTCACCATCTGTGCCTTTTGCTTTTAATGCGTTAGCTAAGCCACAAGGGTCTTCCATGAATAACACCCTTTCGTCGTAGAGAAGATCTTCAATGAAATATCGGACTTCTTCTGAATACCCATTTGGACACATATACCAAACGTTCATATAACGACTGTATATTATGTTTCCATCAGAAAATCCTTGTATTAAGAATTTTAAAGCTCTTATTACAGGGAAATCATCGGGTCTTTTATGCTTTTCATGAATTTCAAGAGTTTCCAAAAGCTTTTCAACACAATTTTTTGGATTTAAATCATCTACTTCTTTAGGGTTTATTTCTTTACAACCTACTATTCTCTGTATTTTTGTAGTCTTTATCAACCCATTTCTTAGTACTAATTCCTCACTTTCCTTTTATTATTGTCAAAGTTCCCTTTGGGTAAAATACACCGCATTTTTAGGATGGGTGTTTGAGATTGTAAAGTTGTTGAGACAATACGTCAAATATTGCTAAAAATACATGGAGTAGGGAAAAAATGTTCAATAACTAGTGTCTAGTACTATCTTTATAGACTTTTTCAATTAAGCTGTAACCATAATCTTCCAACATTTTTATTTGGTATCCTAAATTCTTATTCATTGGTAGTACAGATACTATAGAACCGTTATGTCTTAATTCTTCCGCACGAGTGGTAACTTCTGTTAATTGTTTCTGTGATATATCTTTATCTACCAAAATAGCTATCATCTTTTGATTGTTTTTTGGTATAAAACCAGCATCATCAAGAATTTCAGATATTCTTTCAAATCCAATGGAAAATCCACAGGCACTTATGTCCCCATTACCGTCAAATTTTCCAACCATTTTGTCGTAACGACCTCCGCCAGCTACAGATGATGGGTAGTTTGATATTTTACATTCAAATATAGGGCCAGTGTAATAACCCATGCCCCTTACTAAAGTAGGGTCAAAAATTATTTGGCATTTTTCTTTAGATGTCTCAGATATTATTTCAATAATATTTTCAAGATCTTGTATCACACTCTCTTCTGGAAGATGGCTACCCAACTGTGAGCAAAAATCTCTTATTTCAATTCCTTCTTTTATATTTTCAAAAAGATTTACAAATACCTCAACTTTTTCTGCATCAAAACCTAGATTTATAAGATTATCTTTAACTTTAGGTAAGCCTATTTTTTCTGCTTTATCTAATTCAATTAAAACTGTTGAAATATCTTTCTCATCAAATCCTGAAAATAAAACTGTTGAGGTTAGGATTCTTCTGTCGTTTATATGAACAATAACGGATGGGGTAGATATATCACTAAATAACCTGTTAATCATCTCTACAATTGTTGATATTACGTCTATTTCAGCCAATATAGAGTCATCACCTATAATATCTACATCACATTGGATAAACTGCCTAAAACGTCCTTTTTGTGGTCTGTCCGCTCTCCATACTGGGCCTATTTGCAATACTTTAAATGGCAAAGGAAGATTTCCCTTATTGTTGGAAAAATATCTTGCGAGAGGAACTGTTAAATCGTATCTTAAAGCACTATCCGAAAGCTCCTCTCCACTTTTTTCAGCATCTTCTAAGGATTGTCCTCTTTTTAAAATTTTAAATATTAACTCTTCATTTTCACCACCTTCTTTGCTAGTTAGATTATCAAGATGTTCTATAGCTGGAGTTTCAATTTTTTGGTACCCATAAGAGTACGCCACTTGTTCTATTACATTTAGGATGTAATCTCGTTTTTTTACATTAGATGGTGAAAAATCACGCATACCACTAATTGGTGTTTTTATTAAGTTCATATTAAATATTTTCCTTTGGATTTATTATAACCTAAAAGTGTTATCACGAAACTGCTGTGTTTGTTCAAAGTACTTTATAGAATTTAGGTAGGGTGGGGTATTGCAGGATTAAGTACAATACCCCTAAGAATCTTAGCAATAATGCCTACTACCGTTTGAACATATCAACATTTTTATGCTATCAGCCTCGGAGGGTAGCGGAGGGTCAAATATTACTTTCTGAATATTGTTATACAAACTGACCCATGTAGCACTTTCTCCTTTTGATATTAGATCGTCATCGTGTTTCTTCAATCTTGATAGTAGCTCTTTTTCAGGACAAATTACCCATATTATAATGGTCTCATAAGAGTATTTCTTGGCCATTCTGAGCCATGAATAACGCATACTTCTAACCAGGTTTGCCGAATCACTTACAATTGCAAGTCCTTTTGAAAAAGCTTTTTCAAGGGCTTTTTTCCTGATTATTTTTGTAAGGTATTGTCTTTCCCAGTAAGCCTTACCGTTGGTGGTGTTATCATCTTTCAAAAATGATAATTTACTGTTTAGAAGATCGTGTATATCATCGGAGGACAGCTTGAAGAATTTATTTAGTCTTACGTCATCTTTTATAGAGGACGTTTTTCCGGTTTTTGAATAACCGACCATCATTACAAATATTTTTTGTTTGATTACATTTTGATTGTTTACTACCAACGTATCCACAATCTCATTTATTGTTTTTCTGCAATTCTTGCTTAGTAGGTGAAAAAACAACCTAACAAGACCTAATATTTTTCTGTACATCCTTCTCTCCTTTTTTGGTGTTGTGGTAGGGATAGTAACATGTTTTTGTCTTTTTTTCACAGACAGAATCATTACACATATTTTATGGGATAATAGTCTTATGAAAATATATTTGGATATAGATGATACTTTAATAAATACAGATATTTACAACATACGCCCTGCAAATTACTTAAAGGAGTTTCTAGAGTTTATGTTAAAAAACCATGATGTTTATTGGTTAACAACTCATTGTAGTGGTGATGCTACAGAAGCAGTTTTATGGATGAGTAAATATGTTTCCCCTGATATTGTCGATTTAATTATGAGAATAAAGCCGACAAAATGGAAAGTATCAAAAACGGAAGCTATAAACATGAACGATGATTTTCTATGGTTTGATGATGCTCCAACTGCAGAAGATATTGATGTATTAGAAAAACATAATAAATTAAATTCTCTCGTAAAAGTTAATTTAGATGAGAACCCCGATATTTTAAAGGAATTTTTAGATTAACCCGTTTCTTGTAGAGGGTATGTTGTAGAAGTATCTATTTTCCAGCAGACGGTGTTTGGAAGTATCTGTTTTTCTATTTCACAGTATTGGGTTGTGGGGGGGGGTTGTAGCGCCTTTAGTTAGTTGTAGGTACCTTTATCAATTAATATATTTAATAATTACAGGTGTCAGACCAGGGATAGAAATCTGTTTTGAGCTTATAATCACCGTCTTTAATATATTTATCTATTAGATCCTTCGAGTTTATAATAATAGTGACCTTAAATGGAACTGCCTCCCCCGGGGCTAACCATTTGTTTAGATCCGACCAGCCATTTCCAATAAGAATATTATCATCAGTATGTAGTTTGGCATCGATACCTATTAAATATTGTTTCTTTTTTGAATTATTTCGAATAACCCCTTTATATTCAAACCATTTGGAATTATTTAGATTATCAATTTTGTTTTCTATTGCTGAGATATATCTATACTTGTACCACGTTTCTTCACTTAACTTCGCAGTTTCATACTTATACTTATCATATAGGTCAGTAATTGTATCGGAATTATTGTCATAACTGATTTCTATGTCAAAAATATCGAAATTACAGATATTTCTATTGTTTCGCAACACTCTTCTTCCAAGAAAACCTGCAACAATACCAATAAATATTAATAACAAAAACGCTATCAGAGTAATCAATACCTTTTTAATTTTTTTACTCTTCATCTCAATAGGAGGTAAGTCTTGAATTGATCCTTCCTGATTAGGTAGTGGGGTAGGTCGTTCTTTGTTTATATTATTTTCCACAGTACTTATTATTTTACATTAAATTGATTTTTATTGAAAAAGTGTAGAATAGAGTGGTGGGAACAAACCATCTATCTGATGAAATAAAAGACATTAGTGCAAGAATAGTTGCAAAACTTTTCTTTATTATCTTAGATTACATAAAATTTGGCCCTTTAATATTTGTTTCTTTGTATTATATGTTGTTAGTGACAGGGCTATTTTTACAGGATGGTCATGATCCTTTTGTTTATCGTTTCCTTTCCTTTTTTCTAGGTGGTAAAGAAGAAATATCTTCTTTTAATCAAGATGATATAAAAATAATAATATCTAGAATATGGTTTATATTTGGAACTATTTTTGAGTTAATTAAAAAAGTTTTCAAGTTTGAGATTAAAGGAATTAGTGCATTTATATCAACTGCCTTGGTATTTTTAGTAATTTCTATAATAGGGGCTATAAAGATAAAGGTAGGTCCTTGGAGCGTTCTTTTGGTATTTTATATACTTTCTATAATTAATTTGGGTTTGTATTTCTTACTTTCAAAGGGGGTAAATTATTTAAAGGGAGTAGAGGAAAAACGACAAGAAGAGTATATGAAGATGACGAATAAGAGATGAAAATAGCCAAGTGTTAATGTTCTTGGCTATTTATAAAAATTTAGCTTGTAGATAACAAAGCAACTGCAATTTTGATTGCCTCATCAAGGTTATCTGTGATGAAACCTGCTACTTCGTGAATCATTGGATGGTTGTGAATGTTTTCTTCCTCAGTCACCAGTATTATGGGTTTTCGCAAAATATCTGCCCAAGCTATCTCCATTATTGACCCTTTAGACACTTTAGTAGAGCCTAAGAAGTTAACAAGGATTGCATCACAACGCATAACATCCATGCGATCCCGACAGGTAATGCCTTTTTGACTACTTAGTGGGTGCAGTTCATAGGAGGCCTCGATTTGATTCACTCCAACAAGGTAGTCTTTATCTCGCATTGGAGACACTGCCTTAATGTACGGTGGAAGATTTTTGGCAACGTATTTGCGCCAATCAGTACTTCCTTCAAATGATAGTCCTGTTATTGGACCAGATAAGAAAAGTAGGAACTCTTTCATTTTATCTCTCCTTTTATATTAGTTTTGGGAGCAATATATCAAATATTAAGTTTTGCAGCAAAAATATTAAAAAATGTTTGTTTGAAAAATAAAACAAAACAAAAACCCTAAGCAAAGATATTATCTAATGCTTAGGGTTTAATTACTAACTTATTAACGAATAAGCTTTCTTTAAAGCTTTGTTTTTGAGTTGCTCACTCTTTTCAGGTATCTGAGAAACGAACACACATTCATCAAATGTTTCTGCAAGATCTATGGCTTTTTGTATAACCTCGATCCCAAGATCACTTTCCTCATGTGTTCTCTTGAGGACATAAATGCAATCATCAATTGATTTCACAAAATTCATGATTTCCTTTAGGGTCTCAACTTGGAGCTTACTGCCCTTAGGTGCTTCATTGCAAATGTCAATGTAGCCATCAATTGATTCCACAAGACTCATAATTTTACTTATAACCTCGGTTTCAAGATCCTTTGCTTGATCAAGTGTTGCCCTGTAAACATCGATGTATTCAAACTCCCACTGCAGAACGTTTAAGGCTCTACGTATAGCTTCTTTTGCAAGTTCACTTCCATAAGGTACTCTCCGGCATATTTCAGTGTAGTCACTACTTGTTCTTGCAAGCTTTAGTGCTTTCTGTAAAGAACAAGATGACCACCCTCCTTCATCGTGAATAATAAGACATCCAACAGTTGTTTTTGCAAGCTCCAAGGCTTTTATCAAAGCCTTTTTCTCAAGATCACTTCCTTTAGGCGCATGATCGTACACCTCTATACAGTCTGAGTCATTTCTTGAAAGTTCCAAGGCTCTCTCTAAAGCTTCATACATGAGTTGTTCGTTTTTATCATAAAACGCAGTATTGTAAGCACGCATCATACAATCAATACGTGTTTGTGCAAGTTTCATAACCTTCCTTAAGGCATTATCTTTAAGGATGCTTCCCTTAGGTGCCCTATGGTAAACATAAATACAATCATCATATGATGTCGCAAATTTTAGAGCTTTCTCTAAAGCCTCATTCTTAAGCCAATTATCAGGTGCTTCAAAAACATACTTACAATCCTTAAATGTTTCTGCAAGCTCCGAGGCTTTTTTTAAGGCTTTACTCTTAAGATCACTTCCCTCAGGCGCCTTCTCAAAAACATACACATAATCCTTAAATGTTTCTGCAAGCTCCAAGGCTTTTTCTAAGACCTTATTCTTAAGCTTACTTCCCTCAGACGTCTCCTCAAAGACATACACACAATCCTTAAACGTTTCTGCAAGATCTATGGCTTTCTTTAAAGACTCAGTTTTAAGCTCACTTTCTTTAGGTGCTTCATTATGAACATATATACATTCCTTAGGTGATTTTGCGCGTTTTAAGTATTCCGACAAAACAGTGATAAGAATCTCTTTATCACTAACACATATTTCACTCATTTTATCTCTCCTTTTATATTAGTTTTGGGAGCAATATATCAAATATTAAGTTTTGCAGCAAAAATATTAAAAAATGTTTGTTTGAAAAGTAAGATAAATGAGATAAAACAGAAATCTTAAGAAATATCTATTTCCCAGCAGGTTGGTTTGACCATAAAAGAAAAAGTTTCTTTTTAAATCCCCCTCTTTTTCTTCTTTTTTCTAATTGATATTTCTGTAACTCATTAAAAGGTATTTTATAATGGGAAGATAGAGATTTAACTATCTCTAATACATCTGCTAATTCATTTAATTCTTCACCACTTTTGGCAGATATTAACTCTCTCGCTTCTTCTAACAGTTTCTTTTTCAACTCTGTTTCAAACTCACTGTCATTTAAAACTCTAGTTTCGTATATACCTTTATTTGATTCAATAATCTTGGGTATTTGGTCTCTTATTAGCTTTTTATGGTAATACTTTTTCATGATTTCATGGAGCAGGCGACGGGGCTTTTGCTCCGCAAGCCCCGCAAAATGCGGGGTCGGTCACCAATTTTTATTATTTTCAAGGCACATCGCGAAGCGATGTAAGAGGAAGCGCAGCGAATGAAATGAGTGAGCAAGCTCTTATTCTCGTCTCGTCTTACCAGAGAGCTTGTCAGGATATAAAATCCTGCCAACCTCCCTGGAGCGGGCGATGGGATTCGGTCACCTGTCTTAAGACACACTAGTTCGTAAACTCACAAGTGTCTCTAAAGCACGCGACCCCGCCTCCTTCGCTTTGCTCAGTCCGGCATTCTCGTCCTGTTAATCTTGCTCTATTTTCTTATTCACAATCTTCATAATTTCAACGTGTTCTTTGGAGCGGGCGACGGGACTCGAACCCGCGATCTTCTCCTTGGGAAGGAGACGCTTTACCACTAAGCCACGCCCGCACAAACATTATAAATATTAAATTTTTAAACTATTAAAACCCGCGATCTTCTCCCTTAAAAGTAGACGATTCCACTAAGCCACGCCCGCACGCAAATACTTCAAATATTTTATTTTCAATCCAAACTAAGAAACTCAACAATCACATGAATTATATATTATGTAAAGCAAATTCAAAGGTTTAAAAAATTATCCTAACAAACGTATGAAACATGCCCATAACACCAACTTTCGTTGGTGTACGGCTTTAAAATTCAAATTAACGTAAGATACTATGGTAATACAAGTACTTGACCCGGGATTATAAGTGCTTGAGAACCATTAGGTAAAAATCCAATAGAATCCTTATTTGCTTCTAATATTTTTGTCCATTCGGCTCCGTTTCCATATACTGCTTCTGCTATTTCCCACAATGTGTCTCCTGCTATTACTTCATGTTCATCTCCTTTTATATCTCCTTCTTTGTAATCATTTGCTACCCATGTAATTTGGGCTGGTTGGGTTGTTTCGGATTCTTCTGAACCCGTGGCTTGTCCTTCTTTTTCCTCCTTCGCCCCCTCTCCGTTTAAATCTCCTAACTTGTCTTCAAATATGCTTTCAATGAAACCTTTCTTTTCATCTGTATCGTCTTTTGCATCTCTCCCTTTGTTGAAATAGTTATATGTAGCAAATACTAGAGTCAGTATGAATATTCCCCCTATTATCAATGATAAACCGTCTTTACCTTCTTTTTTGTTACCTTCCTTTTTTACTGTTTCTGCCATTTACTTAAAATTACACCCCCTTTTGACCAATTAATACAAGAACAATTGTTAGGGGCAGGAATACATAGATACTAGCACAGTGATGGGATATAAATTAAGTAACCAAGGTTGCTACAATGCATATAGTTTAAATTTTAGTGATTAATCTAATGTGAAATAAAACTTTTCTACTATGGAAATATATTATACAATTTAAACAGCATGGAGAATCCAAATAAAGTAGTACTAATTGTAGAAGATGAACCTCTTCTTCAAGAATCTCTATCAGAGCAACTAGGAGATCTTGGATGTACTATTGTGACAGCAAAAGATGGTGATGAGGCTTTTCAAAAAGCACTTTCGACTAAACCCTGCCTTATATTATTAGATATTCTTTTACCTAAAATGGATGGTTTGGAAATGCTAGAAAAACTTAGAGAAGAGGAGTGGGGTAGAGATATATCGGTTATAGTGTTAACTAATGTAGATCCCAATGATGAAATAATCAATAAAATCAAAGTTTTAGGGGTTTCTTATTATTTTATTAAAAGTAATGTTTCTCCCTTAAAGTTAAAATCCACAGTAAGTGAGATGTTGCAAAACACTCAATTCTGATTTTTGTTAGGTTTTATATCCCTACCTAGTTTAAATTGAACGAAAGTAAAAAGTGTTGCAGTTGAGAGGAAGAAGTACAGTGGAAATCCAAAGGTTTCGAAGTTCCATTCTTTTAGCAAATGTTGTAAGTATATTGGGTGGTAAAAATAGAAAACAAAAAGCCTGCCAAGGAATAAATCCCTGTCAGGCTCTCTGGCGGGACCGACGGGACTCGGTCACAAGTCCACGTATCTCTACGTCACTTCGTTCCTAGAGCTTCGTGGCTCGCGACCCCCTCTCGCTCGCCTTCGGCTCACTGCGAATCATTCTCGTCCCGTCTAACCAAAAAAGTGGTTACCACACAAGGTGATATCCACTTTTATGGCGGGACCGACGGGACTCGAACCCGCGACCTCTGCAGTGACAGTGCAGCGCTC
>CAZTQT010000005.1:0-54829 GCA_964615625.1 uncultured Candidatus Saccharibacteria bacterium
CTGCGCTTCCTCTTAGTTGCTACGCAACAGGCTTGCGCCACGATATATTAATTTACTTGTAATAGGTATTGAAAATTTGAAAATTTGAAAATTAAATAAAGTTAAATTTATCTTCGGGGTGTGGCTCAGTTGGTAGAGTGCGCGGTTTGGGACCGTGAGGTCGGCGGTTCGAGTCCGCCCACCCCGACCATTGTAAAAACCAATGTTCAAAATCCCCCTTATTTGCTCCCACCATAACTAAATCATCCAGTTCGCTAGTTTCTGAAAAGCTTTCTATAATTTCTTGGCTATTTTTTAACACAATAAATGGTTTTATAAGGTCAACAATGAGTTTTCCATCTAAAATGTAAAAGTTCGCGCCTAAAGTTCTTAATATTTTAGTTTTTTGTTCAGGAGTTCCTTTTTCAAAAGCTAATTTTGCATTCTTAGTAAACTCAAATGTCCTAATAGCTGTATCCATCCAATCTAAAGTATCGACTTTTAATTTTTCTAACTTTGATTTCAAATCATTAATGGTATCTTCATATGTTTTTCTAGTTAAATCGTATTCTTCAATATCATTTAGACTTCCACGTGTATATAAATTAGTTAGTCTTACTATCCCTGCCTGTTCCTTTTCCAAAGTATCTTCTAAATTTCTAATTATTAAAGTTTGTTTATCTTGCTCTTTTTCGTTATTTTGTTTAATCCAGGAAATAGCCCAGTTTGAAAATTCCTCGGATATAGTTATTTGTTCTAATAACTTCTTAACTTGCTTATCTATTTCGTTTATAGATAATTGCTTTTGTGTACATTTAACTTTGGTAATATCATGGTTGCACCTAGCATATGAATAAGGCTTTATAGAACCAGAGGCAAGTTTTTTATTTTTAACATAAGGAATATAACTGCTCCCACACTCACCACACTTGATTAAACCTCTATAGGGAACTTCAGTGTATTTACTAGGTCTAGGACGACCTTTATCTCCTAGAATATCCTGGATTACCCAATATTCTTCCTCTGTTATCATTCTAGGAATACTCTCATGAATTTTATATGTATTTCCAGCCCATTCATGCATACCAAAGTAATAAGGGTCACGTAAAAACTTGTAGAAAGTGCTTTTAGCTAAAGGACTATTACCAGTTTTCTTAGTTTTTATAGTTCTAAACCCCCATTCATTATTAAGTATATCTAGTATTTGAGATACCGAATAGCTTCGGGTCATGAACAGGTCTACTGATTTACGTAAAAGATTAAATCTAACCTCGTCTTTCTCAATTGTAGGCTCTCCATAAGGATTATATTTGTTTATATAACCAATCTTAGATTTACCAGGCATCCATCCTCTTAAAACCTTGTCTTGTTGCCCCCGTTTCACATCTACACTCAAATCTTTCACATAAACATGAGAACTACTAAATTTATTATAAAGACTAGCAATATCACTAGAATTATCTAAATAGATTTGCTGTGGGGTAACAATTGCAGTAATAAAACCTTTGGATAAAAAATCAATTAGTATACCTGCCTCTGTAGCGTTTCTTGATAAACGATTTGGATGCCAACAAGCTATAACTTGATAATCACCTTTCTTTATAGATTCAACTAAAGCATTAAATATAGGCCTTTGAAAAGCGTCCTTAGCAGATTTAGCCTCCTGTAAAATAGACTGTTTTGAATAAAATAGTCCTAACTCATCGCATATATGTAAGGTTTGCTTAAGCTGGCTTTCCAAAGATGCAACCTGTCTATCTTCTGATTCAGTGCTTTTCCTAGTATAGATAACGGCTTTTAAGCCTTTTAATTGTGCAGAGTTAAAAATTTCCATAGTCTAATAAAATCCTATCGTCTATTTAACTTTTTTAGAGCCCTCTTTTTGAAAATATTCTAAGTCGTAGTAGTCTCCTAAACATTCCTCTACAAGCTCCCTAATTGACCTCTGAAGTCGTGCAGCTTCTACTTTGAGGAGTTTATGCCATTGCGTATCTATACGTATCTGTTTTGTTAGTTTTGTGTCACTTTGTCGACTTTTCATAAAACCCCCTTCGGGGAGTTCTCTGGTCCGTGTTCCTACTCTTGAGGCTATATATTTATTAGTAACTAGTTACTAGTAACATGTAACTTATTACTAAGAACAAGATACATGTTCTAGAACCTTAGCCTCTGTCGTGAGGTATCCGTCCAGGTGTGGTAAAACATCTTCTATGGCTCCCTTTCGGAGATGTAGGCTACCCACACAGCCTCTGCCAATTTAATAAAAGTTATTTCTAACCTTTGGTAGACAATCAACAAGATTACCTAACAAAAGTTACAAGTTTAGTTCAACTCTCATTACTCTGATTAACTAAATTAGGTTCTTCTAGTAACATCTTGAAAAACAAAAAAACTCTGGTTGCTTTATCTGTAGCCTCTTGAAAGGTTAATTCGACACCAAAGTTCTTTTTGTATATTTGTATAAATTCTTTAATTGCTTCTTCTGGTAAAACCATAAAAGCACTATATAGAGAGAAAGTTTTTATGTATGGGTATATAAGGTGACTCTTATGACTCTGAAATACCTGCAGTATTTTTAATGGATTCTAATATTTTATTAATTTGGTCTTCTGACACGACAAATAATTTATTAGAATTTTCTTCAGATAAGTTAGCCATATGGATTGCTATTTCTTTATTGGACATTCCAGCAAGGTGACAATTTAGTATTTCTATATCACGTTCTAAAAGATTTTCATCACGAAGTTTATAGCGTTCTTTTGTAAAGGCGAAATGACTTACTTTTATATCAGATACAAAATCCCAAATTTCTTTTATATCCTTGATGGTGGTATGGTCCCAAATTTGGATATTCATAGTTAAGTCTTTTTCTCCCTCATTACGCCCATAAGAAACAACTGGTAAATCATCTATATCTATTTGCTGATTAAAGAGTGTGTAATAAACTAAAAAACGTTGCCAGTACGCAGGAAGATTGTAGTTATTCCTCAAACTTACTACGTGTTGTGAAAACTCTTTTGGCATTTTTCTAGCAATTGAAAACTGCTTTATTTCTTCTCTTTCAGCATAACCTTCGCTTGGGATACTAAATAACTCTCGAAGTTCTTTAATATCTTCAATAAATTTTGTTGTACTTAAGAGTATTTTTGCACGTTGCAAAGTAGTAGGTTTATTCATTTGGTAAATCTCCTTCATAAACTAAGGTAGCTTGGTTGAGGTCTAAACCAACATCTAAAAATTTTTGCTCAAAATATGCTTTTACAACACCTAACTTTTGTCTATGCGTTAATGAATTTTCATCTTCAAAGATATCAAATATGGAATCTCTACTTACTTGTTTCATTAAAGCACCATTTTTGACTAGAGTGTCATTTAAAACTTTTCTGTTTTTGGCTAAACTTTGAATGGCTTGAAGTTTCAGTTGAGTAGTAACGGTTTTATCTGTAATAACGTTCCAAAGTTCTTGTTCAAGTTTATAAAAAGTTCTCGAAAACTCAGCAGAATGCCTCTCAATATCAGTTTCATTTAATTCTGATTTCCAGCCTTCACGTATTTCTTTAATCCAGTTGTAAACAGTTCTTGGAGTAACACCAAAGTGTTCAGATATTTCAGTTGCAATATTTATATCCTTCCTAAAAGGATATCTAACTAACAAGTCTTCCAATGATATTAGAGCTTGTTGTTTCTTGAGTTCTGCAATAGAACCCCCTTGTTTTTTTGAAACCAATGAATCTGTCTTCATAGACTCATTATAACCGAAGTGACAAAAAGCATAGGGCAGTATTTCTACTGCCCATATAACTTACTTAAACGTAACAATGTTTTGACCGACCCAACCTTCGGTATCTTCATACCTAATCTTGTAGTAAGTAATTTTTTGGTCTAGTTCATTTGTTACTTCTTTTTCATCTATAACAAGAACATCACTTTTATTTGGTATTTTTGCAATAGGAGTTTCTTTACCAGGCATCTCTGCAGTTGCCCAAACATTAACTCTAGAATCGGATAGTTCATCTAAATCATCACCACCAACCATTGCTGGTTTTTCTATGTAAGCTTCTTGTACTACTTCTTTTGTATCTTCTTTCTTAGTATCAGGAGTAGGGGTGACAATTAACAAAATAATAAAACCTAAAAGTATAATTCCAATCCACTTTAGTACTTTTTTCAACAAAATCACCTCCTTAATTTCAATAAATTTGTTTTTACTGTAAAAATCGGAAGTAAGGAGCTAAATAACGCTATCTCTGGGAGCTCCAGAACTAGTCGTATGGAATTTTTTGTTGTATTTATGCTGAAATATAGCCATTTGAAATTGGGTTCCAAATATTGAGTTGTGGTGCTTTTATTGCCAAACATAAAGGGACAACCTTCCGGTATCCACAGCTTGGCAGCAATAGACCCTATGGAAAGGTTGCCCCTTCATGGGTCCATTGCTTTTTTAAGCATGTTTAAGTAAAGCTGCCAAGCTGTGTTTAATTTACTTGTTTATTATATCAGGAGTTTTTGATATTCAATACAAAAGGATATCTTAAAAAGAAATTGTGGTGGTTAATATTAAGAAATATAATAGTCTTAGCATGACTAAACAGAATACACACGATGAAAGCATAGAAGAAATTAAAACGCTGTATAAGAAATACTCTGCTGAAGATGTTTTTAGTGCACTTTTTGCGTCATCCCTCTGGCTCCCTAACAGCACTAGTTATATTCAACACCAACTATTTGTAGCTACAGCTCTGGCGCTAAAACAATCAGCATATCAAGAAAAGAACAAAATCAATGAATATAATAAGCTTAAGGAATTCCTTGAAAAACTGTATGCGCTAACATCCGGATATCCTACCTTTGAAGACTATATACCAACCTTGGATTGGGGAGAAGTCAAATTTCCATATGAAGATGAACAATACAAAATACTATATGGCGGAGAATTGGACAATGCGTATGATTATATGACCCTTTTCAAAATACTTTACTGCAATATGGACGGACACTATCAGGAACAAGTGAAACGCAGTCCTACAAAGGAATTCGAAGGATTTCTAATACTACAAGATAGTTTGCTAAATAAAATAACCTCCCAAAAGAAACTCACTGAAGAGGTACCTGATATTGAATTAATGCACACAGAAGTACCTACTGAGAAATTTTGGAAAGAGTGTATCTCTTTTATTAAAACTTCAGTTATTACCGAGCTATTTCCAGAAGAATCATTAGGTGAATTGACTATAAACATGGGCAATTTGAATGAAAAGAGTTTAACAGCTAAGAATTTCTTAAATAAGGTCGGGGACGGAAATCTTTTAAAACACCTATTTGTTCAGGTAGGTACTAAATACATACCAATTTTACCAAGAAGGGGACTAGCAGTATTACTTGATAGGTGGTCGAACTATTGTAAAAAGCTAGTATCAGAAGGGGAAACCTCTATAGAAAGGAACTATCAAAAGGAAATAACCATTGAACTTGCAAAATATCTACAGGGAAGACTAAATAAACGAGAACTATTTCCATTAATTAGTGCCCAAAAAGATAATAGCGAGTCTCTAGATGAAGTTTTTGCTGCAGGCATTTCCACAGAAGAAACATTTATTGCTGTGTATGCCCTACCACCCGTAACTGATAGGGAAAAATGCAAAGAATTTATTAGAAAATATGAAGCAGCTATTAAAGAATCAATAAATAACTTAAAAAGAACACCAGTAAAATTTGCATGGCATTTGGAAAAAACAGGAATGCAAGCTCCCTATAACCATGAAAAAGTAGAAACTCTAATTGTAATACCACAAGCTACTACTAAAATGTTTGGAGTAGAGAGCTTTAAAAACTTAAATCCTCGAATAATGTTTTTAGAAGAGTTTTTAGCAATATTGGATGAGATAGAAAGTGCAGAAGATTTAGTAAAGTATTGGGACTACTGCGATGATTTAGAAAAAAATAGTCAATTTGTCCCTATAACATCAAACCTTGATAAATTTGCATCCTATATAGATTCTCACGGTGTCCTTGTACCTGGGGCTAATACACCAAATATGATATTTATGGACCTATCTTGGGGAACCAATTATAGATACAAATCTCTTGCCAGCTTTTGGGAACTTTATCCCCAAGAAAGCTGGTATGGAAACCCTAGAGAGTGGAACGTTAAAAAAGAAAGGGAAAACAGCGTAAGAGTCACATCAAAAACTGAGAATATGCATTCAGCAATCTACCTTACACTAGGTGATAAAAGGATTTTCATCTCTGCGCCATTTGAAAAGTTAGGATATAAAGAAGGCTCACTAGCTAACCTCTTTGTAGAGTGTGTGGGCGATTATTTTGCTAGATTCAGCGATTTACTAGAGCAACATAGTTTCTTCCAAGGTAGCGCAACTGTACATACACTTATATTTCCAAATAACCTTACAACATCAGAAGATTTTAAGCACATAGTTCACTTGAAACCAGAACAGGATGAGCTATGGAAGCTAGATACTGGTTGGTTCCAACCAGGACGTTTTGGAATAAGAATTGTTTTTAACATAGAAAAAGTCCTAGAAATGTTTGAAGACATTTCAAGTAATGATATTGAAATTGAGTTGATTAAAGATATTGTAAATGCAATAAATGACAGAACAACCAGAGAGGATATCAAAAAAATAACAGACGCAATAGAAAAATTAAGGGGCAATCCTGCCAGATTCAGAGCCTTTCATGCGGATAAAAATGCGGCATTCCCAGACTTTGTTAATACAATGACTCCTGGAATTCATGAGCATAAACTTGCACGTAAAAATATATCCTTTATTGCAAAAGAAGCAGGGTTAGAACAGGGGTTGTATGAAAAGGATGAGGCTAAAAAACTAATAGTAGACCTCAGAGCTAAAATATTAGAGCTTATTGAAAAAGAAGTGCAAAAATTTGATTGGGAAGACTCAATTAGATTTCTAATAACTAGGACAGACGCCCTGGTACATAAATACGAAATGGCCAGAGCACATGCAAAAAATTCATTAGAGCAGGAGGTTGAATACAACCCAGAAGAACGCCATGCGGAAGCGCACAATGAGTTTGTATTAAACCACAAATGCTACAGATACTTGATAGAAAAATTTTTACAATTGAAACCAAAAGGTCCCAAAAAGATTGACAGTAAGGAATTTAAATATATGGCAAGCCTGGTGGACAAATTAATAGAAGTATATGCTGCCAGTGACCACTTATTTTATGGTATATACCCTGCAAAACTACGTGTTTCTTATGACTATGTAACTAGTGTTGAGTATCCTCAAGACATTGACGCAATGCAAAAAAGATACGGAGAAGAAGAATCACAAATACAGCTAGGAATAATAGGTAATAATCAAGATAAAGTAGAATCCCCTACACCATTCGAAGATTATCTAGATGACTTAGATAAAGCCTTTGCCAAAGACCTTGGTTTTTCTATAGCGGAATTACTAAGTATTCTTCAAATACTCTCTCAATGGGCATATTTTCAAGAAAAAGTAGTAGAGAAAGCTTACTATCAAACTAAGAAAGAGACCATTCAAAAAACATGTATGAAACACATCCCCAATTTGACTATAGAAAGCTTCAACAAAATAATTGACTTTCTTACTTTGGAACAGAATGATTTACTTAAAGTAATTGGAGAAAATGAACTAGCAGCGGACTTACCTGTATGGGAACATGATTTACGGCCCTTCCGATACACAATAAGACCTCTAATAGAAATAGAAGACGACATTGTTTGGGGACCTTATTCAGCTTATAAAACACGTATTATATGGGAGAATGTGGCAATTTATAATAAGTTACCCGCAAATATGGATACCTATGAAACTAAAAAAGTTATTGATAGAGAAAAGAAATTAATAGAAACAGCGTTAGAGATAAAAACCCTTGAAATCATTAAGAGACACACAAAATTTGCTGATAGTATAAATTATTCTAGAGGTACCCATCCCCAAGAACTCGGGGACTACGATACTTTAGCCTACATAAAAGGAAAAAATGTACTACTTAATATTGAGTGTAAAGACCTATTACCTGTGTACAACTTAAAGAAGGCAAGTGAGCTTAAAGAAAAGATATTTGATGATACAAAGCCAAAGAAATATTTAAAAAGAGTAGAAAATAGAGAGGAATATTTGAAGAATAATATCAATGCATTTAATGAAAAACTCGAATGGGATATAAAAAAAGACGCAAAAATAATTTCACTGTTTATTACCAGACATAACTATTGGTGGACTAAATTTCCTCCTATAAGAACAAATGTTAAGTTTATGAGAATAGACTTACTTGAAGAATATCTAGAAAGCATTTAAAAATGGATTCTTTTCAAAGTTTATTGGGGATACTAAGGCTGAGACATTCCGATGGTAATATCTAAATATGAATCAACATAAAGCATGTGTTTTTTGTAAAAAAGAAGTAAAACTAACTAAAGAGCATGTACTCCCAAATTGGTTGTGCTCCTTATATCCAACGGATGAAATGGTAATAAATGAGTTCACGGGTGCTAGCCAATCACAATGGAATTCTAAAATCTTTCAACACACAGCAAAAGTGGTATGCGAAAGCTGTAATGGTGGCTGGATGTCTAAGCTCGAAAAGGACATAAAGCCGCTTCTGACCAAAATGCTTAACTTAGAACCATTACTTATTCAAAAAGCTGAACAAGAGCTACTGGCTTTCTGGGCACAAAAAACATTTTTAATGCTGAACAAGGCAATACCGAATGGCTTAAAAATAACACAAGATGCATACGATGATGTATACAATTTGAAGAGTTCTTCAAAAAAGATTTTAGTAAACTTGGGATGGAGAGCAAATTTTCAGGGTACAAAACAAAATCCAATTGCTAGTTATGAAATAAAACAAATTACATCCATACAAGTAAAAAAAGAGCTTGGAAAACAAGTGGAAGAAGAAAAAAATAATGGTGGTTTTGTATGGAAAGGAGTATTTGCAATAGGTCCAGTTATATTCGAGTTAATTGGGCACAATATGCCAATAGTACTCAATGTAGAAATACCTAAAAACAGCCTAAAAACCATACAACCCTATAAGGAAAATTTAAATTGGCCAAATGAATGGCCCGCAGAAGCTGAGGGTGGCCTAGATAAAATAAAAACCAGGGGATAAGGTAACTTTATGCTTTGAGATAGAAATAGTACATAACAAAGAACTATTTGATAAATCTAATCTGTAAATTCAGATTAAATCTCAAAGAGTTGTCGGAATTATATACATTTCCAAACCCATACCTACTTGTAGAAGGAGTATCGAATTTTGTGTTATTGAACAGGTAATTCTCAAACTCATTCACATTGTATATGTGATAACAGACCAGGTCACCGTCATCTTTCACTATTATGTAGCCTCCCGATGCCCAATAATCACCTTCCCAAGCTTTAGCAGGGGTCATCCCTAGTGCAACAGCAACCAGGAAACGTTTAATTTTATATACATACAATTTGTGCGTATCTGTATGAAAATTCAAAGGATTTTCCTGTTCCAAAAGGGCAACTAAATCCTTAACTGTAGAAGCTCTGCCAGAGTAGTAATAGAGCACCATATTTGAAATTATTTCGGGTAAACGTGAATCTATCATTCCTAAATTAAGGGTGAATATCTCGTTACCTGTAGAAACAAACTCAAAATTATAACCTTGTTCGATTAAACTAGCTATTTTGTCTCTTATTCTTAAACTCTCGTCACCAACATCGTAACCTACATCAGATGATTCTCTTACACTATGTTTTTCACTATTGAGATTGTATTCAAAATTTGTAGCATTCCCTGCATTAAGTAAAGTAGAAGCACCTCCCAATTGAGATTTAATACTAAAACCTAAAGTAGGAGTTAGTCCTGTTCTAAAATCATGAATTATTAAATTGATATCTTCTTTCTTATTTGAATTTGCCTTTAGTTTTTTTACATGAATAGTTTTCAAGAATTCCTCTACGTCTGCTACGCCAAATGTTCTGCCTTTTATAGCATCGCTTTTTATAGTTTTCAAAACCTTTTCTGCATTCATTTGGAAAGTATCGAAGGGTATTTCACCTAACACTTTTGAATTATCTCCATCAATAATTTTTACTAAACCTTCCCTTCTATACTCCAAATCTCTTTCTTCCTTCCTTAAAATACTAATAATCGGGTAATAAATGTCTTTAACTCGTTCCAGGTTTTCGTTTGCAGCATATAATTCACCAGCTCCTAATAGCTTTAAGAAAGTATAAATTTCACTCCATTCGCCTATATTACCTGTCATCATAAAGTTTATCTCCTAAAATTTTTACTATTTCCTCTGCAGTGGCCTGTATTGCGGGTACAGCAACAGAATTGCCAAATTGTTTATATGCTTGTGCATCAGATACAGGTATCTTGAAAGAATCAGGAAATCCCTGCAACCTTGCCCATTCCCTAGGAGTCATCTTTCTAATTCCCTCTCTATTAACCTCACCCTTAATATTTGTTATTGGTACAAAATTTTCAAGTCTAGTATCTATAATCAAGTTTCTCTCCCTGCCCATACCCCCTACAACTACAGCATTAGCAATATCATCTAGGTCTTTTATTTCATAACCAAAACCATTACCTTTACTTTCATGCCTTTTCTTATGTTCTCTTAGGGACTCTAGATAAACATCAGATAGATAATACTTCACGGATACGGGTTCTTCCTCAACTATATCTTTAATGGAAACATTAATATTTCTTGGTTTAGGATACTCAAAAGAATCAATCCCCAGGTCCTTCCTAAAACCAATGATAAAAACTCTTTCTCTGTTTTGAGGAACACCATAATCCTTAGCGTTTACTATTTGGGGTTCTGGCACATAGTAATCCAGGTCTTCTCGCAATACGTTTAGAATTGTTTTTAGAGTCCTGCCTCTGTCATGATTGGTTAATCCTTTTACATTCTCTAGAAACACTACTTTAGGTCTCTTGTGTTTAATTATTCTAGCTACTTCAAAAAACAAAGTACCTCGAGTGTCTTCAAAACCCCCTCTTTTACCTGCAATTGAGAAGGCTTGGCAAGGAAACCCCGCTAGCAAAATTTCATGGTCTGGAACATCTTGTTCCTTTATTTGTCTTATATCACCGAAGGGAGTTTCACCAAAATTGGCATGGTAAGTCTGCTGACTATATTTATCCCATTCAGAGGACATTACTGATTCACCACCAACATTCTCAAAAGCCATTCTGATACCACCGATACCAGCAAAAAGGTCTATTACTCTGAATTTTTTAATGTCATTAACCATTATTTCCATTATACATTGGTCAATAACAATACATAAAGGTATTATTAGACTAAACTAGGTATAGAAACTGTAGCAGGACAAGTCATAAAATAGTTACAAACTTCGTCCACTATGCTCGACCAATGAATTTTGGCTACCGATGTAATTGGTAGACAAAATTTATTAGTGGGTGGTAAGGAGTTAACCTAGGCTTTAGCCGTGGTTCCACTTTTGATGCTATAGTGCGGAGCACTATGGCTCAAATGCAAGCTTTGCTTTGTCCGCCCACCCCGACCAATGAATTTTGGCTACCGATGTAATTGGTAGACAAAATTTATTTAACAACAATGACAAAGCCAATAAGAAACAATTTGATAATCGAATTGCATATTCCAGATCTTAAAGTGGCTGAAAATTTTTATTCCAAGCTAGGCTTCTCAACCAACATATACGATAAACCAAATGAGGAGGAATTGGGATATATGACAATGACTCTAGAAAGTACCTTAGGTAATACAATGCTTAATTTTTATGGCGGAGATGATAGAGTTTATAACCAATCCTACTTTAAACAGTTTCCAAAAGATACAAAAAGAGGATATGCAACTGGAATTACAATACCAGTAGATAACATAGAGAGTATCTACGATCTAGCAAAAACCAATCTTTCAAATTATATTGTTCGTGAACTGGAGGAACTTCAGGATCGTAATTTCAGCTGGAAAGATTTCCGCATAGTGGATCCTTTTGGTTTTTATATTAAATTTACTGAACTTGTAGATTGGGGACAAGATTAAGTTTATTCAAATACTTGGATATTAATAAACTTAGATAGTAAAATTTAAATATAATTAATTTTTAACGGCTTATGTGTTCAGCCGCATGAGGGGTAAAAATGGAGAATAATCAAACTTCATCAAATATTAGCAACATAGTAGAATCTAACAACCAATTTGCTTTAGATTATTATTTTCAATTAAAAAATAAGGAAAGTGGAAACGTTTTTTTATCTCCTTTCAGTATTTATAGTATTTTAGCTATGGCTTATGAAGGAGCAAGAGGGCAGACAGCTGAGGAAATGAGATCATTACTGCACCTTCCAACAGATGATAGTTTAAGAAGATCTGAGTATGCAACAACAGTTGAAGGTTTAAACAACGATGATAAAAAATATAAAATCAGTATTGCTAACGCACTTTGGGCTCAACAAGATTATAAGTTTCTAGATGAATATCTTAATATAGTAGAAAATTTTTATGGTGGAAAAGCCAATAACCTTGATTTCAAAAAAGACCCGGAAGGCTCTAGAACAACTATAAATAACTGGATAGAAGAACAAACAAACGACAAAATCAAGGATTTAATACCTTTTGGGATAATTGATGGATCAACAAGACTTATACTTACAAACGCAATTTATTTTAAAGGTGAATGGGTAAGACAATTCAATGCAGAAGAAACAAGAAATGAAAATTTTAGAATAAATGCAAACGAATCTATTGATGTCCAAATGATGAGACGTGTTGATGAGGATGCTAAATTTAATTACACCGAAAACGATGATTTACAGATTCTTGAAATGCCTTATTCAGGCGAAGAACTATCTATGCTAATCCTTCTTCCGAAAAATGATGATCTAGAAACATTAGAAAATTTACTCAGTACAAAAAAACTATCAGAGTGGAAACAAAATCTAGAAAACCAGCATGTTGTGGTATCTATTCCAAAATTCAAATTTGAGACTAAATACTTTATGGCTAAAGATCTTAAAGCAATGGGAGTACCTACAGCGTTTGATTGGCCAGGAGCTAATTTTTCTGGAATGGACGGTGCGGAGGAGTTGTTTATCGGAGAGGTTATTCACCAAGCACTTGTTGAGGTAACTGAAGAAGGAACCGAAGCGGCAGCGGCAACTACAGTAGTTTCATTGAAGGGATCTATGAGAAGTAATAATACCCATACAATCCCTGTTTTCCGTGCGAATCATCCCTTTATATTTCTAATTCAAGAAAAAACTAATGGGAATATTTTATTTATGGGAAGGGTTGTTAACCCAACCCTATAAAATCTATTAGGAAAACATTTGGTACGTCAATTACGACTCCTTAGTAAAATTTAATTCTAAACTGTGAAACAATCAGTCGTAGAAACACTCACCATATATTTCTTCAGGTACTTGATTTTCTTCCATCAAGTCACAACGCGGATAATCCTGCCCAGAATAAATTTCAACCCATTTACCATCTACTAATTTAGCAATTACAAAGTGACCTGTACGCCTATAATTAACATTTATTAAGGCGTAATCATCAACTTTTTTACTAACAGATATAGTTGCGTCTTTGATATCTAAATCTTTCAGGTATTGGGATTGTTCAGTGTAATTGTTATCGTATGACTCAGTACATGTAAAAGAAAAACTGTTGTAAAACGGCTCTGTTTCTGAAAAAGCTACACAATCAGGATTTGCTCTAAAAACACATTTAGAGATGCCTTTTTCATACGCTTGGATATAATCATAAAGATGTGGATCTTCCAATGACTTGGATGAGTTTTTGTAGTTTAAGACATAATCATAAGACTCCATTATTTCCTTTATATCTGTTGATAATGTAGATACTATTTTGCTAAATAAGGTATCATCGGAAGAAGAAAAGTTATTACAATCATAATTTTTATAAACTAACCCTGTTTCCTTATCATTCATAATGTTTAAACCATCGTCCCCAACCCACCAAACAGAAGCCTCGGTATCCAACAAAACGTCACCTTGGTAAATATTAGAAACATTGTTAAAACTCTTCTCTATATCAGCACCAAATTCATATTTTTCAGTGAAAATAGAGGTAGGTGATTTTACAGACGTAGACGAATCACCATATTTTATATTTTCTATCCCACCAGAATCACTCAAAGATTTTTTATTTTGAAAACAACAGTACACCAGTGTTGCAAAAAACATTAACAAAGAAATTGCTAAAAGTATTAAAAGAGCCAAATTAAGCTTGTTTTGATTTTTAACACTATTTTCCCGTTTTTTATCTGTTTTATTCATGTTTTACCCTTTAAATAACTTAAAAAAACCTGCTTTTATAGTAACATATTTGTTATTAAGAAAACCCTGTATAACAATGGAAGATTGGATGGGATACATTCAAAAAGAAAAAATAAAGTCCTCCCAACCACAGTAGAATTGTCATCTTGTAAGCTAGGTGTCTCTCTGATAATCTATACCTCAAGATATGGTGAATAACTCATCAAGTAACTACTTTTACAAAAACGGTAAGAGGATAATAAAAAAGAAGATTCCAAAACAAATTGTTGTAGAAGATATTGATCATATTAGCTCCCTAATCACGGAAGAAGAAAAGTTCACTATTGCCCAGCCTGAAATTAAAAAACCTTGGATAAAAACAAAAACTGAAAGAGTAAAAGGTGTAATTTCAAAAATCCAAAATGATAAGAGATCTAACATGGCTAAAATTAGAGCAGGAGTAACTGGTATATGGGCATCAGCATCAGTTCTAGCCATTTTTACATTTTTAACTTCTTTCATGGTTACGCCCCAAAAAGCAAAACCTCAAGATACAAGAAGGTACTCTATATACTCATCTAAACCTTTAACACTGCAAACTGCCACGACATCAATATATTCAAAAGATTCAAGAGCTCAGAAAATAAATGCTGTTTATAAAAAATATAATTGTCCGTTAGAAGGTATGGGTGATGTTTTGGTCTATGAAGCTGACAAAAATAATATACCTTGGTGGTTAGTAGCTGCAGTATCTTTCCAAGAATCAGGATGTGGAAAAGTGACACCAAAAGTAGGAGGTAAGGAATCGTACAACGCGTGGGGTTGGGGAGTGTATGGGAATGTTGTTGTTACATTTGAAAACTGGGTAAGAGGTATAGAAAGGGTATCAAAATATTTTTCTGACAAGTTCTATTCGAAAGGAGTAGAAGATTTGTGTATAATAATGAATACGTACACACCACCTTCAAATGGTTCTTGGTGTAACGGTGTAAAATACTTTGGAGATATGATACAAAACTACGAAACTAAATAAACTGCTCTTTGGTTTCCCCTATTTAATCCTATGAAACATATCCTATAGCGTTTGCATAAATAGTGAAAAAATGTTAAAATTTTCCCTCGTATGGTCAAAAAACTATCTAAAATACAATTTAATTTCTTGCCGGCTATTTTGCTTTTTGTTGGTTTTACAACATTCCTTGGATCTGTAGAGAAAAAACCAACAAAAATGAGGTCTGAATCTATAGTAAAAAAGGATGTATCTAAAAAAGAAGAGAAGGTGGAGGCTTTAGAAAAGTTCTTAGAGAGCCAAAAATCTCCTCTTGCCAAGAATGCTCGTACATTTGTAGATGTAGCCGAAAAATATAATCTAGATTATAGACTTTTACCTGCTATTGCATGCTTAGAGTCTTCTTGCGGTAAAAGGATTATTCCTGGATCTTATAACCCATTTGGGTGGGGTATATATGGAAAAAATGCCATTTACTTTAGGTCTTACGATGAGGCTATTGAGATTGTTGGTAAGGGTATAAAAGATAAATATGTTTCAAAAGGACTAGATACACCTGAAAAAATAGCCCCTGTTTATACTCCTCCTAATCCAGTAGGGTGGAGAAATGGGGTCAATTTCTTTATAAGTAAAATAGATGGCCCTGTTACAAAAGATCAGACCACGCTTTTTTCTTGTTAAGACGCTAACGGGAGTTTGCTGGTGGGCGAGAGAGGACTCGGTCACAAGTCCACGTATCTCTACGTCACTCCGTTCCTAGAGCTTCGTGGCTCGCGACCCCCTCTCGCTCGCCTTCGGCTCACTGCGAATTATTCTCGTCCTCTCTCATAAGCGAAAAATATATCGGCATAAAGCCGACACATTTTTGCTGGTGGGCGAGAGAGGACTCGAACCTCCACCCTTGCGGACACGGTCCTAAGCCGTGCGCGTATGCCAATTCCGCCACTCGCCCTTAAACTTCAACTTTTGAGTAACTTAGATTATATACTAACTGAGAAAATGATAAAAATTTCACAAACAACTTACCAAATCCTTATACATAAATATTCAAACTATCTCAGCAAAAACTCAGAAAACTATATATAATTGTGCCCAATGAGAATACTGATTGTAGAAGATGAACATAAAATCGCCGATTCTATAAAACAAGGTCTTGAACAAGAAAATTTTGCTGTTGACGTTTCATATGACGGATCAGATGGTTATGACATGGCGTTATCTGAAGAATATGATTTGATAATCCTTGATCTCATGTTACCAAAAATGAACGGGCTTGAAATATGCGAAAAATTGAGAGCAGAAAATAACCACACACCAATACTAATGCTTACCGCTCTAAATGAAATTGAAGATAAGGTAAGTGGTTTGACAAGTGGGGCAGACGATTATCTGACAAAACCTTTTGCTTTTACTGAACTTCTTGCACGTATCCGAGCTCTTCTTAGGAGACCAAAGATTATGTTACCGGATGAGATAGTGTGCGGCGATCTTTATATAAATACTAAAAACTTTAAGGTTACACGAGCAGGAAAAGATATTAACCTCTCCAAAAAAGAATTTTCCCTTCTTGAGTACTTAGCAAGAAACAAAAATAAGATTGTTACAAAGGATCAAATTATAAGTCATGTTTGGGATTATGATTCCGATGTACTTCCAAATACAGTGGAGGTATACATTGGTTATCTAAGAAATAAAATCGATGCTCCCTTTAAGGGAAAAACAAGTTTATAAATACTGTTAGAGGATTCGGGTACATATTTAAATATGAGGAGAAAAATAGTGTTTAAATCAGCAAGAATAAAATTAACTACATACTATCTATTTTCATTATGAATATTGAACAATTGTTGAAAATCGAAAATGATCAAATAATTTTATAAAACAGCCCTCTTCACACACAATCACCAAAAATGTTTTAAAATAACCTTATGGGAATAGAGCATATACCAAATACCAACAATGATAATGAATTCCCTTTTCCTTATTTACCTAGTAGAGATACAGAAACAAACGAAGAGAAAATTATAGGTACTGGGTGGGAATCACAAGTAAAAATGTTAGGACCAGATTGGGTTCTAAAAGAAGTAAACCCATTTACATCTTGGGGTGAAGAAAGATCACAAGAAATGATCAATTATCTTAGAAACCCTGAAAGAGTTAGGGCTATCATGGATGATCAAGATAAAATTAGCAAAATATTTGGGGAGGAACACTTTGCTAGATCATATTTTATTTATGGAAAAGATCAAAATGGAAAAGAGGGTTACATATTAGTACAAAAATTTATCCCAGGAAAAGCCTTATCAGAAATGATAGGGGTCGATTACAAAAATACCGATGAAATGATAAATGAAAATAGAGAACAATTTAAAGATATTGTATGGGGTCTGAAAAAATCGTTTATTGAATTTGGTGTTCCTGTAGATTTTCACCCTGGAAATTTAATAAAAAATGAAAAGACGGGGAAAATAGTAATCATGGATACAGGCATCCCATCACGAGAATTTAGGACTGTTATGAGCGACGAACGTACAGAAAAAGCTTTTAATATTTTTGAAAATGCGTACAAAAGATTAGATAGGATGAGTAGATACGAAAGGCTGCTCAAACTAACTGAAGAGGAAAAGCTAGAACTAGATAATAAATACGATATAACTGACAAGCAATATAACGACCGCTTAGAAAATCTTAACAATATGAAAAACGAAAAAGGTTTTGAAATTAGTGTTGTTAACCCTGTAGATAAACTTTTAAATAATATTTTTGGCGGAAGAGACAAGATCGATGGACAAGAATTATTAGACTATGCTTTTAAAACACTAGGTGAAAGAAAACCAACTGAAAGTCAGGAAATTATTTTGGATAAATTAAGGGAACAAAGCACTGTTTTAGGAAATAAGGCCTATTGGAAGAATATCATTGAATTATAAGCAACTCTCAATACTAAAATATAATGAAAAATTATATCGTACCTTTAGGGTTTGTATAAGGTATTTACTCGTGTAATAATTTTTATATGGTTGAAAACCCCTTTTTACATTACGAGGATACACATGCGGAGACACTTGATAAAATGGATATTGAATCAAAAAACCACACTACTCTTTTTGGGGCAATGGGCAAAGAGAAATATTTATCATTTGCTTACGGTGAAGGTTTAAAAAGCAATCCAAAATTGCAAGAAGAATTATCCAAAAACGGCTTCACAGATGCAAAATATTCAATCGGAACATTTAACAATGAGAGAGGGGAGGAAGAAACCTCACTATTTATTTCACTTGAATTACCTAGCAACAATATCATATATGAATGTGATGTTAATAGTAAAAAAATGTGGCCATTTGATATGTACGAGGCTAAACATATCTACATTTTAGGAAAAAACGGTGAGGCTACAGATTTAATGGAGGAGCTTAGACCAACTGAAACTAAATTAATGATATGTCCAAATAAAAGGTTTCCCTTTGCTGGAGCATCTTTCAAAGAAAATATGATTGTCCTGCCTGATCTAAGAAAATTTTCAATTAAAAATCTTGGAGATGAAATAATGGATTTCCCTGTCATACTGCATGAGATAGGACACATAAAGCACCGGAAAGTAGAGCCAAATATTTTTAATGAGAGAGCACAAGCGGTAATGAATCTAACTTCCTTAATTGGTCTAGATAGATCCAAAATTGAAAAATTAAAAGGTACTCTCTTTGATAAATTGGCATGTTTTATTGAAGAACGCGCTCCAATTCTTTTAAGACAAGAGGAAATCGCATCATCTTGGGCATGTAAATGGATTGAGAAAAACAAAGAGCAAGGATTTAATTTTTGGAAAAGTATTACAGAAAATTACTGGGAACAGCTTGATATAGCACTTGCGACCTATAAAAATTTCTGGACAACAGTAGAAAATAAAGCCTGGTCTTTTGAAAACGATAGTGCTGATAAATACATTTTTGAAAATTTAGTAAAACAATGGCAAGAACAATACCCACACCTTAACATTAAAGTAAATTCTGAAATCCCAAATACAATTAATGAAGAAAATAAAGATATTTCCCCTCTTTTGTAAAATCTCTAGCTTTCTCTAATGACTTTTTAAATTCTTGCAAAAATTTTGAAGAAATTATTTAAACTTAACACATTGCCTTGTGCTAGAATACCAACGAATATGAAAAAGCAAGAAAAGAAAAAAAGAATATATATGGACTATGCCGCTACAACACCTGTAGATAAAAAGGTTGTTAAAGCTATGCTTCCTTACTTTACGGAAAAGTATGGTAACACATCATCAATCCACACAATGGGAACAATTGCCAATACAGCTGTAAACAGAGTTAGAGAAGAAATTGCCAATTATATAAGCTGTCAAATAAACGAGGTTTATTTCACATCCTCAGCTACAGAAAGTAACAACTGGGCTCTAAAATGTGTAGCGTCTGCAAATAAAGACAAGGGGGACAAAATAATAATTTCATCTATAGAGCATGATTGTGTTTTAAATAGCGCAGAATGGTTATCAAAAAATGGCTTTAATGTAGAACATGCTCCTGTTGATGAGTTTGGATCAGTTAAGTTAGATGAATTAGAAAAAATGATGACTAAAGACACTATTTTGGTCTCTGTAATGCATTCAAACAATGAAATTGGAACAATACAACCAATAGAAGAGATAGGGAAAATATGCAAAAAGAAAGGGATATTGTTCCATACAGATGCGTCCCAAAGTTTTGGAAAGATGCCTATAAATGTACAAAAACTAAATATAGATTTATTAACGGCTTCATCACATAAAATATATGGTCCTAAGGGTGTCGGCCTTCTTTATATAAAAAACGGCGTAAAAATAGATACTTTTATCCACGGTGGGGGGCATGAAAGAGGCAAAAGATCATCAACAGTTAATGTTCCTGCAATTGTTGGGTTTGGAAAAGCTTTAGAAATCTGCATAAAAGAAATGTACGATGAAAAACTCAGACTCACAAATTTAAGGGATAAAATAATAAAAAGTGTTCTGAAAAATATCCCAGACTCCCATCTAAATGGACATTCTACAAAAAGACTACCCAACAACATAGACATGAGATTTGATTTTATAGAAGGGGAGGCCCTGATGATGGAGTTGGACATGAACGGAATAGAAGTTTCTACAGTGTCGGCATGCTCATCCCCAAAATTACAGGCATCACATGTACTTTTATCCTGCGGTGTTGAGGAAAAATATGCCCAAGGAACAATAAGGATAACATTAGGTAGATACACAAAAGAAAGTGAAGTAAAATATTTATTGGAGGTTTTACCAAAAGCCGTTCAAAAGCTTAGGAAAATATCTCCCATGAATATACATAATTCAGAATAAAAATGTATACAAAAAAAGTTTTAGATTACTTTAAAAAACCAAAAAACTTAGGAAAAATAAAAAACGCTGATGGTGTTGGAAAAGTTGGTAACATGGCCTGCGGAGATGTAATGCATCTCTATATAAAAGTAAAAGAAGAAAAAGGAAAAGAAATTATATCGGACATAAAATTCCAAACTTTTGGTTGTGTTGCGGCTATTGCAACAAGTAGTGCTGTAACAGAAATGGTAAAAGGAAAAACATTTGAGGAAGCATTAAAAGTTGGTAAAGGAGACATCATAGATTCTTTAGATGGGTTACCTCCAATTAAAATACACTGTTCTGTTCTTGCTACGGAAGCCCTAGCCGAAGCAATTTATGATTATTTGAGCAAAAATAACAAACCCATACCAGAAATCCTTGAAAAACAACATGAAAAAACAGTTAAAGAAAACGAGATGCTTGAAGAGAGGTACGAGGAATGGACAGAAAATCAGCAAGATTAAAAAACAAAAAAGTAGTTGTAGGTGTATCTGGAGGAGTTGATTCTACCGCCGCGTTAATTCTTCTACAAAAAAGGGGTTACACACCTGTCGGGATTTCTCTTAAACTTCCAAAATGGCATGGTGATAACAACAATTCAATAAAAAAGGCAGAGGAAATATGTAAAATCCTTAAATGCGAGCACCGTGTTTTAGATATAGAAAAAGACTTTCAATCAAATGTGGTGGATTATTTTGTTAAAACTTTAACATCAGGAAAAACTCCGAATCCATGCATGGTATGCAATAAAAACACAAAGTTTTTTCACCTTTTTAAATTCGCTGATGAAAACAATATAAAACACGTTTCAACAGGACATTACGCAAAAATTACAAAAAGTAGAAAACACAAATCTTTTTTCATAACTCAACCAAAAGATAAAAATAAAGATCAAACTTATTATTTAAGTCTCCTACCTCAAGAATGGTTAGAAAGAATCATTTTCCCGTTAGGGGAAGTGGTTAAAGATGATGTTTATAAAATAACTAAAAAAGCAGGATTCCATTTTGAAAACATTTCTCAAAGCCAAGATTTCTGTTATATACCAGATGAATCAATTGATAGCTTTATTGAAAAAGAAATAAAAGTCAAAGAAGGGCAAATAATTGATAGCGAAAGAAAGGTTATAGGAAAACACAGAGGATTAGAGTATTACACAATAGGGCAGAGAAAAAAGATAGGATTAGCAGGAGGGCCTTATTACGTTACTAAAAAAGACGTTGGAACAAATAATTTGTTTGTCTCAAAAGATAAAAAAGATTTAGGAAAAACAGATATATACCTTTCTGATGTCTTTTTTGCAAATAATAAAATGTACGGTAAAAAACTTAAAGTAAAAGCAAAAATAAGATACCAACACAACCTCGCTCAAGCTATGATATCCCCAACAGAGGGTAGGGAATACCTAATAAAATTTGCAAAACCACAACTAGCAATAACTCCAGGTCAATATTGTGTTTTTTATATTAATAAAATGTGTGTAGGATCTGGGATTATTAAGTAACTCCGTGTGATACAATAACCACATTATGCAAACAAAAATAGAAAAACAACCAAAATCAACAATAAAAATGACCGTTGTTATAGAAAACAGCGCAGTTAAAGATTTTTATGAAAAAGAAGTTTCTCATGCTGTAGAATATGTAGAAATACAAGGTTTCAGAAAGGGAACAGCCCCAAAAGAAATGGTAATAGAAAAAGTTGGTAATTCCAGACTGTATGGAGATACAATAAACAGTCTTTTACAACACTATTACCCACAAGCTTTAAAGGAAAACCATCTTAACCCGATATCTAACCCAAAAGTGGACATAAAGGAGTTTGATATATCAAAAGACCTCGAGTTCACAGCAGAATTTGCAGTTAGACCAGAGGTTAAAATTGGAGATTATAAAAAGGCCTTGAAAGATTATTACAAGGAAAAAACAGAAAAACTTGAAGCTGCTAAATTAGAAAAATCAAAAGAAGAAGGGGATGATAAAAAAGAAGAACAAGAACACGACCACCATCACGATCATGTCCATATTGGTTCAAATGAAGTTATAGATATCCTTATAAAAGAAACAAAAACTGAAGTTTCCGATATTTTGTTAGAAGAAGAAACAGACAGAATGATGACAAGATTGGTAGAACAACTGGAAACTATAAAATTGCCATTAGATAAATATCTTGAAGCTCAAGGAAAAACTGCAGAAGAGTTAAGAAAAGAATATAACGATATGTCAGAAAAAAATATTAAGGCCGAGCTTGTTATGGCCCATTTAATAGAGGTTGAGAAAATTGAGACTACGGATGAAGAAATAGACGAAATGATATCTGCAATAGGAGATCCTACATTAGGAGAAAAATTAGAAGATCCTGTACAAAGACTTTATATCAAAAACATTCTTCAAAAAAATAAACTTTTAACCAAATTAATAGAAGAAGTGGAAGGACCAAACTTCCACGGTAATCACGAACATAAGGAGAAAAAAGATGAATAACACATTAGTTCCAATAGTAATAGAAAAAGATCAAGGAGGGATGGAAAGATCCTATGATATATATTCCAGACTTCTTAAAGATTTTATAGTTTTTGTTACAGGACCAATAGATATGGGGGTGGCAAATACTTTTATTGCACAACTACTTTTTCTTGAAAGTGTAAATCCTGATAAAGACATAAGTGTTTACATTAATTCCCCTGGAGGCGAGGTATATGCTGGAATCGCAATGTACGACACTATAAAACACATAAAAAATGACGTGGTTACAATAAATGTGGGACTCTCAGCTTCAGCTGGGGCTTTAATACTTTCGGCCGGGACAAAAGGTAAAAGATATGCTTTGCCAGGATCTCACACAATGATTCACCAAGTTATAGGTGGGGTAGAGGGGCAGGCAAGTGATGTTGAAATAACAGCAAAACACATGTTAAGACTTAGAGATCAATATGCTGAAGCTATATCAAAAGAAACGGGTCAAAAATTAGACAAAGTTAAAGGGGATATGGATAGAGATTACTGGATGGACGCAAACGAATCTGTAAAATATGGAATAATAGATAAAATAATGAATCCAAAGAAAAAATAGGGTAAAATACCTTCTGTTTATTAATAAAACTAGACTTGGTGGTTTGAAAAATAAAATAATACTTCGGGCGGTTAGCTCAGCCGGTTAGAGCGCCACATTGACATTGTGGAGGTCATAGGTTCGATCCCTGTACCGCCCACCAAAACAACTAAACTAGATTTACGAAAATTTCCAAATAAAAAGATAAAGTATCTAGGCTGTTAGCTCCTGTTGGAGCGAAGCGACAACCGATCCTAACCAACCTAAAGAATATAGAAATATATTTAAATGAGCCAGTGGCGAATAAGTAGTAAGAAAATAAAACAAGCAAAAGTACAGAAGAGTTAGGAGAGTCGGTTAGAGCGCCACATTGACATTGTGGAGGTCATTGGTTCGCAAAATTCCTGCATCGCTACGCGATGTAAAAGGAAGCGCAGCGAGTGAAACGAGCGAGCAAGCTTTTATTACCGCCCACCAAAAACCTACCATCACTTCAACAAACCTAAAAATCATCTATAATAAAATTATGCTAAATGACCTTCAGAAAAAATACCTAGAACTCACAAAATTTGGACCATATCCCTCACCATATTTTTTCCACATCAGAAAAGGCGGTCAAATAATGTATTACTTAGGATTTGACCATACCTACGACGCAAAAGACTTATCTTGGGGTGTTCTTGATAATTACATGCAAGATTTTATAGATAAAACTGACGGTAAAAAACGAATGGTTTTAGTGGAAGGTGGGGAGAAGATACTAGCCTCCGGAAGAAGGGACCAGATAAAAGCAATGGGAGAAGCTTATTACACATGGTACTTAGCTCAATCCTCAGCAATTCCTGTTATATACCCAGAGCCGGCAATCAATGACCAGTTAAAATTCCTTTCAGAAAAATTTCCAAAGGATGTGATAATAACAAGCATTTTTGTAGAACAACTGTGCATAAGAAGTAACTACATAAAACCTGACAATATAGAAAGCTCTCTTTTATCTTACTTAGATTACGTTAAAAATGCTGTTAAATGGGAAGATGGAGTTTTTGACATAAAAAATATATTTGAATGTTATAAAAAAATATCTGGGATAGAACTTGATTACAACAATCTTGAATACATAAGAAAAGAAACTGACCCTTATTTAGAAATTAACACTATCAATGAAGTTATTAACACAAAATCACAGTTTAAAGATAAAATAACATTGAAAAATACAAAAGATTTATGGGACAAAGGGTACAATATACTTGCTGTTTTTGGTAAAAGCCACGCTATAATGCATGAGATATCCATAAAAGAGTGGTAACTGTGATATTATATATGTGATATTATATAAAAGATTTTTAGTAAATATTTATCACTTTAGATAATTAGTATGAGTAAAAAAATCGTAACAATATTTATAGTTTCGGTTATAGCAATAATGATGGGAATCATAATATCTGATTCAAAAAGGACAAAAAAACTTACAGATGAAATTGATGGGATATTCTCATCCCAAACCCCAACCTATTATTATGGAGACACCTGTCCCAATTGCCATAAAATTGATGATTTCATAAAAGAAAACGGTATTGAAGGATCATTTCCCGTAACGAGAAAAGAGGTTTATAAGAACCAAACAAATGCTCAAGAGTTAACTAAAATAGCTGTAGAGAGATGCGGAATAGAAACTAAAGAGATAGGGGTTCCATTTATGGTAGCTGAAAATAAATGTATGGTCGGATATTTAGAAATAGTTGAGTATATAAAAGAAAAAACAGGTTTGGAAACGTCAGAAGAAAATAATGAAGAAGCAGAGAAAGAAAAAGCTACAAATTCTGATTCAGAAACACCTGTAGAACAATAAATATGAAGAAAAATAATCTAAAAATATTTCTTTTTGCTCTATTAACAATACTTATCTTTGACTTGCAAAAAACTTTTGCAGTATGTCCTATATGTACGGTAGCCATAGGCACAGGGGTTGGTTTTACAAGATACATAGGGATAGATGACACAATTACAGGACTTTGGATTGGTGGTTTTATTGTATCTAGTGGTCTATGGTTAGCAAGTTTTTTGAAAAATAAAAAAATAAAAATACCTTATATAGAAATTCTATCAGTTATTTTAATGGCTGCTTTTACAATAATTGCTTTATACTTATCTAAATTTATAGGAGTAACACATAACAAAATATTTGGGGTAGAGAAGATTGTTTTTGGAATAGCTATTGGAATGATCATTTTCTTTTTTTCAACTAAAACAGACGCTTATTTAAGACAAAAAAATAACGGGAAAGTAATAATTTACTACCAAAAAGTTATAATACCCGTGCTTTTTTTGACATTAACAAGTTTTTTATTTTATTTAATAAATTGGTAGGAGGATAAATATGACTCAACAAGAAGAAATACAAAAATTAGTAGACAAGGTTAAAGAATTTGAGAAAAATGAAAAAACCGACTTATCTTCTGGAGAAGATTTATCAGTAGCAATAATGAATCTCATAAGCATAGAAGAGCATCTTTTCTTTACTGGATCCAAAACCGGAAATAAGGAGTATTTGGATATATTACTTCAGATAAGAGAAATGAGAAAAGAGCTGTTGAAAAAAATAGTTAAAAATCCAGATGGGGAAGTGTGGTGCATAAGCAAACATTTACTTGCAGCCTCAATGAGATTAATGGAAGTGGGAACAAAATATCTTGGAAAAGGTGAAAAAGAAGAAGCTCAGAAAATGTTCAAAAAATCTTACGATGTTTATAACCTTTTTTGGGGATTAAATTTAGGACTGACAAACATTGAAGATGTAGAACAAGATAAGAATAACGACATTAAATTTATAGATGATAAAAAAGAAGATAATATTCATGAAAAAGAGAGCGTGGGTATTTTTGATAAGCTTGGGGAAATAATAAAAAAAGCAGTTGATTGCTGCAAAGAGTAATTAATTAAGTAAAAAATTAACGAAAGGAAATAACATGCCTATATTCGTAGATAACATAGAGGAACTAACTCTGAGTAATAATAATTTTAGAAAGGTCTTATCAACAAATGGCCACAGCCAACTTGTTGTTATGAGCTTAAAAGCTGGGGAAGATATTGGAATGGAAGTCCATAACAACGTAGATCAATTCTTTAGAATTGATTCTGGACAAGGCAAAGTGATAGCCAATGGAGAAGAGTTTGAGGTCTCAGATGGATTTGCAATAGTTATACCAGCAGGAACAGAGCACAACGTAATAAACACTAGCGAGACTGAAGATTTGAAGCTATACACAATATACAGTCCTGCAAATCATCCAGACGGAACAATACATGAAACAAAAGCTGAAGCTATGGAATATGAAGAATCTCATCACCATGAATAAGTTGAGTTAAAACAGCTTCGGGGGCCCCGCAGAATGCGGGGCCCCTCTTTGTTATGCACACTTACCACTGATATACTTAAATAAGATGGAAGAAAAACAAAAAGTACCGGAACAAGTAATAAAAAAGGTCATTTTATACGTTATATTTTCGTTATCTTTAATATCTTTAATCCTCATATCACAAAACTTTATCCAAAAAGAAAGTTTTTTTCCTTCAACAGGAACATTTATTGTCCCATTTATAATCATAATGTTGGTTTTAATGTGGGTTGTTTCTATAATCTCATTAACAGTCAATAATAAGGAATTGGCTATTCTTGTATTAATTTATTTTCTTATATCGTCTGGGGTTATTATATTTACCCATCCTCAATATTTAGTTGGGCCGGTGGTAACACTCCTTCTCATTTTATCTGGTCTTACTATGTCTAAAAGATTAAAAGAAGACTTTATCAAGGTAAATATCATAAAAATATCCAAACCTACTATAAAAAGCTTACGAATATCCGTATCAATACTAATATCAGTAATTTTACTTTTTTCTTATTCAAAAACCCCAGCCTCAGAAATAGATATTGGAGAAAAATTGACAGAGATAGCAGGACCGTCAATAGACAGATTGGTAGAGCAAGGATCTGTTAGTACAGTTACAGAGCAACAAGGTAATGAATCAACTATAAATTCCCGAATAAATTCAATTTTTTCTGATATAGGAATATCTCAAGATACCGACATCGGCACATCATCTAAAATAGAAGATAGTGTAACTCAAAATATAAAGGAAAGTATAAAATCTCAGATATCAAAGCAGATAAACAGAAGAGTGGAACCGTACAAGGATTTATTATTCCCTGCAATTGTGATCATTTCTTTTTTTATGATCCAAATATACAGTTACATTTCATATCTTATTTATTTGTTAACAATAAATGTTGTTGTAGAAGTGTTGAAAAAATCAGGATTTCTTAAGTCTGAAATAAAACAGGTTGAAAAAGAGAACATTGTGTTGTAACATTCCAACAAACATTAGAAAAAGGAGAGAAAAATGGAAAGTAATAATGATGAAAAGAAATCATTATTTGAGGCCATAGGTTTCAAATACAATGATAATTCCTTAATATTCCTTGATCCTGTTGATCTGGTCAAAACAGATGAATCAAGCGAACTCAAAGGCCCTGAGGACGTAATACGAAGATTTAATAAGCAGGGATATCTTGGCATCAACGATGCTGCCTTGTTTGCCGTTTACTTTGGAGTCCCAAAAGATCCAGATGAGTATCTTAAATGGGAAAAGTTGGAACACGGACACGTAACTGCCTTTGTTATGAATTTGATAATGGAGAGCGGTATCACAAACTTCACAAAACTCTTTTGAGTTTATTTGAAGTTTACACTACAAGCTTCACAGAACTTTTGTGAAGCTTTTTTATTGATATTAATAAATAAAAATAGTAAACTAATATTAGTGTTAATAGATGTTGTGAATACAATTCATAAAACAACCACAACCTCGCCAAGAGCGGGGGAATAATCTTTTAAATCCATATAATCGTATTCATTTAAGTAAAATTTAGTTATAATTACGAGTGCGGTCACCAACCGCAGTATTAAAATGAAAAAACAAAAAGTAATAGAAAAATTAAAAGATGATCCGATGTTCCCACTTAGACATAGTGCGGAACATGTCATGCATTTAGCTGTAGAAAGCCTTTTTCCTGGAGCTAAAAAAGTTATGGGGCCTCCAATAGAAAATGGTTTTTATGGTGATTTTGATTACGACGGAAAAATAACGGAGGATGATTTCCCAAGAATTGAAGCAAAAATGAAAGAAATAGTTGAAGCTAATCTGCCAATTGTAATGAAAGAAGTAGATTCTACAGAACTGAAAGAAGTATTTAAAGATAACCCATTTAAAATTGAGATGATTGAAGAAATTGAAAAAAATGGTGAAAAAATAACAGCTTGTGAAATAGGAGAAAAAGGTAGTGATGTTTATGACATAGACTTGTGTGCAGGTAACCATGTTGAAAAAACAGGAGATATAGGTGCTTTCAAACTTTTAAGTGTTGCTGGAGCTTACTGGCATGGTGATGAGAAAAACAAAATGCTTATCAGAATATACGCTACTAACTTTAAAACAAAGGAAGAGCTTAATGAATATTTGGAAGAACAAGAAGAATTAAAAAAGAGAGATCACAGAAATATAAATAAAAATCTTGAAGTATTCTCTTTGTTTGAAGAAATAGGCCCAGGACTTCCTGTGTGGCTACCAAACGGCATGATTATAAGAGAAGAGTTAGAAAAATGGGGAAAAGAAACCGAAGAAAAATGGGGGTATCAAAGAGTTGCCACACCTTTTATGACAAAAAGAGATCTATTTGAGCTTTCTGGACACATCTCCTACTTTGGTGATGAAATGTTCAAAGTAGCAGTTCCAAATGAAGAACAGGATGAATACTACATAAAGCCAATGAATTGTCCTTTTCATCATTTAATTTACAGATCTAAAACAAGAACTTACAAGGAATTACCTCTTAGACTTGCAGAATATGGGACTGTTGCAAGATATGAGAACAGGGGTTCCATAAATGGAATTCTTAGACCGAGAGTTTTTTGTCAAAACGATGCTCATGTATATTGTTCAGAAGAACAAGCTGTGGATGTTTTTGTGGAGATTATAGATTTACACAGATATTATTACGATAAGTTAGGTCTCTCTAATTACAGTGTTGAGTTGAATTTAAGAGATCCTGAAAAAATGGATAAATATCACGGTGATGAGTCTATGTGGAAAAAAGCCGAAAAAATAACCAGAGAAGCTTTAGATAAATCTGGTATTGAATACACAATGGTAAATGAAGGAGCAGCTCATTATGGACCTAAAATGGACCTTAAAATAAAATCTGCTATGGGAACAGAATATGGGATATCAACAAACCAGATAGACTTATATATGCCCGAAAGATTTGGGTTAAAATACATAGATAAGGACGGAAAAGAGAAACCCATAATAGTTCAGCACAGAGCTCCATTGGGGTCAAGTGAAAGGTTTGTTGGATTCTTAATGGAACATTTTGCAGGAGCTTTTCCAGTATGGTTATCTCCTATGCAAGTTCAGATAATACCAATAGGAATCAAGCATTTAGAGTATTCAGAAAAAATAATGGAAAAAATGAAAGAAGTAGGATTAAGAGCTTATGTTGATGATAGGGCTGAAACAATGCAATCAAAGATTAGAGATGCTCAGGTCAAAAAAATACCATACATGTTAATAATTGGTGATAGAGAAGTTGAAAGTAATGAAGTTAGCGTAAGATTAAGAACAGGTGAAAATATAGGATCAAAACCTGTTGAAGAGGTGGTTGAAAAGATAAAGGAAATGTATTTGACCAAATCTCTCAATTTATGGTAATTTACATAAGTTTCAGGAGGAAAGCATATACCAAACTGGTACACAAAGAATGAACAAATAAAATCTGACGAAGTCAGGGTCATATCTCATAAAGGAGAAAACCTTGGCGTTATGAAGAAAAATGAGGCTATAGATTTAGCAAGAAAAGAGGAGATGGACTTGGTATTAATGGTCCCACATGCAAATCCGCCTGTTACAAAAATAGTTGATTTTACAAAGTTTTTGTACGAGGAAAAGAAGAAAGCTAGCTCTGCTAAATCAAAGAGTAGAAAAACAGACATAAAAGAGTTAAGATTAGGACCTACAACTGGAAGTGGTGACATACAAAGATTTGTAAAAAGAGCCAGAGATTTTATAGATGATGGAGACAAGGTTAAAATAACAGTAAAAATGAAGGGAAGGGAAGCAATGTTCCCTGAGGTGGCGGTAGATAAGATTAAAACTATAGAAAAAGAATTAATTGATGTAGTTAAGATGGAAAACGAGCCTAAGAGAGCTGGAAATATAATTTGGGCTATATTTGTAGGAAAGTAAGAAGGAAATAAAATGGCAAAAGAAAAGCTAAAAACAAAAAAGACTTTACTCAGAAGAGTAAAAATAACAAAAGGTGGTAAAATTATGAAGAAAAGTATAGGTATGGGACACTTAAAAGTTAAAAAAAGTGTTACCAACAAACAAAGAAACTCTTCTTTTTCTGAACAAGAAAATAAAGGTCATAGAAAAATGTTTCGTAAGTTGCTTAATAAGCACGGGAAAGGAATAAAACATGCCAAGAGTTAAAGGTGGGTTTAAAACCAATAGAAGACATAAAAAAATTTTAAAGCTTGCAAAAGGATATAGAGGTACAAGAAGTAAGCTGATAAAAAGAGCTAATGAGGCTGTTCTTAGAGCTGGTGAACATGCTTTTGAAGGCAGAAGAAAAAGAAAAGGCGATATGAGACAGTTATGGATATCCAGAATAAACGCTGCTTTAAGAAAACATGACATTATGTACAGCAGATTCATAAATGGCTTGAAAAAATCAAAAATAGAATTAAACAAGAAGATGTTGTCTGAGATAGCTATAAACGACCCAAATTCATTTGATGAAATAGTAGTTAAAGTAAAGCAAAACCTCTAAATATTAAGGTTAATATCACTCTCTGCCAGATCCCCGCATGCAGAAAGATATATGTTGTCTTGAGTGAAATATTTCTTGGAAACACTTACTACATCATTGATACAAACTCTTTCTATTTCATTTAATACTTCTGCTATATCTTTTGGTGCTTCTGTGTTAAAAAACACCTCTGACAAATGAGCACCCACCCATGAATCAGATGTCTGTAAATCTCTTATCTTAGACTTCATTATTTTATTTTTTGCTAGTTCTAACTCATCTTCACGTATATCACCATTTCTAAGTCTTTCAAACTCATCACTTATAACCTTTAAAACTTTTTTAACCTTATCTTTTGATGTAGATGTAGTAGTTGAAAAGTAACCACGATCAAACGATCCTTCCGATGAAACACTAAGAGAATAAACAAGCCCGTTTTCAGTTCTTAATTTCCTAAATAATGAAGAGGAAAAACCACTTCCAATCATTTTTCTTATAACAGATAACACCGCATTATCATCATTATTGTAATTACATGTTCTAAACGAAAAATTGAGAAATACTTGATCTGTATCTTTATAAACTTTTATTTTTGATCTTTCATCGGTTGAAAAAGATAAATCTGGTTTAACAATATTAATTTCAGGAAATTTTTCATTATTAAAAGCGTTGTTAAAGAGACTGACAGTATCATTAAACTCTATGCCCCCGGCTACAATAATTATCATGTTGCTGTTCGCTATCCTTGAACTATAAAAATTAAATAAATCATCTCTAGATATATCTAAAACCGTTTCTCTTGTTCCTGCTATAGATCTTGAAGCGTATGTACTCTGAAACAATAATTGTTGATTCAAGTCTTGGATATAAAAAGCTGGGTTAGATTCATAATCAGCAATTTCCCCAAGGATAGTGCCTCTTTCAATATCTATTCTTTCTTCTTCAAATAAAGATTTTCTAACTAATTCGTGTATAAACTCTACAACTTTAGGATAATCAGACTTTACTCCAACTTCAGCGGTAACACCTAGTAAATCAACTCCCGTAAAAGCATTTGCTTGACCACCAATACTTTCTAAAAATAAACCAGCTTCAGTCTCATCTCTAAATTTTTGGGTACTTTTAAAAAGTATGTGTTCAGCAAAATGGGCTAAACCTTCTTTACCAACAGGATCGTGAGAAGAACCAGCATCAAACAAAACAGCCGTAGAAATAGGCATGTTTGGTCTGTAGTAGTGAAATATTTTTGATCCGTTACTTAAAACACCTGAGTTTTTTTCAACTCCAAAATCCTCTATCTTCAACATAAAAATTATACTTTCAATGTAACCCCAATTTTTTCTAGGTTTTTAAATATCTTTTTTCTTATCTCCTGTGTATCTTCTGATGATATTTGTTTTTTATTATCAAGATATTCAATTGAAAATGTAAGATAGTTATTATAAATATCTTTAAATTCTAATTTATCAATTCTTTCATCAGAATCCATTATTATTTTTTTGATTTGTGGGTATAAAACTCCCGCAGGCACCTCAAATGTCAGATCTTCTTTAATAAAATTAAAATTTGTTATTGGAGTGTAAACCCTATCTTTTGTGGCATTTTCTATTAAAGAATAAAAATCTATTTCCACACTCAAAACATCATCCCCACGCTCCTTTATAGGACTTGCAGATAATATCTCCTCACTTTTTTCATAGGGCAGTCCAATATTTTGTACCAAAGAACTTAAAATCCCCCTAAGATCTTTGTAATCAACTCCCTTTGTAACAATTCCTATTTTTATTGGTTGATCTGGTATCTTGTTAACATCATTAAATGAATTCTTATAAACAGATGCGATTTCAAAAACTTTTATAACCTCTGAAAAACCACTATTCTTTTCAACAACCTCCAAAAGCTGGGGTATTAAAGAGGTCTTTAGATGAGACATATCCTCACTTAATGGGTTCTGAATTTTTAAAGCACTTTCATCAACATTTTTTACAGAAGTAGCGGAATATGTATAGCACTCAAAAAACCCATTATATTTAAGAAAATATTTAATTACCTTTTCCCAATAAAAAGAGTTATCTTTCTTCTTTAGAGGTATTTCCCCAGATAAACTCACTTCTGGTAATTCGTGATACCCATAAATTCTTATTACTTCCTCAGCTATATCCTCAGCTATATCAATATCTTCATATCTCCAAGATGGGATCTTTATCAAATCCTCATCTTTCTTTTCAAAACCAAGAGAATCTAAGATAGAGAAGATCTTATTTTCATCTATATTAACCCCCGATATTTTGTTTATTCTACCTACATCTATTTTTATTAACTTCTCAGGTCTTTCAAAATTTACTATATCAATTAACTCAGATGAGACCGTTGCACCAGACAATTTTTCAACCATGCTAACAGACTCACATAAAGCGGGGATAACACCATCATAATCTATACCTTTTTCAAATCTTAAAGCAGCATCTGTTCTATGACCTAAACTCATAGAAGCTTTTCTTATTTTTACTGGATCATATACTTGAACAAATAAGAGTATTTTTTTGGTATTTTCATCAACCTCACTGTTTTTGGCACCCATTATTCCGCACAAATCTATTAATCTACCATCACCATCTTCAATAACAATGACCCCAGCAGGCAATTTTCTTTCAACCCCATCAAGAGTTTGTATAACCTCACCTTCAGAAGACTCTCTAACTATCATTTTATGACCTAATATTTTGTCGTAATCAAAAACATGCATTGGTTGCCCACGATCTACCATCATATAGTTTGTAACATCTATAACGTTCCCTAAGGGCCTTATACCAACTTTTTCAAGCCTACTTCTTACTATCTTTGGAGATTGTCCATATTTAACATTGTCCATAACAACAGCACTAAATCTAGGAACCAAAGTCTTATCACTTATTGAAACCTCTATGGTGTCTTTATTCTCTTTTGTCTCAAATTTTGGAGCGTTTTCTTTTACCCACTCACATTTAAACCCTTGCCTTGGTAAAACTACCATTAATTCTCTTGCAACACCTAAAATTGATAAAGCATCGCCCCTGTTTGGCGTAACTTCTATTTCAAATATATTATCGTCATCAACATCTGTTATTTTTTCCACACTAAAAGAATGTAAAGACAGTGCCTCTGCTATAGCCTCGGGCTTTGCGTCTGTTTTTATATAATCTTTTAACCAAGAGTAGGGTATAGATATATTCATATTAAAATTGCTCCAAAAATCTTAAATCATTTGAAAAAAGATGTCTTATATCATCTATCTTCGTTCCTGACTTCATCATGTAAGTTCTTTCTACTCCCCATCCAAAAGCAAATCCTGTGTAAATTTCAGGGTCTATATTACCAGCCTTTAGAACGTTAGGATGGACCATTCCCGCACCTCCAAGCTCTAACCAACCACTTTTACATAACCTACAACCTTTCCCATGGCAAACGCCGCAGTCTATATCTACCTCAAAACTAGGCTCTGTGAACCTAAAGTGATAAGGTCTCAAACGGATTTTTCTATCAGGTCCAAAAAAGTTTCTGGCAAAGTAATTAAGAACTCCAATTAAATGAGTTATATTTATATCTTTATCAACAACCAAACCTTCAAACTGATAAAAACTTGGCACATGACTAACATCTATCTGTCTTCTCCCACATCTTGAAATATTAAGCATTCTTATAGGCAAATCTCCTTTTAACATTTCTTTAACTTGTCCACTGGATGTATGTGGGGTAATTACTAATTTTCCAAGTTTTTCGTCAACAGGGGAGTCTATAAAAAAGGTTTCCCATTCATCTCTTGCAGGATGTGTTTCAGGCATATTTAAGGCTTCAAAAGCAAAATAATCCCTTTCAATTTCAGGGTACCTTCTTCGTGTGAAACCAAGAGGGATAAAAACTCCAGTTATTTCTGTTATTGCGGTTGTTATTATGTGTAAATGTCCTATATCTGGTCTTTTACCAGGCAAAGATTTATAAAGATCACTATACTTTGAGATAGAAGAACCATCGTATTTCTTACTATGTAGATCTATCACCCCCTCTATCTCATTTTTTAAAGAATTTATTTTAATGCCGTATTCTTTCCTTTTTTCAGGAGGAACTTTAGATATGTCGGCCAACATTTTGCTAATAAACCCCTTTTTACCAAGGAACTCTAGTTTAATCTTTAGAACATCTTCAGCCGAGCTTGCATTATCAAGCCTATCATCAAGATATTTTTTAATACTTTCAATATCACCTAAGTTGTCCATAATATATTACAAATATAACAATTATAGGAAAAAGTGCCAATAAGACTAATCTCTAGCATACCCTTTAACTTCTAACTCAACCTCGTCAGATCCTTTATTACCACTTTTATCTGTTGCAACGGCCTTAAAGGTATGTTTTCCTATTTTACCTGGAGACAGAGAAAAAGAGTAACCATAGGGGGCTGTTTCATCTTCTGATACTTTTTCGCCATCCATATAGAATGTTACTCTTTTTATATCTCTATAGCACGAAACCTCTGCATTTAATCTAAAATCCAAGTTTACTGAATCACCATCTTTTAATCCTACTATTTCAGTGTAAACATCATCTTTATTGCTCACGCTACCACCATCAAACTCTAATTTTGATACCATTTCAGGAGGGTAGTACAAAGAATCGTCCTGATAAGTATCTTTAACCCAAGAATCAACGGAGCTTTGCCATTCTGGCAACTCGGCTTTTATTTTTATAAAACTTTTTTCATCAGACCTGTCAGCGTCAATACAAGCTTGGTTTGCTATCCTACCATCTGCTTTGCATATTCTTAGCCTTTGGTACCAATCACTTTGAGTGGTAGGTTTAGTATTTTTAATGAACCACTCTTTTCTTGTATCAAAATCCCTATACGGCAAACCACCTGTTAATCTATCAATATCTATCTTTTCTACATCATCAGGATTTTCAAATTTTTCAACAGGTTTATCTTTAAGGTATTCAATCATAAACTCTCTCCATATAGGAGTAGCACCAGAAATACCAGAAGCAACATACGGATTCATAGGCTCATTATTACTATTACCAACCCAAACTCCTACCACAACCGATGGGGTATAGCCCACAGCGTAGTTATCTTTTTTATCGTTAGTTGTTCCTGTCTTAACAGCTACTTGTCTGTTAGGTATGTTTAATAAACTCCCAGCTCCAAAGACCTCTGATCTCGCACCATCATCAGACAATATGTCTGATATTAAAAAGGCAACACCTTTACTTAAAACTCTTTCTTCTGGTTTAGATGGTTTATAAACAACTCTTCCTTTTTGATCTGTTACTTCTAATATAGGATTAGGAGTTCTATAAATACCTTCTGCACCAAAAACTGCAAATGCTCCTGTTAATTCTAAAAGTTTAGTTTCCGCACCACCAAGAGTAAGTGCTAAACCATATTTATCTCTTTCTGTAAAAGTGGTGATTCCCATCTTTTCAGCTAAATCTATCATATTATCTATACCGGCTATTTTTAATGCTTTAACAGCGGTAACATTTATAGAGTTAGCTAAAGATTTCCTTAATGAAAGTACACCTCTGTAAGTCCCATCATAATTTGTAGGTTCATATGGAACTCCTGGAGCAGCACCCTCAAACTTTGTGGGAACATCTAAAAATGGGTAAGCCGCTGTATATCCTTGAGACAACATTGTAGCGTATGTAATAGGCTTTATTGCAGACCCCGGCTGCCTTTTTGATAAAGCTACGTTAACATAAGGATCAAACTTACAACTATTTTCCCCAACGGCTCCAGAGACACATCCTTCTGGGTAAGGATCTAAGTTGTACCCTTTTGAACCGACCATAGCTAATATCTCACCATTCCTAGGATCAAGAACTACCATGCTTCCATTGTGTATATTCAAACTACCTGAAGAAGCGTCTATTTCTTTTGTAACTATATCCTGAGCCATTTTTTGAGTATCAAGGTCTAAGGTTGTTTTTACTTTTAACCCTCCCATTTCAACTGCTTCTTCACCTAAAATATCTGTTAGATATTGCTTCACATAGTAGGTAAAATGTGGAGCCTCCAGTGGTATTTTTGCAGTATCAAAATCTAACACCTCATTTTTTGCTTTTTCATAATCTTCATCACTTAAGTAATGTCTTTTACCATCTTTTTCAACCCACCCACGCTCATGCATAAGATATAGAACGTAGTTTTTTCTTTCTATACCTGCCTCAGGATTAGACCCAAACTGTGAGTAGTAAGACGGGCTTTGAGTCAAACCTGCAAGATAAGCCGACTCAGCTATAGTTAACTCTTTTGGTTCTTTATTAAAGTAAGCCTTAGAAGCACTGTACACACCGTAGTTCATACCTCCATAAGGACTTTCATTTAAATACATCTGCAATATTTCATCTTTTGTATATCTGTTTTCAATTTGCAGTGATAAGATAAGTTCTTTTATTTTTCTTACCATGGTTCTCTCTTGAGTCAAAAGGGTGTTTTTTATGGCCTGTTGGGTGATTGTGGAACCTCCCTGTAAGCCACTTCCAAAAATAGTGTTTCTCACTGCTCTTATTATTCCCCTTAAGGAGTATCCTTTGTGAATATAAAACTCAGAGTCTTCTGTTGATAGGGTAGCGTGAGCAACATGTGGAGAAACATCTTCCAATTTAACTAAAGTACGGTTTTTATCTCCGTATACTTCGTACAATAAGTGGTCATTTCTGTCATAAAACCTAGTTGAAAGCTCAAAACTTCTTTCTAAAAGTTGGTTTGGATTTGGCAAATCCCTAGAAAAATAGGCAAATACAAAAATAACTGAAAATAAACCAAAAACCATCAAAATTAAAAGAACAGAAGCTAGTTTTGACATTGTATCTAGCTTTCTTTTTCTTTGAATAGAGGTTAAATTTCTATTTCTCTCATCAAAATCAAAAATTCCAAATACCCACTCAAATATGGATTTAATGATTTTTACAATTTTATTAAAAAATTTAGATACAACATTCCCACCATCTTTTAAATTTCTTAAGGATTTGTATCTTGATTTACCTGTTCTATACATCAATTTATTATAACAAAGTTGTATACTCATTACTGTATCTATAAACCTTGATTTAGCAGCAACCTTATAGTATAATTTTCAGCAAATCTTAAAATAAAAAGGAGAAATAATGGAAAAAAAGTATAACGTGATTGTTAAAGACAGAGGAAACAAATGTAACGGGGTACTGAAATTCAATGAAGCCGAATGGCCACAAGAAACATCGGCCACGCTTGAAATGGCGTGCCCTATAAGCGGTCCCAACTTGGATCTGGTATCAAAAACAAAGAGGACCGTGAGGAGATGGACGGTACAACTCCTAAGTGGTAAAAAATCCCATAACAACCATGGGCACAGTATCTTGATTCTGGATTACCAGAAAACAAAAACTGAATAAGTAAGGCATCAACAGGCTCCTGAATTTTTATTCTTCAGGAGCCTTTCCTTTTACTACTAAATCTATAATTTATTCAACCTGTTTAAACAAAATGGTATACTCAAAACATGCCAAAAGTCCTAAAAGATGAAAATTTAATTGAAAAATTCTTAACCAGAGGAGTTGAAACTATTGTTCCATCAAAAGAAGCTTTAAAAGAAAAACTTATGTCGGGTGAAAGAATAAGAGCATATCAAGGGTACGATCCATCAGGACCTCATTTACACGTAGGGCATGCAATGGGAATAAGAGCTTTAAGAATACTCCAGCAACTTGGTCATGAAGTAATATTTTTGGCAGGTGATTTTACAGCTATAGCAGGAGATCCCAGAGCAGACATGACAAGAAAACTAAAAACAGAGGAAGAAATAGAAGAAAACATGCAAAATTGGAAAAAAGAGGCTTCTCAATTAATAGATTTTGAAGGCGATAATCCTGCAAAATTTATGAGAAATTCAGAATGGCTATCAAAACTCAACCTTAGGGAGATAATAGATCTTATGTCTAAGGTTACAGTTCAACAAATGCTAGAAAGAGATCTTTTCCAAAAGAAATTAAAAGAATTAAGTCCGATAGGTTTGCAAGAATTTATATACCCAATAATGCAAGGGTACGATGCTGTTGCCATGGAGGTTGATCTACAACTTGGCGGGAGTGATCAAATTTTCAACATGTTGGTTGGTAGAAACTTTTCCAAGACAATGAGAAATAAGGAATTATTTATAAGAGGAAACGAGCTTATGGAAGCGCCAGATGCCGTGACAATGAGTAAAACAAAAGGAAACGGAATAAATTTAGGAGACTCACCAGAAGATGTTTACGGTAAGGCCATGTCATACCCAGATGAGTTGATTCTTAAAGGTCTGAGACTTTTAACAGATGTTCCTCTTGAAGATATTTGGGGAGCTCAAGAGAGAATGAAGGCGGGAGAAAACCCAATGCAATTTAAGAAACTTATGGCTTACGAGATTACAAAAGTTCTAAAGGGTAAGGAAAGTGCAGATAAGGCTCAAAGATTTTTTGAGGAAACAGTACAAAATAAAAATATAGGAGAAGATGCCACAACAAAAATTAACGTGTCTGGAACTCTACAATTAATAGAATTTCTTAAAAAAGTTGATACAGGAGAATCATCTTTAAGTGCAATAAGAAGGGTTATTGAACAGGGCGGTGTAGAGGTAAATGGGAACAAAATAACGGATCCGTTCTTAATGGTTAATTTTGAAGAAGGTACGGTAGTAAAGTTTGGAAAAAGAAAATTCTTTGAGGTTACAAAATGATCAAGAAAGATTTAGAAAACAAGGATAGTAAAAAACAAATTAAAAAGAAAATCAGGAAAATATTTAAAAAAGATAATATTGTGAAGATTATTCTTGTGTTAGCCACTATCACTTTAATACTGTCTTCAATACTTCCTTACCTTCTTTTAGGTTAGTAAAAGTCTTATAAAAACAAAAAGACCGAGATACTTTAATTATAAGTAAATCGGTCTTTAAAATTTTAGGAACAATCAAACAATCAACAGGTTTTAAGAATTACCTCTTCTCCCTGGACTAAACCGTCATCCTCAAAAGAAAGACGTGTATATATAAACCTTGAGAAAACCTCAAATAAACCCGTATCATCAAAAACGGGTAGGTACACCGGCCCGGAGGTGGTAGCAATTCTTTCAGTGTGATAACCACCACAAGGATCTATGTAGTGATCTGGTGCCATATTGTTAAATTTTTCAATAGCTTTTTCCAGAAAGTCCTCCGATTTAAATCCACGAACAGTGCCAGTAACATTAACTTCTTCAAAATATTTTTTGTACCGACCTTTTAGAACAAAGGCCACAAACTGGCTAACCGCAGATCTGCAATCATCCAAGAAGAAATAATGATTACCATCACCTTCTAAGAAATCATCGGGATCTATTACCTCCTTCCCTATGATTTTGTGGAAAGCACTCAACACACTACTAAGATCTTCCTCACAACACATTAATGCCAACATTTTTCTCTCCTTTTTCTGGGCATGAAAACGCCCTTTTATTGGTATTTAAATTTTTGTAAAAGTACCTACGTACCTTTTTCCTGATTTTTCATCTTTTTCAGCAAAATAATCTCTTTCTGAGATGAAAAATATCCTACACCGTGGGTTAGAAGCTTCGGCCATCATTTGAAACAGTTCCTTAAGTAACTGTTTGCGTGTTCCCACAATTACCAAAGGTTCTAATTTCTTTTTCTCCACAACATACCTCCTTGTGTTTTTGTATATTTTTTTGTAAATGTTCCTGTATTTCCTAAAATTGGTAGAATAATAACATGTTTGATGTTAATTTACCAATCTCCGTTGTACCAAAAATAGGACCCAAATACCAAAAACTGCTCGAAAAACTTGAAATATACAAAATAGAAGATCTTCTTTATCATTTTCCCTTTAGATACAACGATTATTCAAAGGTTAAAAATATAAAAGAACTTTCTGAAAATGATGTCGTTACAGTTAAAGCAACTTTAGGCTCTATTAACAATATTTACACTAAAAATAGGAAGAGAATTACTAAAGCTAAAGTTTTAGATCATACAGGAGAACTGGACATAATATGGTTTAACCAACACTACATAAAAAATACATTAAATGTTGGGAAAACATACAACATAAGTGGAAAAGTGGGGATATTTGACAGAAAAATATGTTTTATAAGCCCAGAAATGGAAGAAACTTCAGATGTTTTTTCAACAGGAACAAAAAATAATGTAAATACAGGTAGATTAGTACCAATTTACCCCGAAACTTTTGGTGTGTCTTCAAAATGGTTAAGAGGAAAAATTAAATTTCTTTTAGATTCCGAAACCAACTTAAAAGAGTTCTTACCAAAAGAAATGATAAAAGAAAAAGGATTTGAAGAAATAAATAAAAGTTTAAACAATATACATTTTCCAGATTCTGTAGAATCAGCCCAAACATACAGAAAACGTTTTGAATTTGAGGAAATGTTTATAGAGCTTTTAAATATTGAAAAAAGAAAACATGAATGGTCAAAAAAATCATCTTCTTATAAATTAAAGCCTTTTGATAAAGAAGTTAAAAAATTTATTGAAGAATTACCTTTTCAACTAACAAACTCTCAAAAAGATGCTTTAAAAGAAATAACAAAAGATATGGGTAGTGATGTTCCAATGAATAGACTATTAGAAGGAGATGTAGGGACTGGTAAAACTATTGTTGCCATAATATCAGCATATATAGCTTATTTAAATGGAATGAAAGTTCTGTATATGGCTCCAACAGAAATATTAGCAAAACAACACAAAGAAACTTTTGAAAAAATTTTACAAAATAATGGTGTTAAAACTATTCTTGAAACAGGAAGTAAAAAAGAAAATAAAACAGATGACTGGGATATTTTGATAGGGACTCATACCCTTTTATTCACTGAAAAATATAAAAACATAGGTTTGGTAATTATAGACGAGCAACACAGATTCGGAGTAGAGCAGAGAGGTAAAATTTTAGATTTAGCAAAAGAAAAAAGCACCCCGCATCTTCTCACCATGACGGCAACTCCTATTCCTAGAACTTTGGCTTTAACACTTTATGGAGATTTATCAATTTCAATTCTAAAAGATTTTCCATTTAAAGAAAGAGTGGTCACCACTAAGGTAATCCCAGAGAAAAACAGGGAAAGCGCCTACAAATGGATAAAAGATAAAAATGAACCAACTTTTATAGTCTGTCCACTTATTAACGTTTCAGAAAGTTTAAGTATGGAAAACGTAAAAGCCGCCGAAGAAGAATATGAAATATTAAAAAACGGTATATTCAAGGATAAAAAGCTGGGACTTTTACACGGAAGGATGAAATCAAAAGAAAAAGAAGAGGTAATTGAAAAATTCAAATCGGGAGAAATACAAATACTAGTCTCTACTCCTGTAATAGAGGTAGGGATAGATGTTCCGGAAGCAAGCATAATAGTTATAGAAAGTTCAGAAAGGTACGGACTTGCTAGCTTACATCAGTTAAGGGGTAGAGTAGGTAGATCAGAAAAAGAGGGTTTTTGTTTTGCTTTTATGAGCGATAACTCAAGAAACTCTTATAGAAGATTAAAATATCTTGAAGAGTTAAACAGTGGGATAGAACTTGCAGAAGTAGATCTTAAAATGAGGGGGCAGGGGGATATTTTTGGTTCAATGCAACACGGGTTTAAAAAACTAAAAATAGCTGACATAAATAATATAAAAATGTTAGAAGACGCGAAAGTTCAAGCTCAAAAGTATTACCCAAATTTAAATAAATATCCTATGCTTAAAGAAAAATTGACGCAAAGGAAGGGTTCGTATATAACATCAAATTAGTATGAAAAAGGAAAAAGATAAAAAACTAGAATTAAGAGTATCTTCTGGGATAGTGAAAAATAAAAAATTAAAAATACCAGAAATTGATGATTTTAGAGCAGTTCAAGAAGTAGCTAAATCAGCAGTTTTTTCTATTATTGGAGATAAAATAGATGGAGCAGTGTGTTTAGATATTTTTGCAGGTAGTGGGAACATGGGGATAGAGGCTTTAAGTAGGGGAGCAGAATGGTGTGATTTTGTAGACAATAATTCAATAAGTGTAGATGTAATAAAAGAAAATATTATTAATTGCGGATTTTTAGAGAAATCAGAAGTTTTTAGAAAAGACAGTGTTAAATATGTTGGTAAAACAGAAAAAAAGTACGACATCATCTTTGTAGACCCTTTTTATAAAGACACTGCCCAAAAACATTTAATATCTAACATTAAAAATATATTAAGTGAGGGCGGGTTAGTTGTATTTTTCCACGGAGATAACTTAAATCTTCAAGAAATGGTAAAGGGAACAGATCTATCTATAGTAGACGAAAGAAAGTTTGGAAACAGCTTTTTTACAATACTTTCATAATTTCAAGCTTTTTACATTTATATCTTATAGTATTTGCTATTACCTTGATTTTATGGTATAAACTAGGAACTCAAAATCAGAGAATAAGAAAAGGAGAAAAAATGGCAACGCCAAAAATTAAAGTAAAGAAGATAATGTTGGGGGATGATCGTTTGTGGGTTATAAAGGAAAGGTTTTTCAATCCACAAAAAACAACCCCCTATTACAAAATGGACCCCATGGAGATGGTGGAGCACATAACCGTAGTAATCAGACTATGGTTCGACAAAAACCCATCAACATACAAGTTGGTGATGGAGATTGAAGAATTCGAAAACTTCGTTGGTAATTATGAAAAACCAATAAACCTGGCCCGAGATATTAGTGGGCTAAAATCAATCCTCCATTGGAAGACATATGGTGGTACCTCCTTACTAACATGGCTATACAAGCTATCAGAAGGAAGTTACCTGTGCCCAACTGACAAAGATAGAACGGGAGGGGAGACGTACTATCAAGTGAGGATGGAAGAGTGGAGACAGGAAAGAGCGGGCTTGAAGAACCGAAGTTATCACTCCTCTCTTGAAAATTTTAACAAAGCGCTTAGTCAAAAACTTGAAAGCACTGTGTTAATATAAATAAGAACCGGTTACGAACACTTAGTTCCTAACCGGTTTTTTGTATCTTATTAACAATTGACACGTTTCAAAATCATATGTATATTTCACTCCGAGCTAATTACTGATAGAATAAGCTTATAAGAAAATATTTAAGAAAGTAAATAAATGGCAGTACCAAAAAGAAAAACTTCTAAAGGACGTACTAGAAGGAAAAGAAATATTCATTATAAAAGGCAAGAAATTCAAGTAGTTCCTACAAAGAACAAAAAAGGTTTTAAAAGACCTCATGTAGAGGAATCTATTGAGATATAAATAAATGATATCTGATACAGATCCAAGACATACATCTCGCAAATTGGCACTATCTTCTATATTTTCATGGCTTTTTTCTGAATCTAGGCCAGAAGAAGATATATCTGTTTCAGCTGAAATACTTGAAGAAGAAGGAATAGAATATGATGATGAGCTTACAAAATTTATAGTTGATGGAGTTAGAAATCATATAGATGAAATAGATAAGATTATAGAGGAATGTGCACCAGACTGGCCTATTGACAAAATAGCTAAAATTGATTTAGTAATATTAAGAATAGCTATATTTGAAGTGTTATTTGGTAAAGTAACACCTGTAAAAGTAGCTATAGACGAAGCTGTAGAAATTGCCAAAGACTTTGGTAATGATACATCTCATAAATTTATAAACGGGGTTATGGGAACAGTGGTAGAAAGATATTTACCATCTGAAAAACCCCAAGAAGAAATTTTAGAGGAAGATAAAAAATGAGTGATTATTTAAATAAAATTAAAAAAATAGTATCTGAAAAAACAGGGATAGAGTTGTCTGAAATAAGCGAAGATTCTTTTATTGGAGATGACCTAAATATAGGAGAAATGGATTTAATAGAAATGTTGGAGGAAATGGAAGAGGTTTTTCAGGTTAATTTAGTAGAAAAAGCGGATTCTTTTGAGACTATCCAAGACATAATTGATGCCTTGGAAGAAAAAATACAGTAAATATTTGGCTGAGAAAAAACCGAAGTGTTCTTCTTTTAAGAATCTTTCGTTTTTTTCCCAGAAAAACATGTCTTTTGACTTTAAAAAGGTTCAAGAAATATTAAAAACAGAATTGCAAGATGAGTATTTATTCAGGACTGCCTTTACTCATAGATCGTATCTAAATGAGCATACAGAAAAGGCTCATAAATCGAATGAGAGGTTAGAATTCCTTGGGGATGCTGTTCTCCAGCTTTTGTCATCAGAATATCTTTTTGAACATTATAAAAACTCCCCAGAAGGTGATATGACAAATTATAGATCTGCAGTGGTATGTACTACATCAATTGGAGATGAGGCAAGAAGGCTGGGGTATGGAGAAATGCTATTACTATCTAATGGGGAAGAAAGCACTGGCGGGAGAGAAAGAGAGTACATATTGGCAAACACTTTTGAAGCCGTCCTTGGAGCCTTATATTTAGAAAAGGGGTTGGATTTTTGCAAAAAATTTGTTGAAAGAGAACTTTTATACAAAGTAGAGGAAGTTATAAAAAAAGAAAAATATAAAGATGCAAAATCAATGTTCCAAGAAAAATCTCAGGAGAGATTTGGTGTAACACCAACATACAAAATAGAAGATTCTTGGGGACCAGATCATGAAAAAAACTTTAAAGTTGGTGTATTTTTAAATGACAAAATTTGGGGAGAAGGCCAAGGCAAAAGCAAACAAAAAGCAGAGCAAAATGCTGCAGAAAGAGCTTTAGAAAAATTGGAAAAAATGGACAATTGAAAATGCTTTTGCTACAATCAATCAGTTATGTCACTAACAATAAGATTATCTAGAATAGGAAGAAAAAACCAACCAGCTTACAAACTCGTTGTTGCAAATACAAGAAGTAAAAGAAACGGGCAGGCTGTGGATATTATTGGACATTATAATCCTTATGAACCTACCGATAAATTTTCATACGACAAAGAAAAGTTTGAAAAATGGGTAAAACAAGGTGCTTTTGTTACAACAGCAGTAAGCAAACTAATAGAAAATAAATACGAATACGTAAAGTATGACCCCAAAAAAATAAAAGAAGAAAAGGAAGCAGCAGCTAAAGAAAAAGAGGCTGAAAATAATGTTGAAAATGAAAAAGAAGTTTCTGAAGATGTAGCTGAGAAAAATGAACACGTTGAGGACACTAACTCAGAGGTAGAAGAAACCAAAGAAGAAAAAGAGGAAATTGTTGAAAATAAATCTGAAGAAGAACCGGTAGAAAAAGGTCAAGAAACAGAAAGCGCAGAAGAGGTTAAAGAAGAAAAGGAAGAAGTAACCGAGGAGAAATAATGAAAGAATTCTTAGAATTTTTAGTAAAAGGAATAGTATCAAAGCCCGAAGAAGTTGAGATATCTGAGGCACAAAGTGAAGGTATTTATATATATAATATTCACGTTTCTGATGAAGACATGGGTGTAGTAATTGGAAAAGACGGAAAGACAATAAGATCACTAAGAAATATGGCAAAGGCAAAGGCTATAAAAGACAACATAAGAATACAAATAATCCTAGAAGAAGCTTTACAAGATTCAACCGAGCTTTCTCAAGAATAAATAAATGATAAATTTTAATGTTATTACTCTTTTTCCGCAGTTGTTCCTAAACCATATAGAAAATCTCCCTTTTAAAAAAGCTATTGAGAAAAATCTTGCTACGTACGATTTTTTGGATTTAAAAAACTTTTCAACTAACAACTATGGTTCCGTTGACGATAAGACCTACGGGGGTGGTGTAGGGATGGTTTTAATGATAGAACCTATATTTAAGGCTCTTTTGGAAATATATGGTAAAAACACTATGGAAAAAAGAATAAATGGGGAAAAAGACGTTATTTTAGAAAAAAATAGTAGAATAGTTTTGCTATCACCAAGAGGAGAGACATATTCTCAAAAAAAAGCTGAAGAATTACTAAAATGTGAGCAAATCACACTTATCTGTGGACGCTACGAGGGAGTAGATGCAAGAGTTGAAACAAATATTGCTACAGATGTTATATCTATAGGAGATTATGTTTTAAGTGGTGGGGAGATACCAGCGTTAGCAATAATGGAAAGTATAACCCGTCTTATACCTGGAGTTTTAGAAAAAGAAGAAGCATCTAAAATAGAAAGCTTCTCCAATTTAGAAGAGAAAAAATATATAGAATATCCACAATATACAAGACCAGAGGATTTTATGGGAATAAAAGTACCAGAAGTATTACTGTCAGGAAACCACGCAGAAATAGACAAGTGGAGAAAAGAACAATCACATAAATCTTAAAAATAATAATTATTGCTGAGCGGGGGCTGTTGGTGATCCAGTAGGAGGCATGGTTCCAGAAGGAAATATACTATCACCACTAGGCTGTGTGCCTTCTGTAGGCAGTGGTTGTGTATTTTCTGCATTAGTTGTCGGAGCTGGTTCTTCTGCATCCTTGGGGGTTTCTTTATCTTTCTCTGAATCTTCTGGTTTCTCCTCCTCAGCTTTAATATCTTTATTAACGAAATCGTAATAATCTAAACCCTTCAACATACTCATAAATTCTGTGAATTCATTGCTAGACATATCTATACCAATTGGCTCATCTGTAACCGCGGAGGACTCTACAAAAAGATAAGGTGAATCAAGAGAAAAAGAACTGGATAAAGATCCGTAATCTTTTTCTCCAGTATTAGAAGATACAGAATATCTAAAGTTTGGAACACTCACATATCTAGCCGCTTTTTCTACTAACTCCATAAATAATACCAACTGCTCAAAACTGGATTTAACACTCATAGAAACAGTGACTGTCTCAAAACTTGATTTATCGGACCCTTTTGAGCCGTAAGAATAACTAAGTCTCTCAATATCCATACCCGCTCTTGAAGCTATCTGACTTGCTTGATCCAAAAGTCTAGGAACTTCTGGTTCTGGAACTAACACTTTAGTTACTACATCCAAATTCTCATCAAAAACATCTTTGAAATTAACTAGTTTTGTTAAAGCCTCCACTTTTTTAGACAATGTGTTCCTAAGAGCTATCTTTTTATCTAGTTCAGCCTTTTTAACAGGTAATTCTTTATAAACAGGATAAACATATAAAGATAAAATTAAAATCGCAAATAGTATTGATAGTAAGGGTACTATAAAATTTAGAACAGTATCCTTAACTTTCATTAAAGCTCTCTCAATATTACCACCTTTATCTTTTGTTTCTTCTGGAATCATAGACCTTGCAACCTCCCATCTTGATATGAGACAACTATAAAGAACTTAACAGTGTTAGAAGATTTATCTAAATTAACTGAATTGAGAGCTACTTCAACAAACAGGTCTTTAAGTCTTGAATCCCCACCTTCAAATTCTTTATTCAACAAATTATCCATAAAATTCTTCACTGAAACATAGCTACCAGATGTTCCTGATATACTTATTTCACCAACCTTAGTATCTAAGTTTTGTATTAAAACATCATCAGGTTTCCTAGACTGAACTTCCTTTAAAAGTAGGGAATACCTAGATCTGGAATCAAAAAGCAATTTCAAAGAGTTGTATTTCTTATCCAAATTTCTTGCTGCTACCTCAACATCTGACATGGATTTTATTTTGCTTCTAAAATTTTCTATCTCCCCATCTGTCCTTTTTATATCAGCATTTATTTTTGATGTTGTTACGTAAAAATAAACACCAATACCTAAGGCCAAAATAAGAAAAAGTATAGAGATAACAGAACTAGATTTGACAGCAGCAGTCTTTTTCTGTTCAACAACCTCTTCCTGAGGTATTAAATTAACATCACTAAGCATTTTTGACCCCCCTTAGCGCCAAACCTATTGCAGAGGAATAATTAGGCGCATCATCTATAAGAGACTGTCTTCTTTTTTCCAATTTTGGAGATATTTCTATACCATTGAGAGGATTTGAGAGCATAACTTCCAAATCCAGTTTATTGGCAGTATAAGATAGTAAATTGGGCATTAGGGCAGTTCCTCCACTCATAACTACTCTTTTAATGTTAGCAGAAGGATTATGGTTTGTGAAGAATAATATGGCACGTCTTACTTCTGCTATCAAACTATCCATTACAGGGCTGATTGCTTGTGCAACTTTACCTTCCCCCTGAAATTCATCCAAACCATAAACTTTCTTATATTCTTCGGCTTGGGCGTGGTCTAAACTTAGATTTTGCATTATAGTTTTTGTCATCATATCCCCACCTATTGGAATAGATCTTGTAAATCTTACGTGACCACCGTAACAAACAACTATTAAACTATTGCTATATCCCATTTCTAAAACCATCGTCCCAGATGGGTATTCCTTTGTATCACCAAGAGCTCTTCCTAAAGCAACTGTCTCTGGCTCTATAGCCTTTGGCACCAGTTTAGCCTTTTTAGTTATTTCTATATATTTATCAACAACACTTTTTCTGGCAGCCACTATTTGGATAGACATTTTCCCAGCCTCTGATATATTTTCATCTAATTTTTGATAGGAAATATTCACCTGATTAGGGGGGAAGGGGATATGCTGTTCTGCCTCATATTTTATTGAACTTTTTAACTCTTTGTCACTCATTATAGGCATTTTGACCACAGTCATAAAGACAAATGTCTCATCAATACTTAACACAACATCAGAAGTGCTAAAACCTGTATCTGAAAAAAAGTTTGATAGAGATGAGGCCATGCTTTCTATATCATCTAAAGGATCGGAGGAAGATGGTGCTTTCTGAGTGGTGTACATACCAAAGTTATTTAATATCAACTTTCCCTTCTTTTCCTCTAACTCTACGGCTTTGAAACTTCTTTTACCTATGTTTAATCCTATAATGGGCATATAAATATGCTACCTTAATCAGGTCTGTTAGACAATGGGTCATCTAAAGACTTTTGATACACAGCGTAATCAAAATACTCTGGAACATACCCAGTTGTCTTTAGAACCTTAACTGTCTTTACAGCATCGCCAGCTCTTCCAACTGAAGTTATTTCTATACCTTGGCTAGGTATATTTTGACCGGACGACGGTATGAAATAAATAACTGATTCTTGGCTATAAGGAACAATCCTTAAAGCTCTTGGAACTCCAATTGCATTTACAGAAAAACAACTTAAATGGCTATGATCAGAAATAGCTTCTAAAAAACCGTTTATAGGACCGCTGTATCCTACAGGATTATAAGTGTATGATTCAGAAAGAATGACACTCGTCTGCTCATAAATATAAGAAGCATATATAGAAGATTGATTGTCCCAACAAACATCAATCTCAGTGTCTGACCCATAACCATTTAAAGATAACTGATAAACCTCACCACTTGGTATTTTTATTTTATAAGGTTCGTTTGAAGATCCAGCAAAACTTAATGTAACATCGGCCCTGGCTTTGTATCCGGAGAGACCTGATATTTCAAGGATACAGTCTGATCCACAATTATTATGATTTACATAACCAACAAGGGTTTCATCGGGGATTATTAGTATATTTTCTATAGCCGCTTCTGCCACGGCAAGAGCTCTAGAAGAATTATCTGATTCAGATATATTGCGGAGAGTACTGATAAATCTACTGGATACTATTACACCAATTGTTAGGGCTAAAGTCATAACAACTATAATTATTATTAAGGTCTGGCCTGACTGATTACATTGTAAAGTAGAAAAAAGTTTCTTTATATTTTTTTTCATTTTAAAACTAATAGGTACTTCTAATTACAATAGATGACTCTATTTTTATATTTCCTTTATAACTAGCACCAGCATTTTTTTGGGATTGATTAAAGATCATATTAATTTTTACAGTCTGAGGGCTTGTTCCAATGACTTCAAAACATCTTGCACTTATACAAGATATTAAAACACCTCCAATTGACTCAACACTGGTTAAATCTAAAAATTCACCGCCGTCTAAAGACCTTTGTAATTTATAGGCAACGGGGGATGTACCAGGAACAGGATCTAACTTGTAGGTTATATTTTTTCCATCTCTTCTTTTAAACTTCAAGCATAGATGTTCGGGACAGGTAGAATCATATGATGTATTCACAACATCAGCATCCCTAAGTTCTTTTTCTATTTTTAATGCAACAAAATTAGCTTGTTGTTCTAACTCATTTATAACTTGGGTTTTTGTATTAGACCTTATAAGTGACATTAACATATCACTTGTCATACCAACAACAATAGCTAATATAACAACCACGATAAGCATCTCTATCAGTGTAAACCCACTCTGATTGTTTTTAATTATCTTTTTCATTTACTCCTCCAATTAGAAAGATCGGTATATATGTAAGATCCTTTATCTTTATCACCAATTTTCCATTTTACTGATACATTAACCCTTACAACTTGTGGAGTGGGGTCTAGTACAGCACCATCTTCTCTGGACGGGTCTGTAATATAAAATCCCACAACTATTCTTTCTACACCAGACCCTATTGTTTGAGGCCCTGAAACAAGATTTCCTGTTGCCTTATCCATATGACAAAAACTTGCTATTGTACAATTTTTCATCTCTTCAACATAATCTTCCCACGGTAAATCGGGTTTATCCCTATAAGCTCTAACCATTTCTACCTCTCTATTTGCTAATTTTGTACCCTCTAAAAGAAGTTTGCTATCCAAGGAAGTTCTAAGAGTTGATATTGCTAACGATATTAAAGCTGTTATAACTAGGGCTGATACGCCTAAAGCAGCTATAACTTCTACCAAGGCTATCCCTTTTTGGTATTTCATTTTTTTATCTCTTTTTAATGTATTCATAAAAACCTCTAATATTTTAATGGATTAACCCGGCCTCATTGAAATTTACTCTTTGACAAGTTTTATTACCTGCATTCTCAGCCACACAATTTCCATTGCTTTTGTACTTTAAATCTATGTAATTACCTTCACCACCATGTCTACTTAAATCCCCATTTTTAATAGAAAAAAACAAACACATGTTGGGACCAAAATACTTTATATTATTTTTAAATGTGTAAGTACCTTGATATTTTACTGCATTTGGAGGGCACTCTGACGCTGAGTGCGATATAAAAGACCTGTATTCATTAGTACCTGTATCACTAGGGGTAGCGAAATAAACACCCCAGTATAAGACTGGGTTTGATCCTATCTTTTCATCAGAAAAAGCTCCTGTTAGAGCCCTATTCTGAATTGTTCTTAAGTCACTTTTTAACTGCTCCTGAGCCTGTTTTAAATTTTGATCCTTTATATAACCTGAAAATGACGGGATTATACCTGCAGTAATAATTACCACTATGGACATAACTACCAAAAGTTCTATAAGTGTAAAACCGGCAGAGCGTTTAGGCAGATTAGAATTCATATATAATTAAATATTAACACACAAATCAAGGGGAAATTAGGTTTAAATTATTTCCTACCTCATAAGCACTACTATCATTACCACCATCTTCGGCCATTTTTTGTATGTAATATTCCATCTTGGCATTTAATTCAAAACCTGTCTCACTATGAATATAAGAATAATAAAAATTTGAATCATTTATTGGATCTATGGGTAATTTTTCGTTATATCTATATAAATTATCGTTTATCCACCCACCATGGGAATCTTGAAGACCTAGTGCTCCTGGGGGTAGGGCAGTACTCATTCTTAAAACATTAACTTGATCGGGATATCTTTTATTATCTAAGACAAACTCACTTATAGATCTTTCAAGAATTGACATGTCTGACAACCTGATATTATCCCTAGCTTTTTTTGATTGTTCCGCAGGTCTTACAAAAATAGATACTGTTGTTAATAAAACAAGAAGTATTGCTATTACAACAACAAGCTCCACGAAAGTAAAACCTTTTTGGGAAAAAGCAAATCCTTTTTGAGATATTTTTTTATATGGCAGGAAAGACATCTTTACATGGGATTTTGTACACAATAACAGTAGTCTCCAACATCACCACAAGTTATACCAGAACCTGACTCACAGTTTCTAAGATTTCTACATAAACTTTCTGATGCTCTTTCTGTAGTCTCCATTATAGCCATAAGGACATACCTGCTCCCAGCGAGATCCGATTTATAACGATAAGCATACTGGGTCTTTCCAAAGGCATCACCTCCACAGGACATTTCGGCAGGTGAAGGTACTTCAACCCCATCTTTAGGGTCGTCTGGAAAATCATTGGATAAAGGACCGTTCAATACTGTACTAACACGGTTAAACTTGTCGTTAATAGGGTAACTCCTGTGATCAGCAAAATATAACTCTAGAGCAGACTGGACCATTCTTAAATCAGATATTCTCTTAGCATCTCTAGCTCTTTTTTGCTGTAAAGGTATGTTTATTACCGTAATAACCACACCTGCTAAAATACCTATAATGACTACAACCATTATCATTTCCACAAGTGTAAACCCTTTTTGCTTGTTATTTTTTATTTTTTCATTAAACATTATTTTAAAATTTCCTAGAATTATTTTTATTAAATCAAACAATAACTCTTAAGTTTCTACCCTCCGCTTTTAGCGAAGGGTAGAGAATAAACTTACTCAGAAACTGCATTACAGTTAGTATTAGATATTGGACTTGAATCGTTCACAGGCAAATCTCCTGCTCTATCATATGTTATTCCAGAACCACACTCTAACAAACCCTTAGAAGAATCAAAAACGTATATACTATAGTTTGTAGAAGAAGGGTTTAAATTAAACGCTGCAGCAGCAATTCTAAACCTACCTGAAGTCAAGTCAGCAGTATTACCAACTGCGATAATCCTCATGTGACAAGGATTGGTTCCTCCTGCCGAAGGAGCAGTATGATCATTACCGCAGTTTTTTGGCAATTTGGTACCACTTACAGTAAAAGTGCAGTTTAGGCTAGCGTTACTTCTACAACCTCCGTCGGTAGATCTATGTGTTATATTTTCTAATTCTGTAGTAAGTTCTGACCCAGAAGGTAAGCTGCCCGTACCAGCTCTTACTGTGTTAACTGCAAAAGCGGTCTTTAAAATAGAGGCTCTAATAGAAGAATTTCTTGCCCTATTCTGCGTCCTCACAGGATTGATAACCGCAATAAGAACAGCAGCCAAAATACCAATAATGACAATAACAATCAAAAGCTCAATAAGGGTAAAACCAGATTCTCGGTGAAACGATTTTTTTCTTGAATTTCTCATAACTTATTTCGTTTCACCCCCCTTCCAAATATTCTTAATTTTTACTTTATTTATCATAGCAACAAGGCAGAGTTGCCTATAATCTAACACCTAAAGTATGGACTGATGTAGTTTTATTGTCAACAAAAAACCTTCTTTAGTTTCCTACACCACTTATATCAGACGGG
>CAZTQT010000006.1:0-47975 GCA_964615625.1 uncultured Candidatus Saccharibacteria bacterium
TCAAAAGGATTGGCTCGAACCGCGTTTTGCTTTCGCAAAAGGTGGCGATTGAACCTAAAAAATCTTGGCAAATACTATACAATCTGCCAGCCGAGGCGCGAAGCGCCGAGGCAACAAACTCACAACATACAATTTGGCTCCCCCGCGTGGATTCGAACCACGAACCTGCCGGTTAACAGCCGGACGCTCTACCATTGAGCTACAGGGGACCGCTCTATTTAAATATGTCAAAAATTATTCCCTACAGATATAGCATTTATAAGGCTCAACTGCAATATTTATATTGTTAAACTACATTATCCAACCAATCCCAGCTCATATAGAAATACCACTTATTACAATAAGTCGCAAGGATGATCACTGTTCTAACTTCTTAGGTTCTTCCTCTTTTTCTAAACTCACATCTCCCATTTTTGCAAAGAAAAACAAAGACAATCCTAAAGTTAAAAATCCAAACCAATCATTTGGTATTTTAAGCCCAAAGGCAAAATTAATATCAGAAATTAAAAGTTGAATAATGAATGGAATAGTTATTGCATGCATAACAATTCTACAAGCTGCTTCGTAATTAAGTTTCTTTTTAATAATAAAAGATGCTACAAAAACCACACCACCCATCCATAGTATTGTGAAAAGCCCTCCTATAACATACTTAAAAATAAATAAAGTTATAAGAATAATTACTGGTAGAAAGTAGGGAAGATTTTTTATGTATTGAAATAAGTTATCAATAAAGGAATTTACCTCATTCTTGGTCAGCTCTGTGTCAGGTATCTGGTTAATAGGTTGTGCGACTACCTTACCATCTTGTTCTTTGTAGATAATATTTTCCTCGTTCATCAAAAAGACGGTGCTTAACTCGTCAAGGTCATTTATTGTTCCCTCTTTATACATAACAATAAGATTTGATGGTATTTTAATATCCTCATCATCCGAGAATGTAGAGGCAACTTCTTTAGGCATAGGTATTAAAATAGGTTCCTCTTTATTTGTCTCCCACTTACCTTCTTTGAAAGTTATAGTTAAATCTTCAGGATAAGATTCTTTAAGATATTTTGAAGAATCAATTAGAAAATTTTTAGCCGTAGGTATTATAACTATGCTTATTGCTGTTGTTGAAACAATAGAAAGGAACAACGACAACATTAGATAGTATTTAATGGAAAACCTTGTTTTTGCCTTGACAACATCTGCGTAATATTTTGGTGAAGATATACTATTTTTTAATGAATAAAAGAAAGTTTTTAGTTTTTTCATAGTTTAATTTTATCATGGTTTATAAATGTAATTAAATGTAAATTGTTATAAAATATGTTTATGCAATATCAAATAACTTCCGACAATATAGATCTCTCTCCAAGCATGGAGGCACTCACTAAGGAAAAATTTGAAAGAATAGAGGGAAGGGTTAAACACTTGCCAGAAGGTTCTTGTTTTGCAAGAGTTGTCTTAAATTCTGTACCAGAGGATCAGTTTGAGGTTAAGGTAAATTTAGATCTAAGTGGAAAAGAGTATTTTTCAGACGAAATTGCTTATACTTTGGAGAACGCACTTGTAGAAGTTGTTGAAGAGTTATTGCAAATGATAGAGAAAGACAGCATTGTTCAAAGAAGAAAAGATATGCAGGTAGAAGATGATGTTGAGAAGTTTCTCGCAGAAGAAGCTTAAACATTGTATAATGCTAGTCTTGAAAACGGGAAATTAGAAAGCAGATCTTTCTATCACGTCCTAATTAGATTTTGGTTGGTGTGTTTGTAAGACGGAAAACTAAACTTTAGTTGAAAAGAAGTTGAAAATAATTAGGGTGATTAGCTCCTGTAAGAGTGAAACGATACCGGAGCTAATTATGACCAAGAATATAAAACTGTACAGCTCGAGCCTTGGCGAGAGAAAAACCAAGGATGATAGGTTAAGATGAGGTTAAGGGTGATTAGCTCAATTGGCAGAGCGAGCGTCTTATACACGCTAGGTTCCAGGTTCGAGCCCTGGATCACCCACCATAAAAATCACACTAAAATTACGAAAACTCCAAATAAGAAAATAGAATAAAATTAACAGGGATCGAATGCCGGACTGAGCGAAACTGAGCGAAGCGAGGGAGGCGGGGTCGCGAGCCACGAAGCTCTAGGAACGAAGTGACTTTAGATGCGAAGCATCGCAACGAACGAAGTGAGTTGGAATACGTGGACATGTGACCGAGCCCTGGATCACCCACCATAAACAAAAATTTATTCTGTTAATTCCTTTTCGTTTTGTTGGGTTTCTTCTTCCTCTAATTTTTCAAATAGTGTTTTTTCTGCACCACATTCTGGGCATACCCATGTTTCAGGAAGTCTGTTAAACGTTGTGTTTGCAGGAACACCGCCTTTTTCATCACCAATTACTGGGTCATAGATATATCCGCAGACTAAACATTCATATTTTTCCATAATTTTTACCTCCATTTGAAATTAATGATTTTAGAAAAAGCTTCTTAATCATTAAAACATTTACTGCAAATATTATACATTTTTCATTATTTCTTTTTACGGTAAAATGTATTCAAGTTTCAATTTAGATTCGCCTTATTGAGGAGGTGAAAAAGGTGTTGAAAAATATTGTTAAATTTTTGGTTAATGGGGCTTCTGTTTATGCTACAGCCTATTTATTATCTGGGGTTAGTGTAGAATCGTTTTCGGTAGCTCTAATTGTCTCTTTAGTCATAGCTGTATTAAATATTTTAGTAAAACCAATACTGTCATTTTTATCTCTTCCTGCGACTATACTAACGCTAGGTTTGTTCACATTTATAATAGACGCATTAATAATCTTTATAGCTTCAAAGATAGTACCTGGATTTGTAGTTGATAGTTTTACGACAGCGATAGTTTTTTCTATTGTTCTAACAATAATTTCTTACGTTTTACATAAAATTATTGTATAAAAAACGGCCTGTTTAACAGGCCGTTTTAAGTTCCTTTTCAATAAGAATGGTGTTTATAGTGTTCCTAATTCTGTTCTGTCCAATTTCTCTGGTTTATTTATAAACTCAAGGTATTTTTCTGTTGTAGATTCTCTTTTATGCCCAGCTACCTTTGCAAGGTAAGAAATGTTAACACCATTTTCTAGATGGAAAGCCACAAAAGTATGTCTCAAATCATTAACTTTAGCTTTTTCTACACCAGCAATCCTGAAAAACCTATCTATAGTGGATCTTATGTTCCTTATAAGCAATGGTTTACCTGTCTTTGTAATAAAAAGATTATCAGAAGGATTTTCTGTCTTTTTAGGTCTACCTAGTTCCAAATATCTGTTTAATGCATCAACGGCAGATTTATTAAGAGGAATTGTTCTTTCGACCCTGTTATTTCTTCTTGGAATAGCTAGCATTCCAGTACCATCCTTTATGGTTATATCGTTAAGTCTTATCCCAGCAAGCTCGGATATAGTTATACCAGTCTGTAGCAAAATCTCTATCATTGCATAGCTTCTAACATCGTTTTTAGCGGAATCTCTAAGAGCTCTATATTCCATTTTTGATAATATTCTTGGTTTTCCAGATTCAAATTTGGGATGCTTTAGCTGAGTCGATATATCCTCTTTTATATAGTTATTCTTTGCTAGGTATTTTATAAATGTTCTAGTAGCGTTAGTTTTTCTAGATATAGACTTGGGAGTGTAATTTAAACCCTCAAGTGATTTCATAAAACCTGAAATATTTTCCACATCAAGATCTTCTGTTTCAACTACTTTTCTTTCTGATAAATAATTAAGTAATTGTTCTATGTCCTTATTATAGGCAATAACTGTCGCACCGGATTTTCCTTCCGATCTTAATTCTTCTATGAACTTTTTATGAGCTATCTCTAATTTCATATTATCCTCGTCTGAGCAGACATTTTATTTGCAGGGGGCATAGTTTAACAAAAAAATACTAAAAAGTAAATCCTATGGGTTCATGCTACCAGACAGCTTGAAACGTGTCAATTTATTCATTATCATGGATTTAATGTCCAAAGGTAGTAAGTTAAAATATTTTATAGGGTCTATTTTACTATTTATATTATCCATTAGTTTTATTAGATCCTCTTTTGATGTTTTAAAGAGTAAAGATAGGTTAGATAGTGTTGATGCAGAAGTTCTTAAACTTGAGGAGAAAAAATCACATTTAGAGAAAGAAATAGCTTTCAAAAAGACAGATGAGTTTGTTGAGGGGGCAGCAAGAAACGATTTAAATTTGATAAAAGAAGGTGAGAAAGTATATGTGGTTAAATGGGACGGTCCTGCTGATTATGAGAAAGAAGATGTCCTTTCTACTAGTAGTGAGGGGGTTGTACATGAAAGTTCTAACGCAAATTGGTATTCTTGGTACCAGCTTTTCTTTGGAAAATAAGGTTTTTAAGAAGAGTAAACTTTTTGACACCCTGAGCTTTATTTGATAAATTGATTCAGTATTGAAACGACGCGGGATGGAGGAATGGCACCTCACCGGGCTCATAATCCGGGGGTCCTGGTTCGAGTCCAGGTCCCGCAACCAAACATACGGCTCTGTAGAAAGAACCAAATTAATGTATAATTTTTCCACACGTGCCAATGTAGCTCAGGGGTTAGAGCGGGCGTTTCATAAGCGCTAGGTCGGTGGTTCAAGTCCACCCATTGGCACCAGAAATTTTCCCATTATTCTCATACAAAACAATGTCTCTGTACTGCGTGTTACTTTATTTAATTAAGCAAAAAAGCTTTATTTATTGTATACTCTTATGGCTATGGCAGAACAAAAACAGAAAAATACAAAAAACAACTCAAAGCAAAAAAATGGCAAAAATCAATTGCCCAAAAAAGTTATTATAGAAATGAAAAGACCAAACTTATTTGGCAATGTTTTTTTCTATCTATTTTTAATTTTTGCGTTTTATCTGATCTTTGGAACTTTTCAAGATTCGGCATTCACACAAAGTGAGGTTGCGTTGGGTAATGTAATAAAACTTATAAAAGAAGGAAAAGTTCAGGATATTACCGTTACGGGAGATAAGATAGAGATTTTGGAAAAGAGTGGAACACGCATGTATGCAAAAAAAGAAAGCTCAATTAGTTTTGATCAAATACTAAGTAACAATGACGTAGATAGATCTCAGATATCTGGTAATTTTGAGGTAAAGCAGGATGTTAATGTATGGGAAATAATATCTCCTTTGCTTATGATTTTTGCACCTCTAATTATCTTATATTTTCTTTTTAGACAAATGAAAGGACAGGGTGGTGACATAATGTCTTTTGGAAAATCTCGTGCAAAGGTGTTTATGAAAGGTCAGCAAAAAGTAACTTTTAACGATGTTGCAGGGTGCGAAGAAGCTAAAAGAGAGATGGCTGAGATAGTGGACTTTTTGAAATCCCCAGCAAAATATAGAAAGTTAGGGGCTAGGATACCTAGAGGTGTTTTACTAGTAGGACCCTCTGGTGTTGGAAAAACTTTGTTAGCCCGTGCTATAGCTGGTGAGGCCGAAGTTCCATTTTTTAGTGTTGCTGGTAGTGAATTTATGGAGATGTTAGTTGGTGTCGGATCTTCTAGGGTTAGAGATTTATTTGCTATGGCAAGGGAAAAACAACCCAGTCTGATTTTCATAGATGAAATAGATGCTATTGGTAGGCAAAGAGGTATGGGTATAGGTGGAGGACATGATGAACGAGAACAGACTTTGAACCAAATCCTTACTGAAATGGATGGTTTTGATGTTAGAACAAACGTTATAGTTTTAGCTGCTACAAATAGGCCTGATATGTTGGATTCTGCCTTGGTTAGACCAGGGAGGTTTGATAGAAGAATATCAATACCGCTTCCAGATCTTAAAGATAGAGAAGAAATAATAAAAATACATATGAATGGGAAACCAATAGATTCTGGTGTTGATGTTTCTAAATTAGCAAAAAAGACAGTTGGTTTTAGTGGTGCAGATATAGAAAACATGTTAAATGAGGCTGCTATTTTAGCTGCTAGGGAGTCAAGGGAATCCATATTGGAGGAAGATTTAGATGAAGCGTCTTTAAAGGTAACAATAGGATCTGAACGAAGAACTTTACAATCGGATGAGGAGAAGAAGATGACTGCTTATCATGAAGCTGGGCATGCAGTTGTTGCAGAAAATGTTGAAGACATGGATTCTGTTCAAAGAGTTTCTATAGTGGCAAGAGGACAAACACTAGGTCACACTGACTTACCTCCTGAAAGAGATAGGTATCAGCTTACAAGAACAAGAATAGTTTCTCTTATGATAACAATGCTTGGTGGTAGGGCTGCTGAAGAGATAGTTTTCAATGAGCTTACAGCTGGAGCAGCAGAAGACATAAAAAGATGCACTGAGTTAGCTAGGAAGATGGTGACAGAATATGGGATGAGTTCTTTAGGCCCAGTGTTTTATGAGGCAAGGACAGAGTTTTCATGGCTTGCTCAAGAGTTTGGAGAAGCAGCGTCTTTAAGTGAGGAAATGAATTCAAAAATAGACGTTGAAATAAAGAAGCTGATTGATGAGGCTTATGATGAAGCAAAGAGAATACTCATTGAAAATAGAGATGCGATGGATAGAGTTGCAAACAGACTTCTTGAAGTAGAAACAATATATGGTGATGAGTTTAAAAAACTTGTTTCTAAGGATAGCTCTACAGAATAAACGGGACCACATCTGTTAGTAAAAAGGTAATATTTTGGAATATACTTTATTTATGCTTATTGATTCTCATTGTCATTTACCTCATAAACTTTATGAGCAAGATATTGAAGCTATTATCAAGGAGGCAAAAGAATGGAGTGTAGAAAAAATAATTAACATAGGAACGTCTATAAAAGAAAATGAAAAAGTGATAGGTGTTTCAAAGGATCATAGGGATATGTTTTGTTCTGTAGGTATACATCCTCAAGAAGATAGAAAACTAGATCTTAAATATTTAGAGGAATCTCTTGAAAAAGTTTTAGAAAAATCGGATAAGGTTGTCGCTATAGGTGAGTGTGGTATAGATATTTCTAATTGGGAAAATCAGCGTTCCGTTGAAGATCAAGAATACCTTTTTGATACTCAGGTTAAATTAGCAAGAAGAAAAAATTTACCTTTGGTAATTCATAATAGAAAAGGAGATGATATCGTACTTAAAGTTTTAAATAACAATATTGATAACAATCTAAGAGGTGTTATTCATTGTTTTGATTCAAATTGGGAATTTGCTAAAAAAGTTTTAGATTTAGGATTTTATATATCTTTTACCAATTTAATATCGTATCCAAAGAAGGACGATTTACTTGAAGTAGTGAAAAATGTTCCAAATGATAGATTTCTTGTTGAAACGGATGCGCCATATTTACCTCCTCAAAGTATGCGTGGGAAGATAAATTATCCCAAATATGTTAAAATTGTGGCTGAGAAAGTCGCACAGGTAAAGGAAAAAACATTTGAGGAAGTGTGTGAGCTTTCTTATAAAAATACCTGTTCTCTTTTTAAATTATGCTAAAAGACTTTGTAGAAAAAAATGATAAATTGGTAAATAGATTTTTAGAAATCTTACTTGGGGTTCTTACATGGAGCTTACTTTTATCCCCCATATGGTTAGGGTTAACGTTTCCAAGTGTTGTTGTTTATGTCTTGACTTTCCTTACCGTTTATTGGAGTTATATGGCTTTTACCCATGCCGTAGGTTTGTTTGTAGGCTATAGGAAATATATGGATGAAACAGCAACTAATTGGTACTTGGAATGTCAAAAATTGAACTTCTCAGGACTTCCCGACAAGGGAACTCTACCAAAAGATTTGGAATCAGTGATGCATATTATTATTGTTCCGGTGGTTAATGAGCCTGAAGCAGTTCTTAGAGATTCTATAGATAGTATAATTAACCAGACTTTTCCTTCAAAGCAAATATCACTTGTATTTACGGTTGAGCAGAAATATTCTGAAGAAGCTATATCTAGGATTAAAAAAATAATTGGAGAAAGAGAAAAAAATTTAAGTAGTTTAATGTTTTTTGTACATCCCGCCGGTATACCTGGGGAAGCCAAGGGAGATGGGGGTGCTAATCGTGCCTGGGGATCTTCTCATGCTGTTGAGGAGTTAAGAAAAAGAGGGGAAATAATTAGAAATTATATTTTTAGTAATATAGATTCTGATCATGTTTTAGATAGACAGTATTTAGCAAGGTTAACTCATCTATATCTATCATCTGATAAAAGAGATAACCACTTTTATTCTTCTGCTATACCTCTTTTTAATAATAATCTTTGGAGGGTACCTTTACTTATGAGATTAGAAGCCAACTCAGTCACTTTAGGTGTCATTTCAGATTGGGCTATTAATAAGGGTAAGGTGAGAAAGTCATTTTCTGCTTTTTCTGTATCTTTGCAAACTTTAATAGATGCAAACTTTTTTGATGTAGCTTTAGGAGCTGATGATACAATCTTCTATTGGAGAGCTTTTTTTGCAAGAAGTGGTGATTTTGATGGCATACCTCACTACATACCCTACTCTGCAGACGCTGTCGAAGGAAAAAGTTTCCTTGATTCTCATAAAAGTTTATATAAACAGCTCTTAAGATGGGGTTGGGGAGCGGTTGATTTTCCTCTTTCTGTTAAAAATTTCTTAAAAAAGGGAGACGTGAAACTATCTAAAAAGCTGAATTGGTTTACTAGACATATAAAGGAAAGAGTTATTTTAACTAACATTGTGTTTTTAATAACATTTGGTTTTGCAATAGTTACATTGGTAAACCCATATGTTAAGCAGTCAAATTTTGCTTACAGTTTGCCAAAAATTATGAGTTTTGTGCTTACAATCACAATGGCTTTTATGGTTCCAGGTGTTTATTTTAGAAAAAAGTTTTCCCCACCATTTCCTAAGGAATGGGGTTGGTTTAGAAAATTTTTAACTTTTTTTGAAACTCCATTGATAACAATAAATTTGTTAACCTATTCATTCTTTCCTACAATTCATGCTCAAACAATGCTTGTATTTGGTAAAAGATTTAAAGATCTTTACCATACTCAGAAAGTTAGATAATGAAGATAAATAAAAGATTAGAGAAAATAACAGGGCAAGTATTAGTAAAATTAAGAGATAAAAATCTCTCCAACCTATTTTTAAATGTTTCTATATCTGTATTTATGTTTTTTTACATCATGTCTAGATTTAAGTATATAAATACAGATATACCTTTTTGGTACACAAAGATCTGGGGTGATTCCCAAATGGCCCCTAAGTTTAATTTGTACATGATTCCAATTGTTAGTGTGGCCATCAGTTTGGTAGGTTTGATACTGTCTCTACTTAACAAATTCTATGCCAGATATTTAGAAGAAATAGTTTGGTATTCAATACTTTTTGTCAATGTTATCTTATTTGGTTCTGTTGTAAGAATTATGAAAATAGCTTCTGTACCATTTAAGCCTATTCTTGATGCAAAATACATGAGTTTGCTCCCTGCTTTTATATCTGCCTTTATAGTAATGAGTTTAGTACTACCAGCTTTTATAGAATACGCAAAGAGAAAAAAATTAATTACAAATCCCCAAATACATAATCATCCAGGTATGATTTTACAAACACCCTCAGCAAGAGGTGGGGGATTTGTATACTCTCTAGTTTTTACTTTTCTCTCAGCTATTTTTATTGGGGTCAGTAAGAGTACATTAGGTCTTTATATTTCTGTTCTCATGACGGGAATACTAGGATTTATAGATGACTATCAAAACACACATCCAAAGTCTGGTTATAGGATATTGGAAAATCCAGTTCTCAGGCTATTTCTATTATTCATCTGTGTTTTTCCTGTAGTGATGTCAGGAATATTGATTTATACAATTAGTAATCCGTTTGGTGGGTTTGTAAATTTAAATATTTTGGAAATAACTGTTGGTAATAATGTTTTGCCATTAATACCGTTTTTAATCACAGCCCTGTGGATAGTGTGGTTGATGAATGTTTTGTCGTGGTCAAATGGGGTTGATGGCCAGTTTCCTGGGATTGTAGGTATAGCCTCAGTTTTAATTGCAATACTATCTTTAAGATTTAAAAACCTAGATAGGATACATGTTGATATAGCCACTATGGCCGCTATAAGTGCGGGGGTTGCTTTTGGGTCTGTTAAGTATAACTGGCACCCATCAAAAATAATGTGGGGGTTTGGTGCAATGTCTGCAGGTTTGGTCATAGCAAGTTTGGCGATATACGCTCAAGCCAAAATTACTGTATCAGTTCTTATACTTTTAATACCATTTTTAGATGCGTTAATTGCTGTGATCAGGAGAGTTTCACACGGAAAAAGCCCTTTTAGAGGTGATAGGGGTCATTTACACCATATTTTACTAGATAGAGGCTGGAGTGTTAGTAAGGTTGCTATTTTTTATTGGGTTGCTACATTTATATTTGGTTTGATAGGTTTATTTTCTCCTGAAAACATAGTCCTCAAAGTAGCTTTATTAATAATGGGTGTAGTGGCCTTTGGAATAATACTTCTCACAGTTAGATTGAATGCAAAAAAGAAGGATTAGAAGGCATTTAATATATTAGTCTTCTATTTCTGTAAATATTCTGGATAATATATTTAATTTTCTTTTAATGTTCCTTGTGAAGAATATTAATGGATACTTTTTATATTCGTAAGAGAAAATGAGACTATTATTTGTAGCATGCAATGAATCCAAAATGGATGAGCTCTGTGACGGGCTTAAAAGCTCCTTTGTTGTTGATACGGTTACAACAGGGTCTGAAGCTACGTGTCTTTCGGAATCTCTTTGCTACGACTCTATTATAATTGCTTCAAGCCTCAATGATATTGGTGGTATAGAGTTGTGCGGTGTTATGAGGGGGTTAGGCATTAAATCTCCGATTATTTTAATTTCCGATAATTTTGAATCTGCAGATAGAGTTGCAAGTCTTAATTCTGGTGTTGATGTCGTAATTCAAAAACCAGTTAGTGTTGAAGAGGTTAAGGCTCAAATAAATGTATTGGCAAGGAGGGTAGGGAAAGATTTAGTTCATTGCAGAGATGTCATAAAATCGGGTCGGCTATCTTTAAACATGAATGATAGGAGAGTATTTGTAGATGGGAAGGAGTTTCCACTGAGGAGAAAAGAATACGATCTTTTAGAATATTTAATGTTGCACTGTGGGAGAGCAGTTTCTAAAGAAGAAATTCTAGAACATGTTTGGGAAAGTGGTTTAGATACCATAAGTAACACAGTCGAAGTTCATATAAGAAACATTAGAAATAAGTTTGAAGAAAATTTTGGAACAAGTTTAATAAAAACTTACAGGGGTTTTGGATATGAAATTGAAACTTGAGAAAGAGTATTAAAAGACTTATTATCAAAATAATGATTAGAAAGTTATACCACATATTAAGGACCGCAAGACCAAGACAGTGGTTAAAAAATTTAAGCGTGTTTGCAGCCCCCTTCCTAGCAGGGACAATTTTAGATGCTGAAACATTCTCTTGGTCTTTAAAGGCTTTCGTAGCTTTTTGTGCTGTTTCCTCGGGGGCCTATTTTTTAAACGATGTTATAGATGCTCCTAAAGACAGACTTCACCCCATTAAGAAAAATAGAGCTATTGCATCAGGTGAAATATCTCCGACTCTTGCTATAACCATATCTATAATTTTATTTGCTTTTGCAATTACCTATTCAGTATTGAATCTGGATAGTTTTTTTACTTTAATGCTCGTAATCTATGTTTTAATTCAGTTTGCATACTCTTTTTATCTTAGGAGTGTGATAATTCTGGATTCGTTGATTGTAGCTACAGGATTCATAATAAGGGTTTTTTCTGGTGGTTTTGCTTCTAGAACTTCTATATCTTCTTGGTTAATACTAACAACAATAGGAATATCAATGTTGTTAGCTTTTGGTAAAAGGAGATCTGAGAAAACTATATTAGCAAAATTTTCGGATAGTTCTGATGCAGAGATAATGACAAGAAAAACTCTTAGACATTATCCAGATACTTTACTGGATAGCATAATATCTATGTCCGCATCTTATACACTTTTGACTTACTCCCTTTTTACTTTTATGGTTTCACCCGCCGATGTTGGAGATAAAATAGGCAGTATTCTTCCTGTAGTTTTGAAAAGTCCAAAATTAATGATGTTAACTATTCCGTTGGTCATATATGGAGTTGCTAGATATCTCTATGTAATCTATGAAAAAGAAGAGGGGGAATCTCCAGAAAGGGTTTTGTTGTCTGATAAGCCTTTACTTTGGACGGTTGTTTTGTGGGTGGTGGTGGTTTCTGTAATAATATTTGTTCTTCCAAATCTAAATTAGAGATACTACTGGTTCTCAATATCGTTTGTTTTTATATCGTTTATAATTTCCATTTCCTCTTCTCTCTCAATGTCTTCCTTGAAAACATCAGTCGGCACTGACGTACTGGGTTTATTTCCTTGGTTTTGATAGTATTCTCTTTCCATTCTCATTATAAATTGTTCTACGTCCTCAGGAATATTGGAATCTGGATCATCAAGAGATTTTATAGAGCTTTTCTCGTCAGAGTAATCTTGAGCTGAAAGAACACTAGAATCATTCTCGTATTTCATTTTTCCCATAAAACCTATTGGTAGCAAAATCATACTTACAAAAATTGCTAAGAGAACAGAGTTAAGACCGAAGGATATTATTTTTTTCATTTTTTATCCTCCATTTTTATTTTTATATCGTCTTCAAAGTCATATATAAAAAGTACAGTATTTATTAAAGTTACAAATGTTACCAAGTAAAAGACCCAAAAATATGCAAGCTTAGACATAGCCATTATTCCAGCTACTGCTGATAACATAAAAGAGTACAATGACCAAACACCCCATTGTGGGTATATTTCTGAAGAACTTTGTATTAACGATTTAGCTTTTATAGAAAATAACTTAGCTGTTATTGTTGGTTTGACATGAGAGTCGTGGAAAACAAGGCCTTTAATAGCCACATATATTAGCCCTATTATTAGCATTGCCAACATAAATAAAATGGAATACGAATTAAGTTTTACATATTCTGCTGAATTTTGGGTGACTATTCCCTCGGAGCTTATTTTTATGTTTATTCCCATATATTTGGCTGCTAAAACAATGGAAACAACCCTAGCACTTAAGAGTAGAATTGTAGGAACAATAGCCTTATCTATGAGTTTTACTAAGATTTTAGACAGCATAAATTTTAGTAACACACTAGGAAATTACATGTTACTGTTGATATCATATTACTACCATGGGAACGCTACAGTCAATTAAAAAATATCTTTCAAGACCGTATTTCTTTTTGTATGCTCTATTAGTTTTTTTCACACCTTTAATTTTCTCCACCAACAGTAATGAGTTATTTGAATTTCCCAAGATGTTTTTTGTTTACTTTTTCGGTTTTTTAATAATTACCTTTTTCATAACTGATGTGATAAAGAATCCCATAAAATTAAGGAAACCGCACCCAGCCATAGTAGTTCTTTTTGTTACATTTATAATTTCAACTTTATTTTCTACACATTTTTATACTTCTATATTTGGTTATTACTCAAGATTTAATGGTGGGTTTTTATCTTATTTTATATTTTTTGGTCTTTATTATGTTGCATTAAATAAGTTAACAAAGGAAGATTACAGAAATCTTTTAACTACATCTTTGTTTACGATTATTCCCATAGGGTTTTACGGGTTGTTTCAGTATTTTAACAGTATTTCTCGTGCTTATTCTACATTTGGACAGCCAAACTGGTTAGCTCAGTATCTATCCATGATTTTGCCCGTGCTTTTGTATATATTTTTAAATGAAGATTCAAAACTATCTAAATTGTGGTTTGGTATTTACATTCTTGGCTTTTATTGTTTTTGGGTCACTTATTCTCTATCTGGTATTTTGGGTTTTCTAACATCATTAGTTATTTTATTGCCAAAAATATTAAAAAATAAAAAGGACAATAATTTTAGGTACAGATTGGCCTTGATAATCTTGGTTATGGTAGTTGTTCCTGTATCAAATCCAGGAATATTTAAAGATAAGGTTGACGATATAATCATTGATCTTAAGAAAAATGTTGGTCTTGTCAGTGTTTCCTATGCTCAGGAAAAGAGTTCTGTAAATTTAAGCCTTCAAAACAATGTTTCCGACCCTAGTTTTATACGTCTCTCGTTATGGGAAAGCAGCCTTAAAATGATATTCTCATCATTCAGAGTGTTCTTAATTGGTTCTGGTCCTGAGACTTTCCCTTATAATTTCCAACCTTTTAGAAGTTTAAAATTAAATTATTCTTCTGAATGGGATTTTGTTTTTAATAAACCTCATAACTATTACATAGAGATTTGGTCGGAGTCTGGTGTTTTTTCTCTCCTATCTTTTATCTTTATTCTGTATCTAATGTTTAAGAAATCCCCTAATTTTATAAAACCATCTGTGTTAGCTTTTGGCATTTCAAATATTTTTGGCTGGCCTGTTGTTCCAACAAGTCTTTTGTTTTGGATATTTGCAAGTTATGTGTTAGAAGAAGGGTTTGAAAAGAAGGGCGGTTCTTTATCTAGTATTTCAACTAGGCCTAAATTTTTAATTATTTTTTCATCAATTGTTTTATGGGGTGCTTGTTCTTTTGTTATTTTCAATCTATCTAAAATTTACAGGGCAGATATAAACTTTAAAAAATCTCAAGAATTTTTAAGTGCTGGTGATAGAGAAAGAGCCTTATATTTTGCTAATAAGAGTTTGGATCTTAATCCATATGAGCCAAATTATTACAGAGGAAGAGCAAAGGTTCTGACTGTTTATTTATTACCAACTAAAGATGTTAACAGTGTTAAAGAAAGAATGTATTCAGATATAAAAAAATCTATTGAACTTAACCCTTTGAATTTGGTAACTATTAGAAATTCAATTCCTCTTTATTACTTTTTAGCTATTGAGAATGCAATGGGTAATATTTCTGACGTTAATAATTTAGATGTTAGGTACTCTGGTGTGGTAAAAGAGTTTTTTAAAAATACGAAATATAAATATTGGAATGATGCAGGAGTGATATCAACAATTGCAAAATATGAGAAAAGACTATCTTTTACAAATGAATATCAAGAAAGTGTGAAAAGAATTAAGGAAATAAGACCCGATCTCTTAGAGTGGCACCCTTCATTTAGATAGTTCTACGTATGTTTCTGATACCCAACCTTCTAGTGTTTCAGAGACTTTTATTTTTATCCAACCGCTTGCTTTTTCTAAGACATCATAAGTTTCCCCAGTATTTACTTTTGTTAGCTCTTCTCCGCTTAAATCTGGGTTTTTTCTAACTCTAAGCCAGCCAAGAGGTGTAGTCTTTATTTTTGCTGTTTCTTTATCTACAGATTTAATTCCGGAATCTCCTAATAATTCAAGAGCTCTTCTAGCTTCTTCTGTTATACCCTTTGCTTCAGACGATGCTCCTAGGTAAGCTCCCCTGTTAGCATTGGAGATTTTCTTAAGATCTTCTTGGGAAGCAAGCAGGGTCCCATCTTTATCGTATATCCCACCTTTATAGTCTATGAAATAATCAAAAACCCTATCTTTATTCATTCCAACATCTTGCACGTTCAAGCCTCTGGTATCATTCCAGTATATTATTCCTTTAACCCAAGCTTGGGTGTCAGATGTTACAGCTGGGTCGTCTATGGATATATTGTATAAATTATTAGATCCTTCAAACATTTTTATCTCTGGAGTTACTGGATAGGGGAATAGTTTTACAGATATATTCAACACATAACCGTTTTGAACATTTACTCTCATTTCACTAGTTTCATATCCTGGGTATATTATCTTAAGGTCGTAATTTCCATTTGATATTGCTGATGAAGTAAAGGGAGTAGTTCCAACTTCTGAATTGTCTATAATGACCTTTGCTCCAGAAGGGTTTGAAAGTACTCTTAGAGTATTATCTGAACCGTCTTTATCGAACCACATGTCTTGCCCAGAAGAAAAAATGTCAGATACTCCCAAATCTCTTGCTATGCTGACAGTGTAAGCAGTATCTTTTTTGGAAGGTAAAAACTTTATCTCTGTTTGATACTGTCTTGTGTCACTCCTAATAGCAACGGTGTTGTTTCCAGGTTTTATATCTTTTGATTCAAACGGGGTGTCACCAACTTTTGTGTTATTTACCATTACTTCTGCTTTACCATTTTGTACAACTACGTTCAAAACGGCTTTGTTACTAAGTCCAGACAAGTTTCTTAATAGTTCTCCTCCAAAGAAAACCACTAAAGCAACTCCTAATATACCTAGAAAATAAATCAAACCGGTAGAAAAGGGCTTTTTATCATCGTTACTGATTGTGGATACTGCCATATGTACCTAAATTATCACGATAGTGGTAAAATATCAACATTAGATTTGGTTGATATTGAAATGACAACTGATGAATTAAAGAAAAAATATTTGGAATTTTTTGAAGGAAAAGGGCATGCTATTATCCCTTCTGCTTCCATTGTTCCAGAAAACGATCCTACTGTTTTATTCACAACAGCTGGGATGCACCCACTTACACCTTATCTTTTAGGGGAAGAGCATCCTTTGGGAAAAAGAATTGTAAATGTACAAAAATGTTTGAGAACAGATGATATAGATGAAGTGGGTGATAACACCCATGTTACTTTTTTTGAAATGCTTGGGAACTGGTCATTAGGAGATTATTGGAAAAAAGAATCTATCTCTTGGAGCTACGAGTTCTTAACTAAAGAGTTAAATATTCCAGTCGAAAAACTTGCCGTTACCTGTTTTGAAGGGGATAAAGAGATTCCTAAAGATATAGAGTCTGCAGAGATATGGGAGTCGTTAGGTATTGATAAAAGTAGAATATTTTTCTTAGGAAAGAAAGACAATTGGTGGGGTCCTGTTGGTAACACCGGTCCCTGCGGTCCTGATACGGAGATATACTTTTGGACAGGGGATGGGGAGCCTATACTTTTAGAATCTTCTGAAGGATCAGGAGGTTGGGTAGAGATATGGAACAATGTTTTTATGGAATATGAAAAAACTTCTGATGGCATCTATGTACCACTAAAGCAAAAAAATGTTGATACAGGTATGGGTGTGGAAAGAACGGTGGCAGTACTAAATGGTTTTAAAGATGTTTATAAAATAGATGGGTTATCAGATATATTTGATAAAGTTTCTTCTTTATCCACTTCTCGTAACGAGAAAAGTATGAGGATATTAACAGATCATATAAGAGCTTCGGTTTTTATACTTGGTGATCAAAGATGTATATCTCCTTCTAATACAGATCAAGGTTATGTTCTAAGAAAATTGATAAGAAAGTCAGTTAGAGAAGGAAGAAAGTTAGGTATACCAAGCCCGTTTTTAGTAGAATTGTCAAAAATAGTTGTTGATAAGTACGGTACTTATTATCCAGAATTAAAAAGTAACCAAGGATTTATAGAAAAATATTTAGGTTTGGAGGAAGAGAAATTTGGCAACATATTAAAAGTTGGTCAGAAGGAGTCTTTTAAGAGAATTGATTCAATTGATAATTTTGAAGAAAAAGTTGAAGTTTTTGGACTACCTGTTCCTTTACTCTCAAAAGAATCTTTTGATTTATATCAATCACACGGATACCCGGTTGATATGTTTATAGAAGATTTGAAGGAAAGAAAAAATATAAATGATAACAACTTAAAGGAAATATCTGGGGATGTAGAAAAACTTATTTGTTGCCATCAAGATATATCAAGAAAAGGTGCTGAGAAAAAATTTAAGGGAGGGCTCTCTGATAATAGTGATGATGTTGTAAAGTACCATACGGCAACCCACCTTTTAAATAAAGCTTTAAGAGATGTCGTAGGTTCTCATGTAAAGCAGATTGGGAGTAACATAACCTCAGAAAGATTGAGGTTTGATTTCCCAAATAACTCAAAATTGACTGAAGAGGAGATATTAGAAGTTGAAAAAAAGGTAAACGACATTATTGACCAAAATATTGAAGTTAATTCTACTGTATTACCAAAGGGCGATGCTGTTAGTTGTGGGGCAATTCATTTAGAGGGTGAGCAGTATCCTGAACAAGTTAAGGTTTATTTCATAGGGGCTAGTTTAGAATCAAATGTGAGTATGGAGTTTTGCGGAGGGCCTCACGTTAAAAGTACAGGAGAAATAGGTCACATAGAAATATATAAACAAGATAAGATTGGTGATGGAAAAATGAGAATTTATGCTAGATTTAAGAAATAAGTATATTTTGATTAAATCATTTGAAGTTGTAATATAAGTATTGGTGCCTAGAAATTAATCTCAGGAATTTAGTTATTAAGGAGGAATTATGGAAAATCCAAAAAAAATAAAACCCTTAGGGGATCATTTACTTATAGAACCGTTAGAAAGGGAAACAAAGTTACCGTCGGGGATTGTAATTCCTGATACAGTCAAGGAAAAACCACAAGAAGGTAAAGTTTTAGCGGTAGGGCCGGGTAAAAAAGATGAGGATGGTAAGTTAATACCCTTAGATTTAAAAGAAGGGGACATAGTTATGTTTAAAAAGTGGGGAGGTACTGAGATTAAAATAGATGGAAAAGATCTTCTTTTGGTTAGGGAAGAAGATATTTTAGCATTAGTTGAAAATTAAATTTTAAATTGAGGAGGAAAATATGGCTGCAAAAGACATAATATACGGCGAAGAAGCCAGAGAAAAACTAAAAAAAGGTGTAGATAAGTTAGCTAGAGCTGTCTCAACAACCCTTGGTCCAAAAGGGGGCAATGTTGCTTTAGATAAAAGCTGGGGTACACCCAATGTTGTGAACGACGGTGTAACTGTTGCAAAAGAAATAGAACTAGAAGATAAGTTTGAAAATATGGGAGCGCAGATAGTTAAAGAAGCTTCATCAAAGACAAACGACGTGGCAGGAGACGGAACAACGACAGCTGTTGTATTAGCCAGAGCAATTGTTAACGAAGGTTTAAAGAATGTATCTGCCGGTGCAAACCCAATGATACTAAGAAGAGGTTTGGATAAAGCTGCTCAAAAAGTTGTTGAAGAAATACAAAAACTATCAAAAGAAGTATCAAGCACAGAAGAAAAGATACAGGTTGCAACTATATCTGCACAGAGCGAAGAAGTTGGAAAAATAATTTCAGAAGCTATGGAAAAAGTTGGAGATGAGGGGGTTATAACTGTTGATGAATCAAAAGGATTTAATATAGAGCTTGAATATAAGGAGGGTATGCAATTTGATAAAGGTTACTTATCTCCTTACTTTGTTTCCAATACCGAGAAAATGGAAGCCATAGTAGAAAACCCTTATATATTGGTAACTGATTCAAAAATATCCAATATGCAGGATATGTTGCCTTTACTTGAGAATTTGATGAAGGTTTCAAAAGATTTAGTGATTATTTGTGACGATGTGGATGGAGAAGCTTTAGCCACATTAGTTGTAAATAAGTTAAGAGGTGTTTTAAATGTTCTTGCTATTAAAGCCCCGGGTTTTGGTGACAATAGAAAAGCGTTGATGGAAGATATCTGTGTACTTACAGGTGCTTCTTTTATAAGTGAGGATACTGGCAAAAAAGTAAATGGCGCTACAGTAGAAGACTTAGGTAGGGCTGACAGAATTATTTCTGGAAAAGATTACACCACAATAGTTGGTGGAAAAGGGGATGAAGAGGAGATAAAAGATAGGGTAAAGATGTTAGGGTCTCAGATAGAAAAGGAAACATCAAGTTATGAAAAAGAAAAACTTCAAGAAAGATTAGCTAAACTTAGCGGCGGTGTTGCAGTAATAAAGGTTGGTGCAGCCACTGAGGCTGAGTTAAAAGAGCTGAAGCTTCGTGTTGAAGATGCTGTTAACGCAACTAAGGCTGCTGTTGAAGAAGGTATAGTGCCTGGTGGTGGGATTGCTTTTTTGATAGCAAGAGAAGCTTTGTCAAAATTACACCTTGAAGGTGATGAACAAGTTGGTGTCTCAATTTTGGAGAAATCTTTGGAACAACCAATAAGATTATTGATTAAGAATACTGGTATGGATGACGGTAAAGTGCTAGCTGAGATAGAAAGAAAGTCTGAGGAAGGTAAAAATAAAAATATTGGATACGATGTTCTGAAAATGGAATATGTTGATATGTTAGAAGCGGGAATAATAGATCCTGCAAAAGTAGCTAGAAGTGCTCTTCAGAATGCGGTTTCAGCTGCAACTATGATAATAACCACGGAATGTTTAGTAACGGAACTTCCAAAAAAAGATGATAAATCACCGTCGTCTGGAATGCCAGAAGAATACTAATTGATTTAAGCGTTAGTTAAAACCCCCGCATTTCGCGGGGGTTTTCTTGTAATTTCCTAACAACCATCAGGAGAGAAAGGAAAATTATTTAATTTTCTTTTTTACCTCTATTTTCTTTGGCTTACCCTCTTCTGTTTTAGGGATTGTTATTTTCAACACTCCCTCTTCCAACTCAGCCTCAGTCTTAGAAGAGTCAACTATTCTTGGTAGGTTAGTTGAGTAGTTGAAAGATGTTTGTCTTGTAGATTTGTAGACAGTTTTTTTCTTATTTTTCTGCTCCTCTGTCTCTTCTTGGTGTGCGTTTATGGTTAAAACGTTACCTTCAATATTCACTTCAACATTCTCTTCCTTTATTCCTGGGATCTGTGCTTCGACAATTACGGCATTCTCGGTCTCATATATATCTATTCCGCTCGGTGAATTGACTTGATCAGACCATTGAGATAGCCAGTTTTCATCATCAAAAATAGTAGGTATTCCCCATCTGTTCCATTTAACTATAGCCATATTTATCGCCCCCTTTCAATGAAATCAATAATATTACTATATTATCACTCTAACATCGTAAGTGATAATTGTCAACACTTTATATATTATTTTTGAGAATTTTGATATTTTTTCAGTATTTCCTTGTATTTTGACAAGATTTTTTTAGTGCTATCGTTTTTATTAAAATGTATTAGTTTTGGATTCACTACTTCTGTTGTTATGTCTTTTTTCATGTATTCCATTTCCTTTTTTCTGGCTATCTTCTCTAAAAGCGCCATTAAAGGACTATCTTTTTTTATTTTTGTTTTTCTACCTTGATAGTTCAAATTAAAATTTTTGTAGTATTTTCTGATCCAATCGTTTTCATTAATAAACTTAAAGTACGTATCATCTCTCCAAGAAAACGGTTGCATAGATATTATGTTTTGAGCTACATACAAATTTCTTTTTTTCTTTGACCATGCCATATTATTCTCATCTAAAAATATATTAGGACATATGTTTCTTTTGCTTTTATCTTTTGGTAGCTCGTTAATTATTTTTAATATTAAAAACACAAATCCCCTAGTTATCCAAAGTCTGTTCTTTTCAGTTACTATCAAAAGATCTATATCATCTCCTTCTTTTGCATCGTAGTTTGCTACTGAGCCTGTTACAGCTATCATTTTAACCCAAGGCACTTTCTTCAAAAGTTTTATTTTTTCTTTGTATTTTTCGATTATTTCCCTAGTGTATTTTTCTCTTTTACTGACATCATGTGTTTTTATCCCCTTTAGCATAAATCTGTTTTTTATTTTTTTAACAGCACCTTCATCAACAAGTTTTTCTAGTTCTTTTCTAATCTTTTTATATGTGAAGGAACCTGATATAAGATTGTTTGAGATTTGATAAAAAGTTATAGGATATCCAAAAACTCCACTATAGGAAAGTGTCTTTATTATGGACGTTCTGCAAGAATTGGTCCTGTTTTTTTTCATTATTACTCCAAAGAATCTAGAACATCGTTAACAATTTTGTCTGGTTCCGAGTTTTTTTCCCTATTAACGTGAGTATATATCACTGATTTGATATTCTTTTCTATATCTTTTGCTTCCTTAAACAAAGCTTTCATTCTAGGCTCTTTTATTTTAAAATCACCGTTTAATTGGCTCACAACCAATAAACTATCAATAAAAAATTCTGCTTTTTCTACTCTCATTTCCTCACAGGCTTTTAACCCTTCTATAACAGCTTTGTACTCAGCTTCGTTGTTAGTTGATTTACCAATAAATTTACCTATTTCTCTCACTTTTTCATTTTTCTCATTTTTTATAACTACCCCTATAGCACCTGGTCCTGGATTTCCTCTTGCACCGCCATCTGTGTTTACAGTAACTACCATACTAATCTTTAAAATATTCCTTTAGACATAAATAAAATAAACCAACTATTAAACCAGATAAAATTCCAACAAAAGAATAGACGTAGAGAGATCTGTATACCTCTTTTACTAATGGTTCTGTTGAAACTTGTCGTATAAATAAGCTACTATCCCCATCTTTGTTTAGATCTTCTGATGTTTTAATTAATGCTTTAGATATACTCCTAAACATAGTTTCAGATATATCTCTATCGGAGTGTTTTGTTGATATATTGATGGTTTGAGGCCCTGATTTTTTTATTTTCAAAGCTCTTTCTAAAGTTCTTATATTTTCATTATTATAGGGAAGCCCAATCTCATCCAGAACAGCCTTTTTAATATCAAGACTTTCAGCTAGAGATATAACAGAGTTTGTGTAGTTCGCTGCAGTTTGTTGAGCATAATATCCTTCATAAGAGAAAAACTCCTCTGACTTGTCTATTTTTCTACCAATATATAAAGATCCTGAGGACATGTGTTTGGCTGGTAAATAATATAAAACCAACCCAAAAACAAGACCAATAAATGTTGGTATAGTTAAGAAAAGCTTGTTTTTTGATAAGATCTTTTTTATTTCTTTTAGCTCCATAACACGCCTATTATACCAATAAATAGTGATATACAGTGATTTTGGGGAAACTAGTGTAGTTAACGGTAAAATCTTGTATACTCTATTAGAGTAACTTTTATAACACTGCCCAAATGTCTAAACAACAAAGTATAACTAAATCTGCCCTTATTCCTACGGTTTTAATATCCGGAGGTGCGGGTTTTATAGGATCTCATTTAGCAGAGTATTTACTCCATAATAAGGCAAGAGTTGTTGTCCTTGATAACTTTAAGACTGGTAAAGAAGTACATGTTAAACATTTACTAACAAATCCAAATTTTGCTCTTTACGATGTGGATATAAATGAAGGACTTCCTGCAGACATTCAAAGTGTTGATTATATTTTCCATCTCGCTGGTTTAGAGGAGTATTTCTACAGTAAAGATTATTTAAGTTTGGAATCTCTTTTGACCAATTCTTTAGGTACGAAAAACCTGCTTGATTTAGCTAAGAGATCTTCAGCTAAATTTTTGCTCGGGTCTACCATAGATATACATCAGATAAAGACTGCTCAGATTGATCTTGATCAGTATTTTGGGTCCAATATTAGCGAAGAAAATAGATTTAGTTTACTTGAAGCTAAGAGATTTGCAGAAGCTGTTGTTTGGGAATATTTCAAAAAACACAATATTGATGCAAGGGTAGTAAGGCTGCCAGAGGTGTACGGTCCTAGAATGGATTTAAATTCCAGCGGTTTTTTAGGTGGTTATATAAAGAATGTTTTAGAGGGTACTTCCATTGACATATACGGGGATGGTGAGGAAAAAGGATACTACTTGTATATCAGTGACGTTATTTCTGGAATAATAAAAGCCCAATTTAATGAGAATACAAAAGGTAACATTTATTCTATTGTTCCAAAGGAACTAATTTCCTCTTTGGAAACAGCCTATTTAGTTAAAAGTGTAGCCGATTCTAAAATGTCTGTTCAATTTAAACCTAGTATTGGAAACAGAAATTTTAACTATGAGGGAATTAATAGCGAAAATATTAAAGATTTGGGTTGGAAACCTAAGGTTGGTATGAAGGAGGGTATTATAAAAACACTGCAATCTCTAAATTATTCTCCGAATACAAACGCTTTTAAGCCCGCAATATATATTGATACAAAAGTGAAACAAGAAGAAAAGAAAGAAGTTTATCCAGATAGTATTGTTTCTCTTCAGGGTGTAAAGATAACTTCAAGGCCAAAAGATACCTCGGTATTAGATTTGACTAGAGACAAGGATACTTCTCAAAAGGTAAGTAAAAATACAATTGATGAACCAAGTTTTGAAAAGAAAAAGAGGGTATTTGAAGGCTTTTCTTTTGGTGGTTTGAGAATACTTAGTTCAGTTTCAGCAATCTTGCTATCGGCTCTTTTAGTTTTTGTTTGTATTCCTGTGATAAGCACTTATTTTAATGTAAAAAAAGGAGTGTCCAATTTAAATGCTGCCAAAGAGAGTTTAATTACAATGGATTCTGAAAAGTTGGAAGAAAACACCACTGAAGCATATGAGAATTTTAGACAAGGTAGGATGTCTTTAAGAAAGTTGAAGTGGGCATTTTCTTTTTTTGGTAAGAATAATGAATACAGTTCTTACGATAAACTGTTAGGTTCTTTGTCCTTATTTTCTAGAGCAGGTAGTTTGGGATCTGGCGCTGTTAAGCCTATTGAGTCTGTTTTTGAAACAATAAGGCCGGATAACTCCAATGTTTTAGACCCAGTCGTATTTGAAAATGCTAAATCTTCAATCTCTGGCATGAAAGATTATGTTGGGATGGCGAGAGCAGATCTGTCGGGTATAGATGAAATCTATGTTCCAAAAAAGTACAAAGAATATTTTTATGAGTTTAAAAAATTCTTAGAAGATTCTCAAAATATCTCAGACAATCTTTATACTGTAATGTCAGGTCTGCCTCAGATGTTAGGTATGAGCGGAGAGAAGAAATATATAGTTTGGTTCCAAAATTCAAATGAGTTACGTCCTACAGGTGGTTTTATAGGATCTTATGCTCTAATAAAGCTAGAAAATGGGAAAATAAAAAATATCTTTATAGATGATATTTATAATCCAGATGGTCAGATAGATATAAGAAATATAAAAACTGAAGTACCGGAACCAATAAAAGGTTTTTTGGGAGAGGAAACTTTGTATCTTAGAAACTCTAACTGGGACCCAGATTTTTCTAAGTCTGCTAGAACTTTTGACGATATATATTTTAAAATAAAAGGCGAAACAATAGATGGGTACATAGCAGTTGATTTACAATTTGTTGAGAGTTTGTTGAGAGTCACTGGCCCTGTTTTTTTGTCCTCATATAATGAGGATATAACTGCGGAAAATTTGGATGAAAGAGCCCAGTATTATAGTGGTTTTGATTATAAAGATGGTTCCCAAGATAAAAAATCTTTTTTGGCTGTATTGGGTGGGAAGATGTTAGAAAGTATCTTTTCCTTAGATAAAAAAGATATGTCTAAATTATCAGAAGAAGTTGTAAAATCTTTAAACCAAAGACATCTTCAAATACATTTTTCAAATAATCCTGTAAACGCGATTTTGAAGGAAAAAAAGTGGGACGGTTCTTTGGTTGATACAGACGGTGATTATTTGATGGTTGTTAATGCAAATTTAGGAGGAACAAAATCTAATTACTACGTAGAAAATTCAATGAGTTATGAGGTTAGTTCTTTAACTAGAGATGGTGTTTTGAGAGCCACTTTAACTTTGGAGTATAAGAATAATTCCGAGACAGATGCTTGGCCTGGTGGGCCATATAAGGATTATGTTCGTGTTTTATCTCAAAGTGGGGCAAAACTAACAGGAGCAGAAATAGTTTTTAATAATGGTAAAAGGGAAGATATATTTAAGAATGTAATCACATCAAATGTTGGAAAATACACATCTTTTGAAACAAGCTTCGTTCTTAATCCAAAGAATACGGTTAAGTTGGTGTTGGGGTATGACTTGTCTCCCAATGCTTCTTTGTCAAAAGACAACGGTGTTTATAATCTAAAGTGGCAAAAACAAGCAGGGACAGATGGAGATAATGTGTCTTTTTCTTTCAACCCTCCGTTTGGGTCAATGTTAAATGGTAGTTCTAACAACTTAGAAATTACTGATACATCGTTAAAATACTCAGGTAAATTTAACAATGATTTAGATTTTCATATAAATCTTAGGTAAAATTCCTTGCTTAACAGCTCTTAGAGCAATATAATTTCTATAATGCCTTTAACCGACATGCCCCAGTCAAATAGACAGCACGCTGTTCCCCAGAACATCATGGATGTTGAGTTTAAGCTTATTGGTGAGCTTACAATGAGACAGTTTTCTTATCTGTTTGTTTTTGGTATATCTGCCTATTTTGCCTTTGTATCAATTCCAGGACTGTTTAAGATTCCTATTACTATATTCTTAGCCTTATTAGCGTTAGGTTTGGCATTTGTTCCTGTTCAAGAGCGCGGGCTTGATGAGTGGTTAGTGAATTTTTTTCGTTCAATTAATTCTCCCACAGAAAGAGTTTGGAAGAGAACACCTCAGTTACCTACAGCTTTTTTATACGATAGTATAGCAATGGTTCAACAAGAGATAATTACATTAGCACCAACATCAAGTAGGAGGAAGTTAGAAGAGTATTTAAAATATAAATCAGAGGAAGATGTTATGGATCCATTAGACATTCCAGAGAGGGAATACGTTATGAAAGTAAAAGAAGCTTTTAGGGATGTTGGACCATCCTTGACTTCTCCTGCGGTTGGGGTTTCTGTAGATTATACTGAGGATAGTAGTACTGATTTGGAAACGGTACAAGTTGAAGAAAAATTTGAAAATTTACATCCCGAGACCATATCCCCACAATTGGCGGAGTCACAAAAACCTGTAGGGGTTTCTGATGAAGCGGGTGTAGATCTGGAAGCTGGGGAAAAGAAGAAATCATTTGAAAATATAATAAAATCAAGGGTTTCGTCCGCTCCTATCAAATCAAGACCATCATATTTGGATTATCATGCATATGAAGCTATAACACCCGACATGCATTCAGGAAGGAAGTTTGTAAATCTAGTTCCATCTAGTGGGGAGATAGTTTTGCCTATAAGAGGGGAGAGGGTTTTAGAAACATCGGAAAGTGTGGAAATAAAAGAAGATATAGAGCAGAAAGCCCAAAAATTGGAAGATTTGATAGAAAAAATAAGAAAAGAAGAAGGTGTACCAGAGGTTAAAACCAAGGTTGTAGAAGAGAATAAGGTAATAAAAGTTGATGAAGAAGCCAGAAATGTGGTGGAGGAGTTAAAGAAACAAAATAAAGATTTGTCTGAAGAGATATCAAAACTAAAGGAGCAGATAGAACAGGGTAAGTCCATGTCTATAGATACAATTGCTCAAGAGAAATTGTTGAAGAAGTTAGAGGAACAAAAAGGTGGCATAGCTTCAAGTTATTCAGAGCTTCAGTCACAGGTTAAAGATTTACAGAAAAAACTTGATGAGCAGGTTAAAGTATCAACCGGAAAAGAGTTCGTAGATAAAATGAAGACTCAGTTACCAGTTTTGACTAACAGACCTAATGTTGTAACAGGTGTAGTTAGAGATCCAGAAGGTAAGTTTTTAAGTGATTTGCTTTTGACAATAAAAAATTCTAGAGGAGATACTGTTAGGGCATTTAAAACAAATGCTCTTGGACAATTTGTTGTTTCAACACCATTGCAGAATGGAACATATACTTTAGAGGTAAGTCCTTCTAACAAAAATGACTTTACGTTTGCTATAATTCCTATTGAGGTTAAAGGAGAGGTTATGCCTACTATTGGGATAGTAGGAAAGTAAATTATGGCTGCCCAAGATTTTGTATCTACAACTCAAGATCATTTAGATATTTTTGATATAAAAGATGATCTAACAGTATTAAAAACTGGTACTGTTTGTGCTGTTATTCAAACTACTGCGGTAAATTTTGACCTTCTTTCTGAGATTGAGCAGGACGCTATAATTGCCGCTTTTTCAATGTTATTAAACTCCATCTCTTTTCCTATACAAGTAGTAATAAGATCAAGAAAGCTGGATATTTCAAAATATGTAGACAAAGTGAGGAAGGTGGAGTCAAAAATATCTGACCCATTACTTAAATCTCAAGCAGAAGCTTACAGGAGATTTGTTCAAGAAGTAATAAAGATAAATGAAGTTTTAGACAAGAAGTTTTATGTAGTTATACCGTCAAATTCTGTTTATGATGTGACCCAAAAAGGTGGGGGAGCTTTTGATTGGATAATGAAGTTAGCTGGAACACAAAATAAAAGGATAGAAGTCAATCTGGAAAAAGTTTTACAAGATGGAAAAATAGAGTTATCTCCAAAAGTAGAGCACGTTATAAGGGAGTTTGGAAGAATAGGTATAAAGTGTAAGCAACTTAGTACGCAAGAACTTGTTGAACTTTATTTTGACATTTATAACCCGAGTAATATTTATGGTCAAAGGATAAGGACTAATGTTGATGATTACAAAACTGCAATAGTCAATCCAGCTATTATTGAGGAATAAAATGGCACTTAATATTTTTAATTTATTTAAAAAAAGTAGCAAAAAACAAGGTGTACAAGGCCAAGATTCGGTAGGTACTGTTATCCCAGGGAGTGATAAAACATCGCCCCAAGTACTGTCGGAGGGGATGTTAACTGTAAAGGATATAATAGCTCCTTCGGCTATAGAGATAGACTTTAATGATATAAGAATAGGCGGTATGTATTACAGGACGTTTTTTGTTTCTGGATATCCAAGGTTTGTTGGTGCTAACTGGCTTTCTCCTGTAATAAACTTTGATCATACTCTTTTAATTTCAATGTTTTACTATCCAATAAAATCTAAAGTTATTCTTGATGATTTAAGGAGAAAAATAACAGAATTAGAAGCTACCACTATGTCCAACAGAGACAAGGGTAAGATATCTGATCCTGTGGTTGAGGCCGCTCTTGAAGACGCAACTGCTTTGCAAGAGCAGCTTGTAAAAGGTGCAGAAAAATATTTTCAATTTTCTTTTTACATAACTATACCTGCAGAAGATTTAGAAGAGTTGAACAGTGTTTCTTCTAAGCTTGAATCTCTGCTTTCTTCCTTATTGTTAATTTCCAAATCGGCTGCTTTACAGATGGAAGATGCTTTCAAATCTTCTATACCGACAGGTGCTGATAAATTGATGATTACCAGAAATATGGATACTACTAGCCTAGCAACGACTTTCCCATTTACATCTTCTGATTTAACAATGGAAGAGGGAATAATGTACGGTATTAATAAGCATAACGGTTCCTTAGTTATTTTTGATAGATTTTCACTTGAAAATGCTAATTCAGTAGTTTTTGCAAAATCTGGAGCTGGTAAGTCTTACTTTGTAAAGTTAGAGGCTTTAAGACATTTAGTTTTTGGTGCTCAGGTTATGATTATAGACCCAGAAGAAGAATACAGGGTTCTTTGTGAGGTTGTTGGTGGAAATTACATAAGTTTCTCTGCCAACTCTCAGCAGAAAATCAACCCCTTTGACTTGTCTGGTATAGCAACTGAAGGTGAGAACGAGTTAGGGCAAAAACTTATATCATTAATAACTTTATTAAAATTAATGCTTGGAGAACTTAGCTCAACTGAGGAGGCTATCTTAGATAGAGCTCTTATTGAAACATACAGAATAAAAGGCATAACATCTGATCCTGAAACCCAAGCTACAAAAGAACCTCCAGTAATGGAAGATTTATATAAAGTATTGCTTGGTGGTATAGAGCCCGAATCTAAGAGTATGGCAGACAGACTTGAGAGATTCATAAAAGGTTCTATGGCTGGAATATTTGATTCTCAGTCAAATATAAATTTAGAGAGCGGTATGACCGTCTTTTCAACTAAGAATCTTGAGGACGCTTTAAGACCAATTGCTTTTTACATGATATTAGACTTTGTTTGGACAACCATTAGAAAGAATTTAAGAAAAAGGATATTAATAGTTGAAGAGGCTTGGTATTTAATGCAGAACAATGATAGTGCAAGATTTATATATGGTATCGCTAAAAGGGCTAGAAAATATTATCTCGGGCTTACAACTATATCTCAGGATGTTGATGATTTCTTAACTTCTGAATATGGTAGAGCTGTTGTTACCAACTCTTCTATTCAAATGCTTTTTAAACAGCATCCCGCTGCTATAGATAAGGTTGTGGAAACCTTTTATTTATCAGAAGGGGAGAAAAGGTACTTGTTATCAGCCGGGGTTGGGGAAGGATTGTTTTTTGCAGGTACAAACCATGTAGCTATAAAAGTAATGGCATCAGAGCCTGAACACAAGCTCATAACTACAAATCCAGAGGAAGTTCTGAGGCTTCAAGAAGAAAGAAGACGAAGGGAAAAAGGCCAGATAGACATAGGTAAAAAAGAACCCTCAAAGCCTGTTTACAAGCCTTATGTTCCACCAGAGCCTATGGAAGACTTTACAATCCCTTCTGATAAAGATGTTGGTGGGGATAGAGTCTCTAGACCAGAAATAACAAAAGTTGTAGGAGATGCTCTAAAAGAGGATTTTATAGTTAATAAACCCGCGGAAAATTTAGAGGTGAAGAAAGAGCACGTAGCTGAGATGCCGAAGGTTGAGAACACTTCTTTACCTGCGGAAAAAGATCTTTTGGCTAAAAATGTTAGAAGTAATGTAACTGAGGATGTACCGTTAAATGTTCCTATAAAATCACAGGTAAATGTAAAGATACCAGATAATAACGAAGTCAAAAATGATGTTATAAAAAGCGTCCCATTAAAAGTTGAAAATAAAATTCCAGAACCGGTTGTTAAACAACAGCCACCTGCGACTGTTGAGAAAAATATAAACATAAAAAATGAAGATACTGGTCTTGAAAAGCCATCTAGTGGTGTTACCAACACTGACAACTCACAAGATCAAAAGAAAAAACTTGATAGCAGAATAATAGAGTTGAGAAAGAGAATGCTTAAAGATGATGATAATTTCATAAATAAAGGTCCTACTGCTGATGATATTATGGATTCCATAAAAGAAATGAAAAATCAGCAAAAGGCACCACATTCTCAACAATCTCCGACAAGGGGTATTTCTCCAGATACTAAGGGAAGTGCTAATCTTTAAATATTTAAGACATTAATTTCCTATTTTTATATTTGAACAGGCATTATTATATGAACAAAGTCTTTTTGGTTTTCTGGTATAAAAGTACAGGGTGATATGTTTCCGTTGGAGCTGAAATTTATTCTTTCGGATTTTACGTTGTTTAGAAAATCTAGTAGATATTTTGAATTAAAGGCTATTTCTATTAATTCCCCGTCTATTTCTGCCGGTATAGTACTTTCGTGCTGACCTGTTTCTTCTGATAATGATGTTATCTTTATCTTACCCTCCGGATCTAGCCTTATTTTTATAGTACTATCTCCCTCTTTAGCAAATACATCTGTTAACTTTACAGCTTCTAAAAAATCTAAGGAACTAAATGAAGCTTTTATAACATGTTCTGTTGGTATTATTTTTTTATAATCAGGGTAATCCCCATCTAAGACTCTTGTTGCTACAGATGTATCTTCTGATTTGAATAAGGCTAAATTTTCTCCCTGATTTAAGGTAAAGTTAACAGGTTCTTGTGAGGATGAAAATATTTTTGCTACTTCCATTAATATTTTGGCAGGTATTACAACTTTAAAATCCTCGGAACCGTTGTCTAGGTCAATAGTTTTTTCTGATAGTCTAAACCCATCCGTAGCTGTGATAGTTAACTTACCTTTTGAATAGTCTAAATATATGCCGGTGAATATAGGTCTGCTGGTATCAACTCCAGAAGCAAATGCAACAATACTCATGATCTCATTTAATACTTTTGGTTCAATTGATAAGGTTTTATTTTTTTCTGGGAATTCTGGAATTTCGGGAAAATCTTTTGGACTACTGCCGTTAAATTTACTTTTTGTAGTTTTTGATTTTATGGATAGTATTTCATCTTTGGCTTGAGCATCTATAGTGCCTGGGGAAAGGTTAGATAAAAAATCTTTTAATAATTTTGCCGGTACAGTTATAGACCCCTCTTCTTCTATAGAAACACCTACATACGTTGTTATAGCAGTCTCAAGATTGGTTGAAGATATCTTTAACCTGCCGTTTTCCGTCTCCATTAGTACGTTTGAAAGTATTGGTAATGAACTTTTCACAGGAACAGCGTGCATTACCGATTGCAGACCTTTTGAAAGATTTTCCTGTAGGCAAGAAAATTTCATAGTTTATATTCTATTCTTTCTCTTCTTTTGAATTTTGTTCTTTTAGTTTTAGCACTACTCTTCTATCATCTCCCTCGCCCGTACTTTCCGATGTTATATCGTCATACTCGGATACCATAACATGTATCTGCCTTCTTTCCCATGAATTCATTCTAGGCATTTCAACTTCTTTTTGAAAAAATCTTACTTTATCTATATAGCTTCTGGCCATGTCTTGTATCTTTTCTGCCTTTCTATCCCTATAGTCGTTTATATCTATAATTATTGTGAGTTGTTGCTGTGTTTGTCTGAATACCATTAACCTCAAAATATTTTGTAAAGCTTCTAAAGATTGCCCTCTAAAGCCAATTAAAAAATTAAGATCATCTCCACAGATAGATACAGAGTAACCACCATCTTCTTCTTCATTTATTTCTATTTCAGGTTTTATCTTTAAGTAAGATAAAATACCATCTAAGTTTGTTTTTATTATTTCCTTTATTTCCATTTTAATATCCCGCTAAATTTACTTTACCTTTTTACCAGATTTTAATTTATTTATCCATGGTTTTAAACCACCCAAGCCTGAAAAGACATAAGTTTGAAATATTTGGAATATATTTGAGAACAATATATACAGCATAACACCAGCCGGAAGTTTTAAACCAAAAACCAAAAGCATCAGAGGCATTACAAATTGATTTTGTTTTTGCATTGCTTGTACCATATCATCTGCCTGTCCTGGAGTTTTCTTGACAGCTTTATCCGCAGTTTTGGAATAAGGAGAAACCATTCTTGTAGATATAAATTGGGCTACAACCGAGAGTATTATTATTACCATGGCAAGAGGTTGAAAAACTGAACCACTCTCTTGATTATTTTGATCTCTTAAATATGTTACGGGTTTTGATATATCCATTGATAGGAACCTTGTATTTAAAGAAGCTCCTTCAGGTATTTTAATAGAATCAAAGTATATTCTCTCATTCAAAGAATTTATAAAATCATTTCCTGTAGCATTTATTGGGGTTATTATGTAAACAACTCTATAAATAGCTAACATGAGTATAAGAGTTACTATAGTAGTCACACATCCTGCTGCTGGGTTTATCCCATGCTTTCTGAATAGTTCCATCTGAAGCTGTGCCTGTTTTTGTTTATCATATTTAAATTTTTGGTTAATTTTATCCAGCTCTGGTTGCACATCCCTTTGTTTTTTAGCCATTTTTAGTGATGGAAGTGTTATTGGTATTAAAAGAGCCTTTATTGTAATTGTAAAAATTATTATAGATACCCCAAGGTTTCCAGTTAGTTTATAAAGTAAAACTAAAAAGTTAAATATTGGATTTATAAAAATAGTATTCCACATATTAATATTATTTATTTTACAGGATCGTGCCCTCCCTTAGAGAAAGGGTTGCACCTCATTATTCTACCAAATCCCATAACACACCCTTTTAAAACTCCGTACTTTTCTATAGCTTGATATGTGTATTCAGAGCAAGTTGGGGTAAACCTGCACACTTTAATACCTTTATTATCAAGAGACAAGTACTTCTTGTAGAACTTTATTAAATTCAGAGCTAATTTCTTCACCATTTTTTTCTAGACAGATAAATTTTGGGTGTATTACCACCCACAGTTTCTTCTCCTTTATTTTGTCAAAATTTTTCCTGACTATTTCTCTAAAAATTCTCTTAGCCCTGTTACGTTCTACAGCGTTTTTACTAAACTTGTTAGATACTACGATTCCTACTTTTGTAGGGCCTTCGTATTTTCTAGGATTTAGGAAATACACGTGGAAAAACTTGCCATTGTAGTACTTCCCGTATTTTCTTGTCACATTAAATTCAAAATTAGAAGAAAGTCTGTTTTCTTTTTTTAACATTTGGAAATAAAAGAAAGATACGGTCTATCTTTTGTTTTCAACTTTTGCTCTTCCTGATACAGCTATGCTCTTTCTACCTTTCAGTCTTCTTCTCTTAATAACATTCTGACCGCCAGGTGTTGCCATTCTCTTCATAAACCCGTGTTTTACGAGCCTTTTCTTCTTTTTAGGTTGCCATGTTCTTTTTGTTTTTGCCATGATTTTTACTCCTTATTTACAAGTGGAGTTTATAGAATATTTGTTGTATAGTCAACAAGATGAACGAGATTAAGTCATTAATAAAATTTGATGATTTTTCAAAAGTAGATATAAGAATTGGCACTGTTATATCTGCTGAAGAGATAGAGGGATCGGAAAAACTACTTAAGTTAATAGTAGATTTTGGTGATATTGGGAAGAAACAAATACTTTCTGGTATTAAAGAATGGTATTCGCCAAATGATTTGGTTGAAAAACAACTACCATTTGTTGTTAATATAGAGCCGAGAAAAATGATGGGTCTTGAATCTCAGGGTATGATATTAGCAGCTGATTCAGATGGTAAAGCAGTGCTTCTGTTTGTTGGAGAAAGTGTAGAGAACGGTACTTTAGTTAGATAATAAATGAGTTCCGTAGAAAAATCGTATTACATAAAAACTTTTGGTTGTTACGCTAACGAGGCTGACTCTGATTTAATAGCTGGTGTTTTAGAGAAAGCTGGGTTTAAAGAACTAAAGAAGAAGAATGGAAATGAAACTCAAGAAATAAGCCATGCTTTAAAAAACTCAGATATTTTAATTGTTAATTCATGTTCTGTTAGGCAAAAAAGTGAGGATAAAGTGTACGGTTTAGGGAAGATGATAAAACATGGGGTTAAAAACAGAGCTAAGGTTTTTTTGACAGGTTGTATGGTTGGAAGTGCCGTTGGAGATAGAAAAAGATTTACCGAAAAAGAGTTACAAAGAAAAACTGAAAGTTATGATGGCTACTTTCCTCCCGCTGATATTTCAAAACTTACAGAATTGTTAAAAAAGTTTGATTTAATATCGGAAAATTTTGTTTTAGATAAAAATTCAGTTCAAAGAAGACAGGTTGATAAAAAGCATGCTTTTGTTAATGTTTCCTACGGATGTGACAATTTTTGTTCTTATTGTGTTGTTCCATACTCCCGTGGTTGTGAAATCTCTAGAGCCGAGAAAGAAATAATTGATGAAATTAAATGTTTGGTGGAAAAAGGAATATCGGAAATAACTTTGTGCGGTCAGAATGTTAATTCTTGGGGTTTAAGTGTTGAAGATAAAATGAAAATACGCTTGGGGAGTGTTTCTAATGGTTTAGGTAAAAAAACACCATTTGCTGTTTTAGTAGAGAAAGTACATAAAATATCAGGAATAGAGAAAATAGATTTTATATCCTCTAATCCTTTTGATTTTACCCAAGATATTGTTAATTTATTTAAACTTCACAAAATAGCTAATTACGTTCATATTGCTGTTCAGTCAGGTAATAATGATATTTTAAAAATGATGAATAGAAAACATACGTCAGAAGAGTTTTTAGATTTGGTAAAAAGTTTAAGGACTGTTAGGCCAGATATTGAAATAGGAACTGATATTATTGTTGGTTTTCCTGGTGAAACAAGAGAGCAATTTATGGATACCGTTAAATTGGTAAAAGATGTAAAATTTTCTGTGGCTTTCATAGCAATGTACTCTCCAAGAAAAGGAACTTATGCTCAGGTTAATTTAAAAGATAATGTTTCTATGAAAGAAAAAAAATGGAGACATATGTATTTATCTAAAGTTTGGAAAAACAGTAAACCAAAAAATAGTGGTTCTATTTATTACCACTCAAGATGGGAGGAAAAGGATTAATGGAATATAAAAAAAGAAAGATATTTATTTTGGTAGGTCCTACATCTTCGGGTAAAACCTCTTTAGCTATAAAGTTATGCAAAAAATTTAATGGAGAGATAATATCCGCTGATTCCAGACAGTTATGCAAGTTTATGGACATTGGAACAGGGAAACTACCTATCAAATCGAATGCTAAAGTAAAAAAGAACGATAATTGCTGGGTGGTAGATGGTGTAAATGTTTGGGGATACGACTTAGTTACACCAGATAAGTTTTTTTCTGGATATGATTTTGCCCTTTTTAGTTTAAAAAAATCTCTTGAGTTAATGGATAATGGCAAAAATGTGTTTCTTGTAGGTGGTACTGGTTTATATATAGATTTATTTACTGGAGAAATACGACCATCAGGTGCGTCACCCAATGAAAAATTTAGATCTTTATTAGATAACTTATCGCTAGAAAAGTTGCAGATTGTATTAAAAACTATTTCCCCAGAAGATTACAAAAAAATTGATTTAAATAATAAAGTTAGATTAATAAGAGCACTTGAGAAGAAAATGCCGTCAAAAACTAGCAGTACCCCTCTCCCGTATCTTGAAGATGTGGGCTTTGTTTATATAGGTCTTATAGGAGATAGAGAACTTCTTTATGAAAGATCTGATAAATGGGTAGATTTTATTTGGAAGAATGGTTTGATAGATGAAGTAGAGGGATTGATAAAAATGGGATATGCAAATTCTCATAAAATGAAGGGCTTAGTGTACAAAACTACTGTTAGCTTTATAAATAAAAAAATAACAGAAAAAGAAGCTATTGAGAGAATTAAGTTTGATATACATGCATACATAAGAAGACAGCAAACATGGTTTAAGAGGAATAAAAATATAATGTGGGTAGATATTTCTAAAGACGGTTTTGAAGAAATAATATACAATATTATAAAGGGAGAAATTTAAATGGATAAGCAAGATAGACAATTAGTAATATCTCTAAAGACTATATTATTTTCTTTATTAATAGTTTTAGCAATCTATATTGTTTACAGATTGGGACCCGTGATAGGTATTCTTATATTGTCCACGTTAATTGTTATATCAATGGAACGACCTATAAATTATTTCATGAGGTTGGTGTTGTTTAATAAAAAAGTAGGTAGAGGGTTAGCAGTATTTCTATCTTATTCAATTTTTATTATCGCTATCCTTACAGCCATAGTTTTTATAGTACCTCCTCTTTTTACAGAGTTTCAAAAATTTATTACCAATATACCGTCAATATTAGAAGGTATAAAAATACCAGAAGAGATAAAAACAAACTTTTTTGGTAAAGAACCTGTAGTACCGAAAATGTCTGCAGGGGTTTTAAATGTTACTGTATCTGTATTTTCAAACATGGTGTCTTTTTTAAGTATTTTTGTAATTTCAATATATATGTCTTTGGACTGGGTAAATATCAAAAGAACTTTTATATCAATCTTTCCTAAAAAATATGAGGAAGTTGTTGAGGACACTATAAGTGATATAGAGAAAAATGTTGGATCATGGGTAAAAGGTCAGGCTTTATTGATGTTGATTATAGGGGTTTCAAGTTTTATAGGTTTATCTATATTAGGTATAAAGTATGCCGTTGGTATAGGTATATTGGCAGGTATATTTGAAGCAGTGCCGTCTATTGGTCCTTTTTTGACTGCTGTTATAGCTGGGATCATAGGTTTTTCAGAATCTCCCGTCAAGGGAATTGGGATCGTGGCTTTATTTACAGTTATACAACAGTTAGAAAATAACTTACTGGTTCCAAAAGTAATGGGTAAGGTTTCTGGATTTAGGCCCTTGGTGGTTTTATTGGCTCTTCTTGTTGGAGCTGAGTTTTTTGGTTTGATAGGGGCTGTATGTGCCGTACCTATCTCCATGATAATTTCTACCATAGTGAAGAGGTTTTTAGTTAATAATAATTAATCTTAAATACGGGAAGCCTATAAGCCAGGTTCTGTTTTATCCGGTCATCTCTCTTTGCCCCATCTTTGTACCTCACCGAGCAAATTCAAGCGGTACTGTCGTGGGTTTCTGCAGGGTGGGATTGCCCGTTTCACACTTTTTTCATGCTTAAGCTTACGAAAAAAGCTCGTCTCTGTTGCTCTCAGAAAATGTTAATTCACTTTCCGTTTCTTTTAGTTTTCACCAAAAGAACACCAGCGGTTACCCGTCAGAGGTTACCCTCCATCCCCTTGCTCTGTGCAGCCTGGACTTTCCTCTTTGTTTAGCTTTTCAGCGTCAACAAAGCGACCAGTCAGCTTCCCGTGACAGTATTTTACCATAATTTGATTTCTATAAGGCAGTGTGATAGTTTTCTATAGAAATCTATATAGAAAGAAAAGAGGTAAATATGGTTAGGAAAAGCAGGAATGCTTCTAAAGAAGTTAGTTTGAGCATTGTAAATATTGAAAATTTTTTGAGAGATAGCCTGAACGAGCTTGGGTTTAGTTTAGGTAAAAGACGTTATTTCAAACGTGAGAATACTTTTTGGTTTTGGGTCTCAAAAAAGGGACCTTTCCATTTGCCAACTATAATGCTGGATATAATTGATCCAGGAAATGAGATAAAATTGGAACTTCTTGAGGAAGGGCTCCCTGAAGAAAATATAATCAAATGTTTGATTGAAAAATATCAAGAACTGACTGGAAATTTTTTGACAGTTAGAGCACGTTTAGCAATATTCTAACCAATCTTTGAGGGGCGTTTAAGTAAAATTCTTAGACGCCTCTTTTACATTTGTAAGTTATGCTAAAATAATCACATGTCTCAAGATTTAGATCCACAAAAATATCATGTTTTAACACCAAAAAAGAAAAGAATTCTCTATCTGGTCTTACTTTTGATATTTTTTGTATTGATGCCTATTCTCATGTCTATCTACTATAAAAGTGCCGTTTTTAGACCATCTCAAACTTCAAAGGAAGCAAATTTTGAAATTAAAAATGGGGAAAGTGTTTTTGAAATTGCAAATAAATTATACGAAAAAGAAGCCATAAACTCTGAATTTCTCTTTATTTTGTACGTCTTCCTAAATAGATCTGATACTAATATTCAAGCTGGGACTTATAAAATACCAGCTGGAACGTCTTTAGTAGGAGTTGTAGATCAGCTAAATCATGGTAGGGATGATATATCTTTAACTTTTATTGAAGGTTGGAGAATTGAGCAAATAGCTACTTTAGTTTCTAAGGAACTTGAAAATACGGATTACCAAACATTTGTAGACATGGCTAAATCTTATGAAGGTTATCTCTTTCCAGATACCTATTTTTTCAATAGAAATGAAAGTGAAGAGGAAATTATAAGAAAGATGAGAAATACTTTTAATGAAAAAACGTCTGATATTTTGACAGATGGTAATTTGGAAAAAGTTGGTTTATCTAAGGAAGAAGTTGTTACAATAGCATCTCTTGTAGAGAGAGAGGTTTCCAATAAAGAAGATAGGCCTGTTGTAGCTGGGATATTATTAAAAAGACTAAAAGAAGGCATGAAGCTTGATATAGATGCATCAACGCAATATTCTATTGCGTATTCAAGATTGTGTGATGACGTGCCTAATTGCAAACCTTCTAAGGATCAAATATACAACTTTAATTGGTGGCCTAAGAACCTTACTTTAGATGAACTTGGTAACAAAAACCCGTACAATACAAGGGCTGTTGTAGGACTTCCCCCGTCTCCGATATCTAGTGTTAGTAGGGCGTCCCTATCTTCAGTTATAGATTATGAAGATTCGCCTTATTACTACTATTTAACAGATAGTAACGGTGTTATGCACTACGCCCGAACTTTAGAAGAACATAACAGCAACATCTCAAGGTATTTATCTAATTAACATTTGTTTGCAAGGCTTTTTGTATCATACTTTTGGTTACTTTTATTCCTGACTTATCCATTACAGATTTCTTAACATATATAGGTGTAGGTATTTCCAAGGCTATATTTATTGCATCTCTAAAACTAACATTTATATCTAATTTCTTTCCATTGCTTAAAATTGTTAAGTAGGAATAAAAGATATTGTCACATTCGTAATAAATTTTGATGCCTAAAACTTTAATTTTTGTCCCAAGAAGGATTCTTTTTATACTGTTGTAAATTGTTGGTGCTAATTCTTCACTTTTTTCATCATTTTCTATATTTATTGGGAGTAGTACTCTTGATGAGCTGCAAAATAGATAATATGTTGAGAAGTTACTGCCCTTTATATTTGTAATAAACTTTACCGATTTATACATAAAATATATAATAGAATCGTCTATGTTTAACCTGCTCAAAGATACTTACGACAAAGCCGAGAACATAAAAGGAAAGAGGCTTTTATATACATTAGTTGCTATTTTTGTAATTTTCATATTAATAGGCGTTCTTGTTGGTTATTTTATTTCACCTAGATTAAGTGGGGATGAAAAAAACGGTACAGGGCAAGGTAATAGTGAGGAAGTTGTTAAATCAGATAAAGTAGAGGTGGTAGGTAGGATAGTTTATGTTAATCCAGAAAGATACCCAGGAGAAAAAGTTTCATACTCTATTGCTGATGGGGATGGTAAAGATATTTATTTATTAAAATCTAAAAGTGTTGGTGATGAAAGACTTAAAATGTCAGAGGGTTTGACAGTTACTATTGTAGGAAAGTTAGATAAGTTATCAGATGGTAAAACACCCGTTCTTATAGTTGAGGAGGTAATAGTAAAAAGTGGCGCAAATTGAGTTCAAAAATGTAACAAAAGAATATATTAAAGATATTAAGGTTTTAGATGATGTATCTTTTGCAATAGAAAAAGGTGAGTTTGTTTTTGTAATAGGACCATCGGGAGCGGGGAAATCAACCATAATTAAACTTTTATTGAAAGAGGAGTTGCCGGAGTCAGGGGAAATAATTTTTGAGGGCAAAAATATATCAGATATAACATCCGAAGAAATGCCAGAATACAGGAGAAAAATAGGAGTTGTTTTTCAAGATTATAGACTTTTAAATTCCAAGACTGTTTATGATAACGTTGCCATATCTTTGGAAGTTGTAGATTCAGATGAGCAAGATATAAAAAGTGTTGTTCCAAATGTTTTAAGTTTAGTTGGTCTGCTAGATCATTCTTCGTATTATCCGGAACAGTTATCAGGAGGAGAAAAGCAAAGGGTTGCTATAGCTAGGGCTTTGGCCCATGAACCAGACATATTAATCGCAGATGAAGCAACGGGAATGATTGATCCAGACTCTGCAGATGAGATCATTGAACTTTTAGAAAAAATAAATTCTTTAGGAACAACAGTTATTATGTCCACACATGATCAAAGAATAGTAGATAAAATGACAAAAAGAGTTATAAAAATAGAAAATGGAAAAATAGTATCTGATAAAAAGGGAGGTAAATATCGTGCCTAAAGTTTGGAAAATCTTGCAAGGATATTTGAAAAAGGAAAAGTTAATGAGTGTATCCAGCTTTCTTGTTATGGGTATTACTTTTCTTCTCTTAGGGATTTTTATTGAAGTTGTGGTTTTATCCCAAACAATGCTCAGGTACTTGGAAGATCAGGCTCAAGTAACAATATTTTTTAAGGATGATTTTGGAGAAGATAGGATATTACCTCTTAAGGATGAGTTGTCTAAGGATGAAAGAATATCTGAAGTTATTTATGTTTCAAAAGAAAAAGCTTTAGAAATATTTAAGGAATTAAATAAGGACCAACCTGTTCTTTTGGAGTCAATATCGGCTAGCATATTACCAGCCAGTTTAGAAATTAAGACAAAAAATATTTCTAATCTTGAAAATCTGGCTAATGACTTTCAAGGTAGAGAGGGTGTTGAGGATGTAAGATTTTACAAAGATGTTATACAAAGATTTAAGAACACAAGTACGGCAGTTTATATAGTAGGGTTTATCTTAGTTGTAATATTTTTTGTTATTTCTTATTCAGTTATTATGTCTTCTCTTAGAATGTCTATTGATGCAAGAGGGGATGAGTTGGAAATAATGAAAGTTGTTGGAGCTAAGGATTCTTATCTTACAAAACCGTTTATATATCAAGGTGTTTTCTTTAGTGTTACATCGGCTTTAGGTGCTTCAATAATAATACTGTTGGTAGGTTTAGTTGAAAATCAGGGAGATATTTTTTCTAAGGGTTTATCTTTAGGGTTCTTACCTGGGATATTTATTAATCCAATAATATTCTCAATTATTTTATCTTTTATACTTGTTTTGTCCGGACTTATACTTGGTTACTTTGGAAGCACTGCTGCAGTTAAAAAATATTTAAAATAAACATTTATGAAGTCTAAATCTATTTTCATAATAGCCTTATTATCTGCACTTGTTTTTATCCCCGTTTCTATTCAAGTAAGAGCAGAAGAGAAAGCCCCAACAGAAGAGGAAATTCAGGATAAAGTAGATGATATTCAGGAAAAAATAAATAAGTACGAGAAAAAAATATCTGAGCTTAGGGGTCAGGCTAATACTTTGCAAAATGAAATAGAGTACATGGATAGCCAAATGGCAATAACAGAGTTAAAAATTAGAGGAGCCATGGCTAACATTGTTAAAACTAAAGATAAAATAGAAGAGCTTTCAGATAGTATTGATAGTCTGGGAACAAGGATAAGTAAGCTTGAGACATCAATTAATCGTCAGGAAGTAGTTCTTGGGTCAAGAATTAGGGAGAGATACAAAGATAGGGGAAATAACGTTCTTGTGGTTTTGTTTGGAAGCAACACTTTAAGCTCTTTGATAAAGAAATCTGAATATTTACAAGCTTTAGAAGAAAATGACAACAAGCTTATTAAACAGATGGGAGATACTAGGGATAGTTTTAAGCAACAAAAGAATATATTTGAAGATAAAAAGACGGAACAAGAGGATTTAAAACAAGATTTAGAGAATCAAAAGGCAGCATTAGATTCTTACAAAAGTCAATTAGATAGTCAAAAAGGTGCAAAAGAAAAACTCTTAGCGGACACTCAAAATGATGAACAGAAGTACCAAGACTTGTTATCAGAGGCACAACGTCAGTTAGCGTCTTTTTCAAGTTTTGTTCAATATGCAGGTGGGGGGATTATAGGAAGCGATGAGTTTGGTCCAGGTAAGGAGGGTTGGTATTTGTCTCAAAGAGATTCTAGGTGGGCAAAAAAGTTGATTGGAAAATCAAATATGACTATATTTGAAGTGGGTTGTCTTATAACTAGTGTAGCAATGCTTTATAACCATTATGGGTATAGAGTGACACCAGCAGATATAGCAAGTCAAAGTAACAGGTTTTTTTCTAATACTGCTATGATGCTTATTCCATGGGTAGCGCCACCAGGAATGTCATACTATTCTATATCTACTTCTTCTATAGATAAGGAGTTGGAGAAAAGACCTGTTGTGGTTGGTGTTTATGCAGGTCCTTATGGCACACATTTTGTGGTTTTATCAAAGAAATCTGGAAATGACTATATAATGTACGATCCTTGGTATGGTCCAGATTTAAAATTTTCTAGTCGTTACTCAAAAAGTTCCATATATAGCGCATCCGTATTTAAATAATTCAATTTTCTACTTTCACAAGAATATTTAGTATTGTTTTTTAGTTTAAACAAAAGACAATGTTCAAGTGAAAAGTTTGTTAACTTTTTTAATAATTTTTATTTTTTCTCTATCATTAGCTCAATGTTTTACCAATTTTGATTTCTCCCTAGGAAGACATTTATTAGATAGTGATAAAGAAATTAAAGTTTCATTTGATTACGAACTAGAAAATTATCAGGAAAATAATTTTCTTGTTAGACCTGTGGTTAATAACGGTATGGTTGAAATTATGAATCCAGAAAAAAGATCTTGGGTATCTTCTTTTGGTTTGTTATCCGATCTTCCATTTATACAAAAAGAAATGTTTATAAAAATTAAGGGTTTTGAGACCCAAAAATCTTCCCTATATTTTGAAATATTTAATACTGCAGGTGGGGATGTGTATAAAACCCCCGAAAAGAATATTTGGTCAAAACATGTCTATAAAGGATACTTAGAAAAACTGAGAGAAAATTTAGAGTTTAGGCTTAGAGAAAGCACAGAAAGTTCTCAAGAGATTTCCTCTCTTAGCATTGCTAATTTAGACGTTGCAGATGATAAAAAAGATAATTCAAAAAATAAAGATGCAATAATAAACGTCATCTCCTATCCGTTTTTATTTCTTGTATTTTTTGTTATTGGATACAGGGTTTTGAAGAATAGGATAAAGAAAAATACCTTATCTTTAAATGATAAAATGAGTAAGTGAAAAATATTAAAAATTGGATCCCAGCGTTAGTGGTGATGACCGTAATTTTTACTTTGTCTTCAGCACCTGGAGATGTGGTCGACTCTACTGTGGCTAAATATGAAAGCGTTCAGGTAATAGGCCATTTTATTCTTTTCATGGTTTTATGTTTAACCTATTTTAAAGCAACAAAAAATATATTATTATCGTTGTTGTTATCAGTTTTGTACGCCTTTTTTGATGAGTTTAGACAGTCCTTTACTTTAGATAGATCGTCTAGTCTTAAAGACATTTTAACTGATACATCTGGAGCATTAGTTTCTTGTATATTTTTATGGAAATTATTACCAAAAACACCGAAGAGACTAAAAGATTGGCTTTTGAAATAGCCGCAAAAATAAAACCAGAAACTGTAATCTGTTTATACGGAGGCTTGGGAAGTGGGAAAACTACATTTACGCGTTTTTTAGTTGAGGGGTTAGGTATAGAAAATAGAGTTCAAAGCCCTACCTTTGTAATAGCAAGAAAGTACGATCATGTTAACCATGTAGATTTATATAGACTTACAAGTGAGGAAGAAGTAAAAGATATAGGTATAGAAGAAATGATAAATGATAAAGATGCTGTAACAATAATAGAATGGCCAGAGATTGTGGAAAATATTCTGCCAAAAGAAACAGTAAAAATTTATTTTGATTACATAGATGAAAATACCAGAAAAATCAGAATTGAAAATTTATATTGATAGTTCTAAAAGAGATGAAAAAAAAGTAAGTTTAGTTGAAATATCTCGTGGGGTTGAAAATGTAATAGATGAAAAATTTGGAGATATTGATGTTGTTAGTTCCATCAAAGAAATACTTTCCAAAAATAATTTAGATCTAAACGATATATCAGAGTTTGTACCAAACTTAGGTCCTGGTTCTTTTACAGGATTAAAAATTGGAGTAACAGTTGCAAATGTTTTTAATTGGCTTTTGGGAAGAAAAGATATAGATGAGCTAGATATTCCTGAATATGGAGGGGAGCCAAATATAAGTGAACCAAAAAGAAAAGAGCCCACAATTTTTCAGTAGGCTCTTTAAATTAGGTACATATGTTAAGGGTACATATTAGAACCCTATTTTTCATAATAACCAAATTTAAACCAGTTTGTCAGAAAAGTATCAATGTCTCTTCTTGCATCTGGTGGCAGGTCGGAGTAATTTGTTGCTTCCGATTGATTGGTGGTGTGAAGTATCCAAATTATCTCATCAACAAGCTTCCTGACGCCGTTTTTGATATCTTGCTCTTGTGATTCTTGATTAAGCACAGCTTCCTCTAGAAGTGCTTCTGCACCTCTAAGATTAGGGCCTGTTTTCTTTAGCGATGTTTTCAGACCATCAAGTAACTCGGTTACGTATTCTACCCCCATCCTGAAGCTAAATTCTTCTAGTGATGTTGTTATTTCATTAAGCTCGGTGGTAACCTCACTTATTGACTCTCTTGTGGTTTTAATTATCTCGATTGTATCTCTGAGGTTTTTCATACACTCTCCTTTCTGAGAGTTTTGAAAAGATTGTATAAGAGCCCACAATTTTTCAGTAGGCTCTTAAGTTGGTAGTAAGAGGTTAGGGGTATAGATTATTCTTCTGCATCTTTATAATACCCAATGCTAAACCAGTCTCTTAGGCAGTTTTCAATGTCCCTTTGTTCCCTGAGCGGCAGATCAGAATATTCACAGTTGCAAAGTATTTTAATTATTTCATCAGTAAAACTCCTAACTCGTTCTTTGACATCTTTTTCACGTTTCTCGATATTCTGACTGTGTTTATCCCGTTCAGCTTCAAATTCTTTTTCAAATTCGTTTATTAGTTCTTCCAGATCTTGAAATGTTTTGAGTATTCTATATATACGTTCCCCAACCAATCCCTTTTCGGACAGATAAGCTCTCACTTTGGTAATTTTTTCTTTTATGTCTCCGAGAGTTCTCATTTCTGTTCTCCTTTCTAAGAGTTTTGAAAAGATTGTATCACAAGCGGGCTTCATCCTTAAAACCGATGTATAATATAAGACATATGAAAATACTTGTTACCGGTGCTGCCGGATTTATAGGTTCCCATCTTTCTGAAAGATTAGCTGATTTAGGCCATGAAGTTGTGGGGATAGATAATTTTAACCCCTATTATTCAGTCGAGCTCAAGGAGTTAAATGCAAAAGATTTGGAAGAAAAGGGAGTAAAAATTCATAGATTAGATATATCTACGGATGATATAACACCTTTAGTAGAAGGAGTTAATGCTGCGTTTCATCTTGCAGCTCAGCCAGGTATCTCAGCTACCACACCATTTTCAGTTTTTATGCAAAATAATATGGTGGCTACAGAAAATGTTTACCAAGCTCTAAAAGATCTTCCTGATTTTAAGATTTTTGTTAACATATCGACCTCTTCTGTTTATGGTAGAAATGCAACAGACGATGAGACAGCAGCTCCAAAGCCAACATCTCATTATGGAGTTACAAAATTAGGAGCAGAGCAATTACTGTTGGCTTATCAAAGAGATACAGGGTTCCCGGCATGTTCGACACGTTTGTTTTCAATATATGGTGAAAGAGAAAGACCTGATAAGCTCTACCCAAAAGTTATAGATTCCATTTTAAATGATAGACCATTCCCATTTTTTGAGGGAAGTGAAAACCATTTGAGAAGTTTCACTTATGTTGGGGATATTATTGATGGGCTTGTATCAATAATTAACAGTCCAGAGAAATGCATAGGTGAAATTTTCAACCTAGGATATGATTCAGCTATAACTGTTGGAGAAGGGTTGAAAATTATAGAAGATTACCTTGGTAAAAAAGCTATTTATGATATAAAACCAAAAAGACCTGGGGATCAGTTAGAAACAAGAGCTACTATTACAAAAGCTAGGGAAATTTTAGGATACAACCCTAAAACTACTCCAGAAGAAGGGTTGAGAAGAGAAGCAGATTGGTTTAAGGAAAAAATATGGAAAAAAATAAATCTTTATTAGTAAATAAAGCTTCGAATTCGCTTGCAGCGAATAAGAAACTTATTTCAATAGTAATTCCCTGCTACAACGAGGAGAAAAATATAGACAAAACCTTTGATGGTTTGTTGGAGATAGCTAAAAATAGCGACAATAAGTTTGAGATTATAGCCGTTAATGATGGGAGTAAAGATAGAACATGGGAAGTTATAGAGGAATATGCTGGGAAACACGAGGAAATAAAGGGTATAAACTTAATGGGAAACTTTGGTCAGAGCTGTGCTTACATGGCCGGGTTTGATAAAGCTAATGGTGATTATGTGATAACTGTATCTGCTGATCTTGAAACTCCGTTAGAAAGTATAAATAAAGTTACCTCATTTTTAGATGAAGGGTATGATTTTGTGAATACCAACAGATCTCAAAGATGGGGAGCGGGAAAAAGTGGCAGGGCCAAACAGAGTGGGTTGGCTAATATGCTTATTGGGAGAATATCCAAAGTTTACATGAAAGACAGAGGTTCTGGTATGAAGGGATTTAGAAAAGATATAGCAAAAAACCTTAAATTGTATGGAGAAATGCATAGATTTATTCCAGATTATGTAAGTGTTTATGCGCCAAGAATGATTGAGTTTGATGTAGATTTTAAAGATAGAGAGTATGGTGAATCATATTACAAAGGGCATAAAAGGACTATAAAAGTTCTACTGGATTTGGTGACACTTTATTTCATGCTTTATTTTGCTAGAAAACCATTTAAAGCTATGCCTGGTAGATTGTTTGGTTTTACGGGAGTAGTTTTATCCGGAGTTGGGGGTATTTTTGGTCTATATCTTTTAATATTAAAAATAATGGGACAAAGTATAGGAAACAGACCTCTTTTGACTTTATCTGTGCTTTTAATAATTGTTGGAATTCAATCTATAATGTTTGGGATGGTTGGGGAGCTGGTTATGAGATCCTATTTTGAATCCTCAGGTCGTAAAACTTACATGATAAGAGACATGACAGATTGATTAATGATTTGTGTTCGTGTAACATTTTCATAGCAAT
>CAZTQT010000007.1:0-35283 GCA_964615625.1 uncultured Candidatus Saccharibacteria bacterium
TTAATATATACCTATATTTAATATTCTATAGGTTATTATGATTGAATGTTATCACTTAGTTTATGTTAAATCAAATTAAAGGTTGCTATAACATGCACTTACCATGTTAGAATCAATTGTGTAAATTTGGATATTAAATATGCTTGAAAAAGAAATTACCCTAAAAGGAATATCAGAAATTGAAGTAAAAGAAAAACAAAAAAAGTATGGTTTAAATAAACTTCCAGAAAAAAGGCCTCCTAGTAAGTTATCTATATTTTTGTCTCAACTTAAAAACCCATTAGTTTATGTTCTTATAGGGGCTTCCGTTATAACCATAATAATAGGTCATGTGACAGATGCGATCATAATAATGTTTGCAGTTGTAATAAACACAATACTAGGATTTATCCAAGAAAATAAAACATCAAATTCTTTATCGGCCTTAAAGAAGTTTATATCTGACACTACAATTGTAATAAGAGATGGGGAAAGAAAAGAAATAGAAACAAAATTCTTAGTCCCTGGAGACGTAGTAATACTTGGACAAGGGGAGAGAATACCAGCCGATGGGGTAGCTTTAGAAGTAAATAGATTTTTCTCTAACGAGGCAATATTAACCGGGGAAAGTGTTCCAATAGAAAAAAACGATGGAGACGAGCTTTTTATGGGTACAACTGTTTTTTCTGGGCAAGCCTTAATGGAAGTAACAAAAATAGGACCGAGTACAAAAATGGGAGCCATAGCTGAGAAAATCCAAGATGTAGAAGAACCCACACCTTTTCAAAAACAAGTTAAAAAATTTAGCAAACAACTTTTAGTCGTAATAGGGATTATTGTAACAATAGTATTTATAGCAGGTCTCATTCACAAAATGAGTTTATCTGAAATATTTATTACATCTGTAGCTTTAGCGGTTTCTAGCATCCCAGAAGGTTTATTGGTGTCATTAACAGTTGTCCTAACAATAGGAATGCAAAAAATATTAAAAAGAAAAGGATTAGTAAGAAAATTAGCAGCTGCGGAAACATTAGGAGGAGTCTCTGTTATATGTGTTGATAAAACAGGAACTTTAACAGAAGGAAAAATGGAAGTTTCTGACTTTTTTGGAGACAAAGAGATTATTGCAAAACAAAATATACTAGCCAACGATCTTGATGACCCCCTTATAATAGCTTCTTATAATTGGGCAGAAAATATAGTTGATAAAGAAACTTTAACCAAACATAACAGATTAGACAGCATACCTTTTACATCAAAAGAAAAGTTTTTTACGAGTCTTCATAACTGGAGTGAAGATAAAAACATAATATTTGTTAACGGAGCTCCTGAGGTCTTACTACAGTGGGTAGAAAATATAACAAAAGAAGAAAAAGAAAGAATTTTAGATGAAATAAATGAACTTACTAATCATGGAAAAAGAGTTTTAGGATATGCAAGAAAAGAAGTTGATAAAAACAAAGATACACTGGAAGTATCTGATGCTAAAAGTGGTTTATCTTGGGTAGGGTTGTTGGCTTTTTCTGACCCAATAAGAAAAGGGTTAAAAGAAGCTCTAGAAGAAACCACAGAAGCTGGGATAAGGGTTGTTGTCATAACAGGAGATTACGCCAACACATCTTTGTACGTAATGTCAAAACTTGGGATGAATGTTTCAGAAGACGAGTACATGACAGGAAAACAACTTTCACAAATGTCGGATGAAGAATTAAGCAATGTAATAGGAAAAATGAAACTTTTTGCTAGAACAACCCCAGATCAAAAACTACGTATAGTTAATGCCTTAAAAGCAAAAAAAGAAGTTGTGGCCATGATAGGAGATGGGGTTAATGATGCTCCAGCATTACACAATTCAAATATAGGTATAGTTGTAAACGAAGCCTCTGATGTGGCAAAAGAATCTGCTGATTTAATACTTTTGGATTCTAATTTTTCAACTATAGTAAGTGCAGTAGAAGAGGGTAGGATAATGTTCCAAAATATAAGAAAAATAATACTTTATCTTTTATGTGATGCTTTTGAGGAGATGTTGGTAATATTAGCAGCAATACTGTGTAACCTACCATTACCAATCACCGCTGTACAAATTTTATGGGTAAATCTTGTTTCTGATGGATTTCCAAACTTGGCACTTTCAGTTGATCCTAAAAATGGAGACATAATGAAAGAAAAACCAAGATCAGCAGATGAACCTATTGTTACAAAATGGATGCTTGTTCTTATGTCATTTATAAGTATAGTGGCGGGATTAACAGCCTTGTTTTCATTTATATATATTTACAAAACAACTGGAAATGAAATCTTAGCCAGATCTGTAACATTCATAACAATAGGCATAAATTCACTAGTATATGTTTTTTCTGTTAGAGCACCTAGAGCATCTGTTTTTAAGACAAGGATATTTAAGAATAAATGGTTAAACATAGCTGTTATTGCGGGTTTTGCACTTCAAGCTACACCTTTTGTCACCCCAGCTTTTAGAGAATTCTTTAAAGTAGAGGCAATCCCATTCACATACTGGTTAAGAGCATTAGGACTATCACTTTTTATGTTTGTAATAGTGGAAATATTTAAACACATTTATAAACCTCTTATTCACCATCAAGATTAATGTGTAAATGATGCTTTCTCTTTGATTAGAATTTAAGATTACCTTAACTCCTCAAGTGCAGGTAAATTATCTCTTACTGCACCTATCATACTTTCAACTTCCTTAAATTTTTCAATCACTTTTTCTTTTGTTTTAGCCTCCAAATTTATTCTCAGTAAAGGCTGGGTATTAGAAGTTCTTAAGTTAAACCTCCAATCTTCAAACTCGACAGATAGCCCATCAATTTTTTCAATTTTAGCACCCATGCCGCTGTAATAATCTTCAATCTTACTTATAACTCCAAGGGCATTTTCCACCCTGTAATTTACCTCTCCTGAATTAGGATAATTATCAAATAAATAATCTACTTCTTTTGTAAGCTCAAAACCGTCAAAATACATATTTATCATTTGTGCTGTTGTTATCATCCCAGAATCACAATTATAAAAGTCTTTGTAATAAAAATGGGCACTAGCTTCTGCACCAAATAAAGCTTGTTTTTCAGCCATAGCCTGTTTAAAAAACGAATGACCAGCTACACACTGATGAGTTTCGGCTCCAAACTTTTGTGCCTCTTTTATAAATGGCCATGTAATACGAGGATCGTGGATTATTCTTTTATTTTCTGGGTTATTTTCAAGCAAATTTTTGGATAATATAACGCCAATATAAACACCATCTGGTTTTCTACCTTTTTTATCTATAAAAAAAGATCTGTCAGCATCACCATCTATGGCAACACCAAAATCAACACCTAACTCAACAACTTTTTTCTTTATTTCTGCAACGTTTTCTTCTTCCATTGGGTTTGGAACATGGTTTGGATAAGTACCATCTGGCTCAAAATACATTCTTTCTATTTGTATATTCTCATAAATACTTTCATGAGGATCATTCTCAGTTTTATGTTTATCACTAAAAATATAGTCAAAAACTTTCCCACCAATTCCATTACCAGCATCTACAACAATTTTCACAGGTCTTCTATTTGTTGTTGTGATGAAAGACAGAACTTTTTCTTTGTAAGCAGGCATGACATCTATTTTTTCTACTTTTCCTACCTCATCAGATACTTTTATATAGGAACCTTCCAATATAATCTTCTTTAAGTCCATTAAACCTGTAACACTACTAATTGGGCGAGCGTTTTTTGCTACCATCTTACATCCATTCCAACCAGCGCCATTATGAGAGGCGGTTACAACTAAACCACCGTCTAAAATATCGTGGTATTCTCCAGTTGCAAAATATAAAGCTTCTGTAGGGACTTCACCTATATCTAAGACATCGCAACCCATCTCATTTATCCCTGACATTAAAGCCTCTTGCATATCAATACTTTCGGGTCTGATATCATGTCCGACTGCTACTTTTTTTGGTTTGAAAAATGTCACATAAGCTTTTCCTAGATTTTTATAAAATTCTGCGTCCAATTCATCTGGGTATCTTCCTCTAATATCATAAGCACGGAAAACAGTATCAAGTATTTTTTTATTCATTAATGTCTCCTTTATATAACTAAATTTACCTCTATTTCTCCTGCATCTTCTCTTAAAGGTATACGATCATCTTCTACTTTGTTCCCATTAATACTAAGTCCTTTGTAGATACCTCTTTCAACTTTAATGTTATATCGTGTCCCTTCATAATTGTAGCTCATATTAAACCCTTCCCATTCCTTTGGAATAACAGGATCTAAAATAAAATGATCGGAAAATTTCTTGAAACCAAGTATGTCTTCTATACTGGATTGGTATAACCATCCTGCAGAACCTGTATACCAACTCCAACCACCTCTAGCCATATGGTTTGGATTAGAGTATATATCCCCAGTCATAACGTAAGGTTCACATTTGTATATATTGGCATCTTCTACATTTGAAGATCTATTTATTGGATTAAGAGTATTAAATAACTCATAAGCTTTTTCTGCCTTTCTCATCATTGCATAGGCTTTCATAGCCCAAACAGCTCCATGAGTATACTGACCACCGTTTTCTCTCATTCCTTCTGGGTATCCTTGGATATATCCTGGGAATGGGATAGTAGATTTGAAGGGCGGCGTCAGCAGTTTTATAATATTGTGTTTTTTGTCCTCAAGGTATTTTTCGTGATTTAACATGGATTTTTCCATTTTCTCGGGTAACGCCGCCCCCGATATAACACTCCATGATTGAGAGATAGAATCTATAGTACACTCACTGTTAACATGAGATCCTAAAGGTGTTCCATCATCATGGAAAGCTCTCATGAACCACTCACCATCCCATCCATTTTCATTTACATTTTTCTTTAAGTCATTGTAAGTAGTGTTATATCTACCAACCTCGTGTCTTCTATCTGTTTTTTCTAATATTTTTATAAATTTATTTAAAACAGCCAATATAAACCAACCTAACCAAACACTTTCTCCATGACCCTCATCACCTATACTATTTAAGCCATCATTCCAATCTCCTGATCCTATTAAAGGTAATCCATGTGCACCAAAATTCAAAGATCTGTTAATAGCTCTTATACAGTGATCTAAAACACTTCCTCTATCATCAGAAACATTTGGTACAAAATAAGAACTTTCTTCATGAGGTTGGAGTAGCGGGCCTTCTAAATAAGGTACCTCTATATTTAATATTCCAACATCTCCTGTTCTTTCTATGTAATAACTAACAACGTATGGAAGCCACAAAAGGTCATCTGTAATTTTTGTTCTAACCCCCGCTCCCGACGGGTAGTGCCACCAATGTTGTACATCTCCTTCTTTAAATTGATGGGCACAACACAAAGTTATATGATCTTTTACTTTTACAGGATCTATGTGTATTAAAGCCATTACATCTTGCAGCTGATCTCTGAACCCAAATGCACCCCCAGCTTGGTAGAAGGCAGTCCTTGCTTGAACTCTACAAGACAAAACTTGGTACAGTAACCAATTATTTAAAAGGTAATTGAACTTCTCATCTGGAGTATTAACAACAATAGCGGAGTTTATATTCTTCCATTTTTCAACAACCCTATTAAAACTCTTATCAGCTGCCTCTACAGTATTATACTTATCTATTAATTCATTTACTGATTCTGAGCTATTATCTTGACCAAGAACAAATATTAAACTAACCTTAGAATTCTTTGGGACTTCTATATCTGTTGTTAAAACACCACATTTATCATATACAGACTTAAATCCTGTAACTCCTCTTATATTTTTGTAAACCCAAAGAGGTGTCTTTTTTGAATTTCCCGCCCCAAAGAATTTTTTCCTATCTGATGTTGCTGCTATTACAGGCCTATTTGTAGAAATAAAAGCTATTTGGTTAGCAAAACCTTGGCTAAATAAATTTTGAGCTGTAATGCTTTGTTTAGTGGGATCAAATTCTATTTTTAAGTTTTCTTGGTCAAAATATCTATGCTCGCCAAGGACGAATTCAACATAATAAGAATTTTCTATAGTTTTTGTATACGATGTCTTATTTTTTAATGTTAATTTTAATATTTTTACAGGATCATTATTATCTACAAAAACTTTTAATGTATGTTCAATACCAGAATTTTCTCCAATATATTCTGTATAACCTTGAGAGTGAGTAACTTTGAAATTGCCAACCTTGTTTGGGAGTGGGGTAGCGGTAAATATTTTCTGAGTATCTACATCTTTTAGATATAAAATTTCTCCCTGAGTATCACTAACAAAGTCATTTGACCAAGGTGTGATTTTGTTCATCTGACTGTTTACGTTCCACGTATAACCAAGCCCAGATTCCGTAACCAGTGAACCAAATTTTTCATTAGACATTATGTTTGACCACGGCAGAGGAGTACTTTTTTCATAAGATACGTCCATAACATAATTCTCACCACCCTTGGTAAAACCCCCAATACCATTATAAAAATCAAGCCCCTCTTCAAAGCCTTTTGTTGGAGTTATTGTTTCTACAAAATCTTCATAAGAAGCCTCCTTTATAGATGTTGTTTCTGGCTCGTTATATCTTGAGGCCATACTTATCTGTTCTTCTAAAGATCCTAAAGACGTATCTAAAACAACCTTAGCTAAAGACAACATTGTAAATCTTTCTTCCATTGTTATATCGTTTACATTCAAAACATAGACCCCAGATCCTTGATAGGGGTGTGATAGAGATCTTTCTACAACCTCATATACATCTTGTTCAAGTGTTTCTTCATAACTAATTTTTTCATCCACAAGAAATACAAGATCAAATGAAAATCTCATTATTCTCAAATATTCATGGAGTAAAACCATATTTTTTATTAACTCCATGTTCTTACTGTTAACCTTTACAACAACCATTCTTTCTTCACCAGATATTCCAAACCTGTATAACAAACTTCTTCCCGTGGTGTGATCAATATTTAAATATTCTTTTAGTCTGTAATCTGGGTAAATAATTCTTGAGGCCACTCTTTGAAAAAGTATTTCTTGTCTAACATCTATCCCCAAGTGAGTCCTTCTAGCATCTACATAGTGGGTATTAAGATACTTAAGCTCCCCCATCTGCTCACCTGTAAATAAAAGCTCTCTTGCTGCCCTTATTTCATGTAAATTATTGGCATAACCATATATAAAATGTATCTTTTTGGATTCCCCCGGCTTTAGCTCTAACTTGTACCTTATACTAAATACCGGGTCTAAAACATTTCCAATTGAGTTAGTTAATGGAGAATTCAATGCAGCTGGGTTTTGAATGTGTTTTATTCTTCCTATAAAAGCACTTCTATCGGTCTCATAAGATAAAGCAGAAACACCCCCATCTTCTGAAAATCCAAAATGGAAAGCAAATTTTTCTATATCTCGTATGTATCTCTTTTTCCTCTTAGCTATCAAAACCCCATCCTCATAACTTGTTTCAACAAATAATTTATTAAAAAGCGGATGAGCAATGCCAGCCTTAAAGTCATCAAGCATAATTTCACTGTAAGTTGTGACTTCATAACTCTTTGTCTCCTCCGATGTATTTTCTAACGTGAGTTCTCTAATTTCAAAATTTTTTTCTGGCGGTACAAAGACATTTAAAGTAGTTTGGGTTTTTTTATCCAATCTCTTAAAATGTGCTGATTCTGAATAAAATCTAACTTCATAATCTTCTGGTTGAACCAATGTAGGCTGATAAGTTGCAGACCAATGGTAGTTACTACCAATTTCTTTTATAAAAATATGATTCCCTGAATTATCCAATGTTAAATCCTCAGTAAACCTGTTTAAGAAAATGTCTCTAAACTTGCTGTAACCTGACCCAGAGTTTGAAATCATTACAGAATATTTTCCATTACTATATAAATGAGCCATCGGGAAGAGAGTATTTGGAGTGTTTGAATATCTAACTCTTTCTTTTTCAAATCTTCTTACATTGCTTGTCCTTGTATAAAATCCATATTGATTAGGTTCTACAACATTTGCCACTTCTGGTATTTTTTCATCAAGTAAAATATCACACGATTTTATGTAATCGTTAGAATGAAGTCTTTTGCTCATTAACCTATCATTTAAAATATTATTTATAGAGACTAGACTCATTCCCTGATGATGAGCTGTGTATATCTTCACGTTTTCCCCAACTCTTGGTTCTGATGTAGATCTATTAAAGTCTATAGATTCATAAAATCCGTACGGGCCTACAACACCCATATCTTCAAGTCTATGTAAGTTCTCTTCAGCTTCCTCGGGCTTTATCATAAGAGCCAAGAAAGATGAATAAGGTGATATGACTAAATCATGAGCATCGTATCTTTTTAAAGCTAGATCAGGAACCCCCATCATTTTGTACTGGTAATTTGAATCAAAATCAAAGGCATCAAAACTAGATTCAGATACTCCCCAAGGTATTCCATAATCAGACGCGTACTTCTTCTGCACTTCAAACATTTCCTTGGCAGTCTGATTCAAAAAAGTATTTTCTTTCTCATTAAGAAGTAGAGATGGGAGAAGATATTCAAACATAGTACCTCCCCAAGACATAAGGTAAAATTTTCCTTTTCTTATTCTCACAGGTCTTGATAAGGTAAACCAGTGTTTTACTTCAACCTGATCTAAAGCTATGGCAGCATAACTAGCTAACCTTGATTCAGAAGCTAATATATCGTAGTAGCTAGAATCCATTTGTTTTGCAGCAGTGTTATAGCCAACCGGGAATACTGACATATTTTTATCGTATAAGAATGTGAAATCGGTTTTTATATAAATTCTCTTTATTAATTTAGACAATTGGGAAAGTTTTTTAGATAACTGTGGGTGTGATTTGGACGCACTTAGAGAAATCTCTTCACAAGCTGACTCCATTAACATCATTGATATAACAAAATTACCACTATCCGCCGTTGAAATGTAAGGATCTAATGGGTTTAGACTTTTTAGGTCATACCAATTATATAAATGTCCTCTAAATTTCTTAATTCTAAATAAAACTCCTATTGTTTTTTCTAACCTATCAGTAAAATTTTCTATATTCAGTATTCCCAAATCATAAGCAGACAGCAAAGACAGTAGATAAAAACCTATATTAGTAGGTGATGTTCTGTAAGTCACCTTTTTTGATGGAGAAAGCTGTACATTATCTGGTGGTAAAAAGTTACTCTCCTTGTTTGTATATTGCTCAAACATTGACCATATTTTTGCAGCATATCCCATCATTCTATCTTTGTCTCTCACACGTTCTGAAATACGTATTTTTTTGTATGGTTTGCTGATCAAGAAAACGTATAAAGGTGAGAGTGTCCAAAGTAAGAGTAGGGAAGTATTAAAAACATTTAACTTACCTGCAATAGAAAGATAAACTACCGTAGCTGTATTTATATAAACTATTTTAGAAGAAACAAAATAACCGACCATATTGTTCTCACCTATAACTCTTTCCGCATCACTGTGAGTAACCCATTCTAATAAATGTTTCTTTTTTACCAATCTAACAAGAGTCCTTGTGATAGCTAATACTTTGTTTATAGCGTTAACAGGTACCATCACAAAAGAAGAAAGGGAAAGTTTAATTTTTCCAAAAACAAATTTTGCCGATAAACGTATTTTCTCTATATAAGGTATTTTATGAACTAAAAATTTATCTAAGCTCAAAAACTCAAGCAATAAATGTCCAAAGTAAAGGGTTAAAATAAGAATATCTATTTTGTGAGATCCTATAAAAAACCAATTTAAGAAAAATAGTAAAATAAAAGCTGGGGAAGATAAACTCCTTCTTAAATTGTCAAAAACCATCCATTTGGACAATATATCCATAGGATTGTTTACTTTCTCTCCCTTGGCATTAACTATTTTAGGACATAACCAAGGTAAAAGTTGCCAATCCCCTCTGACCCATCTATTTTCTCTTGAAACAAAACTCTTAAATGAAGTGGGGAAGTCCTCTACAAGACTTGTATCAGATAAAAATCCAGACTTTGCAAAACAACTTTCTATAAGATCGTGGCTAAGAAGTGCATTTTCAGGGAACCTGTCTACCAAAGTCTCTTTTACAGCACGGACATCAAAAATACCTTTGCCCATAAAATTAGATCTATTAAAGACATCCTGATATATATCTGAAACAGCTGTAGAATAGGAATCAAAACCACTTTCAGGAACAAATATTTTAGTAAATGGGGAAGCGTTTTCTACTTCTGGTCTTATTATTATTCTAGGTTGTAAAAACCCATAACCTCTGGTTATTATTTTTTTATCTTCATCTAAAACAGGGGAATTTAATGGGTGAGCCATAGCCCCAATTAGTTTTAAGGCTACATCTGCAGGCAATAAAGTGTCTTCATCCAGAGTTATAACATATCTAACACCATGTAGTTTAGAAATATCTCCATCTATAACGGAAAAAGTTGTCTTCACATTTCTTGAATCGTCTGAAAGCCACGAGACCAACTCCATCAACTTACCTCTTTTCCTCTCCCAACCCATCCAACAATCTTCATTTTCATTAAATAATCTCTTTCTATGGAAAAGGTAAAAAACATCATATCCCGAAGCTTTGTGTTTAGAATTTAGCTGCTTAACTCTTTTCCTTAAATATGAGAGATTCTTTTTATCATCTTCAGATTCTTCTTCATCACTATCTTTATAATCACTTAAAAGAGCAAAATAAACATTACTAAATTTATTAGACAAAAATCTCTTTTCCAAATTATTAATTAAAATATCAACTTTGTTTTTGTCTGAAAACATACAAGGTACAGCAACAAGAGTCTTTAAGTTTTCTGGTACATCTTTCAATTCAATTTTTGGTGGTAAAGATGGGGATAACAACCATGTAAAAACCTTATTTACCACATATAAAGCAAGACTTGAGGCAGGTATTATTTGTAAAAGTAAGACTATAAAAGCTAGAGATAATTCAAGAGTATTTTTAAAAACAAAAGAAAAGGAAAAAACAGAAATTGCATAAGTGATAAGAATAATTGAACCTATATAAGATATATCAGGATGTTTCCTTATAAGATCCTTAATTACACCCTTTACTTTAGGTTTGTAACCTATCTTTTTGGAGAAACTAAAGTAACCATCGTCTATTAAGTGATATCCAACATGTCTCTGAGTATCTATATTGGAAACAGCTGCAGCATCTATGGCTTTTCTTGCTATCTCAGATTCACTGTAACTACTGTTGTTACTCATGTCCTCAATTATGTGTCTATATCTATCTCTGCTTATGTCATCCATTGAGGAATATATCCCAGCAGGATCTGTAGCTAGAGTACTTTCAACTATACTTACTTTTGGGAATAATTTTGACCAATTTATAAATGAGAATTTCCTAGTAGAACTTACGGCATTGTTTAATTTTTGTTTTAAATCCAAATCCCTTAAAACACTTGCTCTAGTAAATTCTTCTAAATTCAAGTCTTCTTCGTGAACCTTGCTTTCAATTAACTTCAAGGCATCTTCAACTCTATAATCTAGCTCTCTAACATCTTCTAATACTAATAAAAGAACATGAGGGGTGACTTCTTCATTTTTCATGATCCTTCGGACTCTTTTTACAGGATTCTTGCCCTTATCTATATCAGAAGATATTTCTTTTACTATATCAGCGGCTAATTTACTGTTTTCTATTTTTTCTTTAACCTCATTACCACTATCAAGTACCGCCTTCAAAAGTTCAAATTTTATTATTGATGGTAAAACCCAAAGCTCTAAACTAGATAGGGGATATATTTTTTGATAACCCTTTAGAAAAGGTATTAAAGTATCTTCAGAAAAATTATACGAGCAAGCTTCTAAATACTTTATAGTTATATAATAGATTTGAAAATAAACTCTATCGTACTCTGATAACGGTAATCTTTTTAATATCCTAGGCTTAAAAGTACCTGAAAAAACTGGTTCCTGTTGGCTTAAAATGTAGTAATTATCTAATATCCAAGAAGATGATAGCGGTACCAGCTCGGGATTTTTTTCATACTCATTAACAAGATACTTATAGAGATTTTCCATATCATTCAATAGTGACCTGTAATCCAAATCTTTTTCTGACTGAACGCTGGAAAAAAGACTCTTAGAAGGAAACTTCTTTTTTATAGCTATGTCTCTTCCTAATGTATAAAAATTAACCTTAGTATCCATTAAAATAACCCACCTTAGTTTATATTATCTCATATAAATCATATATTTGAGACATGTAATGTAGCTTATTGTCGCTTTTAATTTTAAGGTTTTTATTGTTAAATATTAATATGAAAAAATTCTTTAATATTGTTCTTATATGCGCTATTTGTTATGGAATATATTTTGTATTAAAAGAGACTCAAATAATCAGTAAAATAGAATGCCTAACAGTAGGAGGAACTCCAGTGCTTTCAAGTGAAGTAGGACCTAAAACCGTAAATCCAAAAGTGGTGTGTGCAGAACCAACCACAGATGCAAATAAGGAATGCTATGACAGTAGAGAATGTTCTGGCGATTGTATATTAGAAAGGTATTCAGATGGTTATAATCATGTTGGTGATTTCATAACTGCTCACGGTAGAGATAAAAGGGGTTATTGCCAACCATACAAAGAAATGGATTGCTACGTAACAAGAGACATATCAGGAACTATAATTTTGCGTAAATGCGATTCTGAACAATAAATGATAGACAAAATTAAAACTTACAAACAAAATATTGAGGGTGATTTAGAAAAAACCTTCTCTCAAAAGGATTTAGATAATTTATACAAATCTCATATATCAGCAATGTCCAACTTCAAGCACGAAAGATTGGTTCATTTATTAATAACTATTTCTTTTGCATTCTTTTGCCTTATTTTTATTTCTATTTACGCCTTAACGGAAATAAATATATTTTTAATACCTTGTATTTTGACTTTAATTCTTCTAATTTTTTATATTTTCCATTACTACAATTTGGAAAACGGTATCCAAAGTCTATATGATCTTGAAGAGAAAATTTTGAGAAAGGGTAGAGAAATTAGTAACACAGTAACACCTAAATAAATGTCTGTAACCTACGTATCAACATTTCCCAAAGAAAACTCTAACAACATATCTGAGATGTTAATTAAAGATGTTCAAGATGTAGAGATTGTCAAAATAATTGATAACTTTATTGTTTTTAAGACCCAAAAAAGCATCGGGAATATAAAAAATATAGAGTATATAAAAAGTATCTTTATTCTTATAAAAATGTTTGAAAAATTAACTGGTAGCTATTTTAAACCTGTTTTCCAATGGTTAGGAAGAAATATTGTAGAGGAATTACCAAAATATGTGAAAATTGGTAGCAAAAAGACTGTAAGAGTTATTTTGTTTGATAAAAAGAAAATAGTATCTAACCATAAAAACGCAGTAAGAGCCCTAGAAAGAGATTTATCAAGAGGTTTGGGTATTAAAACAAACAGATTAAACCCCACGAATGAACTTTGGTTAGTACATACATCGGACGGTACAGGTCTTGTGATGTATAAAATATAGATCATGAAAAATTTAATTTTAGATTTAAGAAAAGAACTTAAATCTAGGTCTGATCCAAAAGTAGCAGAGGTAAGTCAAAGATTTTTTAAACACAAGGTCAAATGTTATGGGATAAAAGCAAAAGATTTAGAAATTATTTCAAGAAAATATTACCAGCAAATAAAAAGTTTAGATAAAGACAGTATATTTTCCCTTTGCGAGGAACTGTTTAAATCAGGTTTTGGGGAAGAGTCAGTGGTAGCAGCAAAATGGTCTTATAAACAAAATAAATTATTTGAGAAAAAAGATATAAAAATATTTGAAGAATGGATTAAAAATTATATAGATGACTGGGCAAAATGTGATTCTTTTTGCAACCACACAGTAGGGGAGTATATTTTAAAATACCCCGATCAAATCAACGTGATGAAAAAGTGGGCAAAATCAAAAAACATGTGGTTAAGAAGAGCCTCTGTAGTCTCTTTAATAATACCTGCAAGAAAAGGTTTATTTTTAGAAGAATCCTTTGAATTAAGTAATATTCTTATGAAAGACGAGGAAGATCTTGTTCAAAAAGGATATGGATGGTTACTAAAAGTTTTATCAGAAACACATACAAAAGAGGTTTTTAATTTTGTAATAAAAAATAAGAACGAAATGACAAGAACAGCTCTGAGATACGCGATAGAAAAGATGCCACAAGACTTAAGACAAAAAGCAATGTCTTAGATTTTTAACTAATTTAGATCAAAATCTAAAATCTTTAACTTCTTCCCAATTCTTTTCGTTCAAAACTGTTATGCCCTCTTTTCCTATTATGTACATATAATCATCAAGATAAACGGCCCTTTCTACATTAGTATCTTTAACAGTTCTGGTTAGGCCTAATCTATCTCCTTCATAAGAAAATATGTAACCACCATCACCGCCAGGCATAAAGAAAACCTTATGATCAGGGTCCATTAGAAATGCGTGATGATTCTGAGAAACCTTATCCCAATAATCTTTCAACAAATATTTATCTTTTTCTGTTGGATTAGAAGCATCAGATACATCAAATAAAGACAATTTAACATTTGAACCCTCTCTCCCTATCCCAAGTATTAAATTGTCTGATACAGGGTGCAAATAAGAAGAATACCCAGGTATCTTTAACTCTCCTTTCATTTGTGGATTATTTGGGTTAGATAAGTCTAAGACATAAAACGGGTCTGTTTCCCTAAATGTAACAACATAACCTCTATCACCTAAAAATCTAGCTGAATATATTCTTTCATCTTTCCCAAGATCTAAAACATTCCCAATTATTTTCAATTTATCATTAAGGACATAAACATCATTAACATCTCCAGCAGAACCAAATCCAAATGAACCCGAATTAGTAGCTATTCTTAAATTTCCTTTGTATTCGTCTAAGGAAAATTGGTTTAATGGGTGTCCAGGAACTTTTCCTGTAGAAGCTATATCTAAGTTACTAACACTTACTTTAACTATTCCGGTAGTTGTAAATTCTCTAATATGGTTCTCTTCAAATCTAGCAAAGGCATTTTCAAGCTCATTTTCTACCTTCATTTGTTCATCAACAGATACACTTGCAAAATAGTCCTCCATAATAGCGTTTAATTCTTCGTTTTTTGCTCTACTACTTATATCGTAAGAAGAAAGTTTAACTACTTTGTCTTTAACAAATTCAGAGAAAAGATTAGCACCCTCTTCAAATATGAACTTAGTGAACATATTAACCATGTCTTCATAATAAGAGTAGGTTAAATATATGTTGTCTTTTGACATGTATACTACAGAAGATGAGCTATCTCCCAGGAATGAAGTATTTCCTTTGGTAACACCATCTGAGATGTCTATTTTCATAACTGTATAAGTTGTGTTGGTAGAAACCGGAGTAGTCGGGTAATAAATATCAGAACAATCAATAGCTAGACCCTCCCCTCCAATTTTAACAGGGTAATATGGACACGGGTTTTCCATACTAACTCTAGTATTTAAAATTAAAAATATTTCATTACCGTAGAGTCTTGCTGATACGTAGTTAGTTCTATCTCCATAGGGTATTTCCCAGATCTGCTTTGGAGAAGATCTATCTGATACATCGTACCCGTAAATTCCGTTTGCGGTGAGAACAGCCAGAACATCACCAGATAATAAAAGGTTACCTACCTTATCCAAACCGCCAATTTTCTCCATTTCTTCTGGAGGAAATGCTTTTATTATTTTTGTTTCACTTTTTGGAAACCTAGCTATTTCACCTATGTTATCTTCAATGGAGGGGAAATCTACCACATCTCTATAGTAATAATAATCGTTCGTAGATAAGAACAAAGATTCTTTATCTACCTTAACTATATCGGGCTCATCTATTCCTGAAACTTGAACGTTTGTTTCAGATACTCTCTGAGGAACACCAGACTCCCTTTTAACACCTTCTGAAAAATCTCCCTTTGCTAGACTAGGAACAACCGACGCATCAACCATATCTTCAACCAAAAGTGCCCCATTCAATCCCATCATACCCCCGTAATAACCAGAAGTAGGTTGTTTAGATAAATAATCTTTAAACTCCTCAGAAGAGCTAAAATTTTTCATCTCAAACTCCCCGCTACCTACGAGCTTACCAGGGCGGAATGGGTCGGGAGAATGTTTTTTTTGGTCTGTATCTTTATTTAAAAAAAGATAAGAAATAGTAAAAATTCCAAGTATAAGAGCCAAACCAAAAATAAGTTTGACCATATTGGGCTTTATAAATTGAAAATGTCTTTTCTGGGAAATATTAGTTTGGGCGGTTTCTTCACTCATAGAAAAATTATATCAAACTGTTATTATTTATGCGATCATAATCACTGCAGTTTATTTATAAATATGAAAACTAAAGTTATAGCCACAATAGGACCAGCTTCTATAAGCAAGGATATATTGAAGGGACTTGTTGATAACGGTATTGACGTTATCAGGATAAACACTTCCCATGGAGATATTGAACAATATGAAGAGATACTGAGAAATCTTTCAGAAGTAGACCCACAGTCAAAAATTAAAAAAATGTTAGATATAAAAAGTGAAGACGCTTTATCTTTCTGTGAAAAACATAGAATGGATTTTATAGCGGTATCTTTTGCAGAAACTGGGGAACAGGTACAAAGAGTTAAAAATAGGTTCCAAGATTGCGTAATAATATCAAAAATAGAATCTGTTAAAGGTGTTGAGAATTATAACGAGGTTATTGATTCTTCTGATGGTGTAATGATAGCTAGAGGAGACCTAAGTAGAGCAGTACCAATTGAAAAAGTACCAAGATTACAAAAAAGGTTTACTAAAATAGCTTTAAATAAAAGAAAATTTGTAATAGCCGCTACTGAGATGCTTTTATCTATGACTGAAAAACCATACCCAACGAATGCAGAAGTCTCTGATGTTGCTAATGCCGTGTTTGATGGGGTAGATGCAGTAATGTTATCTGAAGAAACAGCAATAGGAAAACACCCCGTTGAAGCAGTAAATATGATGAAGAAAGTAATAACTGAAGCTGAAAAATACAACGAAGAAATAAGAACAATTTAAGCTAGCTTTTTCTCACCATTTTTCACTTTATAGTAAGTAATCTTTATCAACTCACTTGTAATAAAGTAAGTTATTAGTATCACCAGTATGGTTAGCATACTCCTGATATCTAATCTAACGAATCCAAACACTCTTTCTCCAAAATCAGTAAATGTTATTAAAGTTGTAAAAACAGCAGCTAAGGAAGTTAAGATTAATATTGCTTTTGATGGTTTAGATTTAGCTTTAAAAGACAAGTGTTTTGTTCTTATTGAAAATAACAAGGCTAATTCTGAAAGTATACTTTCTATGAACCAAGCTGTTCTTAAAACACTAGGATCACTCTTAAAGAAAATAGCAAAAAGTATTAAATCAAATATGGTACTGGCTAAACCCAAAAACGTTGCCATAACAACTATTTCAGCATTATCGTAAGAACATGGTTTTTTAATATCATCGCTATCTACGTTGTCTGTAGCTATGGATATCATAGGAAAATCTGATAAAAGATTTATTAAAAGTATCTGAACTGGGAGCATTGGTAGATAGTCTATTAAAAGGGACGCAATTGCCACAGCATAAAAATTACCAAAATTAGAAGATAGAGTGGCTCTAATATACTTTGATGTATTTACAAAAGTTCTTCTTCCTTCTTCTATACCATCAACTATAACTTTTAAGTCAGATTGAAAAAGTATCAAATCCGAAGCTTCTCTTGCGACATCGGAGGCGTTGTTAACAACAATAGCTACATTAGCAAGTTTTAAGGCAGGAGCATCATTTATACCATCCCCCATATAACCAACAGTGTACTTTTTTTGCAACATTTCTATTATTTGGTACTTCTGTTCTGGAGAAACTCTAGCAAAAACTTTTCCTCTCTCTACAGCTTCTAATTTTTCTTCATAACTAAACTTTTCAAAATCAAACCCAGATATGACTTCATTTGAGGAATCAGCAATTCCAACCTCAAAAGCAACAGCTCCTGCAACCTCTGCACTATCTCCTGTAATAATTTTTATTTCTATTCCAAGATCTTGAGCCTTTTTAACAGCACTTTTAGTTGTCGGCTTGATAGGATCAGAGAAAGAAATCAAACCAACTAACTCAAGCCCTGACTCCTCATCTTTAACTTTATACTCCTCACCATCAAATTTTTTCTTTGCTGTGGCAATAACTCGCCTACCCATGGAACCTTGACTCAAAATCCATTCCATTATTTCTTTTTCATCTTCTTTTTTTATATTTTTTACATGTGGAAGTACATTTTCTTGAGCACCTCTAACTATTAAAGTATTGAACGGCCCTTCTTTAACCAAAACACTGTTTCTCCTCCTAGCAGGATTGAATGGGTTTTCACCCAAACGTTCAATTTTTTTAATTTTTGCAAGCTCTGTCTTTCCAATCTTCTTAAAAAGAGCTAAATCAAAAGAGTTGTTAGTGGCTTCCTTATCTTCAAAAACATTTGCCGCCATAGCAGAGTAGAGAAGAGCTTTTTTCTCGTCTTCAGCAAATATGTCTGAAACAGATAAGCTATTTTGAGTTAGAGTTCCTGTTTTATCACTACAAAGTATTTGAATACTTCCTAAGTCCTCTATTGCAGATAATCTTTTTGCCACCACTTTCTTTTTTGCCAACTTTAAAGCACCTTGGGTTAAAGAAAAGGTTGTAACCAATGGAAGAGCCTCTGGAATAACACCTACAGCTAAGGCTATTGAAAACAACGCTAAGTTTGGCAATGAAACATTTTTTCCTTTTATCACTAGCTGGGCAACAAAAACCAAGGCTAATGTTACCAATGTCAATATCAGAATAAACTTACTGAATTTATTTATATGTTTTTCAAACCCACTTGTCCCACTCGTTTCAACTGTTAATTTAGTAATATTTCCTATCTCTGTGTTTTTTCCAGTAAAAATTACAACCCCGGTACCATCTCCCTCGGATATAGTTGTTCCCATAAAAGCAATGTTCTCAGCCTTATAAATCTGCTGCTCTCTTTTTGATAAAACTTTTGATGTTTTTCTAACAGGAACAGACTCACCTGTTAGGGAAGATTCATCTATGTATAAATCATCATCTCTTATAATTCTTAAATCAGCTGGGACAATATCACCAACTTCTAAGATGATCACATCGCCGGGAACTAAATCCTGAACTAGAACATATTTAATCTCACCAGATCTCAAAACTTTACACTGCCTGACTATTAAATCTTTTAAATAATGTAAGGCTTTTTCTGATTTATATTCTTGATAAAAACCAAGAGAGGTATTTATGACTATAAAAGCTACTATCATAAAACCATCAAAAGTGTTCCCCAATAAGAACGCTACCAACGCAGCAGCTATTAAGAGATATGTGAAAGCAGATTTAAATTGCCTAAGAAGAATGTCAACCCATGTAGTAACATCAGCATCTAAAACATTAGGTCCGTAACGCTTCTTTCTTAGAGAAGCTGTTTGATTTGACAGACCAACATCAAAATCTGTTGAAAGTTCGCTTTTTAAAGATTCTATATTCTTAGTTGTATATTCAGAAAATTTCATAGGCAGTCGTTTAAGTAAATTTTAGCACAGTGAAAGTTAAGCAACTTAATCAAAAATGAAAGACACTGTTATAAATGCAATAAGAGCCATAAAAAAGTAAAACAGAGATGCCAACCTAGGTAATAAATACTTTTTTCCTTTTAGAAACTTCAAGAAAAAAATAAATATCATGATCTCAACTAACATATATTTAGATAAAGTGTAGTCAGTAAATCTATTGCCAGGCCTCTTTTGAATATCCATGTTGAACCCAAATATTTGGTAGGAAAAAGGTGCAAAAAAAGCAATACCCCCAAAAATAAAATCTATAAATAAATGAGACAAAATGCCTACAAGAAAAACAACAGATAACATCCTAAAGAATTTCTTCCCAAACACATCTTTTTTCTGAAGGTAACTAAGAAGGTAAATTGTTACCGATGCTACTAAATACAGGAACAAACCATGGGTTACAAAAGACCTATGATCATCTACACCAGCCAAAACAGAGTAGGCAATATCAAAGTCCGGCAATATGGCCGCAGTAATACCAGAAATCCAAAGGACTGATCTTTCTTTTTCAGTTAAATCTTCAGTGTACTTATCAATTATAGGTTTTATGGCCAAAGCCCCAGCTGTACTGTGATTTAAATACATATCAACTAGGAATTATACATTTAAATTATATCCTTAGAAAATTGATATAGAAAAAAACTTCATATGCCTATAGAATTAAACCTATGGATATAAATATGTTTACTGAAAATAATACTTTTTTAATGTTAGCTCTGGACCATAGAGAAAGTTTTAAGAAATTCATTAATCCTGAAAATCCCGACTCCGTTACCAATGAAGTTGCAACGGAAAGTAAGAAAAAAATTATAGACAAACTAAAAGATAAATTCACAGGAGTTCTTATAGATATAAATTATGGTCTACCAGCTTATAAAGAATTGGGGACAAATAAACCCTTTTTATTGCCTATGGAAAAAAGTGGTTACACACTAGTAGATAACGAAAGACAAAACACATTAGTTTTGAAAGCAGAAGAACTTAAAAATATGGGGGCGTCTGGTACAAAAGTTTTAATTTACTTTAACCCAGATCTTAAATCAGCTAAAAGCCAAGTAGAAATTGCCCGAACTGCTGTGGAGGATTCTAAAGCAAGTGGTATGCCAATGTTTTTGGAGATAGTTACCTACGATATGTTTGATGAAGAAAAAGTTTATAGATCTGTAGAATATTTTATGAATCATGGGGTTATCCCAGACGTATTTAAAATAGAATTTCCTGGGAGTGAGTACATGTGCCAAAAAATATCAAAACTTTTGGGAAGTATTCCATGGATTTTGTTAACAAGAGGGGCTGACTATGCATTATTTAGAGAACAATTAACTATGTCTGTTAATAATGGTTGTAGAGGTTTTCTAGCTGGAAGATCTATATGGCAAGAATATTTTGAAGCTAAAGATGAAATGGAGAAAGAAAAATTCCTAAATGAAACCCTAACCTCAAGATTTGATGAGATAAGCAAAATAACCCTAGGAATATGATAATTTCATCTTGGAACGTAAATGGTATAAGATCTGTTTCCAGATACGGATTTTTTGATTGGTTACATGAATTCAGTCCGGATATAATAGGTTTGCAAGAAATAAAAGCCCAAAAAGATCAAATTCCAACATCCCTCCTATCATCCGGCTACCACTTATATTCTAATTCCGCTGAAAGAAAAGGTTACTCAGGAGTAGCTATGTATTCAAAAATAGAACCTATAAACGTAGAGACAAAAATAGGACATACAAGATTCGACTCCGAGGGAAGATTTATAAAACTAAATTTCAAAAATTTTTCAGTGATTAATGTATACATTCCTAACGGTGGGAGAGACCTATCTTCCATGGAGTATAAACTAGATTTGTACGACTTTTTTATTAAATATTTAAAAAATCTAAAAGATGAAAACTTGATATTGATGGGAGATTTCAATGTTGCTCATGAAGAAATAGATTTAGCACGACCAAAAGAAAATGAAAAAAATGTAATGTTCACACCATCTGAAAGGGAAAAACTGACTAATTTAATAAACTCCGGCTTTATTGATACTTTTAGGCATTTGAATAAATTAGGAGGGTTTTACACTTGGTGGGCATATTATAGAAATTTAAGAGAAAGAAATATTGGATGGAGAATAGACTACGTTTTTATATCAAAAATATTAGAAAAGAACTTAAAAGAAGCTTTTATACTTAAAGATGTGAAAGGCTCTGATCATTGCCCAGTTGGAATAGACATTAAAATTTAAATAAAAAATAGATATACTTTAATCAACATGAAATTTACTGCCGATTTCATTTGGGGTACTGCAACGTCCTCTTATCAAATTGAAGGAAACAACACTAATACAGACTGGTGGTATTGGGAAAATAATAAAAAAAGAGGTCAAAAATATCCTTTGGAATCTTGCGGTATGGCCTGTGATTCTTACAAAAGATTTGAAGAAGATTTTGATCTTTGTAAACAGCTAAATAATAACGCCGTTAGACTTTCAATAGAGTGGGCAAGAATAGAACCAAAAGAAGGGAAATTTGATTATATTGAAATAGCTCATTACAAAAGAGTTCTTTCAGCTGCAAAAGAAAGGGGTTTAAAAACATTTGTCACCCTACATCATTTTTCTAACCCATTATGGTTTGCAAAAAAAGGTGGGTGGGCTTCAATAAAAGCACCAAGGTATTTTGCAAGATACGCAGAGTTTTGCGCAAAAGAATTAGGGTACTTAGTAGATACGTTTGCAACAATAAATGAACCTCAGGTTTACGCCATGATGGGGTATTTAGCAGGAAAATGGCCCCCAGCCAAGAAAAGCCCTATCGGCTCTTTAATATGCCAACTTAATTTTATGAGTGCTCACAATATGGCGTACAAGAAAATGAAGAAAGTAGATAAAACACCTATTGGTCTAGTTAAACAAATAGTTTGGTACGAACCTTTTGATAAGAACCCAAACTTCTGGGATGTTTTAGTAGCAAAATTTATATATTGGTTAAATTGCGATTTCTTTTTAGGGGCTATTAAAAATAATCTAGATTTTATAGGGCTTAATTATTACTTTACAAACCAAGTAAAAAATTTCAGGTTCACACACCCTCCAGGAATGGTAAGCAACCTTAACTGGTGGATTAATCCCGATGGATTGAAAAAAGTTTTAACGCATCTGAAAAAGTACAATGTCCCAATTTATATAACTGAAAATGGTTTGGCAGACTCTCAGGATAGATTGAGACAAATGTTTATTAAAAACATGTTATCAGCAACTTATGAGGCTATGCAAAAAGGTGCTCCAGTAAAAGGGTACTTCCATTGGTCTTTAATAGATAACTATGAGTGGCATGAGGGTTTTTGGCCAAAGTTCGGGCTTGTGGCAATAGACAGGAAAACTTTAGAAAGAAAACCAAGAAAATCCTTTTATTACTATGCGAAAATTTGCAATAATAATTCATTAGATGGGTGATATGAATATTAAAAGAATTTTTGAGAAAAAACCAAGTGTCAAAAACCAATTTAAGAAGGCAGGTTCTTTGATTAAAAAACTTTTTTCATTAAAGATAGTAAAGGTACTGTTCTGGATTATAGTTTTTCTCACTATTTCTCCTTTTATTTTATTTTTCATATTGAAACCAAAACCACAAAAAAACATAAACTACGGTGTAACTTACAGCAACAGGTTCTCAGAACAAATGGGGTTAAATTGGAGAGAAGTTTACATAGAAACACTAGATGATTTGAAAGTTAAAAATATAAGGCTAGTAGCTTATTGGGATGAGATAGAAGAAGAAAAGGATATTTATGATTATTCAAATATAAAATGGCAACTTGAGGAAGCTGAGAAAAGGAATGTTAATGTAATTCTCTCTATTGGAAGAAAAGTTCCGAGATATCCAGAATGTTTTGAACCTCAGTGGTGGAAAGAGTTGCCAAGCGACAGTGTGAGAGAACAAGAGCTTTTAGAATATGTTAAACAAACAGTAAACGAACTGAAAGGTTTTAAAAGTATAAAAATATGGCAAGTAGAAAATGAGCCTTTCTGGCCTTTTGGAGAATGCTCTAATCCAACTATAAAAAAGGAAACCGTTATAAAGGAGATAGAAATAACCAGAAGTTTGGATTCTAGGCCAATATTAGTACAAGATAGTGGTGAAGGTGGTGTCTGGAAACCTACATATGAAATGGGTGATTATTTAGGAATTTCTATGTATAGAAGAATATGGTATGACTTTTGGGGAATATTTTTTGGGAGGTTTATATATTTTCAATATCCTTTAAGCCATTGGACATATAAAATAAAGGCAAATTTGGTCAGAGTACCAATGGATAAAATAATAATTACAGAGCTTCAAGGAGAGCCATGGGGACCAAGAATAAACTCAGAACTAACACAAGAAGAAAAAGATCACACAATGTCCAGAAATCATTTTATTTCTACTATAGATTATGCACAAAAATCTGGGTTTAAAGACCTTTATTTATGGGGAGTAGAGTGGTGGTATTTTGAAAAGTTAAATGGCAACCCTTTTTATTGGGACACAGCAAAAGCATTGTTTAAATAGTTCTCCGATTTTTTAGATCTTATACATAATATAAATAAAAATTGTTGTCAGGGATATTAATTGAAAGTACAATTATTGCGTAGGTTATACATTAAAGCTTGTTAGTATAAAATTATTTTAGAAAACATGGACGATAAAATAATTCAAATTGCTGCAGAAACATTAGGAACAGATATTGAAACTGTTACCACTAATTACAGAGAAATTCCTGAAATAAATGCTTGGTATTTTTGGGAACCTGTTAGGGGCGGGGTTTCTGTAATTATAAACTCCAGTTATGAGAAATTAAGTGCAACATCAGGGGTAGGATACGAGGAACATCTAAGAGAATTTGCAAACGGAAAACGCAATTAGCATCCAAGGTAAGCCATGTTGAATATTCTTCTAAAAGGTTTTCTATGCGAATACGACTGTTGTCCTAATGTTGTATTTACCAAAACCAATTTTTACTGAGATACGGTAAAGGCACTGTTTAGATAATCTTCTAATTTTTCTTTCAGATCGTCTACATCTTCAAACTCTATATATAGATTACAAACACTTCTAATCCTTGGGGAAGATGCTCCCTCTTTTACAGCTAATATCAATTTCTTTCTTAAAGCTATGGCGTAACCAGCCTCCATGGCTATACCCTCACTAAGTTCTTTGTGTGTCACAAAAGCAATGACGCCATCACATTCTGCCATAGCCGAAAAAACCATTTTTGACGATTCTTCTCTTGGTATATCAATGTCCTGCCAATTTTTAATATCTCTATCAAATATAAATGTATCGTGCCCCATATCATTCAAGATGGAGGAGAGTTGCTCTAAATCTTTTTCAAGTTGAAATTTATTTTTTGTAGTAGTGTATTTATAAATTATGCAAAACTTCATAAATTTTCCTTTAACAAAACAAAACCACCGTATATGCCAGAGTCATCTTCCATATCTGTTTTCTTTATCTCAGGAAGCTTGAAGAAACTTTGTTTCTGCAGCTCATCAACTAAAAACTTATGGAAATAATCAAAATTGTGTATAGCTAGACCTCCACCAAGAACCATTATTTCTGGGTCCCACATAGATATTACATTTATTAAACCCGTGGCCAAATTTGATGAATATTTTCTCCACACATCCTCACCTGCATCTTTATTCGGACTCACGCCATATCTTTTCTTAAAAAATGATCCTGAACAAAAAGATTCAAACGTCCCTGCGAGACCGCTCCCATCAACAATTGAATCACTTTTTTCAATAACTTGGTGCCCAGGTTCAGCATTTATTAAATCGTATTCATTTTCATATTTGACAACACGAGCTCCTCCCAAACCCGTGCTTAAAGTTAAGTAACCAACTATTTTTTTATCTTTCCCCGCACCAAAATAGGCCTCGCCTAAAGCCCCAAGAGCAGCATCGTTCTCCACCAGCACTTTTGCGTTACTGTACTTCTCAGGAAAAAAGAACTTAAAGTCCAAACCCTCAAGCTGCGGATAGTTTGCACTTTTTTCAACCTTTTCATTTAATTTTCCTGTAAGACCTGGAAATCCAAATGCTATTGCATCAACATCAGAACCATCAGAAACCTCATTCATAGCATCTACCATATTTTTTCTTTGATATTCTATTTTGTTTTCAGTAGGAAATTTAACAATTTTTGATATACCCTTCAGATTAAGGGTAGAAGCTATTCTAGTAGTAGATCTTCCTAAATCAATAGAGATGTACATTAGTACATAAATATTATCAGATATACACTAAAGAGGTAATATCTTATGATAGTATTATCAACGAATGAGTAAAAAAGAATTAAAAAACAGGAAAAAGGTTGGGTTAGCACTAAGCGGAGGCGGTTGGAGAGGTATTGCTCACGTTGGCGTATTAAAAGCCCTAGAAGAAAACAATATCCCTATAGATTTTATAGCAGGAACAAGCGCCGGAGCGTTATTTGGAGGCCTGTACAGTTATTTTGGTAACTATAAAGAATTAGAAAATTTTGTAACAAAATTTGGTTACAGAGATCTTTTTAAAGCAGTTGGTGATCCAAGAATGAGAAAAGGTATCTTAAAAGGACAGAGAATGATTAAGTATTTAAATGAGTTAACTAATCATGCAAAAATAGAAGATCTAAAAATCCCATTCAGTGCGGTAACAACAGACTTACTAACAGCTAAACCTCACTACATAAGAAACGGAAACCTATCAGAGGCTATTAGAGCAAGTATTTCTATACCCATGTTGTTCCAACCATTAAATAAAAACGGTATGAAATTAGTTGATGGGGGAATTGTCGAGAATCTTCCTATAAAATGTGTAAAAGATATGGGAGCAAAAATTGTTATAGCTGTAGATGTTAATACTGCTTATTTCCCACTAAAAGAAAATGATTTAAATTCAACAAAAAAGATAACTATGGCTTCAATAAGGGCTGTTTTGAACAAAGTCTCTGAAAGTCTATCTTTAGAAGCAGATGTTCTTATAGAACCTAAAATATCAAAAAACAAAGATTCTTCTGGAGTTAGGTACTTTTTAGAGTTTGTAAAAGAAAAAGATATTATAAAAACAGGTTATGAATCCACAGAAAAATCTGTTAAAAAAATTAAAAGCCTTTTGAGGGTGTAAAATTTTTGAGACACTGTAAAATATAACTATGAAAGCAAGAACTTTATTAATATTACTTTTGGTACCTTTAATAATTTTTGTGATTGTCATTGCGTTAAATGACAAAACAACCGGCAAAGGGAAACCACCGTCATTATTGGAGGAACCAAAAAAAGAGGAGGATATAAAAATGGAAAATAAACAAAGTATCCAACCACCAACAGGTGTGTCCTTGGATGTAACAAAAAAATATAAAGTTGTTCTTAAAACTACTGAGGGAGATATAACTATTGAGGTTAATCATTTAGATACACCTCTCGCATCCACTAATTTTGTATATTTGGCTAGATTAGGTTTTTACAATGATGTTATATTTCACAGAGTTATAAAAGACTTTATGATTCAATCAGGTGATCCTACAGGAACAGGATCCGGTGGTCCTGGGTACAAATTCAATGACGAACCCGTGCTTGGGGAGTACACCAGAGGTACGGTTGCAATGGCCAACAGTGGGCCTAACACAAACGGCAGTCAGTTTTTCATAATGCATAAGGACTACCAATTGCCAAAAAACTATGTAATTTTTGGAAAAGTAACTGAGGGTATGGATGTGGTAGATAAAATAGCTGAGGCTCCTGTTGAAGAAAGTCCTCTAAGCGGGGAAGAATCTAAACCTGTGTTGCCAGTCAAAATAAATAGCACCGAAGTTATAGAAGAATAAAATAAATTATGACTATATTTATAAATGGTTTGATACTTACAATAGTGAATATTTTTTCTATTCTTTTAGGACTTTATATTTATTATTTATCACAATCCCAAGGTCAGGTGGCCATAAGAGTTGTAGTAGCCTGCTTCCTATCAGTATTTCTCTTTCTTTTATGGGAAACCATATCACATAGATTCTTACCAAAAATAACTTTAAAAAGTAAAAAAGACCATGTAGATACTTTTATTACAAGTTTAGTCTGGACACCATTTATTTTCTTACCTTTAAGTTATTTATTAAGTGAGGGTAGTGTTGTATCTGGACAGAACATCACAGGTATATGGCTGTTCCAAGCCCCGACTAATGCTCTAATAATGCTTATATATAAAAATTTCTCTTCAATCTTGAGCGCGTTTAATAACATTAGAAAAATTGAAAGTAAAAATATTTGATTTTTAAATAAGGAGGAAAATGGAAGAACAAAATCAAAATAATAATATTGCAGAAAATTTAGAAAAAAATATAGGGATGGCGGTTGTAGCATACATATTTTTCCTAATTCCGCTTCTAACCGATACCAAAAACGATAAATTTGTAAAATTCCACATTAAACAAAGTTTACTTTTAGTATGTATTTATATAGTAACTAGAATATTGGTGTTTTTCCCTTTAATTGGCAGAATTATATTTTCTATAAACCCCATTATATTTATAATTCTTGCAGTTTTCGTTATTACAGGAATATCCAATGCTTTAAGAGGTGAGGAGAAAAATTTACCACTTATAGGTATTTACGCTGAAAAGATTTTTAAGTTCTAATTTATTTAAGTAACTTAACTTGGTAAATATCTTTTAATTTATAGCCCTTTTTAGAGTAGTATCTTCTTGTCCCAATTGATGATATAACAGAAATCTTTTTAATACCCAAAGATAAAGTTATTTCTTCGGCCTTTTTTATAAGCAATGAACCTAAACCCATGTGTTGTGCCTTCCCCTCTTCTTCTTTACCAAAACCAACTACTTGACCGTAAACATGCACCTCTCTTATAACAGAGCTGCCTGATATTTCATTTATAAACGTTTTAACTTTTGGAACTGAAAGTCTTAAAAAACCAGCTATTTTGTCGTCTTTAGTAACAAATTCTAAAAAATGTTCGGTAGATATTTTTGTTTCGTAAACATTATCCCTTAGTGATAACTTATCAAGACTAACATCAGCATCCTTTACTTCTCTGTGTCTTATTTCATTTATTTTTAATTTTTTATCTTTTAGACTTTTCTCAACAACTTGTCTAAAATTACTTTTTTTGTTCCCAGCTACAATATCATCAGAAGATATATCTCTTATAACCCTAGTCAATCTACAATAACGTGGGGTAGAAGTTATACAATTTTCTAGCACATATAAAAGCTGCTTTTCAGTATATGGTCTCCATTTTTTCTTTTTATATATATCATAAAGCCCGGTGTTTAGTATTAAAGAACATGGGTATATCTTAAGTTCATCAGGTTTGAAATTTTTGTCGGTAAATAATTTTCTGTAGTCTTCAATATCTTTTTTTGGCGTAGACCCGTAAAGATTGGGCATCCAATGAGCATGTATTTTAAAACCCGCCATTCTTAATAAACTAAAGGCATTTTCAGTTTCTTTCACACTGTGGCCTCTTTTGTTTAATTTTAAAATATCATTACTTAAACTTTGAACTCCAATCTGTATCTTAGTAGCCCCAAGTTTTCTCAACCTTACAACCTCATCTTGCGAAATATAGTCTGGTCTTGTCTCCAAAACTAAACCAACACACCTAGACTTAGCCGTTTCATTTAATTTTTGTGCTAAGTATAAAGAAGACCATGTAGTTCTTTTTTGTTCTTTTTCCTTAATATTATTCAAATATCCTGCCCTTTTAGGATTAAAATCATTTAAGGCATCAAAAACTCTTTTTATAAACCAAACTTGATAACTTTCTTGATAAAATGACCAAGTTCCACCTAAAACTATTATTTCAACTTTATCTGTAACGTGACCTATTTTTGTATAAGCCACAAGTCTGTTATAAACCTGTAGATACGGATCAAAATTGTTAGAAAGAGCTCTTTGAGCTCCGGGCTCTAGTGAAAGGTAACTTTTTGGAACTTTAGGATCGTTTGGGCAATAAATACAGTTTCCAGGACACGGGTAAGGTTTTGTCATGATAGCAACGGGCGTAACACCGGAAGATGTTCTGACTTTTTTCATTTTTATTCTTTGTAGAAACTCCTTTTCTTTTTTAGTAGAAAAGTTAACGTCTTTTTTATATTTTCTGTAGGCTTCTATAACTTGAGATTTTGAAAAAGTTTTTAAACTCAATGATGGGTGTCTGGCAATAACAAGAGCTACATCTCTTTCATCAGGATTATCCAAAACTGAGATTTTCCTGATAATTTGAAGTAAAATGTCTTTATCAGTTTTTTTCACTTTGTTTTTCATATGATTAAAGAAAAAGATAAACAGATTTTAGAACTAAATAAGAAATTTTACCAATCAGTAGCATACAGTTTTTCTGAGACAAGGCAAACTCCTTGGAAAGGGTGGGGGAGAGTGGTTGAGATTATCAACGATGTTTTGAAAAATGAAAAAATAAAAATATTAGATCTAGGGTGTGGTAACGGCAGATTTTTGGAACACATAAAGAAAAGTTTCTCAAACTACGAATATTTAGGATTAGATGAAAACAAAGATCTCCTAAAAGAAGCTATGGGCATAAATGAAAAGAATAAAAATGCCAAATTTATTAAAAAAGATATTTTTAAGGAAATTAATAAAATAGACGGGAAGTACAAATTGATAGTTGGGTTTGGCATTACACATCATATTCCAAATGAAAAATTTAGAGAGAAGTGGTTTGAAGATGTAATAAAACTTTTGGAAAAAGACAGTAAAGTTCTTTTGATTTTTACTTTCTGGGAATTTGATAAAAAACCAGGAGATTATTTAATAAGCTGGGACAACAAACCAGAAGTAGCTCGTTTTTGTCATAAATACTCAAAAAAAGAGACAGGTAAAATTATATCTATGTATAAAAAACATAATATTAAATTAATAGAAAAGTTTGAATCAGACAATAAAAATTTGTATTTAGTATTTGGTAGAATATAAACATGTCTGAATGTATATTTTGTAAAATATCCAACGGAGAAATACCATCTATAAAAATATGGGAAGATGAAAATTTCCTAGCTTTTTTAGATATCAATCCCGTTTCAGAAGGAATGACTTTAGTAATCCCTAAGGAACATAGGAATTCACGAATTTTCAAAAACGACATTGATTTAATCTCTAAAATAATGGAAGCGTGTAAAAAAGTTTCTGAAATGCTAGAAAATGGTTTGGATATAGAAAGAGTAGGTCTAATATTTGAAGGTTTAGAAGTAGATCATTTACACGCTAAACTTATTCCAATAAAAGAGGGTGAGAATATAAAACAAATATTAAACTCAGATCATAAAAAACCAACCACAGAAGAACTTAAGCTTGTTTCTGATAAAATCCTTGAAGCTTAAAGGCTATTCTTTAATCATTCTTGATTCAAATATCTTCTTTTTGTTGTCACCTGCAGAAAAATAAAAGTAAGTTGAAAGAAGAACAAGACCTATTCCTAAGGACAATGCTACATACTGATCAAAACCTGTATCTGGTACTGGCGTCTCTCCTTCAGCAGATGTTGGAGAAGTAACACTACTCCCTGAAGGCATTGTCTGCCCAAGGTGTAAAACAAAAGATATCTTTTCAGAACCTTGGGATATTTCTATATTATGATCTCCTGACTCCAAATTTGTAGCAAAACTCCATGCTCCCGATGTATCTGAATTAGCTTTACCAACAACTTCTCCTATTTTTATAGAAACTTCTGATGATGGTTGAGCAACACCAGACAAGACTGGACTAGGACCGTTATACCACCAAGAAGGATACACTTTTCCATTTGTATCTAAATTACCTATCTTCTTTAGTTCTAATGTAGCTGCAAAAGATAATTTGATTGAAAATAAGATGACGGAAAAAACTAAGAGATATTTTGAGATTTTAAGTAATTTTGTTTTCATATGTGTATTTCAATTCTATATTCTTTTACTCAGAAAGGTCAACACTTTAATTAGAGATTAGAAAATAAATTTAATGTAGAATTGATGTATGAGTTTTGAGAACTTTCCTACACACTCTCAAGAAGAGGACGGGCAAATGACCATTTGGGGTTTAGAAGGTATAAATGATAAAAAAGATGGAAATGATGGTGAAATTAAAAAGGACAACAGTAGTGAAAAACCCATGGAAACACTAACAACGCTCGGGCCTGATATTACAGAGGAGCAGGAGGATGCTTTGGAAAAAGGACCTTCTGAAGAGGAGCCTGCGACAACAGTTAACCCCAAAAACAGAAGGGTGGTAAATGATGTGGAAAAGAAACCTTCTGAGAAAAAACCATGGTACGAAAAAGATCCATTAGCATTGAAAATGTACGGAGTAATAAAGGATATCGGGGAGGGAAGGCCTGTTACTATGTGGGAAATATATTCCCGTTTACAAAAAAGGGGAGTGAATACCACTACCTCACAAATTAGTAAACTCGCAAAGGAATACCTTATTTTTAATGATAAAAGAGGTGGGAAAAATATTTATTCTGGCTGGAACACAGAGAAACACCCACCAAAACCCACAGAGGAGCCTGAGTATACTAACAACTACATAGTACAGGATCCAAGAACTGGTAAAGACATTGAGACAGTTTCAGAAAGAAGGGAAGATTGGTGGAATGAAGGGCCAATAATATCTCCATCAGATGCTTACCACAGACAAGAACTTAATAAAGAGTTAAGGGATGAAAAGAGAAGAGAGGAAGAGGAAAAGATAAAGAGAAGGGAACAAGGAAAGCAAAATGAAGAAGAATAAAATTAAAAACTAATCATACTGACTAGTGTCTATCCCCACTCCATGAGAAGCTAAAAATCTTATGGCATCTATTGCTGCCATGCAACCAAAACCTGCAGCACTTATAGCTTGTTTATAAACATGATCATGGACATCTCCAGAAACAAAAACCCCTTCTTTAGAAGTCTTACAACCACCAAAAACCTTAACATACCCCTTCTCATCTAACTCAATGAAACCATTCAAAAAGTCTGTATTGGGTTTGTGGCCAATAGCAACAAACAAACCTCTAACATCATCTAAAATATTTTCTTTTTCAACTTCCACACCTTCCTCAATAACTTTTGTTGAGATTTTTAAACCCTCAACAAAATTTTCACCTAAAACTTCTTTTACTTGGGTATTAAACAAAAATTCTACTTTTGCATTTTCAAAGGCTTTCTTTTGCATGACTTTACTTGCTCTTAAATTTTCTTTATCCCCTCTTACTAAAAGATAAACTTTAGAAGCAAATCTTGTTAAAAATGTTGCCTCCTCCATAGCAGAATCACCACCACCAACAACAGCTATAACCTTATCTTTAAAAAAGAACCCATCGCAGGTGGCACATGCAGAAACTCCTCTTCCAATTAACTTTTGCTCACTCTCTAATCCCAACCATTTTGCGGAAGCACCCGTTGCAACAATAACTGATTTAGATAAATAAACATTCCCACTTACCGTCTGTACTGAAAAGTTTTCTTCAAAAGATCCAGAAATTTGTTTAGCACTTTCATCAATAAACTTAGCTCCGTATTTTTCTGCCTGCTTTCTCATATTAGAAACAAGCTCGGAGCCTGTAACACCTTCTGGAAATCCAGGAAAATTCTCAATATCACTTGTCATTGCCAACTGACCTCCAGAAGATTCTCCAGCTATTACTAGGACATTTAAAAAAGCTCGAGATGCATATAAAGAGGCCGTTAAACCGGACGGCCCGCTGCCTAAAACTATTAAATCAAAAACAGTACTTGATTCGTGCATATAAATATTGTATTACACTTATGTAGTATTTGAAATTATTTTATAAATAAATAACTATGCCTAATAAAAAAATAAAAAAAGAAGACGAATTTGAGGAAATTGATGAGATGGAAGAAACTGATGTTACTCCCGAAGATGGGGAAGAGCAGTCAGAAGTCCTACCCGATGATATACAAGATGCTCTTGGAATGAACAAACGAGAAAAAGCTGCAAAAATAAAAGAGATCGATTACGTATCAGAACTTGAAAATGATACAGATGGTTTTGATATTGATGATCAAAAAGATAATTTTAGCGACGATTTTGGGTCTGAACTAGAGTAGAAATTATTAAAATATAATCTCTCAACTGTTATTATTATTGTGTGATACTACTGCCTAATAAAAAGCCGAGACATTTTAAATCCTTGATTCTTTTTGCTTTGATAATATTTCTGATATCTTTTCATGATGGGATAATCTCCTATACCACTCCTATAATAATGAACAGGAAGTACAACAATGCTTTAATTGTAGGTTCTATACTTTCTATATCCTCATTTTTTGGAATATTTTTTAACTTACTTACAACTAAATTTTTCCGTAAAAAAACGTACCATTTCTTTACTACCAGAATGATTTTGTTTGCCCTTGTAACAACAGGGATTTTAATCCTATCTCCAAAGAATTTATGGGTATTTGTTATAGCTATGATTACTTGGTCAACATATTATGAACTTAGAAACTACGCTAAATACGATTTCGTAGAAAGATTTCAACCCCCTAGAAAAAATGCAGAATCTTGGTCAATCTTAACTACTTTTCAATCTATAGCATATATGTTAGGCCCTGCTTTAGCACTTTTATTAATAAAAAAAGGGATAACATCTGTTTTAGTAGGATCTTTAACTGCAATATCTCTGACTAGTATTTGTTTTCTAATCTTTCAAAAAATTTTTGGCAAAGATTCAAGTAATAGGGAAAAGGATAGTGATATTGAAGGGTTATTTAGTGAAGTTAAATTAATCCATATTTTAGCTAAAAGAGTTTGGCCTCTTGTACTTTTTACATTTGCACTAACTCTTTTGGACGTATCAATGTGGTCAGTTGGTATTTTATATTCTGAACAACTAAGACTGCAGAATGAGATAGGAGGTTTGTTTATAACTACATATGGTTTACCAGCAATACTTGTGGGAATAATAACACCTAAGCTATACAGTAAATTTGGTAAAAAAAGAACCGCGTTTTTATTTGGCATTGCATCGGGTTTCTTACTTTTACTTCTTGGGGTAGTAAAAAACGTATATCTAATACTTGTAATAGTCTTTAGCATGGCAACATGTTCTGGTGTATCTTTCATATTAGTTTATGCAACGTTTGAAGATTTTGTTACCAGATTAGACGGAAAAGGAAATAGTATGGTCAGCATATTACAAATAACTCAAAATTTTGCGTACGCTTTTGGACCTATATTTTTTGGGTTAATCTCACAAGACAATAACTTTACGTCTTCTTTCATAGCTGGTGGTGAAATTCTTATATTCTTTTCTGCCTTAGCATTGCTAACAATCCCAAGAAAAATTAAAATGCCTCATAAAGAAATAGCAGAAAAAATTACAAGGAAGATTGAAGATATTGGCAAGGACATAAGTGAAAGCCTAGAAAAGATTTAATTTGTGGATTTTTGTTGTAGAATTTATTAAAATGTCTTGGTTTCTGGTATTTTATTGAAAATTTAATTGCTTGCACTGGATTAGCTCAGAGGATTTGTTGAAAATCTATTTACGTGCACCTGGAAGGAGGCCTTGACTCGCAGTAGCTCGTCAAGTACCTTGCATTTGAGCCATAGTGCTCCGCACTATAGCGTCAAAAGTAGCTCAGAGGATAAGAACCGTCCCGCCTTCGGCGGGAGAACCTTGGATAGAGC
>CAZTQT010000008.1:0-26890 GCA_964615625.1 uncultured Candidatus Saccharibacteria bacterium
TGTGCCTGACCCGCCGGCAAATATTATTAATTTCATAACTTATTTTACCATTAATAGTTGAGCATATATCAATTCATAAAAATAGAAACTAATTACTGATAAAGAATGTACATTTCTTTTACAAGCATCGGTTTGATTCTTAGTGTAGAATAGGCAAGTATGGAAAATTATGATAAAGAGCTTAAAACTAAACTTTCTAATATAAAAAACGTGTTAAATGTAAACGATGTGTTAGCAAGGGATGGGGGTACTGACAGCATACGTAAATATTATAAATTAAATAAACTTGCTTATAGTATTTTTCACAGTAAAAAGGGATTTGTACACGCAGGTTTAAGTGAGTCGGATTCTTTTAAAGATGAAGATTTATTAGCACAACCAAAAATTATTGGAAAATATATTGAGGAAAATAATGCAAAAGAAGTCTTGGAGCTCGCTATGGGAAAAGGTGCAAACAGTAAATACTTGGCAGAGAAATATCCAGATGTTAATTTTTATGGTTTGGATTTAGAGAATGGGCAATTGGATATAGGTAATTTCAAAAATATACAAAACTTGCAGGTGAGTTATGGGGATTATCATAAACTAGATTCTTTTCCTGATGAAAAATTTGACATTATTTATGTGATAGATGCTCTTTGTCATAGTGATAAAAAAGACATTGTGGCAAAAGAAGTCTATAGAGTATTAAAGAAGGGTGGGGTATTTATTGTTATAGATGGATACTCGGGAAGAAGAGTTGATGAGCTTAATAAAGATGAATTATTGGCAAAACAATTAAATGAAAAAGGTATGATGTTAAGTAGTTTTGAATATATTGATGATGCTGTAGATAAAATAAAATCAGCAGGATTTAGTTTAATTGAAAATAAAGATTACTCCAAGAATACTATCCCTAGCTTTGAAAGGCTTGAAAAAATAGCGAGTAAAACTATCTTTAAACCTAAATTTTTGGGAAGAATTGTGGATAAAATTTTACCTAATGAGGTTACCTTTAACGCTGTTTCAGCATATTTAACGCCCGTATTAATTAGAAAGGGCGTTTTTTGTTATAAGTTGTTGGTTTTTAAGAAGTAGATTCTTATACATAAGATTAAGTCTAGGGAAAGAACCATCTCCTGTTCATACTACCTTGAGATAGGAATGAAAAGGTAGCTTACCAAATAATTTGAAAACGTCGACCCTAACTTTATTTTGACCAAAAATGGACTTTTCGAATTCATATTGATTAAATCCACTTTGTTTGGTGGTATTGTAATAGAGATAAATTTTTCATACATTAAAATAAACTTATGTTTAAAAAAATTATTATTGCAGTAGGCATACTAGGCATTGTTTCAATAATTGGCGGAATGTTTCTTGTTAAGTATGAAAAAGAGAGGTTTCAACCAAAAAGCAGATCGGATATCAAAGTTGTTAATCTGTCTAAACCATCGGATTCTAAAACAGTTGTATTCGAAACTGGGCGAGTTGCTATTAGTTTTGGATTAAATGATTTTGAAACAAATTTAAGACAATGGATAAAAAAACATCCCCATATAAAATCAGATCAAGAGTTACTATCGTTTATTGAAGATGAATCAGAAAGTAAGGATAAAATAGAAATCAGCAATGTAACAGATGAGTTACGATCGCGAATAGAGTACCGAGTAGCTGATTTATTAGAAACTGGCAAATATACTTTATACGACAAAAGCAAAAACGTTTATCTCAATAAAATTAAAGTTGAAACTTACAGCTATATCTGTGGGCCACTCTGCGGTAGCGGAGGTAGGAAATACATCTTACCAGATGACAATACAGTGTTTTTTCAAGTAATGGATTGGATATCTTAAAATTTGTAAAATTTTCCGTCAAAGAAAATTTAAACCACTGCTTTGTGGCAGTACTGCCGAATCATGGCGGAGGGAGGGGGATTCGAACCCCCGATAGGATTTCTCCTATACAGTCTTTCCAGGACTGCGCACTAGTCCACTATGCGATCCCTCCAAGGCTAAGATATTTTACCATGACAAGGGATAAACAATCATCACATTGATCGTAATTCAGAAGATGTATTAATTTTAGAAGATTACTTATTGTGCAGGATTCAAGGGTTGGGGTCCGTCCTTTTGAGGAGCAACCTCTTCACTTGTATCTTTTTCAACAGTTTTCTCTTCTTTAGGAGCTTTGGGAGCAGTCTTCTTCTGCTCGTCCATAATCTCCTTTTTTATTTTTTCGGTTAACCTTTCATTATGTCTCTTGGAAGAGATCTTAATGATAGTTATTAAGATTATTAAGCCTCCAAGTACTAAGACTAATAATTGCCATGGGATTATATAAAACACCGCTTGCTTTGTAGATGTTGTTTGGTCTTCTCCGTACTTTAGGCTTAGATTAGCCGTGTATTTACCTATTGCAAAGTTAGCTATCTGCATTTTTACAGCATCAAAAAACCCAATATTACCTTCTTTTAGGCTCTCTGCACTTCCCCTAGTGTTGTTTTCCAAATCATTTTGCCCAATCTTGTCCCAAACAACTTCAAATCTTCTTACGCTACCTGGTAACACATTACCTTTTGGAGCATTTGCGTCAAGCAATCCTACAACTTTTCCAACCATGCATTTTATTTCTATATTACCCAAAGGCATCACTTTTCTTCCACCATCGTTTGAAAATCTGTAATATAACTCAACGGGAAGGTAGGGTAGTATTTTTCCACTTTTTGTACCAAACTCAATTATCCCTGCTCCTTCTGGAACGTCTCCTGGAATATTTAAGAAAATAAGTGTTCCAACTTTACCACCAATTGTAACTTGCCCACCTTCTTCTGGCGTTGCAGGAGTTGTACCAAAAAATATAGCTGCAAAATGACCACCGGCTTCAGTATCTTGTGGGATATGTATTTCAAATGGGAATTTAATTCTTTCTCTTGGGCCTATAACTATACTATTACCAGTCTTAATCCATGATGCCAACCCTTCGTCTGTATTGGGTAAAAAATAAGGAGACCCCGTCTCACCTCTTGCTTCAAAATTTTGATATGAAAGGTAAAAAGTAGCTTCTGTGTCTTGTTCGTTATACAGTTCCAGTTCTCCTTGAAGAACTTGTCCTGGCTCTCCCTCTACTTCAAGTCGTGGTGGGGAGAGGGTTAAAGCATAAGATTTGCCCTTAGAAAGAGCCAATAGAGAGATTGCAATAATAGCAAGAGAAATTAATAACTTATTTTGTTTTTTTATTGTTTTGGGCATGTGTTTTTAAAAGTTCGCCGTTGCTACATACGTTAGAGAAGTGCTGTAGAGTCCGGCAGGAGTGACCCCCGAAATATTTGCCAAATAATATGCTGAAACTATTTCTGTATCTGAAGGAGCCGTTTCATATACAAACGGCGTTTCTACATTAGGAACAAAACTGTAGTTAAATGTAGGATTGGCTTGATTGTAAGCGGGAACAACTGTGGCATCTGTTCCAGCTACAAAACCTATTGCGAATTGTTCTGTTCCTGGAGTTCCATCTTCATCTCCTGTTATGGTTGCTGCATCTATAGTATCCCCAGCTCCTGAAGTTAAGGTGTTACCAATATAAGTTATTTCATATCCAGAACTACCGTTTGTAGAAACTGACATTGTATGTGCTACAACTGATGTAGGACCGTCTGCACCGTATGGTTCAGATCCTGTAGCAAATCTTGCCCCTGTTGGGTTTAGGTTTCCAAAACCAACTTCATAATCACTCAAAGAAAAGGTTATTGTCTCTGTGACATGTGCTGTGATTGTTACTCTATCGTTGTCTATAATTCTAGTTACGATATCTCCAGAATCATCACCTGCTACTATTGATATTGTATAAGAACCGCTAGTAGTTGGGTTTAAGTATTGTGATGCTGTTGTACCGGTTGTTGTATTTTGACCAATTTTTATACAAACCTCACTGTTAGCTCCTGCTACAGCAGTAGCGCCACCAGAAGTTAGGGTTAGTACAGTATTGTCTGCACCACTAAAAACAGCAGACCACTGTGATGCCGTTGGTGCAGCAGAGACTATGTCCTGTTGTGTCCCACCACATGTTCCATCAGGAACCGCGTTTACAAATACATTAACATCTGAAAAATCTAAGGCACCGTTTGGATGTGTCGCTCCATTGAACCCACTTGGGAACGTTATTACTATAGTTTGTCCAGAAGATACACCTGTTGGAGTCACAAATTGTATTGTGTGGTCGGAATAAACAGCTTCTGTGGTTGAGTTTCCCAACCTACTCATACTGTCAGATTTACTTGTTAATGGTGCAGCTAGAACCTTACCAGCATGAAAAATACATATTAAGACGGCAGTTAAAGATAGTATTTTAAGTGTGTTTTTTATTGTTTTCATTATGATAATAATACAACATTATTACAGCATGTTGTCAAATACTTAAAAATTACCTGTTATTGTAAAAGTTATATACGTTGAGTATTCGCTTTGTTCTGTGTTTCCCGATATATTAGCCAAATAATATATAGAATACATAGTTGAAACATCGTTTCCGTTTAGATCTACAGCAAGTACGGCAGGTGTATTTTCTGATGCAGAGTACGCATATTTAACATTATCGTTGTAGGGGGCTAGAACAGCCCCATCTCCTCCTGAATAAGTTGCCCTTATACCAAACTGTTCTGTACCTGCCATTGGAGGTTGGCTTACATTACCAATTGGGTTTATATGAATAGATGTATCCGGAGAACCAGTTAGTGTTTCACCTTGGATATATATAGAGTAACCATTCAAACCATTGGTAGAGGCTTCTATTGTATGTGCAGGCGTTTCGTTATTTGATCCAAGTCCATCAGCAGTAGCAAATCTACTGTTACTTACACTTAGTTGACCGAAGCCAATATTATTATTCGAAATATTAAACGTAATAGTTCCTGTTACTAACGCTGTTGCACATATTTTTGTTGGGTAAGCAGAAGCGTCTCCAACATGTGCATCTGTTATCCCCGACATAGATCCTATTGTAGTGTCGTATCCGTTACAATTGTTTTGTTGATAGCCTATCTCTATTACTCCATTGGCAGGGATCTGTAAACATACATCATTTGGATAATTATTTTGGGTATTTTGCTCTACATGCGCGTTTGTTGTTGCGGAAAGTTTAAGAACAGTTTGATAGTTTCCACTGCATGAGTTTGATAGTCCTGGAACTCCTGTACAACATACAAGATTTGGATAGTTATTTTGGTTTGGTAGCTCTGCGTGAGCATTTATAAGATCTGACATTCTATAAACCACTACTCCTGATGGGCAAGAATTAGTTACCTTACAAGACAATGTTCCGGTTATTCTTTCCTTGTAGGAAATTCTACATCTTCCTGAGGAGCCGTTTCCTCCAGAGTATCCTCTGAAAGTTGCACCCCTACCAGCACCTCCACCACCTCCACCAGGAATAGTTCCCGCACTCCCGTTTGTGTTAGATGCTCCTCCGTTACCACCATCACCGCCGTCCGTTCCTGAACCACCTGTTGATCCGTTAGCATTATTACCATTAGATGTACTTCCAGAACCTTCCCCACCACCACCTCCGGTGGGGTTAGTACCTGCAGCTCCGTTACCACCGTTGTATGTCGTATCACCTGTGCTGTTTGTACCACCCGCACCTGCAGTACCTGGTGTTGCATTTCCTACACCTCCACCACTTCCGCCTGACGCTACTACAGTATTATTATTAAAAGAAGATGAACCACCATTTCCTCCGTTTGCTCCTTGCCCACCTCCTGTACCACCCGCACCTATTGTTACTTGATAAGATTGTCCAGGAGTTACACTAATATTTGTACTTTTTGCATAACCACCTCCACCACCACCTCCACCACCATTTGCTTGTCTTCTAGTACTACCTCCACCACCTCCACCACCTCCCCAACATTCAACGTCCACCATATTTATATTATCGGGAGCTATCCAGGTTCCAGAAGATACGTATGTTTGTTCATGTGGGGTACCAGTTCCTAAAGTATTACCTCTTCCTTCTGGACCTAAGGGAGTTTCATCACCAGCATTATTTTTTGCTTTTACGGAAACTCCGTATTCTGTATTTTCATTTAGGTTTTGCAAAACTATACCATCCATCGAACTATCACTAAGCCAAACTTCTGTATTCGATGGGTTACCATCAGAATCTATCCATTTATTTTCCCACTTAGTGTCACCCGGACTTGTGTACACGACCTTGGCGGAGAATAAAGTAGTTGGATTTAAAACAGGGTTATCATTTGCATTATTCATTAAAACTAGTGTTGAAATTGTTGGATTATCTAATGTAGGCGTACCTGGGGTATTTGCTGCTGTATAAGTATAAAATATTGATGATGCTGATCCAGTATTACTAGGTATGGCGGAGTCTTTAGCTATAACTTTGTATCCATAACAACTGTTAGGTTCAAGATCTGTGTTTGAAAAAGTTGCTTCTGTTTGCCAATTGCTACTTGTACCACCATCCCCTGCGTGGTTTGTAGGACACGTAGAGTTATCATTTGTAAAAAGGTACATTATGGGTGTTGTAAAATCATACCCAGTGGTTGCGGTCATATCTATTTGATCAGCGCTAACACCTGTAGGGTTAGAAGAAAAAGACCATGTTGGATCATATGTTGCTAATCCAATTGATGGTGCCCATATATCTGTATAGGATATTACACATCTCCCGGATCCCCCAGCTCCTCCAGAGTATCCTCTGAAAGTTGCACCCCTACCAGCACCTCCACCACCTCCACCAGGAATAGTTCCCGCACTCCCGTTTGTGTTAGATGCTCCTCCGTTACCACCATCACCGCCGTCCGTTCCTGAACCACCTGTTGATCCGTTAGCATTATTACCATTAGATGTACTTCCAGAACCTTCCCCACCACCACCTCCGGTGGGGTTAGTACCTGCAGCTCCGTTACCACCGTTGTATGTCGTATCACCTGTGCTGTTTGTACCACCCGCACCTGCAGTACCTGGTGTTGCATTTCCTACACCTCCACCACTTCCGCCTGACGCTACTACAGTATTATTATTAAAAGAAGATGAACCACCATTTCCTCCGTTTGCTCCTTGCCCACCTCCTGTACCACCCGCACCTATTGTTACTTGATAAGATTGTCCAGGAGTTACACTAATATTTGTACTTTTTGCATAACCACCTCCACCACCACCTCCACCACCATTTGCTTGTCTTCTAGTACTACCTCCACCACCTCCACCACCTCCCCAACATTCGACCGTTATCAAGTAGATTCCTGCTGGAGCCGTCCAAGTCCCAGAAGAATTAAATGTTTGGCTTGCTGCGTGAGAAATATTTATTCTATCCAAAGTAGAGATATTATTTACAATTCTAATAACGGATATTGTTGATAATATTACTGTAAAAATAAAAAATAATATTTTGGGGCGGCTTATATTTTTCATACATTTTTATTCTTTTCTATTTTTTATAAGAATTGCTTTTGTAATGAAGAAAAGAGTTATTACTATTAGAGATGTAGCTATTATAGTAAGATTATTTTCAGTCATAATATAAAAAAGCCTTGAGGATGCCGAACCTAGTATTGCGTTTAACGATAAGCTTGACTCTTGAGTTGAAGATGTTGTTTCAAACAATTCTCCTAGAAAGTGTATTCCAAGAAAGTTTTTTTCAACATTTTCAAAAAGAATCACTTCCTCTTCTTGGATTATCTGATCACTTTCTTTTATTTCATCATAACTTGATGAGAATGGTGTGTACATTTCTACTATTTTAAAAACACCTGTATCGTTAATAAAACATGTTCCGTAATCTCTTAAATTATTATTTTCAACCAATTCATCACCCGACATTGTTGCACATACCTCATCATTTGTAGGTTTTCCTGACGGCAAAAAAATAGCGTAATATAAAGAGCTATTCACATCTTCTATATATACAGATGTTCCAACTTGAATAGTCTTTTCTGGCAAAGTAAAAGCCTTGGCATTATTAAATGAAAACAAAATGAAAAAAAGGAAGAATAATAAAGAGCTGATTAAATAATTTCTTTTATTCATAGCTACCTTAAATCTATTTCAAATCCCCAGTTTATTAATCCGCTGCAAGTACCTTTTTCCTCATAATATATTTGTAAACAATCTCCTGCATTTACTTCGTACCTACTTAATGTGTCAGAACAGGTTTTTTTAGTACCGTCCCCAACAACAATGCAGGAAAGAGGTGTGTCTTGATAAGAGTCTGTGCATGATGCTGATCTTCTTACAGTGAACTTGCAAGATGATCCTGATGCCGGGGCTCCTTGCGTTACTCCATACAAATTTGAAATGGATGCATCATAAGGAACTGCAAAACCTATCATTGTAGTTAAATTTGTATTACACACAGAATGTCCAAATGGATTACATATAGCACTTGCAGTTAATGATGTAGAACTACCGCCACCAACCAGTGTTTTGTATGTAGGTTTTTCCCATTTCCCATCACCCCTCCAGAAAGTTGAGGAATCTGCATTTGACCCTGAATTAAGATTATTAGTTGATAAGTTACCAGAGACCCCGTCTTCAAGACTAACTTGGGCCCATGCTGGGTTATTGTTTTCACCTGTGTTTGACAGATATCTTGTAGAGTTAGTGTCTTTTGACAATCTTGCTACCTTGTCTGTATCCGATCCAAATAATAAATCTCCTTGGAGAAGTCCTGTTCCTATCTGATTAAAGGAGTGTCCTGGGTTTGGTGTTTCAGCGTAAACTACTTTAATGATTATAAAAAACGCAAGTATAGTAGATAAAAGAAGAAAAATGCGTTTTTCTACGTAGGTTTTGCTTTTTGACATACTATATATAGAATATCTTAACCATTTTTTTATTTCCACATTTATTAAGATTTTATATTTTGTAAAACCTACTGATATGTGTTATACAATGTTCAACTTGTGTAGATTTTTGTTGTAATATTAAATAAAAGATGGATGACAGTGTAGATAAAATAAAACAAAAATTAGATGTAGTTGACGTGATAGGTGGTTATGTCAGTTTAAAAAAGTCTGGAAGAAACTACAAGGCAGTGTGTCCTTTTCACAATGAGAAAACACCATCTTTTATGGTTTCACAAGAATTGCAAATTTATAAATGTTTTGGTTGTGGTGCGTCTGGGGATATTTTTAACTTTATTCAGGCTATAGAAGGTGTAGATTTTTATAGATCTTTAGAAATACTTGCAGATAAAGCAGGTGTGGTGCTACCAAAGATCGGTTCCCTTGACGAGAAAAACAATACCAAGAAAAAAATATATGCAATAAATGACCTCACTGCTAAGTTTTATCAGTATATTTTGTTAAAAAATAAAGTAGGAGCATTTGCATTAAATTACCTTATAAAAGATCGTGGTATAAACATGACTTCTATAAAGGATTTTAGAATAGGTTATGCTCCTAATTCATGGGATATTTTAAGTAAGTTTTTAAAGTCTAAGGGATACACGGAAGAAGAGCTGGTTTTATCAGGAGTTGCCGTAAAGAGAAATTCTGGAGATGGCGTAATAGATAAATTTAGAGGGCGTGTTATTTTCCCTCTCATTAGTTTAGATAATAAAGTGGTTGGTTTTACAGGACGCACTGTTTTGAATAAAGACCCTAAATATCTCAACACTTCTGAGACCCCTGTTTTTTATAAATCGTCTTTTATATTTGGTTTAAATTTAAGTAAGGTAGAAGTAAAAAAAGAAGGAGCTGTTTTTGTTGAGGGGCAGATGGATGTTATAAGTTCCTTTCAAGCTGGGTTTAAAAACGTGATTTGCATATCCGGAACATCCTTAACTGATAACCAGTTAGATATTCTTTCAAGATATACAAATAACATTACATTTTGTTTTGATTCTGATTTTGCCGGAATAGAAGCATCTTACAGAGCTATAGAGATGGCAGAGAAAAAGAATTTCAATATTAAAGTTGCGGTGATACCCGATCCTTATAAAGATATAGACGAGCTGATAAAATCCGATAAGGGAAAAGCAAAAAAGATTCTTAAAGACCCTATCCCGGTGTATGAATTCTTCTTATCCACTGCTTTAAAAAGAAATAACAAAGAAACGGCCTTAGGAAAAAAAGCAATTATGGAAGAGTTAATTCCGTTATTTTCAAAAATATCAAACCAAGTGTTGTTTGAACATTACACAAAAAAAATATCTTCAGAGCTTGATCTATCAGAAGAGACTGTGTTTTCACTTTTAAGAAAAGGTTCGGGCACAGGATTGGAGGATAAAAGTAAAATGTTAAACGAAGTATTTGATAAACAACCTCTTGAACAAAGAATAAGTACAGAAAGTTACCTCATCGCTTTGTTATTCAAAGTTCCATTAGATAAGGCTCAAGAAACAGTAGAAAAACTTAAAAAAGAAGATTTTTTAAATCCCAGCATGTCTGAAATATTTGGTGTTTTAAAGGATTATTTAAAAGATAGAAAAACAGATATTAATATTAAAACTCTAAGCAATAAGTTTGAAGGTGAGGTGAAAGATACAGTTTCTGAACTGTATTTAAGGGATTTTGACGCTGGGTTTGGGGATAATGAAAAAGGTTTGGAGAAAGAGCTTGGTGATACTGCTGACAGAATATTAAAAGAATCAGTTAAGAGGCAGTTGCATAATCTTTCTAACGAGATTAGAATAGCCGAGACCAAAAAGGAGGAAGAGGAACTTAAGAAACTAACTAAAAAATTCGAAAGGTTGTCAAAAAGCCTTTTGTAGGGTATAAAATTCCTGTATTAAATTCAAATTAAGTCGTCTCTTATTTTTCTATTCAAACAATATGCCAAAAAATAAAGCAAAAAAAGAAGTTTTAAAAAAGAAGCCTGTTAAGAAAGAAGAAAATAAAGTTGAAAAAAAGAAGAAGGAAGTTGGTGTGAAGAGTAAATCAAAGAGTGTGAAGGCAGAAAAGACAAAAAAAGTTGTTAAGGAGAAAAAACAGGTTAGTGCAAAAAAAGAAAAGCCTGTTAAAGAAAAAAAGCTTAAAGATACTGAAGATAAAAATGTCTCTACAGAAGGGAAGAAGGTTTCTCAAAAAGAGAGCAGACTTAAGATAAATACTCAAGAGCTTGGTATTAAGAAACTGATAAAAAAGGGTAAAAAGCAGGGGTATTTAACATTAGATGATTTATTAGCCCTTTTTCCAAATGCTGAAGAAGATATTGAAACTTTAGATTTCCTTTACGAGAAATTACTTGATTCGGGTGTAGATGTCTTTGATATTGATTCTGAGAAAGAGGCTGAAAAGGTAGCTAAGTTAGAAGAGATAGATCTTTCTAAGATAAAGTTGGATAAAACAACTACATCAGATCCGGTTAGGATGTATCTAAAGGAAATAGGTACTTATTCTCTTTTAACAAAGGATGAAGAAGTTGATTTAGCGCAGAAAACAGAAACACTAAGATTAAGAGAGGTAAAAGAGCAGTTGCAAAAAGAAAAAGGGAGAAAAGCTACAGATAAAGAGCTTGCTGCAGAAATTGGCGTGAGTTCTAAGATAATTGAGGATATAGAGAAAAATTCCAAGAAATTTACTATTGAAGAGGGGAAAAGAGCTAAAGAAATTTTAACAAAAGCTAATTTAAGGTTGGTTGTTTCTATAGCAAAAAAATATATGGGCAGAGGATTACAATTTTTAGATTTGATTCAAGAAGGAAACATAGGATTAACCAAAGCTGTTGATAAATTTGATTGGAGAAGAGGTTTCAAATTTTCCACATACGCCACATGGTGGATAAGGCAGGCTATAACAAGAGCTATAGCAGATCAAGCAAAAGTTATAAGAATACCCGTGCACATGGTAGAAAGTATTAATAAGTATAAAAAAATCCAACGACAACTTGAACAAAAGTACGAAAGAGCACCTACACCAGAAGAAATAGCTAAAGTTATGGGCATAGAGCCTGAGAAAGCTCATGAAATAGTGAAGATTTCACAAAACACTGCTTCTTTGGAGACACCTGTTGGTAAAGAAGAGGATACTAGACTAAAAGAGTTTATTGAAGACGAGGCTACTTTATCTCCTTTTGAATCTGCTAGTAGGGAGTTACTGAAAGATCATATTAACGATGTTTTGCACACTCTTAATGCTAGGGAAAAGAGAGTACTAGAGCTTAGATTTGGTCTAAAAGATGGTAGGACAAGGACTCTTGAGGAAGTTGGAAAAGAGTTCGGTGTTACAAGAGAGCGTATAAGACAGATAGAAGCTAAGGCTTTAAGAAAGTTAAGACACCCCTCAAGAAGTAAAAGACTTAGGGATTACTTATAGTTTTTATTAATCATACAATGCCGATTGGAAAATATCCTAGAAAAAAGGTATAATTCCGTGTAAATATGGAAGGAACTATATATTTAAAAAGAGATAAAAAAAACCAACCGGATACATCTGATAGTGTAGCTCAATCGGGTGGTGTTACTGATGGTAAAAATCAGATTAATATTCCAGAAGAATCAGAGGATGCTATATCTAGGGAAGTTGTTGAACCTGTAGAAGATACATGGGTGCCAGGTTTCATGAAATCTGAAGAGGATTTACAGAACGAAGCAAAAGCTATATCTCAGGATAGTGATTCAAATAGTAAAGTAGATAATGTAGATGAAGAAGAAAATCTTGATGATCTGTACCTTGTTGTAGATAACAGTAAAAAGGACACAGACATGTCGGAACCATTCATAAAGTATTTAGAAAAATTCAAAGAAGCCTCTATTGAAGAGAATAAAAAAGCTTCAAACCCAGTATTTGTAGATGAGATAGCTTCTGGCATAGCAAAACTATACGAGAGTGTTAGAAGAATTATTGATTGGAAAGAGGAGCATTTAATGAGAAGGGCTGTTATTGAGAGAATACTTAAGAGAACCTTTGTTTCAAAAGTTTATGGTTTCAAAATAGCTCCAGAAGTAAAACCAGAGGAATTAGCAGAACCATTTGTTATGGAGTTGATAAGAAGTGGTTATTTCCCTAATGGGAAGATAGATAGAAGCAAAATATTTGAGATCCAAAAACTTTTAGAAAAGTATTTACATATTCTTAACAACATACCGTTAGAGGAAATTGATGATGGGTCAGGTACAAAGAAAGAAAGAAAAGCTAGGGCAAAGAAACGATTGGGGTTTCATACTTGGATTATAGAAACAGCTGCTTGTGAGGCAGAAGAAGTGCTAGACCCAGCTTTAAGAGAATACGCACTGATGGATTTTATGACAAATTGCCTTATGGATAGGATATGTATAGTTCCAGGAAATGAGATATCCGATGAAGATAAATTTATCCAAGTTTATATAGCTGTTCATAGGACTTTGTACAACTTAGACAGACCTTTGATAGAGTATAGACTTTTAAAACTTAAATACCCTGATTTTATTGGTTATAGTAAAGATTTTTCACAAGAAATGCTCAAGATATATGAGGAGATAGGGAATTATTTTGAACACCCTAAAAGAGCAGAGTTTTACGGTGTTGCAGATAAATATGATGCACCATACCTTTTAGTAGGTGATGCCATGAACAGATTAGAGCATGATATATCTGATATAAACCCTAAGGTTGAAGATAAAAACATTTTTTTGTCTGCAGTTAGGCAGTCTTATGAAGAAAGACTTAAAACCTTGAAAAAGAGGTTATCTAAAATAGCTATATTTTCTACATTATCCATATTAGTTGCAGGGCTTGCCAGTTTACTGATATTTGAAATACCAATAGCTAAAATGGTTCGTGGGTACTTTAGTGTTTGGGCAATAGTTGCTGATTTGGCAATACCAACAGCCTTAATGTTTATCTTAGTTTGGATGATAAAACCTCCATCAAATAATAATCTTGATGCTGTAATAGAAGAGGTTTCTAAAATTGTTTATAAAGTAAAGGAGTTAGATGTTTACGAAATTAGACTTCATAAGAAAGTTAGGAGAATACTAAGAGCAATATTCTTTATAGTTTATATTCTTGGTGGTTTAGTTTCTCTTTACGGAATATATTGGATATTTAAAATTGCAAATGTTCCTTGGACATCTCTGTACATAAACACAATAAATGTTGCAATGATAGTAGCTTCAGCCATGGCAATAAGACAAAAATCTAAGGAGCTAACTATAGTTGAAAAACCAAACATATTAGAGTTCTTACTTGATTTCTTCTCCATTCCTTTAGCAAAAATAGGTACGTGGTTTTCCGACAAATGGAGAGAATACAATTTTGTAAGTGTCTTTTTTACAGCCTTGATAGATTTTCCGTTTTCTAGTTTTGTTGCCAGCATAGAAAGCTGGAGAAACTTTATTAAAGAAAAGAAAACTGGAATAAGCTAATACTCTAGAGATATATCTTTCAATAACATATAATTGTTTTGTATGCTTGCCTCTATAGCAAAATTTTTGTTTGGAGTAGCTATACTACTTTTAGCTACACAGTTATTTGTTAAACTGTCGGTTAAATTGTCTAGTATTTTTAGAATATCCCCACTTGTTGTTGGAATGATAGTTGTTTCCTTTGGTACTACCTTACCTGAGCTCTCTGTCGCTATAACATCTTCTAGTTCTGGAAACTTAGGTTTAGCCTCTGGAACTTTGATAGGATCAACTATAATAAACTTTATTTTAGTATTTCCATCAGCAATATTGCTTGGTGAAAGCATACGTGTTGGTACAACAAAAACTCAAAAGAACGCAGTCATTCTCATTCTAGGAACTTTACTTTTTATATTGATGCAAAAAATAAATATTTCCCCAATCATTAAAGGTATAGTTTTGATATTGGGTTTAGTGGGAGCAAATTATCTTGAATATGCTTGGGGAGTTATGGGTAGGGTTCAAGAGGATAAAACACTTATTGATATTTTCAAAAAAGAAAAAGTCACCCCCGATCTTATATTGGGTCTTTTATTCTCTCTTGTTGGGGTTACAGTTGGTGGTTTATTGGTGGTTAGTGGTATAGAGGGGTTTGCAAGTATATCTGGATATTCAACTACAGTTTTAGGACTTACCATTACAGGAATTGCCACATCTCTTCCTGATGTTTTCACGTCTGTAACGAGTCAGAAGAATGATGAAGATAAGCTCACGTTAGGTCACATTATGGGTGGTAGTTTGTATAACTTACTATTTATAGGAGGTATTGTTGAGATAGTTGGAGGAAATCCAGGAATAAATAATTTTGAAGCAATCTTTTTGTTAATCTGTGTATTGCTTTTCTTCGTAATAATAAAATTTTACAAAGGAAAAGATATACCAAAATGGGTGGGAATAGCTCTTTTAATATTATTTTTCGTTTACATGTATCTTCTGTCTTTTAATGCTAGAGTTGGGTCTTAGTGCTGGACGCAACAGTTAAAAACTTATAAACTAAAAGTAATGCCCAACAATTTAACTGCCTTTTTTTCATCAAAATCAATAGCCATTGTAGGTGCCTCTAGATCTCCAAAGAAGGTTGGAAACATCCTTATAAAAAATATTATGAGCTCGGGTTTTGATGGGAAGATATATCCAATAAATCCGACAGCTAAGACCATATTAAAAAATAAATGTTTTAAAGATATATCTGAAGTTCCGGAAATTCCTGATTTAGTTATAATTTCAATACCAGCAGTATTTGTTCCAGAAGTTTTGGAGAAGGTTGGAGAAAAGGGAAGCAAAAATGTTGTTGTTATATCAGCAGGATTTAAAGAGTCTGGAGAAAATGGGGCTACACTTGAGAGACAAATACAAGAAATATCTAATAAATATGAGATCAATCTACTTGGCCCAAATTGTTTAGGGTTTTTTAGCAATGAAAATAAGATTAACGCAACTTTTGGTAATGTAGTTTCCCGTGATGGGAAATGTTCTTTTATAACCCAATCCGGGGCGATAGCTACCAGCATATTTGACTGGTTTAATTCTACTGGGGTTGGTTTTTCAGATTTTATAACTCTTGGAAATAAAGCAGTTCTAAATGAATCTGATTTTCTTGAATATTTTTTTGAAAAAAATCATGGTAGCGTTACATCTTTAGTATCAGAAACAAGTGAAGGTGGTGATATACATCCAATAGGTTTGTATCTTGAGTCTATTGTAGAAGGTTCCAGGTTTTTAGAAGTTTCAAAAAAAATAACTAAGCATGATCCAGTTTTTGTAATAAAACCGGGTAAAACTGCTGCCGCAGCTAGTGCTATGAAATCTCATACTGGAGCTATAGCTGGGGCTGATGATGTTTTGGACGAAGTTTTAAAAGAAGCTGGTGTCATAAGATGTGACACTTTGGAGGAGTTTTTTGATTTATCAAAAGCCTTTTCTTGGTCGAAAATCCCAGAAGGACCTAGAGTTGCCATAGTATCAAACGCTGGGGGCCCTGCAGTTATAAGTTCTGACAGTATTGTAGAAAGTGGTCTTGAAATGGCTATTATAAGTGAGGAAACAAAAGCTAATTTGTTAAAAACACTTCCTCCGTCTTCAAATATCTCCAATCCTGTTGATGTTTTAGGAGATGCCTTGGCAGATAGATTTATATCTTCCTTAGAAATACTTTTACAATCAAATGATTGTGACTCAGTCCTTATTTTACTAACTCCTCAAATGATGACCCAGGTAAAGGAGACAGCCAAAGGTATATCAGAGGTGTCTAAAAAATATAATAAACCTGTTCTATGTTCCTTTATAGGTGGTGAGGAGGTTGAAAAAGGAGAAAAAATATTAAACGAATACAACGTTCCTTCCTTTGATTTCCCTGAAAGAGCCATATATGCAATAAAATCAATGTGGGATTTTAGACGTAGGCAACTAGAAGATGAAAAAGAATTAGATATTTATCAAGTTCTAAATTTTGATATTTTGCCTGAAGAAATAAATAATATTGTAGAAAAAGCGCAGGAATCAAAACAGAAGGCTTTAGACAATTTAGATGCTGATAGAGTTATATCAAGTCTTGGAATACACACACCACCAACAATAAATGCTTATTCTTTAGAGGAGGCCAAAAATTTTTCAGAGATAAACGGATACCCAGTTGTTCTTAAAATGTCCTCTCCTCTTTTACTACATAAAAAGAAATTTGGAGGTGTTGTTCCAAATATATTAAATGAAGATGAGCTTGTTTTAGCGTGGAACGAGATGGAAATTAGTAGAGAAAAATTGGATCAAGATATAAAAAATAATTTGGTTTTTCAGGTGCAAAAACAAGTTCCAGCGGGGACCGAGATTATAGTTGGGGTTAAAAATGATGAGACTTTCGGACATTTTCTTCTGTTTGGAGCGGGGGGTTCTTTAGCCGAGCTAATATCAGATCGTAATTTATCATTATTACCTTTAGATAGGGAAAAAGTTAAAAATATTGTTTCCAAATCAAAAGTGTTTAAATTATTAGGAAATAGAAAATCTCTTGATGATGTTTACGATCTTGTATTAAAACTTAGTAGACTTATTGATTGTGAAGGAATTGATGAGGTGGAAATTAATCCAGCAATTATTCTTAACGATAGTGTTTGGGCAGTGGATACAAAAATAAAAATAAAAGAGAGTGTGAAAAAGGAAAACAACACGGAGTTTAAGACCGCTCATGTTACTAATGTAAATAGAATGACTAATAATATGTATTACTTTGATCTGGAAATGTCCGAGCCTTTTAACATTTTACCGGGGCAGTATTTAAGCGTTAAAGTTTCTGATAAAAGAATAAATTGTTATTCGGTAGCTGGGTTTCAAGCACCGAACAAATTTAATTTTCTAATAGATATATCTCCAGGAGGTCCTGGATCTCAATTTTTTGAAAATCTAAAAGTTGGGAACGATGTAACATTTATGGGACCTTTTGGTAGTTTTGTTTTAAAACCAAATGAAGGTGTTGATGATATATTGTTTTTTGGTACGGGGTGCGGATTTGCCCCGTTGAAATATATGATAGAAGAAGTTTTATCTGAAGGAAAAGAAAATAGTAATGTTAGACTTTATCTTGGTATGGATGATTTTGAAGATTTGATATTTTTAGATTATTTGGAAGATTTAACAAAGAAACATGCAAACTTTACTTATAAAATTTCACTGGCAAATCCGCACCCCAGCTGGAGTGGTGAAACCGGCTTTGTCACAGAACTTTTACAAAAAGATTTTTCAGACACCTCCAAGTGTTCAGCATACCTTTGCGGAAACCCGCTTATGGTAGATAGTGTATCTAAAATTTTGGAAGAAAGGGGATGTCCTTTAGAAAGGATATACACCGAAAAATATGGAAAATGATAATAATATAGTGTCAGTTAAAATAGGCGGCCCTGCAGGTACAGGAGTAAAATCTGTAGGACTGATGCTCGCAAAAATAGCTGCAAGATCTGGTTATCACATTTGCGATAACACAGAATACCCGTCTCTTATAAGAGGTGGTCATAATGTTATGCAGGTGAATTTTTCTACAGAGGTTGTAACAGCACCCAGAGAAAAATCAGATCTTTTGATTGCTTTTGATCAATTAACTGTAGATCTTCATGGAGACGAGCTACACTCTGGTTCTGGAGTTATATACGATATTGATGCCAATCTTGATTTATCAAAAATAAAAAAAGGTGTTTCCCGTTACGGTATTCCTTTAAAAAAGTTAGCTTTAGAAGCGGGAGATAAGAATATTTTTGTTAATATTGTAGCTTTATCTGCGGCAATAGGCCTATTAGGTGGAAATTTAGAAACATTTAAAAAATTAATTGAAGAAGAATATGGTGATAAAGGAGAGGAAATTGTTAATTCAGATAAAAAAGCAGCAGATCTTGGTTACTCTTATGCAGTAGAGAATTATAAAGATGATTTGAGAGACTACATGAAAGTAATAGATTCTTTTAATTCCCCAATTTCTTACATGGTTCTCAGTGGTAATGAGGCCGCTGCTTTAGGAGCCATATCGGCGGGTATGCAGTTTGCTGCAATTTATCCAATGTCTCCAATAAATAATGTCCTCCACGTTTTAGCAGCCAATCAGGAAAAATTTGGTTTTGTATATAAGCAACCAGAAGATGAGATATCCGCAATTAATATGGCTATAGGAGCATCCCATGCAGGAGTTAGGTCCATGACTGCAACCTCTGGAGGTGGTTTTTGCTTAATGACAGAAGCCTACGGACTTGCAGGAATAACAGAAGTTCCATTGGTAATACTTGACGGTATGAGAGGTGGCCCTGCAACAGGGTTGCCAACATGGAGTGGTCAGGGAGATTTACAAATGGCTCTACGTGCTCATCAAGACGATTTTCCTAGAATAGTTCTTGCTCCAGGAGATGTTGAGGAAACTTATTACATGGTTAAAGAGGCTTTTCATATTGCAGATAAATACCAGACTACTGTTATGGTTCTTATGGATAAAAACCTTTGTGAAAATGATAGAACTATGGCATTTCCAGATTTATCAAAAATAAAAATAGATAGAGGAAAGTTTACAAAAGAGAAAATTGATAATTATTTTAGATATAAATATGAGGATGATGGGGTGTCTTTAAGAAGTATCCCAGGGTCAGGTAATTTCTTTATTGCAAACTCAGATGAGCATGATGAGTTAGGGTATTCTACAGAGGAAATTGAAGGAAGAAATAAAATGATGGATAAAAGAATGCAAAAATTAATAACTTGTGCAAAGGAAGACATGAAAGACCCTGTTATTTATGGTCCAGAAAATGCTGATATAACAATAGTTTCTTGGGGAAGTAACAAAGGAAGTATCATTGAAGCCTTAAAGAATTTTTCTAATGTGAATTATGTTCATGTAACTTGGATGAATCCTCTGCCAGTAGAATTTTTAACAAACGTACTGTCTAAAGCAAAGCATGTGGTAAGTGTAGAGTGTAACTACACAGGCCAGTTAGCAGATTTAATTAGAGAAAAGACGGGGATAAATATAGAAGATAGGTATCTTAAGGTTGATGGTAGAGTCATCTATCCTGAAGAAATAGTAGAAAAATTGAATACAGTGAAAGGAGTTAAAAAATGACTTTAGAAGAATTGAAAACCCCATATGATCCAAACTGGTGTCCAGGTTGTGGTAACTTTGGTATTTGGACAGCAGAGAAAAATGCTGCTGTGAAAGAAGGTTGGGATAATACAAACACCACTATAGTTGCTGGGATAGGCTGTCACGGGCATATTGTTAATTTCATAAAGTTGACTTCTTTTGAGGGTTTACATGGTAGGGCTATTCCAGTTGCTTCGGGTATTAAGTTTGCAAATAATAGGTTAAATGTTCTTGTACATGTTGGGGATGGCGACTGTTTTGGTGAAGGTGGTAACCATTTTATACATGCTTGCAGGAGAAACCACGATTTAACTGTGATTTTGCATGACAATTCTTTATACGCTTTGACAGCAGGGCAAACATCTCCAGCAACACCAAAAGGAATGAAAACAAAATCGTCTCCTAAAGGAAGCACCGATGATCCAGTTTTTCCTATGGCTTTAGCAATAACATCTGGAGCTACTTTTGTAGCCAGAGCTTATTCAGGAGATATAGAACAATTAACCCAACTAATTATTGAGGCTAACAAACATAAAGGTTTCGCATTCATAGATGTACTCCAACCATGTATTACTTTTAACAAGATTTGTACAAGTAATTTTTATAAAGAAAATACTTACTATCTTGATGAAAGTTATGATCCTACAGATAAACAAGCTGCCTTATTAAAAGCTCAGGAGTTTGGTGAGAAGAAGATACCGCTGGGAATTTTTTATAAAGAGGAAAGACCTACAGTTGAATCAGCGTTTCCACAGATATCACAGGTCTCTCTTGTTGACCAGGATCCAGATCTAAGTGGTTTGGATGACTTGTTCAAAAAATACATCTAAATTAGAAAGATCGCTTTTATTAATTACTTTCTAATATTCCTACGATGGGGTATTTTGTAATCGTACTTTTTACGTGTTTTTGGTAAAAGCCTTCTGTTAATTCTTCCCCTGCTTTGTGTCCAAAGTGCATGCCATTTTCAAAAACTGTAGTCATATCGTAAACCACACCGTCTACTGCGGTATATGCTGGGTTACCGTTTTTACCGTCGTATTTAGATAGTTCTTCCAAGGTAAAAACCTTTTGTTTGTTGTTCGTTTCTAACCTATCTTTATCATTTGTAACAACATTCTCATTTGAAGTTTCATTTACCAGTATTTGCTGTTCTTGAGTATTATTATTTTTTGTTATTGAATTATCTCTCATTACAAAAAGTTCAAGATACACAAAGCCTATAAAAGTTATTGAATATAAGGTTATAAGTAAAAATTTGGTAAATTTATTCCATATTTTATTTCTCATTAATGTTAGTCTGATGGCAAAAGATGTGTGACCTATAAAAGATAATGTGGCAATTACTGGGAGTATGTTTCTGTGGAAAATCCTTGAAATTTTCCATGTTGATATTCCTTTTGTCATGCCGTACCCACTAAACATATATAAAAAGAAAGATATTAAGAGTACCCATGCAAAAAACCTATCCACTTTTATAAGTGATATTTTGGGCTTTTTCTCTTGTTGTTCCATTCTGTAATTGTAACAAAAAGGTGCGTTGATTTTCATCTCCGCACCTTGTTGGGTTATTCAGAAAAAGAATTGGCAAGAACTCCTTTTATATAACAAGAATCTTTTCCTGTTGTTCCCTCATAGTCAGGAATCGGTGCATCTTTCATTTTCTCAAATGCTTCCGAAACCTCTAAAGGCATTTTTGATAGGTTCACTGGGTGTGCTCCATCAAAGGTTTTTACCCACCACTCATGAAAAATCTCCCACGCTTTTTTTACATCGTCTGGGAATTTTTCATGTATATCTGAAGTGATTGGGATTCCATACGGTAGAACTCTATTCATATGACAAGACATTTTTCTCTCCTTTGTTTAGTTTTGTGTACTTTAAGTTAAAAAGTACATTTTGTTAAATGCTACAGGTTATGAACAAACATCCCCATTTTAAGCTATTTACATTTAATGTTTATGGTAAAATAAAAAAGCTGATATACCGGCGTAGCTCAGTTGGTAGAGCAACGGTCTCCAAAACCGTGTGTCGTGGGTTCGAATCCCGCCGCCGGTGCCAAAAAATTAATAAAATAATTATGGATAGACTTTTAACAGGAACAAGACCTACAGGAGCTTTACATTTAGGCCACTATATAGGGGCTTTGAAGCAGTGGGTTGATTTACAAGATAAATACGAGTGTTTCTTTATGTTAAACGATATCCAAGCTTTAACAACGCACTCAAAAGACCCTACTCTTATAAATGATTCTGTAAGGCAAGTTTTCTTAGATTATCTTGCAGTTGGTTTAGATCCAGAAAAGGAAAATGTTCATTTTGTTCTTCAGAGTGCTGTTTCAGAAATCTCAGATCTTACAGTGCTTTTAAGTATGGTTGCTCCATTTTCTTGGATGCAGGCAAATCCAACAATTCAAACTGAAATGAAAAATTTAAAGACTGTTACAACTGGGTTTATGTTTTACCCTGTCAGTCAAGCAGCAGACATACTTTCTGTTTCTCCCGATCCTGAAAAAGATAATAAGCCAATTCTTGTTCCCGTTGGAGAAGATCAGTTACCCCATCTTAGGGACACAAATAATATAGCAAGAGCCTTTAATAACACATATGGTAAAACCTTTGTAAAATGTGATGCTCTTGTTGGTAAGGTAGGTAGGTTAGTAGGGACAGATGGAAAATCAAAAATGTCTAAATCCTTAGGAAATACAATTTTCTTAAAAGATAGTGAAAAAAACATCAAGGAAAAAGTTATGAGTATGTACACAGACCCAAATAGAATAAGATCTACAGATCCAGGTACCGTAGAGGGAAATCCAGTTTTTATCTATCACGATGCCTTTAATGAGAATAAAGAAGAGGTTGAAGATCTTAAAGATAGGTATAGAAAAGGTACAGTTGGAGATGTTGAAGTTAAAGAAAAACTTAATGTTGTTTTACAAGAACTTATAGCTCCAATTAGAGAAAAAAGAGAAAAGTTTGAAAAAGAAGATATTAATAAATATTTGGTAAATGGTACTGAGAAATATAGATTGTTGGCCAAAGATAGTGTTGAAAGAGCAAAAAAGGCAATGCATTTGATTTGATTGTGGTTATAGAAAAAATAAAAGGGCTTAATTTTCATTAAACCCTTTTGAGTAAGAACTGCACAAATTTAGACCAAGTCAGGATATCCTTCTTTAAGAGCTAGAAGAACAAGTGCAAGTCCAGGTTCTTCGAAGACATTTACTATGAATTCTTCACCGATCATATCTTTGTAACTACTAACTTCAAAGTGATCCATCAAGAATTTAAACATTTCTTCTCTTAGTGGCATTGCTTATCGACGACAGGGAAAACGCAAAAACCCTTTGCGATAACATGCTACGTTTACCAACCAGTAACTCTCCTCACGACCTATAAGGAAGTTCCTCATATCTTGGAAAATTGCCGTGATTTTATAAACATTTATATCGTTGTTAGAGTCAATCACTTCAAAGTATGATTTAATCTCGAGACCTTCTTCTCCTGGGTATCGTCTTTCTAGAAAGCCTTTCAGGGCTTCAACTTGTGTTTGTCTTTCACCTGTTTCAAAGGTTTTTCCCTTGAGATCTCTTCTGTTTTCAACCCCCAAACCCCTCATTAGGAGTTCTAAAGACTTTGAGTTTATAAATGTGTACCCTCTTTCAACGATAGCACTGTCTTCAAGAGTGTCCATCTCAATTACATAGTTAGGGCTGTTTTTTGATACAAAATTAATTCTAGTTTTCACCATTTTAATCTCTCCTTTTATTAGATTTATTCGGTGGATTATAGCTTAAAGTGGTGTTTACGTCAACCTATAGCATATTTGGCGAGTGTGATCAAATATTTGTTATTCTGAATTATATTACCCGAATCAGATGGATTTAAATGATGATACTATTTTATCCATTTGCTCAACCATTTTTTCGTTAGGGGAAGTTGGGATTTTATACTCTATATCGCCGTATTGAGTTTCGCCTGTTCCGAAATTTGTGGAATGTTTTCCTTCTACCCCGTTTGAACATATTTCCAATTGACCTGTATAGTTGTCGCCAATTTTTTCTCTGTAATATTCATACCCATCCCTATCTTTAAAATGTACATATTTTTCAGGAATGTAATTACACATGGCCCTACCACTCCCGTAGGTTTTAATGGATATTACATACCCATTCTTGTGTATATCTATGTACTTAGTAGGGTGTTCCCCTTCTCCTTTTTTATCAAAATTATCATAATAACTAACTTCCCACCCATTAGGTATTATCATGTTCCCCTTTACACCGTAATTTATAGCTACGTCTATTTGTATTTCTTTATCATTAGCAATGGTTGATTTTTCGTTACCTTGATTTATATTTTTCTTACTAAATTCCGCGTTGTTTTTGGTAAAAAATACTATTGCTAAAATCACCAGTACTGTAAGCATCAGGGAGTAAAGTATTCTTGCAAGCATTTTTGCTGGTGATTTTATGTCATTTTTGTTCGTTTTAAGCATATTTAATAAGGATTAAGCTTTGTTTCTTTCTATCTTAATCGCTTTTCCTTTAACAATAGCTTCTGCAACTTTTTTATTAGCTCTACCTAAGATTCTGGCAAAAGTTGGTTGAGATATACCCATTTCCTTAGCAGCAGCTGTTTGATCCAAATCGTCTATTTCGTATAGTTTTAAAGCTTCTAGTTCATCAGACTGTAAAACAATTTCCTCAAGCATTCTCATTGGAACGTTTTGAGGTTTAAAATAATATACATTTGGTTTGAAACGCATACAGCGGAGTATTCTTGGTCTTGGCATATATCTTTATCATAATAACCTTAATTCCTCACATTGTCATATGGGTTGGTTTTGACAAAGTGGGGATTCACTTAGTCTTGTTTTTGTAAATCCCCAATTTCTTTGTCTATATCTTCTATTTCTTCTTGCAGAGCTTTCTTGTATTCTTGCATACCTTCTATTGTTTCTTGCTTTGTTCGTGGGGTTCCTTGATAGAAGCCTCTTCCGAATCTTCTACCTCTACCAAAGCCCATACCTCTACCAAACCCTGCTCTTGAACCACCTTTACATGGACCAAAGCCTCTACCTGTTAACGGTCCTTCTCCAAGCGGACCTGTTTGATCAAATTTTGGCATAATTTATCACCTCCTGTTAGTTTCAAATGAATATATATTCATAATACTACATAAAATTTGGAAGTCAAGTTTTTGTACATTGTGGAAAAGTTGGTTTAAATAAAATAAAAAAACGACTCATTTCTGAGTCGTTTTTTCTCTTGAATTAACAATTTCTAGATTATTACTTCAAGTGTTCACATTTAAGATTAGTTTCACATCTAACCACCTTTGGGTATCCCATTGGCTGTGTCTCTGTTATGTATTTAATTTACTTCGAACAGGTTTTTTACTTTTTCGAACATGCCCCGATCAACAGAGAAGAAAAACCCATTGTCCAACTCTAACCAACCAGCTAATCTTGGTTGTTTAGAAGTGGGGTTGACGGTACTCTTTAGACCACAATATTCTTCTAATTCCATATCATCTTCGTCAGCAAGAAGTTGATCGATGATGTCTTTCACGCCGTTTTCATAGGTACGAGGACATATATAGAAAACGTCATTATGGCTACCAGAGATAACCTCACCTTTCATCGCTTCGTCCCAAAGGAAGCTTAGAGCGTTAGGTACGGCCCCAAATTCAAATTCGGCAGCACCCATATAATCAAAGGTAAAAATTCCTTCAAGTAGACTTAACGCCTCCTGTGTCAGACCGCCATTACGAAGACCTCCTCCGAATGAAAAGGGGCCTACTACATGACCTTGGTATCTCATTAATCTTTGGATAAGTATTGTCTTATCCATCCTGCTCTTAAGATGTAGATTTTTTTCAAACATTTTTCTCTCCTTATTTTGGATTATATTCATCGCTTATAATTCTAGCGATGGTTTCAGTGATTTGCTGGATTATAGCCTAAATAGGGCGCTTAGCCAAATACTACAGGGTATTAATTATTAAATTTTGAAATTTTGCAGTGTTATATAAGAGTACTTTTAAATCGTTGCTATCTATCACACAGACTTCTAGTCAGAGCCAGCACCTATAAGTTTTTTACAATAAGGACACCTATAAAGAACATGTGAGCGAAGGCGAATAAACGTTAATTTGAATGTTGCTTCAATTTTATCCAACTCTTTTTCACAATAAGGGCATAGAGGAAACTCATTGACCCATTCAACTTTAACCTTTTTTTCTAATCCGCTTATATTAACTGGCATATAAAAATAACTCCTTATTAACTATTTATAATATTTTAAATATAACAGATACTAATGTTGTTAATGAAGACTATAGGGATTATGGTCTGTAAATGAAAAAGAAAAGCATGGCGGTTTATAAACTAGAATTTATAAAATCTTTCCCAACAAAAAAGGAGCCCTGTTTCCAAAGCTCCTTGTTAGCATATAGATATAAGTGGGAAGGGGCGACCTTAGACACCGAATACGGTACCACTCTGTAACCCGAGCAGGCGGATCAACATAAATGTTTCTCCTAGTCCAGACGAAAGCATCCTCTTTCTCCCCCTTCAAGTGCCCTTTATTTGCCCATATGCAGTAGGGGCTCATCCTTGGAAAGTTTTATGCCTGTTAAAGGCTCCTTTCACCCACTTATTACTAAATGCTGCGGTAATACTATCATAATAAAACAGACATGTCAAATACTACAGGACAGTTAATTAACTTTTGGGGATATAGATATTTGCTCGGTTTTTGATGTAGAAATATGTTTATGCCGAAACCCTACGTCTTAATTATAGGTTAGGGTATGTAATATTTAATCCCATCCCTTTGAGATCATATCTCTGATCTTGTTCTTGTAGTCACCGATTTTATTTTCAGCTTCTTTTTTATCATTTTTAGCATCTTCACAGGAATCTTTAAAAAATTCTCTTGCTGATTCTGTGTCAGCT
>CAZTQT010000009.1:0-25804 GCA_964615625.1 uncultured Candidatus Saccharibacteria bacterium
ACGTGCCCCTCCTAAGGGCAAGATGTAGGTTCAATTCCTACCTGGGGTACCATTATAGAATCATACTCCTCAATATCTCTCAAAATGCTGAAAGGAAGGGATAAACAGTCGGTTCCTATTTTCCCATTACCTAAATAATAGTATCCGTTAGGAAATATCGCTTTTTGCAGAAGTTTCTTGTGTTCTAAATCGCTGTTTACCCAGAGAGAGTAGGGATTTTCCATATACTTAATTGCGTTATCTAGAACGGTTCCTATATCGAGTTCTTTTCTCTTTTCCAGATTTATTTTGTTTTCTAGTTCTTTGATATCATTATCGACTCTTAACAAATCTTGTCGGATAACATCATCGTCAAAAATACCTTCCTTTGCTAGTTGGTATATCTTCGATTTTTCCGATTTGAGTTTGTTTAGCTTGATGTTATCTACCTCAATTATTTTTTCTGAATCCTTGTTTTCTTCTTTCCAAGTGTCCCAGACTAACTGCTTGAACATTTCGAGCACTTTTTTCCTAGGCTTAATGAGCTTAATGGACTCCACAAAGGCATTTAGAATAGTATCGGCATCCAGATTTCTTACCAAACCTTTTTTAGAACACCCATCATTTACGCAAACGTAGTAGTAGTATCTTTTGCTTCTGCCTTTTGGCGTGGTGTGTCTCATTGGTTGTTTACATCTATCGCATAGAAGATAACCGCACAGGGGAAAAGCGGGGTTGTCTTTTAGGTGTTCTACCTTTAAATATTGTCCTTTTTTGTCAACCAATGACAGGTTTATATTGTATTCTTCTATGGAGATCATAGGCTCATAGCTCCCTTCTTTCTCGAGACCCCACTTATGAGCAACCATAGTGCCTGTGTAGAATTTGTCTCTTAACATCTTTGATACTGCCTGTTGTTTAATCTTATTTCCCTCTCTAGTAGTTAAACCCCACCCGTTTAAAAGATTTGTTAATTTTGCTATAGAGATTTGTCCTTGGGAGTAGGTTTTTAGACCTTTCTTAATTATCTCGAATCTTTGGGGGTCCTTTGAAATATTGCCTTTGTTATCTTTTCCTTTGGTGTTTATATATCCTATGGGAGCTACCCACATCCATCTGCCAGATAGGAAAGCTGTCTTCATATTTTCTAAAGCTCTCTGAGCTCTAATTTCGTTATCGAATTCAGCAAAGACAGATAACATACCTTCCATCGCTTTACCGATAGGGGAGTCGTTTATGGGTTCAGTAGCTGAGTGTAGCTCTATTCCATAAGATTTTAGTTTAGCTTTCAAAGCAAAGTGGTCGGTTTGATTTCGTGCAAATCTATCTACTTTCCAGACAATCAGAATATTGATTTTACCTTTATTCTCACTGGCAAAGTTTAGTAGTTTGATCAGTTCGCTTCTGTCGGTTGTCTTGGCGGACTCGCATTCCTCACGAAATACCTTGATGACAGTAGCTCCAATTTTTTTGGCGTAAGAAATACAATCCCTAGCCTGTGTCTCCAAGCTTTCGTTACCTCTTTGTTTGGGGTCGCTTATTCGAATGTATATTATTGCTTTATCCATATTTAATCTATTTTTAATCTTCGGTTGCCTCCTTTTAGCCTAAACACTTGGCAATACTCGATAATCCTATCGGTGTTTCTTGCTCCAAATCTGTCTCTCATCTCTGACATACTTAAATTTGTTGTTATTATTAGGTACCTGTTATTTCTATATCTGTCATCGATAATTTGATTTACTTTCTCACTGACCCATTCGGATGGTTTCTCAGCACCTAAATCATCAAGTATCAGGAGATCGATATTTGCGTACTTTTCAAGGATAGAGTCTTGGTTGCTATTAAATGATTTCTTAATTTCGTCTAATAGATCGGGAAAGAATAAGTACTTAACAGTTCCTCCTTCCTCCTCGATAAATCCTTTTCCGAGTGCGCAGGCACAGTAGGTTTTTCCTACGCCCACATCTCCTATGAGAACAACTTTATACGAGTCACCATATTTAGATTTATCCTCCAGCTCGGCATCTTTATACCTCTCGGGAATACCAGAGTGGAGAATTCTACTACTTATATAATAGGATTCTATTTCTGGGTCAATTAACATCTTTTATATACCCTTCATAATCTTCTTTATTAGAAGAACTATTTACACTCTTCCCACTCTTAACACTCTTGTTAGTGTTTATAGATTGTTTGTTGTTTGTTCTTTGTTTGGTCATAGATTGCTCATCAGATGTTTTCATATCTACTAGTTCATCATAATTTTTTATTGTAATGATGCTACAATCTTTAGATTTGCAGATTTCTATTAGATTGTGCATTTCCTCTAATTTTTTTAGTGCTCGGTAGATTCTTTGTGATTCTTTCTTCTTCAATCCGAAATGCCTGGCTAGCTCGAACCTACCGCAAGTACATTGACCTCTCTTTAGGTATATCCAATAATCTCCTACTTGCACTTCCGCTCCCTCGAATTTATTAGTTGCTCTTCTCAAGAGTTCAGCAAAAAGTGTTGCACAAAATTCATTACCTTTTGTCAAATCTTTTAAATCTGTAGGTATTGGTTGTCTCCAAGTCATGGATAATCACTTTCCCTTTATACAGTTCACGACAATATGAGCTAAAATTTGTAGAGTTTCCATTAATGTGGGTCTTTTTTCTTTTTTTGCCATTGTTCTATTCTCCTAAAAATTTGTTATTATTACAGGTACAGGGGGAGTTTAGTTTTGATCTCAGTCTTTACTTTTCGTCCCCCTGTATTTGTTTATTTTTTACTAAAGTACCCACCTTTCTTTAGATCATTAATTATCTCGTCAACTATTATCTTTGTTTCTGCTTTATTCCAATCAGTGTCGTTGAACTCCCACAAATAACCTTCTCGTGCTGATGCTTTACCTAGCTTTTTAACCAGCGGTTTTTCTCCTCTGGAAATGGAGGATAGGGCAGAGAGACTCTTCCCTCCAATGTGGAGGCAATTTTCTACAATCTCATTACTGGTTATTATGGTTTTGTCACTCTTTAGTATTGCTTGTAAAGAGTCTAACTGGGCTATAGTTAGAGCCCTGAGAGTATTATTTAAATCTTTCCCTTTTTTCATAATCAGAATATAACATATGTTGTGGCACTTGTCAATGTGGGTGTTGAAGAAGTAGTTGAGTGACACGTTGATGTGGAACAACAACATTCAAATAAGTTGTGAGAATCCTGAAGTTATCGTTTCAAGTTTTATTAATATTTCTTATCTTTTCTTAGCATATTTTTAGTAGGTAGTAGAGTAGTGGGGGCTCGAAAAACATTGGTTTTCCCGATGTGTTGTATGGATTTTAATGTTTATTTAATATTCGAATGATATAATCCCACCTTTAAATAATTGTGTATAATTACAAGTATGGCTCAGCCCGAGGATATAAAACAAGCACTGTTGATATTGTCAATAATTCCAGGTTTTGCATTTATATTTTGGTTAATCTATCAATTATCAGGTGGAGAGGCAGGTAACGAAGAAAGGAAACAAAAAGAAATTCAAGAGCAATTAGAGATAGCAGACAGGATAAATAAAATAGCGAAATATAAAGAAATATACGGAGAAGCAGTATATTATTTCTATCACGACGCGTTGGTAGATAGTGATGGTATATTCTTACCTAAAAAAGTAGCAGGCGTAACAGTTGAGAAGAAGTATTTCTCACTTGCAGAGTTAGATACCATACTAAAAGAGTATAACGAAAGAATGACAAATTAATATTACTCATTCAATTTTCTTTTAATACTCAAATGGTACAATTTCAAACTCTCAAAGAGGTGTCAGTAGTAGATAATAACTAGCCAAATTATCCAAGTTAGAATCAGCAAGGACTTAAGTCCTAACTTTAGTTAAAAAAGCTCTAAAAATGCAATTTAACCCCCTTAATATGGGCTCTTGGTGCGATATATTACAACTCCCGAAAACATTTTGGTTTTTTTGTCGGAAACGTGTTTAGTGGTTAATGTTTGTTCAACTTTCAGGGATTTGGGTGTATACCCCCACCTCTTTATTTAACAAGAAGCGGTCCTCTCCCAATGAGCTTTATTCGCAGTACTGTTCTATTAAACTCCGTAAGGAACTAAGATTTGGTAGTTCGGATTTACAGTCATCGTAACGTAACTGTTCCTTACAGTTATTAAAACATTCATCTAGGCAGATATCAGTGTCCGTTCTTCCTATTCCCGTACAAGCATAAGTACAGTTGGTGGAACAGACAGATACTTGGGCGTCAATATCCCTTTTTGTTTTTTCAAAACAGTTGTTGTAGCTATCTTGTTGACTCTCTGCATAGCTGTTTGCCTGATTAATGGCCGAAACTCCTAAATCATCACAGGTATAGGTCCCATTCATCATTGAGATGTAGACTGGTGTTTTTGTGATCTCGGTTTCTAAGGGTTGAATTTCTTGAACAGTCACTGGATCTATTGGACTGGTGGCTTCTGTTATGTCTTTTTCGAAATTTGTTTCTTCTACTTCGGTTACGTCATCTATTAACTTGTCGGGCTCAGTCTTTGTTTCTTCAATCTGTTCAATTTGTTGTTGGATTTTAGATAGTTCTAAGTCTTTTTCTTTTAGTTTTTGATTAAAGTGTATGAGTGTAAACGATAACAATGAGAGAAGAACAATTGGTACTGTAATATAAATAACTTTCTTCATTGGCGCTATTATACTATAAGTGTTGTTTAACTGCTAAAAGTAGATATAAATACCTAAGATTTATCTGATATTATATATTAAGATTTTGAAACAGTGAGATTATGAAAATTTTATTAAAGATACTTTTAATCACCTCCGCTTTATTAATTGGGTACATTATTTATTCACAGGATTTATGCTGTAACAAAAGGACAAAACCAGATAATATCGTAGAGAATAATATAGAAAAAGGTAATCAAGTTTCCCCAGATGAAGTTTCTTGTTCTGATGAGGAACTGCAGATTAGTGCTCTCGATGAAAGAGTGTTGAAGAGTACTAACGCTATGAAATTAATAAGGGAGAATTGTTACATCGTATTGGGGGAAGAATTTTATGATGTTACTGGTGATGGAGTAGAGGATATTATTTTAAATTTAGGTAATTTGGGATGTGTATCTTGCCATCCTAGAACGATAATCGTGATTGATGGTAGTAAAGACGAAATTCTTTTAGATAAGTTTTATGATGCTGTAACAGGGTCGGCTAGGGTCAGAAATTTGAATAGGGAGGGATTTGAGGTTGTTCACTCTTTTGAGTGGAATTCCACGCCGAATGAAATTTCCAAGGCTACAGAATTAGTGTCCGTTTATTCTTTTAATAAGGAATCTGGAAATTTTGAAGAAGTTGAATCTTATAGAGAACCTCAAAGTTACTATGATTTTTCAGAGTGATACTAACTTAGGATACATACTTTTACTCTGATTAACCCAGATTTATATTGTGGTAGAATCTGGTTATATATGTGGTGGGAAATTGTTAAAGCACTCTTGTTTGTATTTGTAGCACTTCCAATTATTGCAGTAATAATATGGTTCTTTTTTACTTTAATAGGGGAGTCAATAGGTTGGAAAAATATACTAGAGGTAGGTGGTTTAATAATATTAATTGTTTTATTAAATTCAGATTTGGGGAGTGGGAGCAAGTCAATCAACAATACTTCCCCTGAGATGAAGTGGGAAAATACAGTTCGTAAAACTATACCGACCGAGACATCTCCCTCAAATTTAATGCCTGATACAAACTCAGAAAGTTACAAGTGCCTGCAAACTGCCACTGACAAGCTTCGAAAATCACTAGGTGATTTGTGTAAACAAAAAGGTATAGAGAGTAGTAACATACTGGATTGTAATTTAACCTATGAAGAAGAAAAACCATTTCAAGATGAATACAGGTTTGATCTGGAGAGATGCGCAGAATTACCCCACTAATGTAAGGAAATATAGGCAATAAAATCTAATATCTGGTTCTTTTTCATCATAATTTGGGGTACCACACATTGTAGAATTTGAACCCCCCTTAGATTTTTAGTACAATTCCAGCAATAAAAAGAAGGAGAGAAGGGATGAAAACAAGGAATTTATTTGGTGTAGATTTATTTGACATATCCTCTGTTGAGAAACATCTGCCAAAAGGATATAGGGTTTATACCTATTACCCCGAGTGGACTGGTCCTGAGGAAATAGTAATAATCCGCTTTAATGAAACAACAGTGCTTCAACACAGAGAATATGAAGATGCAAAGTTTTTAGGAATTTTTCCGTATAAAAGGAGAAAGTGGGTTAATATTGGCGAGTTCCAGCCGTCGTGGCTTGGTTTGACGCCGTTACCCGAGATTAGTATCTACAAAGGGTATGAAAATCATTTGAGTGTAATAACAATAGCATTGTTGAACTTACCTTTTAAAGTTCACATGGAAGGGGTCAAGACAGTGTGAAAATATAACAGGTGTGCAGAGTACCTGGGTATTAAAACCGAAACTCTGCTTTTTCATTGTTATTTGAAACAATGTTTGATTACTGTTAATCCTGCAATATAATAATTATATGAACAAAAAATTCCTACCCTTATTCTTTCCTGCTGTTTTAATAATTTTCTTTTTAGTGTTTTTGACCACTTCAAATTTTCATAAATCAGGTATAAAAGATACCAAAGAACCCATTGTTAAAGAAAGCCAGATTTACGATATTTCCAAAGAAGATAATGGTTCTACAATAAATATTAAAAAGGGAGATAGGATAAACATGTCATTAATTGGTAGTCCAAGTACTGGTTATTCTTGGAGAGTGGTGGATTTAGATACTGATGTTTTAGAGCAAGATGGTGAGATGGTGGTTAAAAACAGTATTCCTGATGAGACAGTAGGTGATTCGACTAGGACAGTTGTAGGAGGGCCAGGTACTTTCAATTTTTCGTTTGTGGCAAATAACTCTGGTGATACAGTGTTACATTTTGTTTACCACCACCGCCATTGGGAAGAGGGTATTGAACCAGAGGACACATTTTACTTGAATGTTAAGGTACAAGATTAGATAGAGAAAGTAATTTATTATTACACCTTAAAAATACTGTAAAATTATTTGTATGAAGCTGCCTAAGTCAAAACTTCAAATCTCTTCAACTCTTCTTATTTTATTAATTTTAGCTTTTTCTGTTCTTACCTTTTCTTATGTAGGTAGTGTAAATAGAAAAGTATTAGAGATGGAAGAGTCAATTGAGTTGGCTTTGAAGAATAGTGAAGATGTAAGAAAGTCTGTAGATATTTCTTTGTATGAAGATCATCTAAAATTATCCAATCAGATTAGTTTAGAGTCAGAAGTGGAAAGTTTGAAATTAAAGATAGAAGAATTAAGTAGTGTAAAAGAAAATCAAAATTATTTAGCAATATCAGAAATTTACAAATTATATGGAGATTTCCATAATAAGTTAAAAAGAAACATAGATGAAAAAATAGATACAGATAATTTTAAAGGAAAGGCTGAGGTGTGGGGAAGTAAGTTGATTGCAAACGATTTAGATAGTTTGAAAAATGAAATTATTGAGGCGAATAAGAATTTAGATGAATCACATGAAAAATATTTAGCTAACCTACCAAAGTCTGCCCCAACTGTTAGCACACCTCCCAGTGTAAGTGGTGGTAACTACACTGTAGTAGAAATTGATAGAGGGAAGTTTGGTGTATATCTAGTAAAGGTATCTTTATCTGATGTAAAAGTGGTCACTTCCTCTGCAAATGATGATAACTGTAAAAATAATTGTCCTACTAAATCATTGGCCGATCATGTTAAAGATAATAATGGATTTGCTGGTATAAATGGTACATATTTTTGTCCACCAGATTATTCATCCTGCTCAGGAAAAGTTAATTCAAGTGATTACGCTTTTTATAAATCTAATTCAGGAAAGTGGTTGAATAAAGATGCTTTGTCATGGGGAGATACAGGTCTTGCCACATTTAATGGTAGGAGTGCTAAGTTCTATAAAAGGTCTACAGATTATGGTGGGAGTTCTGTAACAGCGGGAATTTCAAATTATCCTACTTTAGTTTACGATGGGAATGTTGTCATAGACACAGGTAAACTTACGTCATATCAAAAAGATGTGAAGGGAGCTCGTGGGGTAATAGGGATAGATAGTTCAAATTTATATTTGGTAATTGTTTCTAATGCAACTGTTGTTGATGCTGCCCACGTTATGAAATCTTTGGGAGTAAAATATGCCTTAAATTTGGATGGGGGTGGTAGTTCTGCACTTTATTTAAATGGATCTTATATCGTAGGTCCTGGTAGAAGCCTGCCAAATGCAGTAATTTTGGTAAAGTAAATCTTATTGGTTTAATGTAAAAATATGGATAATGTAAGAAAATCATTCAAAGTTGGAGTAAGTTTTGGAATGGTGTCAGGTGTTTTAACAACACTAGGTCTTTTAATTGGTCTTGGGGTAAGTACTCAGTCAAAAGTCACTGTAATTGGAGGTATTCTAACCATAGCTGTAGCAGATGCCCTTTCTGATGCCTTTGGAGTTCACTTATCACAAGAGGCCTCTGGAGATAGTTCCATAAAACATGTTTGGGAAGCAACTATTTCTACCTTTTTATCAAAATTTATTTTTGCTCTTACCTTTTTAATCCCAGTTTATTTTCTTAGTATAAAATACGCTATTATTGTTAGTTCTCTGTGGGGCCTCTTTCTAATAGGTTTTCTAAGTATTTTGATATCAAAGGGGATGGCTAAAAAAGAAAGAGTAGAGGTAGTTTTAGAACATTTCGTTTTATTTTTGTTAGTAACATTCTCTTCTTATTTTATAGGGATTTTGATAGACAGATTGTTTTAATTTTTGATGTTGTATTTCACAGATAGATCGTTATAAAATACAGGCATGTTTAATAAAGAACCAACACATATCTGTACAAAGTGTGGTTATCAGGGAAGGCCTGTTACGAAAACTAAGGGTAGTTTGTTTTTGGAGTTAATTCTTTGGCTTATGTTTCTGTTGCCTGGTGTCTTGTATTCTATTTGGAGATTAACCACACGTGCAAAGGTATGTCCTAAATGTAAAACACCAAACATGATACCTTTTGACACACCTAAGGGTCGGGAAATGTTAAAAGAAGAAATAGCTAAAGAGATCCTACAGTAATTACTTTGTGGGTGTGGGTTTGGCCCTAATTTTTGCCCGCTCTCGCTCCTGAATCATTTAAATATATTCCTACATTCTCTATATTAGTTAGGAGAGGATGTCGCTTCACTCCAACAGGAGCTGTTTTGTCTTTTACAAATGGTCGGGGTGACCCCGCATTCTGCGGGGCGACCTCACGGTCGTTTATATTGGTCGGGGTGACCCCGCATTCTGCGGGGCGACCTCACGGTCGTTTATATTGGTCGGGGTGATCCGATTCGAACGGACGGCCTCACGGTCCCGAACCGTGCACTCTACCAACTGAGCTACACCCCGATAGTGAATTTATTCCTCAAATATCTTTTAAGAATATTATAGGAGAATTATGTCCAATTTTATCATAGAGATTATTAGCTCAGATAAAGTAGAGAGGTAATATTGGAGAAAGTTTTAATAAAAATTTTACAAAAACAAAGAAGCCAACGATAAATCGCCGGCTTCTTAGTACCAATGTTGTCTTTGCTGTTGTTATTGCTAACGACATCATTTCTAACATTGGTAGGAAACATTATATACATTTTAATAAACTTGTCAACACTTTTTCTCAAAACCAATTTTTGTTGTTAATACGCTGTAAAATTTGAAGTATAATAACAAAGTGAAAGAAAAAAACAAGAAATTTTTTAATTTTTCAAACATATTAATATTATTGGGTCTTATATTTATAGCATTATCTTTAGGGCCTCTTATAATCCAAGAGATATGGTACTTTGCAAAAGAATCTAAGAAACAGGAGTACTCATTAGAAGAGGATAAAGGTGTTGTTGAAAGTGAGGAAGGGGAAGTAAGTATTTTTGCAGGTTTGTTAACAAGCACTCCTGTAAAAATAAAACCAATTAACGATGATTTTTCTATTGTGATAGAGAAATTAGGAGTAAATGTACCAATAGTTCCTAATGTCTCAATAACTGATGAAAAGGCTTATAAAGAGGCGTTAAAGCACGGTGTTGCTCATTCTGTATCCTCTGATTATCCAACAACATCTCCTAGTAATGTTTACCTTTTTGCACACGCATCTTTAAATTTTTGGGATCTAGGAAAATACGCTACTGTTTTTAATTTACTAAGAAAACTTGATATTGGAGATAGTGTGAATATTTTTTACCAAGGTGATAGATATGTATATAAAGTAGTTAATAGGGAAGTGGTAAAAGGTTGGAATACAACCTCCATAACAAGATCTGTTATAGAGCCTATCCTGACTTTACAAACATGTGATCCTCCAGGAACAACAATAAATAGATTAGTAGTAACAGCAAAGTTATTAGAGAAAATAGAGAAAGAATAATCTTATCTTATACTAACTGTATATAAATCTGTTTGTCCTCCGGATTTGAAGGAGGTCAAAATTATTACCTTATCTCCACCCGGAGAGCTGAAAGCTTCATTAAAGTATAAAGTGTTATTGTATACCTCAGATTTGTTACTCCCGTCTATTCTAATAAGACTTACAGTCCCTTTCTTTTCTTGTTCAATATCTCCTTCCACTAATACAAGATGAAAACTATCTGTGTACCAGTTAATGTTTGGTTGTGGTGCATTGGCGTCAACTGTAAGAACAATTGATTCTGTTTTTTCTCCTATTGGGAGAGGAATCTCAAAATTATATACCCTGTACTCAATATTATTTCCATTTTGTTTTGTATATAAAAACTTTTTTTCATCTGGTGACCACACAGCCTCTTTTGATAGAGCTAGATTTTTTATTTCATCTGGGATTATTGTTAAGGAGTTATTTATAAAAGCTTCTCTTTTTTCAATTTGTTCTTCTTCCCACTCATTTAATATATCTTCTGATTTTAAAGTGGTTTGAGCTGTCCCATTACTTAGATCTACTAAATAGAATGTATCATCAGAAGACTTTACAAGTAAGTTTTTTTCGTCTGGTGACCAAGTAATACTTTCCCCCGTTGAGTATATTGTATATCTGGTGTCTTCTATTACTGTTGTTGGGTTAGTTCTGAAGAGACCTAAGTTCACACCTGTCAAAGGTATTACCCATATCCCAGGTTTTTCCTCATCTGATGAAAAATATGCCAACTTTGATAAAGAGGGGGATATACTTGGGTTTCTAGCTCCTGTGTTGGTTAGTGGTTCCAATCTTGGGCTTTGAGACACTAAAACTGCTGTGACGTCTGTGACTAGTTGCTCATATACATCTATTTCTTTAGACCATTCTAAAAATCCTTTTTTCACTATTTTTAGATTATGTTTTCCTGGTTCAATGCTAGAAATTGTGCCATTTGTAGCTGTTCTTAATTTACCATCTAAGTAAACACTAGCCCCATCTGGAATTGATTTAGCACCAACCATACCAATTTTTTCTACGTCAATTCCATTAGTGTCGGAATTTTTGGTGATTCTGTAACCAGATGTATAGAAATACAGTAGGGTAGTTATACCTACGAGAATTAGAAGTGTTATCAATGTTTCTAAATATCCCAATTTTTTAAACTCAAAATTCTTTTTCTTATTTTCTGGTGTCATATGTACTAAATTTTATCATACTGTGATCACCATTTGTTGCTTGATTTGAAATTGGCTAAAGGTCAGTACAGTTAGTAAAAACGATATAACATTGGATAAGGTATAATTTGAACATGGAGTCAGAAAAAATACTTGATGTGCGCGTGGAATTTGGATTAAAGATGAAAGATACCCTTTCTATTATTGAGAAAGATCTCCTTAAAGATAGTGAGAATCATATAGTATGTACAACAAATCCTGAATTTATTATAGATGCTCAAGAGGATAGTGATTTTAAAAGAATAATAAATGAATCATCTCTTTCTGTCCCAGATGGAATAGGTGTTATTTATGCTAAAAAATATTTAGATAGAGTATCAAAATTTAGGAGAGATGTTTTTTTCCCAATCAAAGCTTTTTTATACGGAGTTTATTTTGGTATCTCTTCTATTTTCAAAAAAAATAATTTTAGAGAAGAGAGAATCACGGGTGTAGATCTTACATATGAAATTTGTGATTTATCATCAAAAAAAGGTTACAGTGTTTTTTTCCTTGGGGGTAGAGCAAAAAATGCCATTGGCAAAGTTGATACCTCTGATGATAATGATATGGCGACAGACGCGGCCAATGTAATGAGGAGTTTGTACCCTGGTGTAAACATTGTAGGATCAACCTCAAAGTTCAATAGGGGTAAAGAAGATGATCAAAAAACATTAGATTACATTAAAGAGTGTATGAAAGAAAAGGGTATCAATAAGATAGATTTTCTATTCGTTGCATACAATCACATTCATCAAGAAAAATGGATAATGAGAAATAAGGATAAAATACCTGCAAAAGTATCCATTGGTTGTGGTGGTACGTTTGATTTCATTGTAGGAAATAGTAGCCACCCTACTGAATTTTATGCTAAAAAGAATCTAGGTTGGTTATATAGACTTATTAAGCAACCTTGGCGTGTAAAAAGAATACTAAAAGCTTTTCCAAAATTTCCTATGAAAATATACTCATATTCAATAAAGAATATGGTTAAGAGTAGCTAAATATCGTATTACGCTCATTAGTACAATGGTCATTCGTTGACATATAACCTCATAAATGCTTTTATTTAGTTATGATAAAACTAGAAAATAAATTATATAGTTCCACGGAAGTTGCAGAGATCTTAGGTGTGAGCCTTAGGTCTGTTTATAGATACCTTGAAGAGGGAAAGTTAAGGGCAGAGGTAAAAACTGCTACAGGAAGGCATAGGTTTACAAGACAAAACATTGTAGACTTTTTATATCCTTCAGGAATGCCAGAAGGGGAGGAAGATATTCCTGCAGCACCTACAGCACCTGCTCAACAACAACCTGTTTCTGATCCAATAGCACAACCTGTTATACCACAGAGACCTGTTGTTGAAGCACCGAAAGCTGTAGAAGAGCCTGTTGTAGCTACACCACCACAGCCAACAATGACAGTTGAAGAAAATAAAGTTGAGGAAGAAGAGCAGGTTGATTGGTTAGCCAAATTTAGAGAGGCAGCTAAGAAGTTTGAGGAAAACACAGATCAGTTGTCAGAAATAGGTAGTGTAAGTGATACAGTAGAAGAAGTACCTGTGGAGGAGCCTAAGGAAGAAATGTTTTATTACAGAAGTAGATTAGGTGGTCTAAAGGATGTGGCACAGAATATAGATAAAACATCTAGAAATTCAAGTCTTGATTATGCATTTACATTAAATGCGGGCTTATCTCTTTATAAACCTATAAATCCTTTCTCACTTTTACATGTTTATGTAAGACCAAAAGATAGAGATTTCTTTGAAAGGATTTTAGCATTAACGCCATCTGATGAGACCAACGCCCAGCTTTGTATTATAGTTTCTGACGAAGATGATGTTTATAAAAACGCTGATGAAATGCACGGTCTTAGGGTTGTTGAGAAACAAAGGCTTGTAGAAGATATAACCGAATTAAAGGAAGATTTATTGAGAGAAGCTGAAAGTATATTGTCATAATTTTAGATAGTAGTGTGAACGTTGGGGGCCCCGCATTCTGCGGGGCCCCTTCTTTTATATTACCTCTTGTAGCTCTGTAACACTTTTTCGTTGTTATATTATGCCTATATATCAATTGACATAATATGATGTTTTTGATACAATCCTGACATATTTAGAAAGACCCTATCCGGGGGAGACATTAAAGGTTTTTTATACTGTGGGCAGGAGTATAATAAACCGTCTCCTTCGGTTAGGGTCTTTTTATTTTTATATTTTTAATTACCATATTTTCAGATTCACTTTACACGTAGGATTTTTTGATGGATAATTCTGATTGTGAAGGAACTCGGTTTAATAATAGATATCAACCAGTCTTCAGCATCAAGTGAAGGCGCAGTTAAGAAATCGGTTTTAGATTTTTATTTACCTCTTTTTAGAGTTTTAAAATTATATAAAAATGTTAATTTTTCCTTAAGTATACCTTTAAGCACTCTAGAGTTGTGGGATAAATATGGTCATACAGAGCTCATATCGGATATAAAGGATTTGTACCAAAATGATAGGGTTGAAATAGTGATGTCGTCTCCTTATGGCCTATCTCTACCAAATGTTTCAAAAGATGTAATTGAAAAAATAGTTATGTTAAATGAATATGGTGTTGGATACTATCTTGGTTCTAGAAAGGGTTTTGAAGGCGAGTCTTCTGTTATGCTACGTGATTCAAACGGATTTTTACCCTATGGTTTATCTGTAAGTGAGGATGTAATTAAGGTCTTAGGAGATTATGGTTATAAATGGGTTGCTTTAAGGGGTGAGGAGTTAGTCGGGTCTGTTGGCAATATTTTTGAAATAGAAGGGGAGGGTATCCTAGGGGTCAATGTAACTGGTGGTAATGAAGTTCTTTTTGGCAATCTTACTGATGGTAACTCATTTGAGGAAAGTGGTTCTGCAAAGAGTGGGAGGATAAGAGATTTTTTCAGTAGAGTTTCTGGTAACGGTTCTTTTGGAAATGTGTTTGTTGGATTTGGAGACTTTGATTGTTTTGAAAATGAAGATTTAGATTATAAGGATATTGTGAATACTGTTGAATTATTTTTAGACGAGGTTATTTCACAAGGGTATGTTGTAAAATCGGTGGGGGATATTGTTAAAAGTAAAAATAGGCTTGAAAGTTACAGTATTGAACAAATAGACAAATCATATCATTTATTTTCATCTTATAAGTTTAAATCAAAAAAATTACAAGATGGGTTTAACTCAATTAGTAGAATTATGACAGATAAAATGTCATATTTTACAAATAACAGTATTAAAGATGATTTTGACACAATTAGACTATGGGATAGTGAAGATCTTAATAAAATAAATGATAGTGATATTCAACAATATTCGTCTATTTTAGTGTGTTTTAGTAAAATATTATCTTTTCTTATGTATTTAGATGTTTATCATGTTGTCAGTGACTTAGAGGGTCAGGATGCTTATCATGATAATACATCTCAATATTTAAATTATGTTAGAGAAATCTTGTCTTATGTTTCCGACGACTCACTAAGAGAGAAGGTGTCAAACATTTTACATACTTCTTTAAATTAATCCTTCCTTTTATAAGTATAAATTATTATTTATGTTGTATTTACAGCATAAAGTATGTGTGTAGGATGTTTCACATTTTCTATACTTGTACTATGAAACGCATCTGTTATTTGTTTCTTTAATTAGTATTTTTGTTGTTAAATCAATATTTATATTTGGTTATCAAATGTCATTGGTGTATTGATAAGGATATTTTTTAATTAGCTATATCTTTTTCTACGACATGCTTCTGATTAATTAGGTGTTTGTGTAAAGAAAAGGAGGGGCCCCGCCTACGGCGGGGCCCCTAATTATCATATTAATATGACAAACGTTACTTTAATTCTACCTTAGCTCCTGCTTCTTCTAATTTCTTTTTAGCTTCTTGTGCGTCTTCCTTCTTAGCACCTTCCAATACTGGTTTTGGTGCTGATTCTACTAAAGTTTTAGCTTCTACAAGACCTAATGCAGAATTTATTTCTCTAACAACCTTAATAACACCTATTTTATTTGCCCCAGCGTCTGCAAGTACTACATCAAATTCTGTTTTTTCTTCTTCAGGTTCTGCTGATGCAGCTCCATTTCCGGCAGCAGCTACGCCCGCAACCATTACTGGTGCAGAAGCGCTAACTCCGAATTTTTCTTCAAGTGCTTTTACTAAGTCGTTAAGTTCTAGGACGGTCATTTTTTCAACCATGTCCATTATTTTTTGAGCGTCTCCGCTAAGTTTAACCTCTGTTTTTTCTTCAGCCATTGTTATTAGTTAGCACCTCCTTCTACTTGTTCTAAATTTTCTGATTTCTTTTTTGCAATTGCGTTTACAGCAAATACAAATTTATTTTGTATTCCACTAAGAGAGTACACAAATTTTGATATTGGTGAACCCAAGCTTCCAACAAATCTTCCGATTAACTCTTCTTTTGATGGTATGTCTTTTAATTCTTCTACTTCTATGGAATTTTTATAATTTCCCTCTACCAAAGCTGATTTAGTCTTCGGTAATTCATGTGTTTTGGCAAATTCAAATATTGTTTTAATTGGTGATATAGGGTCTGAGTAAGAGAATATAGCCATAGTGGGGCCTTCTAAATCTTTTTCTAAATCTTTTGAAGCATTATCTTCTTCAACAGCCTTCTTTATTAAAGTGTTTTTGGCTACAACTACTTCAGCATCCTCTTCTTTCATTTTTTGTCTAAATTCGTTGACATCTTGAGCACTAAGACCAAGATAATCCACAAATATAACAGATTTAGCCTTTTTTAAGCTTTCTTTTAGATCATTTACTATTTGTATATTTTTTTCTTTTGCCATTTTATATCCTCAAAACAAAAAAACCCACCAAAGATGTGAGTTTTTACTTAAAATAAGTTATCACCTCGGCAAGATATTAATCCGCTTAATTCGGAACTTGCTGTCTTTGGTACGTTAGTCAGTTTACATTATTCTATCTTTGTGTCAATAGGTTGTGGCTGTTATTTATTAATATCCACACCGCTTAGGTCTACTTTTTCAAAGTTTGTCATAATATATGGGGATGGTTCCACAAATCTCCAGTTTATATTCATACCGCCGTCTGTAATTGTTCCATTAGTTGCAATGATAGTTTTATATCCTCCTGCATTACTGTGTGATACATTCAAATATTCTAGATCTGTGTTGGCGTTCGGATAAAGTCTTAAGTACCACGGTGCGTCTGAACTTGATTTTGCAGTTAAAATGTTTCCTGCATCACCTTTTAAGGTTATAGTACCGCCGTCTACTATATACACCATTGCATCTTGGTCAAAAACCACTGTTTTAGGTGTGTATGTTTTTACTACAAAGTCATAGAATGTGGTGCTCCCCGATACATGTTGCTCACCTGTTCCATTTAAGTAAACCCTACTAGTGTAGGGGTTTAGAGTACCAGCACATGCCCAGTTACCTGATACATAAATATCAGAATCGTGAGCATTGATGATCCCACCTTCCATTATATTTATATTTTTTGACGTTATATCGAAGTTTGATCCGTTAATTGTATCTAAAATAGATTTTGCTGACCCAGTCCCGCTCACAGTTAAGGTGTTTTCCACAGATAAATCTCCTCCTATTCTAACAAGTAGTGTGTTGCTTGAGACTGAGTTGGAGTTTACATGCATGTTGTTTCTGACATTTAATGGTCCCAAAACATCGTAAGTAATATCAGATGAGAGTGTTGGATTAGTGGCTAAATTTCCATAAGGAGGAAATGTAGGTATACTTTGGTTAACACCTGCTTTGTAAACTACAGTGCTGTTTATATCTAAAACCATGTTAGCTACTGTAAAATTGGTTGGAAAGGTTGTTGCATTGGTAGCACCTCCCAACGCTAGGAATGCTCCCGAATTAACAGTTATAGTACCCGTAGAGTGACCAATTATTTGATACCCATCATCGTCTAAAGTTCCATTTTCTACAGTTAAGTTACGTGTGATGATCTGCGATCCCAACGTACCTGTTCTACCAGGCATATCCACAGTCATGTTGTGAAAAATAATATTTCCACTGGTTAAAGTTGTATCCCCACCTTCCTGTTTGTATATCACTGTACTTTGTCCAGCATTAAACGTTCCAATTCTGGTAAATATTGTTCCCGATGTTCCTGTCAACGTAACCTTAGACATCATTGCATCAAATGTTCCTCCTGCAGCTATGTTTAATTTACCTGATGAAAAGTTATTATTTTGATTTATATTTGTATCTAGTATTGATGAGGCCGATCTTGATCCAGATATGGTTGTTGTACCAGTACTGGAAACGGTAGTCTCACCATTTAAAAGGACCTTTAAAGTAACGGATGATGTTGAGTCTGGGTTAATAGTAAAGTTTCCATCAATATTAACTGGTCCCGGTGTGAAGGAGTATGTCGTTGCAGAGTTGGTAATATAAGGGCTGATAGTTAAGTTTTTATAATCTGCATTTTGTATATGTGTGTCTGCGTTCATTACGCCAAATCCAGATGGTGTTGTGAACACTGTGTTAGTTGGGGCAATGAATATGGCATTAGAATCTACACATAAAGGTCTCGAACCGTCCTCCTCGCATGATCCAGTACCTGGTGTATTTAGGGTTAATGTTTCTGTACCACCATTGTATGATCCTCTGACGTCAAGTCTGGGTGTCGTAACGTTTCCTCCAGGTGTAAATGATTCTCCTGCCGGTATGAAGAGCTCAAAATTACTGGCTACTGTTAGAGCTCCGTTAGACACGCTTACACCATCTTCATTTTGTGGGTCTGCAGCATTGTCTATCTGATCGTCTATCTGATCTATGTCAGATATTGTCACGTCGTTTCCTGGTACCCTGTTCATTAAAGAAACCCTTTTTACTATAATATCTGCTTTTGTATCGTATATCGGAGATCCGTCTGCAACCACTATTGTACTTCCTTTTTCTGTTTCATTGTCCAGATAAACTAGTAAAACATCGCCGTTTCCTATATTAAGTAGGTTATAACTAGCAAAAGAGTACACCCCGTTGGCATCCGTTACGGTGGATCCTACGTAAGTACCGTTTCTGTAAAGACTGACATTTTTACCCGCCCCTATATTTGTTGTCTTATTTTCATTTGTATAAACAGTTCCTGTGACATCCTCATAATAACTTACTTTAGTTTCAATATAATCTATAACCTGTGAGGTACTGTTTCTTTCTGAATGAACTGCCCAAGTTAGCATTTTGTTGGAACCTATATAAGTATTAAAATTTGAACTAATAGTCTCTGTTTTTGTATACTCCGCAGACCACCACATATTTGTTATCCCACCAACTTGTGTCCAAGAGTTATTATTTACCCAATTTGCTCCAGATGTGAGTACCCAAGTTCTCACATCTGTTGTATAGAAAAAGCCCTGTGATATATAACCCTCCCATGTTAAATCTATGTTAAATATTCTAGAAGGTGCTTCTTCAATTTTCATTTCAATCCATGTTAAAACTTGATCCCCACTTCCGGGATTAGTTGTAGTCCAATAGGAATTGTCTGAGGCTGATATACTACTGTAATTTGCACTGGTAGCTTCTGTGTGGGTATTCCTGTTAGCAGCATTGCCTCCAAATGGAAATTGATCTACATCGTCTCCAGAAGCCCACCAATCTGAGCTTGGGCCACAACTTGCACCGCATACAGAATAATTGTAGATTGTTGTACCGTCTGAAGCTATTTGCCATTTTTTAATTTCTTCAAATACTTTTTTATCTTCTTGTATTATTTGGGCCTTTCCAATTGAAACAAAATCAGGGCTAATTTGAGGAGCTTTGTATTCATATATAAGTTCAATAGTTTCCCCAGCTTTTAAATCTACATCCCAAATTATGTTTTTCTCACTTTCACTCTCTTCCGTTGAACTATTACCATTCCAAACTATGTCAAACGATGATGGAATGGTTTCAATAACTTGCCCTGAGAAGTTTTTTTCAGATGTAACTTTAAGAATCATGGGGTAGCGGTCTGTTGCAAAGGGATTTATTCTTGTTACTCCTTGTCTTTCTATATTAAGTTGAGGGTCCAAAATTACCTCAAATTCGGTTTCTTGTTTATTTTCATTATCTTTATTTGATAGTACTACAGTGTATTTTCCTTCTTGAGCGGGGTAGAAAACTGAAAAATAGTCAGGATTGTTTGTTACATTGTTATTTTCATCACAAGTACTAGATTTTTCCACACCTCCATCTTTTGTTGAAAGAGTAACCTCTGTATTATCTGGTTGTTTTATTTTAATTTCCAAGTCGCTGTTACAAAGGGTGTTTCCGTCTGGTCTTAAGGATGCAGCACCTATTTCTACCTTTTCATTTATAGTGTAAAAAGATTTGTTAGTATTTACTGCAAGAACTCCGTTTGGAAATTTTTCCTCTTTTTTATTTTCATAATTTTTACCCTCTTTTGTTATTAATAAGTATAAAAATGTAAAAGAAACTAGGGTCAGAAATATAAAAGTAATGGTTTTAATGTGTCTATTTTTGTCATTATTTATCATTGTGTTATGGGTTTAGAGGGATGTCCATTGAAATTTGTTCACTTGTATTATCAGAAGCCGTGCTCTCATTTACAACAGGAGTATCTGTTACTATCAGATCATTTTCTGTGTCATTTGATATATCTGTTATATTGCTTTCAATATCATTTGAATCATCTGATGAAGATGTTTGTGTGTTTCCAAGTATAAACCAAGATACTTGCAAATCTTTACTTTCTACATCTTTTAATGTTATTTCAAATTTTCCTTTTTCCTTATATTTACTACCAATTAAAACTGGTCTTTCTGGCGTAACCATTATTATTGAATCCTCTTTTACAGCCGATGTATTTATAGTTACAGATTTTTGTCCAGATGGTATTGTTACTTTACCTGCAGAGGCAGATTCTTCGTCAGATTTAATTACAAGTTGTTTCGTTTGAACAGTTCCCTCTACCTCAAGAGATCCTGCAAGTTTCATTGTTCCATCTGGCTCTATAACAAGCTTCCCATCAAATACATCTAAGTTTCCAGTTAGTTCTTTTTGTAAGTATAATGTTTGGTCTTCACAAATGTCTTTACTCATCTCACCTGTTTCTGGGTTGTAGCACGGGGTTCCTATCACACCTAATGAGTTGTTAACTGTATCAAACTTCATCATTCCTGCCATAAGATCTCCCGTTACAGTTAAGTTGGATAGGGTAGTATCTCCAAGTACATTCATGGCTGATTCTACAACTAAACCTCCGTCAACGGACTTCAATCCAAGTGTTTCTACAAGTGACAACATGTTTTCATATATCTCTCTTATAGAATTAAGAACCTCTGAGTTATTTGCAAGTATAGTTTCTACTGGTGAGGATTGTGTGGACTGTTGTGTGTCATCATCTGACATACCTAGAACAGATTTTATGAAAGATACATCATTTTCAAGTGTAGCCAATTGAGATGTTTGAGAGTCTTGAAGTTTCTCGATTGATTCAAGTTTAATTTCATTTTCTTTTATTACTACTTGTTGTTCTTGTATAGCTTTTGTAAGTATTGATGGGAGTCTAGAGTAGTTTATACCCATTTTCCCGTCTGTTTGGTTTATGAATGTGATTTCTGGGAATATATCGTTTACTTCTTGAGCTATGAATCCAATATCTTTATTACCCTCATCACCGTCTATCCAGCTAAAAGATACTGGGTTTAATTCCATAACCTTGGAAAGCACCCCATCGCCAAGCGATCTGATTCCTGTCTTCATAGTCTCATCTGATGTGCTGGTGGTAAGTGTTCCGTTAGCTGTTAAACCAAGATCATAAGTTTGTGCTAAGGATCCTACACCGGTAAATCTAGCATTTCCTACGACATGGAGTCTTTCTGATGGGTTAGTTACCCCTATTCCAACAGCCCCTTGAGATATAATTAAATTGGCAAAAGGTGTTATTGTTAAGTCGCCTGATGTATTACTGATTGTAGATTTTGTACCAGCAACACTAAGTTGTGCAATTGGGTTTGTAAGGCCAATTCCAACATAACCGTCATCTCTAACATATAATCCTGTATTTCCTGCTAAGTTCTTAACCCAAAGTGATGCTGTTCCGGCTGTAGATCCCCTTCCTATGACTTCAAGTCTGGCTGTAGGTGTTGTTGTTCCTATACCTACATTTCCATTTCCAGCGATATTAAATATGTTTCCAACAGCACCTCCGCTGGATGTTACTGCAAAATAATCTCCAGATTGTCCTGCTGCCCCTAATATTTCAAATACATTTTGATTTGAGTCTAAATTAGGTGATTTAAAGATGTTAGCTGTTGTACCTGTTAAATCTAATTGCCATCCATAAGAGTTTATGCCATTACCTCCTATTCTCATTGATTGAGTTCCTGTTGTTCCATCGCTTAGCCACATTCTTACATCTGTCGTACCTCTTCTTAATGATAAGAAATCATTAACACTACCTGATGCTGTTCCGTCTATTGTAAATCTAGATGATGGGTTCTCTGTACTTATTCCTACAAACCTATCATCTCTCACAAATAGAGCAGAGGTACCGTTGTCTTGGATGTTGAAATCTCCTGTCGAGGCGAGGTTAAATGTTATATTTCCACTACCGTTATTTAAGAAAGTTAAGTTTTCACCGGCATCTTGTGTTATTGTGGTATCCATTGTTAAATCACCACCTAATGTTATAGCAGAACCCGTTCTTCGTATACCGTTATAAAAGGATAAAGGAGATTGGAAGTCTGTATCTGGTGTAGCCACAGAAAGTCTTCCAGATCCTATTGTGGATTTTACAAGACCACCTGCCGAAAGAGATGAAAAGTCTATGTTTCCAGATGATGATATGCCTGTAAAACCTGTTGCTCCTCCTGCAATTGATATATCCCATGTATTTGAATTTATACCTACAGGCCCAGAACCACCGCCTATATTTACAGTACCTGTAGATGTTCCAGTATTAATGTTAGTTGTGTAGTTAGAATTATTGTTTATGTTTACAGCACCACCTGATGTTGTAAATGCACCTGAGGTTATTACAAAAGAATCTCCTGATGCTAATCTTAAAGTATTAGCTGCTGATCTATATAACTCTACATCAGATCCAAACCCTATACCTCCAGTAGCTGTAGTATGATCTGCAAGTTGTAACCTGTGTGTAGGATTAGTTGTTCCTAATCCTAAATAATTACCTGTATCGTTAAAGAATATATTTGATGTTGCTGTCCAACTTCCTGCGTTATTGTATATCATTTGTCCTTCTGTTCCTGGCAATAATTGCGATAATGATATTTCAACATTCTCAGCACCTGTTATTCTTCCCTTTGAGTCGATTGTTAGATGTGGCACCATTGTGGCTGACCCATATGTACCTGATACAACACCTGTATTAGCTAGTGATACAACACCTGTAGAAGATATAGATGATATATCACCAGATAATGCTCTAAAGATAGGATCATCACCACTTACTCCAAGTAATACTTGTCCATCTGTACCTGGTGTAAGAGCTGTTATTGCTCCTTCTCCTGATCCTACTAATACACCATGATCTGTTAATGATGTTGCTCCTGTACCACCATATGGTACTTGTACAGCAGAACCAAGCCATGATCCAGAGGTTATACTTCCACTATCTATTACTATTCCATTAATTGTATTTACTGATGATGGAGCAGTGATTGCACCTGTTGTAGTTAATGTTCCATTTATTGTTACACTACTATTACCTAGTGATATTAGATCTGTATCACTTAATATTCCTATACTACTATTACTTAACAATACATTTCCTATTAATCCTGATCCGTTAACATCAAGTGTTTGTGTGGGGTTAGTAGTGTTGATACCAAGTCTCAAGTTTGTATCATCCCAGAACATATTGCTAAACGGCGTCCACATACCATTATTGTTGTACATCATCTGACCCTCTGTTCCTGTCGGTGTTACGTAAGGTGTTAGATCTAACGTGCCTACTTGGGAACCTCCGATTACCAATGCTGTTAAACTTGTGCTAGAAGGTAGAGAAGTGATTCTCAAATTTTGTACCTGAGCTGTACCAGCAACATCTAAAGAGTATTGAGGAGATGTTATTCCTATTCCTAATCTCGCATCTAAAATATTTACATAGTCTGTTGCCGAATCTATAAAGTGTATTCTTCCTGAGTTTGGCCCAAGACCTAACCATTGACCACTTGCTGATGAACTATTAAAGACATCTCCGGAGGTCATAGATCCTACAGATGATATGTCTCCTATTTCCGTTACTATGTAGTCAGGTAATGTTCCTGCTGTATATAAACCGTCCTTGAATACAAGACCTGATATATTTGATGTTGCCCCAGCCGAACCATCGCCAGCAAAGTAATCTGTTGCTATGACACTCCCAGAAACATTAAGTTTAAATGATCCTGGATTGCTCGTTCCTATTCCTACATTACTGCCGAAATAAGCAGGGCTGTTTACAGAATTAACATATAAACTGTATTTATTAGATACATCTGTATCATCCAAATCTATGTAAACACCGTATAAATTACCACCTGTTGCCCAGCTTCTATCCGTTACTCTTAGACCATATGCAGAAGCAGTTGAGTTAGTTGTGTATATGTTTGCGTCAAATCCAACTACATTGCTTCCAGCTGATGTGGCTCCTGCTTGTGCTGCAAAAGCACCACCAAATCCTTGATTACCATTTCCTGGCAAAGTAGCATTTCCTGTCGTTAGGGTAGAGTAAATTCCTCCTAACATGGGTGTTGCTCCGCTAGCATTAACCTCTATCGCATGGGCCATTGATGTAGAACTTCCTGTCCCATTTACATCTATTTTTAACCCAGATGATGCTGTTGTGGCGGTTGGGGTTACATTACTTATGTTTATTCCTTGACCAGCTGTAGTACCGTCCCCGACAATGCTTAATTGATGTGTTGGATTAGTTGTACCCATCCCAAGTCGTAAAGTAGTGTCGTTCCAATACATACCACTAAATGCTGTCCACTCCCCATTGTTGTTATATAACATCTGTCCTTCGGAGCCAGATGGTAGCAGTGTTGATGACATGTCTAGTTGTGATACATGGGTTATTCTTCCCTTAGAATCTACTGTTATTTGTGGAACTAGTGTTGTGGAACCGTACGTACCTGCAACAACTCCTGTATTCGCAAACACAACAGACCCACTTGGTAGTATTTGTGAAATGTCTCCTCCAAGAGTTGTAAATGCAGGATCGCTTCCAGATCTTCCCATTAGTATTTGACCATCAGTTCCTAGTCCTAATGATCTTATTGGCCCTGTGCCTGATCCTAAAAGTAGGCTACGATTTGTAAAATTAGTTGCTCCCGTACCTCCATAAGGTACTGTAATTGTTGATCCAAGCCATGATCCTGTTGTTATACTACCGTTGTTTATCACTATTCCATTTATAGTATTTCCCACAGAAGATGCTGTTATAGTTCCTGCAACGTTTAAAGCCCCATCTATTCCAACGTAATTATTTTTTAATGATATAAGATTTATATCTGTTTCTACCCCAATGTTACTGCCGCTTAGTAAAACACCACCTATCAAACCATCACCTTTTACATCTATTTTATAAGAAGGGTTAGTTGTTCCAATACCTAATTGAGATTGACTATCATCCCACATTAACCCATCTACAGGTGTCCATAATCCGTTGTTATTGTAAAGCATCTGCCCTTCTGATCCAGATGGTAACAATGCAGTGCTTAAATCTCTTGTTCCTACCTGAGACCCACTAACAACAAGTATATTTGAGCTCATAATAGGTGATAAGTTCGTTAGTCTTAAGTTTTGAGCTTGAACTGTTCCTGTGACATCTAACTTGTATGCTGGATTAGTGGTTCCAAGTCCTAGGTAGTTACTTGTATCATTCCAGAACATTCCATTGAATGCTGTCCAGATTCCGTTGTTGTTATACATCATCTGACCTTCAGAACCCGATGGTAATAAGAAAGCACTTAGGTCTCTAGATCTAACTTCGGAGTCTTCTAGAACTAGGAAGTTATTACTGGTTCCAGATGTTATGTTTGTTAATCTAAGTCTTTCGGCTTGGATTGTTCCTGCAACATCTAACTTGTGTGCTGGGTTAGTAGTTCCAAGCCCCAGATAGTTACTTGTATCATTCCAGAACATTCCACTGAATGGTG
>CAZTQT010000010.1:0-25142 GCA_964615625.1 uncultured Candidatus Saccharibacteria bacterium
TCAGGATCTACGTTAAGATTGAATTTGAATTTTTTCTTTCTTCCTCTGGCCATTATCCTTATGATAACACAAAATACTACTGCCTAGAGCTATTAGCTACAATCTAAATTGTTATAAAATGAACTATAACCATAGGACTCATTCTTGTTTCCTTTTTCAAAAACTTAAGGATATCATTCTCAAGTTTTCTTTTTAAATCTGAACTATCTTTCTTATCACTTTTTCTACTTTTAACTCTTTTTTGGATAAAACTCTTTGTTCTATCCATTAAATCTTTTGAATCTTTAACGTATATGAAACCTCTGGTTATAATTTCTAACTTATCAGCATGTATGTCACCTTCTTGAGAAGTTGGGATAGCTACAACAAAAACACCCTCAGAACACAGATGACTCCTGTCTCTTACAACAACAGGGTTTAACTCATCTACCTTGTTACTGCTAATATACACTTGTTTTATCTCGTACTTTTTACCCCTTTTTGCGACACCGTTTTTCAATTCCACAGAATCCCCTTCCAGACATTCAAAAATTCTGTTTTTTGATATACCTAACCCTACCATAGTATTAGTGTAGGCTCTCATTTTTGTAATAGTCCCACCAATAGGAATATGGTACTTAGGATTTATTAATTTAACCAATCTTTCAATATCACCCCTTAAGGCGTGTCCTGAGACATGTAAATTATTTTGAATTTCACTGTAAATTACCTCACAATTTTTAAGTGTTAAATTATCCATTACCTTTTCAACTGTTATATCAGCTCCAGGAGGGTTAGGGTCAGCCGAAAATATCACCATAGGCTCACCTACAAAAGAAATAGATTCGTGCTCACCTCTACTTAATCTGTCTAAAGAAGACCCCTGTTGTCCGTAACAACCAGCTATTAAATAAACTAGATCTTCCTGAGGGTAACTACGAGAATCTTGCTCATTTATAAAAAAGTCATCAGAAAAAGGTATATAACCCAATCTTCTTGCTATATCAACCATCTGCTCTATGGATCTTCCACTAGCAACCACCTTCCTACCTATTTTTTGTGCTGCATCCATTATTTGATACATCCTGGAAATATTTGATGACATAGTTGTAACAAATATTTGTCTTTTTCCTGCTCTATTAAAAAGATCATGAAAAGTGTTTGATAAAGTGCTCTCCGATTTTGTATGACCCATACCAACAATGCCAAGACAATCAGACAAAAGGCATAAAACTCCTTCTTTACCTAATCTTTCCATTGTTTCAACATCAGCAGGTCTATCAAGAACAGGGTTTTCATCAAATTTGTAGTCTGCCACATGTAATAAAACCCCCTCAGAAGTCCTTATCTCTAGCCCCATGGATTCTGGTATTGAGTGATTTATCCTAAAAGCAGATACTTTAAATTTCCCTAAATTTGCTACACCTGTTTCAGGACCAAACAAATGATAACTAAAACTTTTCCCTAAACTACCAAAGCTCTTTTCCGTAAGTTTTACTTTTAAAAACTCCCCTACCAACTTACTTGCATATATAGGCACGTCCGGTAACTCCATTAATAGATTTGGTACAGCCCCAACATGATCCTCATGACCATGAGTAATAAAAACCCCTTTTATTTTGTGGGAATTTTCAACTAAATAAGTAAAATCTGGTATTAAAGTATCAACTCCAGGCATATCAAATATATCTGGAAAACCAATACCACAATCAACAACTATTATCTCATCACCACACTCATAAACGGTCATATTCTTGTTGACCTTCTCTGTCCCGCCAATCATTATAATTTTCACTGAATCATTGTCATCATAATCAGCTAAACTAGATATTTTTTGATTTTTATTTATATTATTTTGTTTATATTCCTTCATTTTTCATTTTAATTCTCACAAACCCAAACCTAACTGTCCATCATTGTTAACATTAGAGTTCTGAGATTGATTATCATAAATTTTACCTCTCATTAACTCCTCAGCTCCAATTAAAATCTGAGGTATTTTTTCAAAATCTTTTCTAAACTCTTCCAAAACAGAGGTGCTTCTTAAAGCTGCCGCAGGGTGATAAATGGGGTAAACATAGTTCTCCCCTATTTTTATAAGCCTACCTCTATCTCTTGAAATTTTTCCATCAGGGTAAAAAAAGTTCATAGAGTATCTTCCCAGAGTTACTATAATAACAGGTTTTATAGTTTTTATTTGCAAAGATAGAAATGAGGAACAAGATGATATCTCATCTGGCAAAGGCTCTCTGTTTTCTGGAGGTCTGTGTTTGATTATATTTCCAATCCAAACATCTTCCCTTTTATAACCTATTTTATTTAAAGATTCTTCCAATAATTTCCCCGCTCTTCCAACAAAAGGTCTGCCAGATACGTCTTCATAATATCCAGGAGCTTCTCCTATAAATATTATCTTTGAATTTATATTACCTTCCCCAGGAACAGCATTTGTTGCTGTCTGACATAATCTGCATTTTTTACATGCCTTAATATTTGCATTTATTTCATTCATTAACTTTTCTTTTTCCATCTTTTATTGTGGGAGGTAATACTTAAGGTTCTCTGAAGTAAGTGTCACACTTGTAGTTTTACCTTCAACTATCTCTCTTGCAACTTTCCTACATATAGCTTCAAGAGTCCTACCTAAACTTCTTATTCCAGAATCAAATCCAAAGGGCCTGACTATTCCTGGCCAAAGTTCTGGATCAATAACTAGCTCACCCTGTCTCAAACCCGATTTAGTTAATATTTGAGGCATTAAATAATCCCTAGCTATAACTATTTTTTCCTGATCAGTATAGGAAGGCATTTTTATTATCTCCATCCTATCCATTAAAGCTGCTGACAAAGTACCAAGATTGTTCGCAGAACATATAAAAAGAACATTTGAAAGATCAATAGGGTAGTCTATATAGTGGTCTCTAAAAGCTACATTTTGTTTAGGATCCAATATTTCTAGGAGAATTGACATTATATCACTTCTTAACCCCTGCTCTCCACTCGCTTTATCAATTTCATCTAAAAGTATAAGGGGGTTTCTTACACCCGATCTTATCATTGCTTTTATAATTTGCCCTGGTTCAGCTTCTGGAAAGGATTTTGCTTTACCCCTTAACTCTATAGTTGAGCCAATACCTCCCATAGCTATTCTCTCAAACTTTCTTCCTAAAGCTTCGGCAACTGAATATGCTAATGTAGTTTTACCAACACCTTGCAAACCCACTAATAACAGTACAGGAGATCTTGATATAGCTTCTTCCCCACGCTGGGATAGAAGTATCAAGGTAGATAGATATTCTAAAATCCTATCTTTAGCATACTGCATCCCATGGTGGTTTTTTTCCAAACTCTCTTTTGCTCTTTCAAGATCCAAGATGTCTTTTGTTTCTGCAACCCATGGAACTGACGTTACTATATCTATATATCTGGATAGGGTGTCAAACTCAGTTGCGTAATGTCCTACATTTGCCATTCTCTCTAACCTGTCTATCATCTGATCAAGCCTTTCTTTCAAATCTTCAGGAAGACCTTGTGTACTAGATATAGCGTTACTTAGCGTTTTTAATTCTTCAAATAAAAAGTCTTTCTTTTCTGTCATTTTATTACCATGTAGGAGGAATTAGATCCTCTAAATTTTATCAACATATTTTTAAACTCATCAGAAAGAGTAGATTTTATAAGATTCTCAAGAGAAGCATCCCCATCTTTTGAGACTTTAAGTATAAATTCTTTCCCACTTTTTGGAATACTATCTTTTATAGATATAAGATACGGATGTACCGACAAACTCTTTGATATACCATTTTTAGATAGTGTAACTTCATCTATTAAAACAGGTTCTTGTGATATTACCAAAGCATTTCCAGTTAAATATTTAGTATATATAGAATCATAGTCCTTAGAATTCCCAATATCATCTGAAATAAAGGATATGATTACCCACCCAGACTTTAATCCTTTTGTAAGGTAAAAAGCACCATAAGAAGGCTGCAAACTGCCCTTAATATTTTCATAAAGAGTAAAAAACTCCCCACCCATAAAACTAAAGTAAGACCCCAGGGTAGATGAATCGTTAGATTCAAAATAAAGAGAGGAGTCATATGGAACATAGCTATAAATATCATTTTGACCAAAATCTCCAGACTTCACATCGGAAAAAGTCTCAACTACATTATTACTATCATCAATGTTCTCTTTTTCTTTGGTTCTATCATTTACATTACTAGGTATATTTACCTTTATAGAAGGCTTCGGTTTACTCATTAAATTTAACACTTGGAAAAAAACTAAACTTAAGGCTATTCCCAACAACACCCCTACCACAACGCTTCTTGTGCTTATCCCTATCTTAGATAAATCAAAAGGTTCTTTTTTTACCTTTACTTTCCTGTTTATAACTTTTCTAACGACATTGTCTCCAAAAGGTTTTAGCTGCAATTCAGGAGGAAGGGTATTACCACAGTGTTCACAAAAATATACACTGCTAGATGTTAGTGTTTTTTTACAAACAGGGCAGATTCTTTTCATTACCATTCTATTATAAAACAGTATTTAGACCTATTCCAGACCAAATATTATCTTCTTCTGTCATCTCTTCTAAAATTTCTACCGCCCCTATCGTTCCCTCTCTTGAAATTACCATTTCTCCCACCTTTGTTATTTCTTTCGGTTGGAACATAATCTGGATCATCCACAGCTCTTTTTGACAAGCTAAATTTACCATCATCGCCAACACTAATTACTTTTACAGTTACTTTATCTCCAACTTTAAACCAATCATCAACTTTTTCAACATAACTATCCGTAATTTCACTAACATGTAAAAGCCCTGTTTTTCCAGGTAATACTTCTACCAAAGCTCCGAAATCCAAAATTTCCTTAACTGTACCATCATAGACTTCACCTGTTACCATTTCTTTTGTCATACCATCAACAATCTTAAAGGCCTCCTCTGCTCTCTCTTTGTCAACAGAAGATATAACAACTTTACCATCCTCTTCAATTGATATTTCTGATTGAGTCTTTTCTTGAATTTCTTTTATAGTTTTCCCACCTGTACCTATAACCATACCAATTTTATCCGGATCTATATGTAGAGTTACTGTTTTTGGAGCATATTTTGAGACTTCTTCTCTTGGCTTATCTATAACTTTCTGCATTTCTTTTAAGATGAAAAGTCTCCCCTCTTTTGATTGTTCAATTATTTTAGGCAAGACCTCCATGGGGATACCTTTAACTTTTACATCACACTGTATTGCAGTAACACCTCTTAACGTTCCTGTCATCTTAAAGTCCATGTATCCATTAGCATCCTCTTCACCTGACAAATCTGTAAGTATTTGATATCTACTGAAACCATCGTCCTCTAATATAAGACCCATTGCAACACCGCTAACCATATCTTTTATAGGAACTCCAGCATCCATCAAGGCTAACGTAGAACCACATGTCGAAGCCATAGAAGAAGATCCGTTACTAGATATTATTTCTGATACAAGCATTATTGTATAAGGAAATTCATCTTGGTTAGGTATTAACGGTCTTAAAGCTTTCTCAGCTATCATTCCATGACCTATTTCCCTTGGACTAGGAGCGCCAAATCTACCAACCTCTCCCACACTGTAAGGAGGAAAGTTATAGTAATGTATATATCTTTTATTCCTCTCACCGTACATATCTTGGATCAAAAGCTCATCTGATGGAGACCCAAGAGTACAAACAGTTAAAGCTTGTGTTTGCCCTCTAGTGAACAAAGCACTTCCGTGAGTTCTAGGCAAAACACCTGTTTTTATATACAAAGGTCTTACCTCATCAACCCTCCTGCCATCTATTCTTTTACCTTCATCTAACACTATCTTCCTCATAACTTTCTTCTTCACCATATCAAAAGCCATGGACATATCAGTCTTTTTATAAGTTCCTTCGTGTGCCTTAAACAATTCTTCCTGTAATTCTGTCAATTTATCAGCCATTGTTTGCTTACCATCTGTCGGTGTCTTTTCCTTCATTATCTCTTCTATTTTTACAAAATATTGATCCGATACTATATTTATTAGTTCTTCAGGAGGAAATCTTGACACATACTCATACTTTTCACCATCTGGATTAACTTCTTTAACAAATGATCCTATGAAATCATACAATTCTTGAGTGTTATCTCTTGCAAAATTAATTGCCTCTAATATCTTTTCTTCTGGTAATACATTAGCCTCCACTTCTGCAGCTAAAAATCTCTTATCATCACCAACAAAAGAAACCATCATGTCTAAATCACTTTTTTCCTCAAGATCTTTAAGAGTAGGTGATAATACTAAACTATCATCTATTAAACCTATTCTTGCAGAAGCAAAGGGACCGTAAAACGGTATATCACTGGCTTGTAAACAAGCTGAGGTCGCTATCATACTTAAAAACTCAGGATCAGCGTCTTCATCTAAAGAAAGTACTGTAACAACAAGTTGTACTTCATCCATATAGTCTTTTGGAAATAAAGGTCTGATAGCATGATCTATAGATCTTCTAGCAATAACAGCATCATCAGTGGCTTTCCCATCTCTTTTTACAAATCTGGAACTTTTTATACTACCACTAGCATATAACTTTTCTTCATACTGCACTCTAAGACCTAAAAAATCAGCGTCAGGGGAAGGTTCTCCTGAAACAGCAGTTACAAGAAGAACTGTATCTCCATATGTAGCCTTTACAGCCATATTGGCTCTCAAAGCTAACTCACCTGTTTCAAGCACAAGCTTTCTACCAGCAAAATTGGTTTCTTTTCTTACAATTTTATTCATTTTTTCTTTATAGGGGTTTATATCAAGAGGATTAAGATTCAAATTAATACACACTTTATGCGTACTAACCTGCCTCCTAATCCTAAAGATAAGCCCACTACCCTAAATATCTACAGCTAACCTTACTTAGATAGCTCTAATTTCTCAATTAGCTGGCCATACCTATCCTCATCTTTTCCTTTGAGATAAGCTATAAGTCTTCTTCTCTTATTTACCATTTGAAGTAGACCCCTTCTAGAGTGGTCATCTTTTTTATGGTTCTTAAGATGATCGGAGAGTCTGGAAATACTCTCTGTTAAGAGTGCAACCTGAACCTCCGGCGAACCAGTGTCAGACTCATGAAGTCTGCTACCTTTTATTATTTGTACCTTTTTTTCTTTAGGTAAAGCCATAATTAACTACGAAAATATAACAAAATAGACACTAAAAATCAACCACTAAAACTTTTTCTTGGAAATACCCTTCAATAAAGCTTCAGCAGCGTTGTCAGTAATATCTAAACCCCATTTTACACCTATATTAAGAGTTAATAAACATAAACTTTTTGATGTCGGATCAACAACATTAATACTCCCGAACCTATCGTTTCCTTCAGTATTATCTATATTTAACAAATCAGATTCTCCAAAACCACCACCTATATTTTCAAGATCTGTACTAATATCTTCTCTAGACTGTGCACCAATAGTAATTATTAAATCAAAATTAAAGCCTTTTAATTCAAACTGGACTCTTGAAAGATCAAAATCTCTACCGACAGGACTTATGGAAAAATGTAAAACATCATCTTCAGTTGAATAATTAACCTTAGAAGCCTCTGTATTTGAATAGTCCACAGAAACCACAAGTTCTCTTTTTCCAGACCCGTGCTGCACATTAATATCCTTATTGTCAGCAAATTCTTCTGGAACAGCCCCTTGGTAAATTATAGATACATCTTTCCCTTCATTTCTTAACATGTAATAAAGACCTACTGAGGCAGAAAAGGCATCCATACCTGCAGTTCTAAAAGGCATAATAGCAATACTTTTTGCCCCTTTTATAAGATCTAATATTTGGTTTGTTTTATCTATTTCAAAATTCATATCAATTACCTAGTGAACATAATTACTATTGGAAACTAAAAACGCATAATGCTAACAAATCATAGTGGATTTTACAACATTAATCCTATAGTGTCAAATCGGAATAGGTCAAGTTATAAAACTTCAAGATACATATCTTCTGAAATACCTTCAAACTGCGGTTTTAGAAGAACTCCACATTCAATATCCTTACCAACCATGTCTGTATCATCTTTACCTTTTTTTAGTTTTTTAATAGATCCATAAAATACTGGCTCATCTGCTTTCTTTACGTCAGCAGGGTTTTTATCATATATAGCTACCCTTGATTTAACCCTTAAGGCACCAGCCAAAACCTTACAACCAGCTACAATATCTCCTGAATCAAGTTTGAATATTTTTAAAACTTTGGCTCTTCCTTTTATCTTTGATGTTTCCGTACTTGCAGTACCTTCCAATAAAGACTCAGAGTCATCCAAAAGATCGTAAATTGTTTTATAAGTTCTAACGGAAACCCCAGAAGACTCGGCCAAACTTTCTGCCGATGGTGATGTTTTTATACCAAAACCTATAACGACACCTTTCCCACTTTGAGCTAACATAACATCAGACTCATTTATATCTCCTGTTCCGGTATGAAGAAATTTTATAGCATACGTTGTTTCAGCAGATGATGTTACCAAATCAGATAACCCTCCCTTTATGGCCTCAAGCGTCCCCTCTGTATCTGCCTTTAAAACTACAGATATCATTCTTTTAGCGTCTTTACCTACAATTTCCATCTTATTTATATCCTGAGCTAATTCAACCAAGTCACTACCTTTGGTTAATATTAAATCTCCGATATGAGGAACATCTCTAAAACCAAGGACTTCCACAGGATCGGAAGGAAGAGCTACTTTCACTGTGTTTCCCTTGTAATCATTCATGCTCTTAATTTTGGCACTAAATCCTGACGCCACAACATTATCACCAACCTCTAAAGTACCGTTTTTTACAATACAAGACACTACAACACCCCTTTTTCTATCAAGACGAGCTTCTATTATAGTAGCTTCTAACTCTCCATCAGGGTCAGATTTTATTTCCAGCATCTCAGCCATAAGTAAAATGGCATCTAAAAGCTTATCCATACCTTCACCAGTTTTAGCAGATATTTCAACACAAAGCTCACTACCACCCCAATCCTCAACTAATATATTTTCTTGGGCTAACTCTTGTTTAACTTTGCGAGGATCTGCTCCAGGCTTGTCTATTTTATTAATAGCTACTATCAAAGGAGCTTTTGCTGCCCTTATATGAGATATTGCTTCTTTAGTTTGTGGCTTTACACCTTCTTCAGCAGCAACAACCAAAACAACGATGTCAGCGGCACGACCTCCTCTTGCCCTCATTTGAGTAAAAGCAGCGTGTCCAGGTGTGTCAATAAATGTAATCTTCTTTCCTTCATGGGAAATCTGGTAAGCACCTGTATGTTGAGTAATACCACCATACTCTTTTTCCTGTATATTAGTTTTCCTTAAACGGTCAAGTATGCTGGTTTTTCCATGGTCAACATGGCCCATAAAAGTAACAATGGGTGGTCTAACGTTTTTTTCAATTTTATCTTTAATATCTTTAGACATATATTAAACAAGCAGTATAATCTTACACCGTTTTTTCTCATTGTTACTAAATAAATTATTCTTCTTTAATATCCTCGGATTCTAAAACTTCTGTATCAGGCTGCTCACTGGTTTCTTCAACCTTTTCTTCAGGTTCAATCCCATTTTCCCCCTGTTCCTCTTTAATTTCTTCAGACGTTTCTACCTCTACTTGAGATTCCTCAATATCCTCTTCAGTAGCTAATTCTTCTTTTTTTCTCATTTCCTCGGCTTCTTCAAATTTCTTTATCTCAGCATCCCAAACACCTACAACCTTTTCATCTTTCTCCTCTTTTATTTCTGCATTTTCAGCATCTTCACTTGAAAAAACACCGGCAACACCTTTAATATCTATTTTCCACTTTGTAAGCTTGTTGGCTAATCTAGCATTTTGACCTTCTTTTCCAATTGCTAAACTTTGCTGATCCTCAGGAACTGTAACCAAAGCTCTCTTTTCTTTTGTATACAACTCTACCTCAGTAACTTTTGCTGGAGATAGGCTAGCCGCAATAAATTTCTCTAAACTGTCGGAATAGGGAACAATGTCTATTTTTTCACCAAAAAGCTCGGATATTATAGACTGAACTCTTACACCTTTTTGACCAACACAACTACCAATTGGATCGACTTTTTCATCTTTTGAAGAAACTGCCATCTTTGTCCTGGAACCTGCCTCTCTAGCGATGGCCTCAATAACAACCGTACCTGCTGCAATCTCAGGAACTTCCTGCTCGAAAAGTCTTACAACAAAATCTGGATCTGCTCTACTAACAACTATTTCGGTACCTCTCGGTGTTTCCTGGATATCTTTTACTAAAACTTTTAATCTTTGGTTTATTCTATAACTTTCAGTAGGTACTTGCTCATTTTTTGGCATTACACCCTGGCTTCTATTTTTTCCCATATCTAAAGTAACTATTCCTTTTTCAACTCTAAAAACAGTCCCCAAGACAATCTGGCCTATTTTTCCTCTAAATTCTGTGGTTATAACATCTTTCTCGGTTTCTCTTATTTTTTGAACCATTACTTGTCTTGCAGTTTGTGCTGCAATTCTTCCAAAACCGTCGGGAGTTACATCCATACCTTCCTTCAATATTCTTACCTCACCTGTATCAGGATCTAGATCTACTACTATTTCTTCTAATTCCACATCTTCACCAGCTTCTTTTCTGTCTTTTTTATAGGCTGTAGCCAAAGCAGATTTAACAGACTCAAGCACGCTTTCAACGGTTATACCCTTTTCGGTAGCAACCTGACTTATTGCAGCACTAAATTCCGATATTGCCATAATATTCTCCTTTTAATAACTAACTATCCTATTAAAAAAAGTGGGTTCGGCCCACTTAAATCAAACATATTACGATAATCTCAATACATAGGGATTCTATACCACTAAAAGCTTAAGGTCAAATCTATTAGAACTTTTCTAATAGATCTTTTTGCTTTTTGGTAAGTTTTTCGGGTGTTCTAACCAAAACCTGAACTATTACATTACCCTGACCTCTACCGTGAAGTTTTGGCATCCCTTTCCCTCTTAATAAAAATCTAGAACCATATTGAGTACCAGCAGGTATCTTCAATTTGGCTTTATTCAATCCATTTTTACTTTTTACATCTATGACTGGAACTTCTACAAAACCGCCTAGAGCAGCTCCCACCATGTCTATTTCCTTGTTTATTAATACATCATCACCCATTACCACAAAATCAGGCATTGATCTAACTCTAACCGTAATATAAAGATCACCGTTAGGCATGCCTTTAGGCCCTTCCATACCTTTTCCAGCAAACTTTATCTCCATCCCATCCCTCATCCCAGCAGGTATTTTTATTTTCACCTTTCCACTCTCTATATCTATTTCTCTTTCAACACCAAATATCATATCTTTAAAATCTATATCCATTTCGTAGTAGAGATTTTTACCTTTTTTAGGTTTAGATCCATACCCCCTGAAACCAAAAAAACTTTCAAATATATCAAAAGGGTCAAAACCACCATCGTCAAATCCAAATGGGTTACCTCCAGAGCTTGAATACTGGTCCCACTGACCTTGATGACCTCCAGAAAAACCTGCACCACCATTAAAATCTGCGGTCCCAAACTGATCGTACATTTTTCTCTTTTCTGAGTCGCTTAGAACCTGGTAAGCTTCATTAATTTCTTTGAACTTCTTCTCAGCATCAGCTTTTTCACTGTCTTTAACCATGTCGGGATGATACTTTCTTGCCATTTTTCTGTAAGCATTTTTGATATCTTCCTGGGATGCATCTTTTTTGACGCCTAATGTTTCGTAATAATTTTTATTTGTAGCCATACGATTGTATATTCTAACATCTTAATTAAAAAATCAAACGAAGAACCCCGCGTTACGCGGGGTTCTTTTGTACTAGCGCTGTACAAACACTAAATCACTTATTTAACAGCATCCTTTAAGCTCTTTCCAGCTTTGAAAGCAGGAGTTTTGCTTGCTGGGATGTGTAAGGGTGCTCCTGTCTGAGGATTTCTTCCTGTTCTTGCTTTTCTGCTTCTAACTTCAAATGTACCGAATCCTGTCCATGTTACTTTCTCACCCTTTGAAAGGGATTTTTCGATTGCAGCTGCTATTGCATCAACAGCTTTTGTTGCATTGACTTTAGTCATCCCTGCTACATCTGCAACCTTAGCAATTAAATCTATTTTTGTCATTCTTAACACCCCCTCTCGTCAAGAAAATTGCTGCCCGGTCAGGCAACTTATAATAATTTATCAATTCTAACAATTGTTTTTTCTTGTAGATTTAATAATACACTGCGAAAAGCCTTTCTTCCAGCACTTTCCCATTCAAAACGTTGGCTCATTGCAGTCAAAAACATTTTTATTGTAATATCAACCTTAACACCTAGTGAAGAGTCAATGGCACCACACATACCTACATCAGTAAGGTACAATGTTCCTTTGGGTAATACCATGTTATCGCATGTTGGGACATGGGTATGAGTGCCTATTACAGCATCCACCCTACCGTCTAAATAGAAACCCATAGAGTATTTCTCACTTGTAGCTTCTGCATGAAAATCCACAATCCTTGCTTTTATATCTTCATCTTTTGTTTCCTCAAGAATTTTATCTACTATTTTAAAAGGATTATCAAGAAAAGAGTTCCTACTATTAAAAGAAGTCAGGCCCATTAAATTTATGATAAGTATCTTCCCATTTTTTCCGGTATCTACTATTTTATAACCCTCACCAATGGTTCCTTCTGGATAATTTGCAGGTCTTAAGACAGGTACTTCGTCAATGAAATCTTCTGTCCCTCTTTCCTGAAAAACATGCTCACCACTTGTAAAATAATCTACTCCCGCCATTCTCATTTGATCTATCTTTTCCTTTGTAATACCCCGACCGCCAGATAAATTCTCACAGTTAGCAATAACAAAATCTACTTTATTTTCTTTTATTATCTCTGGTAAAAACTTTTGGACAATTTCTCTACCAGGTTTTGCTACTATTTCCCCAGCAAATAATATCTTCATATATTTTTACCTTTCGTATTTTGTAATTACAAACTTATCAATTTTATACATTCCAAAAACATCAACAGGCTGACCAAGAGATTTTAACATCAACACTATAAATGTTGATACAACAAGAAAGAAAGTTGTTGTTATAATGCTTTTCAACACTGAACCTAAAGCCTTCATAAAAAGGATAAAGGTTAAAAGAACTAAAACTCCTACTAAAATGTAATACATAATTTTTAGATGCGACAAGAGTAATAAGGACTATTTAGCTGTCTCTGAGACTCTTGTTTCCCTTATTACTATTACTTTTACTACACCAGGGTAGTTCTGTTCAAGTTCTATCTTTCGGGCAATTTCCTTTGCCAACAAAGCCGTAGAGTAATCATCAACTTTTTCCGGTCTAACAAACACCCTCACTTCTCTCCCAGCTGATACTGCATAGGCCTTTTCTACACCATCAAAAGACATTGCGGCTTCTTCTAGATCTCTAAGTCTTTTCACATAAGATTCATAATCTTCACCTCTTGAGCCCGGTCTAGCACCGCTAACATGATCAGATAAAGTTACTATCGCGGATTCAATCGTTGTCTGCTTATCATCATGGTGTTCAGCGACACACTTTATAACCTCTTCAGATATCTTATGTTTCCTTAAAAGGTCAACTCCAAGCTCCACATGAGAACCATCCTGATCATTTAAAACCTTCCCAATGTCATGGAATAAACATCCCATTTTTACTGTCTCAACATTTGCTCCAATTTCACCAGCAATGTACATACCTATTCTTGCAGTCTCCATAGTATGTTCCAACATATTCTGTCCATAAGAAAATCTATATTTAAACCTTCCCAGCGTTTGTATTAGCTCCTTTGGAATATTGTATAAACCTAATTTATGGCACATACTATCACCGGCCTTGTACATTATGTTTTCCATTTCCTTCTTTGTCTGATCTACAATTTCCTCTATTCTAGCGGGCTGTATCCTACCATCGGCTATCAGTCTTTCTAAAGCGGTTGTTGCAATAGCCCTTCTTACGGAGTCAAAACACGAGACAATAATATCCCCGGGGGAGGAGTCCAAATCTAAGTCAACCCCAGTTAACTCCTCGAATGTTCTTATATTCCTACCTTCTTTCCCTATAATCCTACCTTTTAATTCCTCATCTGGGAGTTTCACTTTTGATGTAGAGTGCTCAATAACTATATCTGTAGAACCAAACTCCAAAGCCTCCATTAGTATTTGTTTTGCTAATTCTTGAGATTCTCGTCGTATTTCCTCCTCTTTTTCCCTTATCCTTTTACCTTTTTCCTCTACTAAATTTTTATCTAAGTTCTTTAATAAAATATCTCTAGCTTCTTCTTTTGAAAGCATTGCTATTTTCTCAATTTCCTCTTGTTGTCTTCTGTGAAAATCCTCTATCTCAGACTGTTTCTTTTCTAAATTTTCTTTAATAGAAACTAAATTTTTAGCTTTACTTTCAAGCTCCTTAGCTTTAGCATCAACTTGGGCTTTTAAGACAGCTGATTTTCTTTCTGATTCCAAGGAATCTTCTTTTATCTTTCGAGCTTGTTCTTGAGCTTTAGATTGAATATTTAGAGCTTCTGATTTTGCTTCAACTATTATATCTTTAGCTTTTGCACGTGCCTCAATTACAACAGACTCATTATCTACATCCACATTTTTAACGACATTTACAACAGGGTCTTTCTTTATAGGAGAATGCTGTTCTTTATCTTCTTGAGGGACTTTCTTCTTATACTTAGAATAAGCAACATATCCTCCAAACAAGGCAGCCACAACCGCGAGAACTATAATTATTTCCATATTTCGTAACCTCCATATTAATTAACATAATCCAACCTATATTAAGGTTTTAAATTTTGGAAATTAGGATGAAAAACGTATATCACGCCCGATATTCAGAGTTATAAAAACAAAAAGTATTAATATTTGCAATAAAAAATCCGTTTTTCATAGCCATTTCCACACTCTGATTCTATTTTAACTTGGTCAAAGTGTCAACAACAGCTGAAGAGATTTCAAAAGGGTATCCTTTTCTATACAAGTAAGTTAAAAGCTTTTTTTTCTTAATATTTAAGCTATCTCCCTTAATAGTCCTTAATTTTTTTTCAGCATCTTTAAAAACGCTTGAATAAATTTGGTCGTTATTAACACTTTCTGTAACATCATTAATGACATCAGAATCAACACCTTTACGACTAAGAAACTCTCTTATTTTCATCTTATTAAATGTCTTACCTGATTTTTCCAAACCATCAACATAAGATGTAGCGAAATCAAAATCATGAAATTCCTTTATATACCCATCCTTTTTCAACGTTAGAACAATGAGATCTTCTATTTCCTCCCTTTCCCTTAACGGGAGATGGGTTTTTATTACAGTTTTTTTAACAAAATCTAATATTTCCTTCAAACTTCTCTTTTTGAAGGATAGGAAATTCAATACTTTCAAGTACGATCTTGAAAAAATTTCTTCTTTATTTAGATCCATCTTTGTTTATGATTCTACAGACTCATCAGTTCCGTTTTCACCGCCAGATTCAGTCTTAGATCCAATATTTAACGGTATATCATTTTTTTGCCTCATCGCGGTTCTAACATTTTTATCTATCTCAGACATAATCTTTGGGTTTTCTTTCAAAAACTGCCTTGCTGCATCTTTTCCTTGACCAAGCTTCTCACCGTTATACTCCATCCAAGCACCACTCTTTTTAACTACACCAAGCTCTACTCCCACATCTAAAAGACTGCCTTCTTTACTTATCCCTTCATTAAACAAAATATCAAATTCCGCAGACCTAAAAGGAGGAGCTACTTTATTTTTAACTACCTTAGATCTAACCCTAATTCCATAAAACTCATCTCCCTTTTTTAACGTCCCTATTTTCCTAATATCTATCCTTACAGAAGCATAGTATTTTAATGCTTTTCCTCCAGCAGTGGTTTCTGGATTACCGAACATTACACCTATCATGGATCTAAGTTGGTTAGTAAAAACAACAGTACATTTTGATCTACTTATAGCCCCACTCAATCTTCTTAATGCCTGACTCATTAACCTCGCTTGCATAGCCACATGACTATCACCTATATCTCCTTCAATCTCAGCACGGGGAACAAGTGCGGCAACAGAATCTATAGCTACCAAATCAACGGCATTAGATCTTATAAGGGTTTCCGCTATCTCTAGGGCTTGTTCTCCTGTATCAGGCTGGGATACTAATAAATTTTCAACATCTACACCTGTTTTCTCAGCATAGGAAGGATCAAAAGCATTTTCAGCATCTATCAAAGCAGCTGTCCCACCTAATTTTTGAGTTTCTGAAATTATATGTTGAACTAATGTCGTTTTTCCGGAAGATTCTGGACCAAATATTTCAACTATTCTTCCTCTTGGAAGGCCTCCAACACCTAGAGCTATATCTAAAGCTATTGAGCCTGTTGGGATAACTGGGATGGATCTTTCACTAACACTGCCTCCCAACTTCATTATGGCACCTTTACCAAAATTTTTTTCTATCTGATCTATTGCTGTTTTTAAAGCCAAATCCTTCCCATCTGTAATAGATGGTTTCTCTTTAGCTTTGGAAGAAACTTTTGCTGCCATATACTTACCTCCTGTTTTAAATTTTATAGTTTAATTTTAACAGGGGAGATATATTTATCAACGAGAATTTTCTATTTTAAAGAGATAATGTACCTAGATTTTACGACGTTATATTTTAAATTTTTTCAATCTACCTACAACCTCATCTTTGCCTATCAGTCCTAGGACATCAAATAAAGGAGGTGTGTACTCTTTTCCTGTAACAACATACCTTATCGTCATAAAAGCTTCCTTTGGTTTATACGAAAATTCTGTCAATTTTTCATGTGATATTTTATCTAAATACTCAATATTCCAATTTTCAGAACTTATATTTTCATAAACACTTAGAAAATTATCTATTATTTCTTTTGCCCTATCCTTACTTCCAGAAAATTTAATCGCAACATCCTTGTCTATTTTTGGTTTTTCATAGAAATACTCAGAGAGGTCGTTAAACTCAGACAACTTTTTCATTCTCTCCCTGACCAACTCTAAAACCTTCAAATTAAAGGCTTCTGTACTTTTATTAAACTTTGGCTTAATCTTTGAGTGCTCTTTATACCAAGAATTTACCCTATTCCATAAATCTTTTAAGGGTAAATTCCTTATATACATGCCGTTAAACCACAAAAGCTTTTGTCTATCAAAAGCAACCATTTCTGATTTTTGAACTTTATCTAATGAAAAATCTTTTATAAAATCGTCCAAGGAATATATCTCCCTTTCTGTTCCTGGGTTCCATCCTAAAAACATCATAAAGTTTAGTAAAGCTTCTGGCAAATAACCGTCTTCTAAAAAACCCATGGCATGTACGGAACCAAACCTTTTTGATAACTTTTTAGTGCTGTCTACTTCCCTAAGCAACGGAAGGTGTACAAATTTTGGCATTTCCCAACCAAAATACTTATATAACAAAATATGTTTTGGGGTTGAAGGTAACCACTCCCTACCTCTTAATGCATGTGTTATCTCCATAAGATGGTCATCCACCACTACAGCTAAATGATATGTAGGAAAGCCATCTGACTTCAACAACACTTGATCATCAACATCATTTGAGGGAAAGGAAACTTTACCAATAATCGCATCCTCAAATTCTATTACCTCATCTTTAGGAACATTTAATCTTATAACGTATGGTTTCCCTTCTTTAAGATTTTTTTCTATATCTTCCTTGCTTAAATTTAGACAAAATTTATCGTACTTTGGAACAGCGCCAACTCTTTTTTGATCCTCTCTAACTTTTTCTAATCTATTTTCGTCACAAAAACAATAATAAGCTACACCCTTTTCTACTAGCTCTAAGGCATATTTTTTGTATATATCTAATCTTTGTGATTGAAAATATGGGCTATGAGGACCACCAACCTCCGGACCTTCATCCCAATTTAAACCAAAATCTTTAATAACTTTAAGTATTCTCTCGACAGAGCCTTTCACATATCTACTTTGATCTGTATCTTCAATTCTAAGTATAAGCTCGCCCCCAGATTGCTTTGCTAAAGCATAATCATATAAAAGGGTTCTTATACTTCCTACATGTATTTCACCTGTAGGACTGGGTGCCATTCTTGTTCTCATCTTCATAACTTGGATTTTATCACGAAAAGATAAGACTAACATCAAACAAATAACCTACCGACAAACGATACTTTCTGCTAAAATTATGTTGATGAATCTTACAAAGACTGCCCAATTTATTAAAAAGTTCTCTAAATACCTTTTATTCATTGTTGCAGGATATTACATTTTAACTTTGGTGATTTTTCCAGGATCTGTCTCGCTTTTTAAAGCTATTTTTGTAAAGAAAACTCCACCAAATCCAATATACAACCAACTTGATCAACTACAGTTTGTTAAAAAAAGAATAACAAATGAGAACCCTGAGTACGTTCTTAATACTGCAAATGCAAAACTTCCTGGTAACCTCCCAGATAAAATGAAGGTTTATAAATTTAAACCTCAGCAATATTCTTATCTAGCAGGTAATAATGCTATATCAGAGGCTAAAACCCTTGGTTTTGAAAATGAAAATTTAATATCAGATTTGAAAGGTACTGTGTACAAATGGAGAAACTCTCAATATGGAAGTGCTTTAAAAATAGACATAAACACTAGATCAATTGAATTAAAAACTAACTTGAATGGTAAGAGTGGTTATTACCCACCAAGATCATTAAATGTACTTGAAGCTGTAAATATTGCATCAAGAACACTATCATCAATATACAGATTTGATGACGGGTTGTATCCTAGTGGATCGCAGGCAGTAACTTTTGGATACTATGTAAACAACAGATTAGTTAAAACAGATAATGAATTAGAAGCACAGGTAGCTATGGTTGATTTTTACAGATTTTTAGAAAAATACCCCATTTTAGGACCAAACCCGTATAAAGGTATGCTTAGAGTTATTATTGCAAGACCAAGCACACCAGGAATACTGAGCAATCCTCTTTTGGAAGCAGATTTCTGGCAAATAGACACAGTCACCAATGCTACATATCCAATTATAACTGTCCAAGAAGCATGGGAGTCTGTAAAGGCAGGGAAGGGCGTCATTGTAGGTGTAAAACCAAATAATTTAAACCCTTTTGATAATTACATGCCTGTTAGCGTTGATAAAATACTAATAGACAACATATACTTGGCATATTATGAAACCCCAGAATACCAAACATACCTCCAACCTATTTATGTCTTTTCTGGTAAATATACCTCAAGGGAGTCTGGCGGAGGTGGTATAACATTATACTTCCCAGCAATAACAGGTCAGTGGACAAAACAAGCTGCTACCCCTGCACAATGATCATTTCCAAATATATTGTTCCTTAACCCAATCTAATATCTCCTTTGTATCAGTGAACCTGTCCCTACTTCCCATAACCACAATAAAAATATCTTTACTCTCATCCCTATATTCATAAACTAAAACCTCCCCAGCCCCCTTAGTAGTACCCGTCTTAACACCTACAGAATTGTCTATACTCCATAATGTCTTGTTAGTATTGGTAACTGTTAAAAAGTTTTCTTCCCCAACAGGGTACATTGTAAAAGACTTGGTTCCCACAATATCTCCTAGATCAGGAAAAGACGTCACATGTTTAGATAATTTATACAAATCTTTTGCTGTTGAATGCTGGGAATTATCTACTCCATCAAGTCCTATGGGATTAGAGAAATTAGTGGAAGACATGCCTAATACCTGAGCCTTATCATTCATTTTATTTACAAACTCCCCCTCATCTATCTTAGAATTGGCTATAACACACGCAGAATCTCCAGCAGAGCCAATTAACATGCTTTTTATTAAATCTGATACTGTAAAGGCGTCTCCTTCTTTCAACATAACTTTTGTGCTATCAACTTCTGTACAACTTTTAGAAACCGTCAAAACCTCATTATCATCATAAATATCCTTAGCTATCAAAGCTGTCATCAATTTAACAGTAGATGCTGGGGGAAGCTTTTCATCTGGATTTTTTTCAAATAAAACTTTATTTGTTTTTCTGTCTATGGCTATAGCTGATCTAGCAGAGATCTCCGGATTAGGGTGAGAGTTTTTACATATAGGATATTTAATTTCAATAGCTGGTAATGATACATAATTTGGAGAGATTTTTTCATAAGCTATATCACTCAAATACCCCGTCCTCATTGAATAACCTATGAAAAGAAAAAATCCTGAGGATATTGAGAAAATTAAAACATAAAAAAATGCCTTGGGTAAATATCTAATGTCTAAACTAGTTACTTTGTCTATAAACCAAAGTAATTTTAATACACCTTCTGTCAGGGTCAGTAATAACCTTCTTCTGATAGAAATAGAAACATTAGAAGTCATTTTGTATTAAGGCTTCAATCTTTTTACATCTCTGGGTAGGAATGTAGCTTCTTTAACGCTAGGAATGTCTAGTATCTTCATTACCAACCTCCCAGGACCTATACCAACCCCGCCATGTGGCGGGCAACCATATTTAAAGAAATCAAGATAATATTGAATAGACTCTATTCCCATGCCTTTTTCTTTTGCCTGAGATACTAAGACATCATACCTATGCTCTCTCTGAGAACCAGTGGTTATCTCCAAACCTTTGTAAAGTAAATCAAAACTTTTAGTAAGACTGGGGTTATCCTCATACTTCATATGATAGAAAGGTCTTGCTTCAACAGGCCAATCAGTTATAAAGACAAAATCATGACCTGTTTCTTCTTTTATTAATTTACTAAGCTCAACCTCCTCCTCTCCAGTTAAATCGTGTTTTCTACCGCCGATAACACCAGCTTTTTCTAACTTCTCCTTTGCTTCCTTCATAGTAATCTTAGGAAAGGGAATGGAAGGAATTTCTATTTCTGGCAAAACAGTTTCTTTTAATCTAGAAAATCCCGCCACTAAAAGTTTCTCTTCCTCTTCCATTACATCAATATGGGAATCAATATAAGATATTTCAAAATCCCATCCTGTAAATTCAGTCATGTGCCTTGCAGTAAATGATGGCTCAGCTCTAAAAACTGGCCCCATAACAAAAACCTTTTCAAAACCACAAGCTTGGGCCATTTGTTTATAAAATTGAGGCGATTGTGCTAAGTAGGCTTCCCTATCAAAATACTTTAATTTAAAAACATCTGCTCCCGTCTCACTTGCCGTTCCCATTAGTGAAGGCGTATAAATCTGTACAAAATCAAGATCTTCAAAGTGTTTCCTGAATCCTCTTTCCAATTCTGTCCAAACTTTAAATATTAAAAGATTTTCTTCTTTTCTGAGATCAAGCCAACGCCAATCGAGTCTCACAGAGACATCTGTTGGCTCCCCTCCTTTTTCTTCAACAATCGGAATAGGTAAACCCAAATCTGCTTTTGATAACACAGTCATATGCTTAGCTTGAATTTCAAATCCTCCAGGAGCTTGTTTTTCCTCTTTTACTAAACCCTCTATTGATACTACTGACTCAAGAGATATATTATTGACCATATCAAAAACCTCTTCGTTTTCCTTTAAAAACACAATCTGAACAGTTCCTGTGACATCTCTCATAACTATAAACTTTATCCCACCTTGGTTTCTTATAGCCTGCACAAATCCAGAAATTGTTGTTTCTTGGCCTATTTTTTCTTTTAAGTTTTTAATAAGAGTTCTTTCCATTTTTATATCTTTCTAAAATCTTTTACTATCAAATCAACATACTTATTACCATTGTACTCGTTTTTACTCAAGGTATAAACAATATCCACCTTTTCACCAACTACAAAATCTTCAACATGATCAACACCGCCAAAAAATACTGCTTTGTGATATTTGCCACCATCAAATAATCTTATTTTCAGATGATCCTTGTTTTTACCTATAACATCAACATTAACCACACCCATTTCCCTAGATAAAAAAATAAGCTGCTCGTTTCCCATACCAAAAGGCTTTAATTTATCTATATTCTCAAGAAACTCAATATCAACAAATTTTCCAGGAACTTCTAAATCTATATCCAAAACTGGTATAAAAACCTCATCATCAAATTCTTTACTTATGTACTCAGAAACTTTTTTTTCCATTTCTGGTATGTTCTTCTGATTAATTGTAAAACCACCTGCCATTGGATGACCGCCTAAATCCACAAATAAATCGTCAAATTTTCTTAAAATTTCTATAATATTAATCCCAGGTATTGATCTAACAGATCCTTTACCGACACCATCTTCCAAGGAGATCACCACAGAAGGTCTGTAATATTTTTGGGTTAGTTTTGCTGAAACTAAGCCAATAACTCCTTCATGGTATTCCTCATTTGACGAAAAAATAATTTTTGGTAAGTTATCTTCATCAATATCAGAAGCCAAGTTATACATTTCCAAAGTTTTCTCCTGTCTTTCAATATTTCGGGAGTCTAAACCCTTAGCATATTCTTCTAGTAAAGATTCATCTCTTTCTGTTAAAAGTTTAATGGAATCATCTGAATTTTTTAACCTCCCCGCGGCATTTAAACGTGGTCCTATTATCCAACCAAGCTCGTATGTTGTTACTTCTCCGTCCCCGATGCCAGAAACTTGAAGTATCTTTTTTAAACCTATTGGAGGGTTAGTGTTCATAACCTCTAAACCTTTTTTAACAACAACCCTATTAAAACCAACCATAGGTAAAAGATCAGTTACAGTTGCAACAGCCGCATTAGCTACACTCTCACCACTTTTTGACCCCAAAGCTTTGGAAAATATCCAAGATATAACTGAACCACATACAGTGTCGTTCCAAACTAAAACATCGGGCTTGGGCATTTCATCGGGCTTTTGGTGATGGTCGGTAAGAATAATAGAATGCCCCAAACTTTTTATATAAGAAACCCCCTCAACTGCGGTAATACCAACATCAACTGTTATAAAAAGGGCTTTATCATCCTTTGGTATTTTTTTTAACGCATCATCAATTGCCTCTTTAGAAAGACCGTAACTATGCTCAAATCTATTTGGAATAAAATAAAAAGTTTTCTCATATCCTTTTTCATACTTAAAGAAGTTATACAAAATTGCAGTAGCATTTATACCGTCTGAATCATAATCTCCAAAAATAACTAAAGACATGCCTTTATCTAAAGCATCTTTTGTGAAATCCCTAGCTTTCTCTAATGATTTTTTAAATTCTTGTGAAAAATCTTTGAAGGAGTTATTTAAAGAGGGAGTGTATAAAAATTCCTCAATATTTTCTATACCTCTACTTTCTAATATAGATATGGCAGGGTCTTTATTTTCATCATATTTTTCAAGAATGTTCCATTTATACACAGGCATATATTACACTTATTTCAAAATTTAACGAAGAGAATTCTCTATTCTTTTTAGCAATATTGGAAAAATAATAAAAGAACTTATAGAAACAGGTATTAAAGACACAAGTAATAAGATCAAAAGCGCTTCTAATTTACCATTTCCTAAGATCAACAAGCAAAGCAAGGGGACCAAAAAAACAATTAAAAGCCAAATTAGCGATGTTTTAGTACTTTTCCTTACTTCAGAACAAACATTTTTCAAATCTTCTTTTTTCTTTGACCTAACAATAATTTCCTTGATAGAAACAGCAATCGTAAATACTTCAAAAAGGCTCAGAACCAACAAAAATACAAATGACATCAGTTTAAAATTATCAGAATAAATATTCAGGAATTGATTGAGTAATAGAAACAGCAATATATAAAAAATTATATTTACAAAATAAATTACTAAGGAATACAAAGAAATTTGTTTAAAATATTTTCTAATAATCCTATCTCTTGTCATAAACTGAAAAAATAAAATAGTACATGCAATAAAAACTAACGCTAGTTTTATATATTCAGAAAGTGATGATAAAAATCCCATCATTTCTTTTTACCTCCTAAACACCACATTAAAGTAGGAAAAAATAACAAGTTAAATACAATTAAAGATAATGTTGCCACAGACATTGTAAACATAAACAGCTTTGCAGCACCACTAGACATAACAACATACGAAATAATGAATACAATAAAAAGTGCGAGTGCTGGGACAAAAGATTCTTCTCTGTCCCCACCAAAAGTATGAGCGAAAGCCAAATCAAACGGCTTACCTTGGGAAATGTTGTTTTTAACATCGGATAACAAGATATAATTTGAAAAATAAATAACTTCAATAAGTATTATTAAACCGAAGATCATTTGTAAACCAAGAGGGATTCCAAGGAGCTTAGACAGAGCTAAAAACAACACTACTGAATAAAACATTGACATTATACTTATAAAACCATGTGATTTGAATTTTATAACCATAAAAATACCAACTAAAAGAGAGCTTACCGCTACGGCAATTAGAAAACTATTCAAAAAATCGTACCCAAGTATAGGTTCTAAGGAAGATCTTTCTCCATAAGAAAGATCTTTATCCAAAGGCATTTTAAACTGCAAATTAGCATCTTCAACTGTTTGCCTAGGATAAGAACTTCCCACAAAAGGATCTAAATCTCTCCTAGTTAACAAGGTTTCTGATATCACAGGCATCAAAAACGGGTAATCAAAGTCGCTTAAGTATATCCCTATAGGAAGGTTAACATTATCTTCAACCAAATCGTAAAACTTTTCTCTACCTTCATCTGTAAAAATTATATTTACCTGAGGATTTCCTGTTTGTCCTATACTATACTCAAAACTCTCTATATCAGATTCTCTTATATCAGTATCATCCCATTGATTAACATCCATATAAAATTTAGCGAAATCTTCAACATTCCAAGTATCGGGCTCTTTAAGTTTTCTGAATATAACTTTTCCATTTCCCAAAACTAAACTTCCTATTCTATTTTCATTTTCATATTCTGGAAATACTACAACTAACTGGTTATCTTCTATATAAACAGAAAAATCCGATATACCTGCAACAGATAGTCTATTTTTTACAATATTGACGTTCTTTTCTAGATTTTTAGCATTATCATCAGTGTCTTCTTTTAATTTAAAGGTAAGTTTTTTATTTTCCCCAACTCCCCAACCCATTTTGAAAGCACTGAAATCAATCTCTTTACCTCCTCCTTTTCTATTTAATTTTA
>CAZTQT010000011.1:0-25141 GCA_964615625.1 uncultured Candidatus Saccharibacteria bacterium
ACTTTTCTATAACCTTGCTACCCTCATCTTTAATTTCTGAAAGAGTAAATCCAAACTGATTGCTACCGTGTGGTACTGCTTTCTTAACAATAGTTAATGAACCTTGCTGTGTATTAGTAAATGTACAAGTAACATCACTACCTGCTGTCAACTCTAATGCATTTGGATTCCGACCGTTATCACAAATAGCACTCTTTAAAGTCCAACCTGATGATAAATTATCTTCAGTGACTGAGTACTCTCCTGGAAGAAGGCCAGTAAACACCTTCTTAGGATCAGTATCAGGAGAATTGTCTATTAAAGAAAAATTGGAAAGACCGTTTCCTGTTGCTGTAAAATTAAAAGAGGTATCGCTTACTTGCTCGGCATGTTTTACTATAGTAAGAGTACTGGCTTTAGTATTTTTAATAGTACATGTCTTATTATCACCATTCTCTACTACAACATTTTTACAATCATTATATGTTTCTATCCAGCCATCTTTTAATGTTTCCTCAAAAGTATATTTACCCGGATATACATCAAATGTAACTGGCGTTGATGGTGAAACAGTACCTGTGTTAGTTCCTTTAAAACCATTAAATGCACTTGGAAAACCCTCAACTGAGTGGGTTCCAGTACCTGTAATATCAAATGATTCTGCAACTTCTGCTGGAGCAACAATTTTTTTGGATACGGTAATCTTCCCTTCTGGGAACTGGCAGTTATTCGCTAAGATAGAAAGCCCATACTCAGTATTGTTCTTACCTGCGTATACTTTTACATCTCCATTACTATCAAAGTACCTAAACTCAGGAATGATATCTCCCCAATCTTCATTAATTCCTGGATACCAAATTGGACCATCATGACTATCATGTCCGTTTTCCTCTAATATTGAGTCTATACTCACAGTTTGTGCTTTAGGTCCATATGGATTATTGTCTGCATCTGTTTCATGACAAATAGTTACTTCTGCTGGTATTGATCTAAACCTACCTCTAATTACTGCTTCGTTTGTAGCACGTTCCTTGGTTATAAAGTGTTCAACATTATTACCATCCTTAATAAACCCAGTAATCTCTAAAACATATTTTTTCCCGTTATGTTCAAAAAACTCTTTAGAATATACTTCTGGAAATGTAATTCTATCATCACATTTAGGATTTCCTGGGGTGTGCCAGTTAGGACAGGTTCCACTATTTGATGTTTCCTCAATCTTTAATTTCATATCAAAATCTTTTGTCTGTGAAACCGGATAACCGAGATTAATAGTTACTGTAAGTTTAGCCTTTTCAATAGCTTTATTAACAGGATGATTGTGATGCTTTAGTGTTCCTAGCTCAAACTCTTCTTCACCATCTATATCTACATCAAAAGTTTGCTTACCTATAAACTCCAGACCACTATGCTTTTCGGAGCCCTTATCCCATTTAATATAGCTAGTACCTAGAGTATCTTTTACTAAAATTTCTGGCTTATCAACCCAAGTCCACTTACCTAAAGAGTACACAGGCACCTTAATACTAAAATGACTTTGATCCTTAACTTCAACAATCTCTTCTTTCTGATCAATATCATCATCACTTGCCTCAACTATATCTCCATCTTCTTCTATAGATATGACCTTTGCCTCAACACCCTTTGGCTTGGGTAAAGTTAAATCATATTCAAACTCTCCGTTCTCCATTCCCTCTGTCGTAATATCAAAAGCGTACTCAGCGTCTGTCTTAAACTCATCAGGTAAATTTAAATCTTTAATCTTAACTCTTTCAATTTTTAAATGAGCCCTATCCTCTTCGGACTTGGGTAATTTTGTAAAAGTAACTGATACGTCCTCATCTAATGGGAAAATATACTTGACCCCAATTTTTACAACTTTCTTTGTTTCAGCAACCTCACCATCAACACTCCAATCTTCTCTAGTGCTATCAACTACAACACCATTTTCCAAATATTTATATTCTTTCTCTTTATTTTCTAAAACAGGTTCCTCTGCGGAAGCAGTTGCCTCAGTAACTTCTTCATTACTATTAATTTCATTTGCTGGATTTACAGTTTCTTTTAAAACAGAAACTTCCTCAACCTCTTTAACCTCATCTTCTGTTATCTCAACTTCAGGTCTGTAATCACTAACACCATCTTCTAAAATATCCCCTTCTTGATTTTCTTCTGAAACCTCTTCTGAAGTTTGGGATTCAGTTCCATTTACATTTTTATCTTCTTCATTTTTTAAATTTTCAGGTGTGTTTTTTTCTTCTTTTAAAACACTTTCCGATCCAACTTTCTCTTCAACTTTTATTTCTTCTTTATCTTCTTTTGTTAGAGCCTCAACAGGCGCAGTTATCCCTTCAGCATAGGTGTAGGTTGGAATAGCAGCTAAAACAGGAGCAAAGGAATTTGCCAATATGGCAAATATAGAAACAATAGAGAAAATTTTATTACCTCTAACTTTTATTTTTAGGAACATTCTATTTACTATTTTCATAAAAATTTTCCACCTAGGCAGATAGGAAAAATCCAACCCTATAAGGTAACTAACAAATTAATACTTTCAAAATTTATACATGCAAATTTAGGGCAAAGTTTTAAATGCAGATAGCTTTTACACTTTTTTGTCCTATTTGTCAAACTCAGCCCTTGTAATATAAATATTCTACTTAATTTATAACCCATTATTAAGCAATGTATTTTGTAGTAAATTTATATAACTATAGGTGTTTACGTATTATTTTTAAAAGACTAAAAAGTTTGACACGGAACAAAACATATGATAAAAATATCTCCGTTCTAGTGAAGTCCCCCAGAATTTTAGGGGATTTTTGATTTTTAGGACTTCCAACATCATTAACCCTCGTTAGTTGTGAGGTTGTTAGTCCAAACAAATTAAAGAAAATGAATCAAAAAGATAATAGCTTATTATTAACAAAAGAGGGTCTTGATAAAATTAAGGGTGAGCTTAGAGACTTAATTGAAAATAAAAGACCTGAAATAGCAAAGAGGATTCAGGACGCCCGTGAAATGGGTGATATATCTGAAAACTCAGAATATGATGCTGCAAAGCAGGAACAATCTACTGTTGAAGGTAGAATTGCCGAATTGGAAGATATTGTAAAAAACGCAAAAATATCTGATGTTAAAACAAGCGATGAGGTAGCTGTGGGTTGTAAAGTAACTTTGCACATGGAAAGTGTTGATACTACTTTTCATATAGTCGGAAGTCCTGAAGCCGATCCTTTGGCTAATAAAATATCAGATGATTCTCCACTAGGTTCTGCCTTAATGGGTAAAAAAGTCGGGGAACAAGTTGAATTCCAGGCTCCTGTTGGAAAACTTATATACACAATATTGAAGATTGAGTATTAATACCTAAATCGTGTTGTTTAAATATCCGTTTTTATAGTGTAAATTATCCGTATGGAAGAACTAACACTGGAAGCCGCAATAGAACTTCTTCATAAGAATATGGAAAATAAAAACCTAAGAAAGCATTGTTATGCTGTTGGTAAAACTATGACAGGTTTTTATGATTTTTACCTTACTGAGGAGAGAGATGTTGGAAATTTAACAAGAGAACAATGGGAAATAATAGGAATTTTACATGATGCTGATTGGGAAAAAACAACAAATAACCCCGAAAGGCATGTTTTTCAACTTATTGAGTGGTTACAAAATTACAACATTCCTGAAGAAATGTTGAACGCTCTTAAAACTCACAATTACAAAATGGCTCAAATAAGGGGACCTCAGACTCTTTTAGAATGGACCCTTGAATGCTGTGATGAGTTAACTGGTTTTATAGTTGCCGTTGCACTTGTGATGCCTAATAAGAAATTAGCATATGTCTCTGTTGAGAATATTCTCAAAAAATTTAAACAAAAAGAATTTGCCCGAGCTGTAGATAGGAGCCAGATAACTCAATGTGAGGAAAAAGTTGGTGTGGGTGTAGAAACATTTGTTAGCGTAACTTTAAAATCAATGCAAGAAAATTCTGATTTGCTTGGTTTATAGATAATGATAAATCTTATGAAACCCTAATCATGTTATTATTTAAACATGGCTATAAATTTTTTTAGTAAAAAGAAAAAAGAAGAGACTCAAGATCAAGAAAATACTCTAACTACAGTAGAGAATGTAGAGAAAAAAGAGCAGAAAACAGTAAAAAAAGAGCCAAAATTAACAGCAGAAGACATCCAAGAGATTAACCGTGTTTTAGAGGTAAATACCGCCTTTATTAAATCAGAAGAAAAAACAGAAATCCCGACAATAATAGATATAGAAACAAAAAAGAAAGATGTAAGAAAAAAGAAAATTAGATTTAGGATACTTTTCTACACGTCAGTAATCTCGTTATTAATACTAATACTCACTCCTATAGGAATGAACTTCTACAAAGAACATTTTATACCACCTAAACCGGTAGTTGTAGATAACGACAACACAGTAGACTCTGATACATCTCCAAAGATTGATCCTGAACAAATTGTTGAATATAAAAACGACGATTTGAAAGTGTCACTAGAACATTTATATAAAGCACCATTATTTGAAAACATTGAGCAAACAGAAAAGACTAAAAAAATAGATATAATCTACGACAAATACAAACCTAATCAAAACATAGACGTAGAAGAGTTATCAGAAGGGTATATATTCAGAGTATCAACGTTTTTTACAAATTTAAGAACGCTTGATGAGATAGCTCACGTGAAAAAAGAAGCCTTTGCAGCAAGATGTCCTGCTGCAACAACACTTACATCTACAAGGAATAACCTAGTTAACGGTATAGATGGTAGAACTTTTGATGTTTTAAACTGCGGTGCTGATTATAAAGTTACTTATGTTTTAAAAAACGGTCTAAATTATGAATTCTCACAAATATTTAAAGGTGATTTGGGTTATAGACAAGCATACAAAGCGGAGACTGAAGATATTTTAGAATCAGTAGAATTTTACCCTGATGTAGTACCTGATATAGGACCAGAAATATTGTATGACAGTAAAGAATACATGCTTTCATTTTTATATCCAAAAGACTTAAGTATAGATTGTTGTTTTATAAACGGACCTGTATCTGATAACTCAATAATACTTTTAACAGTAGGCGATGAGGATACATATATTGATAAAAACAATATGGATGCTGTCGGTATATATATAGACATGGCTCCTAGAAGTAAGGACTTTGACACGTACATTGAAAGACAGAAAAAACTTTTAACAGATGACTATCTTGTGACGATGGGAGAGGAACCAAGGTCTCAAGCCATAATACACACAAAAGTTGGAGATAGAGGTGCTATTATGTTAAAAGGCTACTCTTGGAGAGGTAATGATTTAATTTATGTTGACGGTTCTCCAAACATGAATGCTTCTAGGATAGTTGTTTTATCTGTTAAAAATATATCTGGGGAAAGATTTAACAACGTGGTAAATAGAATTATGGAATCCTTTAAGTTTAATGTTTCCCCTGTTAGGCAGTAAGAATTTACTAAAATACCCACGCTCATCTCTCTCGTGGGTGGGTCCACACATGGTGACCCCACGGAGAATTTTGCTCCGCAAAGTCCCGCATTCTGCGGAGATCGATACAACTGAAGTTAAGTTCTACACCAGCAGAATCATAAACAAAAATTCGCAAGTATCTAAAGACACTTGCGAATTTTCGTTGGTGACCCCACGGAGAATCGAACTCCGATTTACGGAATGAGAATCCGCCGTCCTGACCATTAGACGATGGGGCCGTATGCAGGAATCATTCTACCAAAACAAAAACCTAAACCAAAATTTTGATGGGAAGTTTAAAATTACGTATAATTAAGCAGATGTCAAGAAATACTGTAATTTCAGCAATATTAATGTCTGTAGGGTTAGTATCCATTTTATCTGTCAGTCACCATAATTTCTCAAAATACAGACCAATAAAGACATATGAGAGTCCTAAAGTAAGAGGGGTAAAAACGGATGAATTCCCTTATCCTCAAGATGCTGAGAAAGTAGGTTCAAGTACAACTAAAGCTTCGGGGCAAATTACATTTAAAACATCTCAAACTCAACAGGAACTTATAAATTTCTACAAAGATTTTTATGAAAATAAAAACTGGAAAACCGCTCTTGAAGAAGTAAAAGGTACCAATGCTTCAATTGTGTTTAAAAAGAATAATGAATCAATAAATGTATTCATGACTAAAGAGGAAGTTTTGGATAATACTTTGGTTAGTATAGAAAAGATAACCAACTAATCTTTTTTTGTACCAACTCTGAAAACTGCTCTCCATGGTTGGTATTTACTGGCAAATGTATCAGTAAATAAAACCTCATCACCACGTTTTACAGTTCTTGTAAAAACAGATGTTGCTCCCCATGCGGGAAAATCCACTTGGACCGTAACTCCTTTTTTAAGATCTGGATCATCTTCATACAAAGGTTCTGGGGGAGGTGTTTGACCTGTAATGACAGGTTTTGATATTTCTACAACCCTTCCATCAGGTGTTCCATATATTTTAAAGGTTATCTTGCTTTCCTCAGTACTTACATAAGATTGTACAAGTACGTATGCTTTTGTATCATTTTTAAATTTAAAATCCCAAGATGGTTGGAAAACTGCAGCGTCAAACCCAACAGGCATATCTTGTTCATAATAACCAACTCTGTATGCATGAGGGTATCTAGCAACAATAGGAAGACCAGAATTTAGAATAGCCCTAAATAAAGTTGTAGATGTCTGGCAAACTCCACCACCTTCCCCAAGAACAGTTCTCCCGCCCTTAATAATGTAAGCAGATTGAAAGCCATGGGCAGCATCTATGGGCCCAACAGAATTGTTCATAGAATAAATTTCACCAGGCGCAACAAGGACACCGTCAGTATTTTTAGCAGATAAGGCAATATTGTGAATTCTACTATTTGCAGAACCTTTAAAATAAGACGACCCCTCACCTAATAAAGATACAATCCCGTATTTACTAGCATCACCTTTTTCTCCAACTACATTTACCGTTACGGTAATACCTTCTCTATTTTCAAACAAGGAGTTTTCTAAATCACGTTTAAACTTTTCTACATCTAGTTCCTTCCCTTCACCAACTATTTTAAATTCAATTACTCGTGTACCTTCTGTTGAAACAACTCTCCCACGGGGAGGTGTATTAACTTCAAAAGATATAGAGTCAGATAAATCCTTGAAGGCATATTCATTGAGTATCAATTCATTTTCATTTTTTGAATTTCTGGATATCTCTATTAAACCTAGAAGATCCTCTGCACTAAGGGTCCATTTTTTCTCCCCATATTTTATACTTAATTCTTTAGATACTACATTTTTTATAGACTCCTCTACATTTCTCACAACATCTTCTGTTAATTTTGGTTCAATTACCTTTACGGGAATTTCTTTTTCTGAAAAATTCATTTTGTCTAAAGAGTCCGTTATTATTTGGTAAAAAACATCTTCCTCAACACTACGCCCATAACTAGAAGGTATAATCTCTATCTTCCCATTAACAAAATGAAAACCAGATTCTTGAGGATCGGTGTTTATTGAGTTTTTGATGATAGACATCTTCATCCCTAACGATTCCTCGTCATAATCAAAAAAAGCCAAAATATCTTCTCCCGCTACCAAAGCTTTAAGTTTATCCCAGGATGTTTTAATGAAATTACCACTTCTTCCATATTCAAAAGCTTTAGAAATAGAATAATCCCAATCATATTTTAGTGATATATCTTCGCCATTAATAAAATACTCGTTATTTTCAAATTTAAATTTTAAATTCTTATCAGTTTCTGCTTCTATATTTTGCAAAATATCCTTTGCTTGATTAAAAGTCAGCCCACCAATATTAACACCAGAGATTTTGACCCCTGGCACTATTTTTCTAGCATAATAAACATTGTAAGCAATGGAAATTAACAAAACTCCATAAAAAACCAAAAGAAAAGGTCTTAGTTTTTTTAAATTTATATTCTTGAAATTTTCACCAAAAGGCTTATTTTGAATTTTCGGCAGACTCATCTTTTGAGGACTCCTTAAGGAAAGGTATTCTAGATCTCTGTGGTTTGCCTATTAAAAACTTCTCAGGAGATTGGTCCATATCAATAACAAAATCTGCTTCTCCAAATAATCTGCTTGAACCAGTTTTTCCAAAAGCAATTACCTCAGTCCTAACACCCTGGCTTCTTGCGTACTCCAATAGGTCTGTGTAATCACCATCTCCAGAAATTAAAACCATTGCATCCATTTTTGGAACTAGCCTAACAGCATCCATGCATAAACCCACATCCCAATCACCTTTTTTTGATCCACCAAGAAAAACCTGCAAATCTTTTTCTTTAACCTCGTACCCTATTTTTTGTAAAGCACCAAAAAAATCCTTCTCTGCACCAACGTCGGCCCTAATAACATAAGCAAAGGCACGTACTAATTTTCTACCTGCCACTGCTGCAGATAGTACTTTTCCAAAATCTACTTTTGATGAATAAAGGTTTTTTGCAGAATAGTACATGTTTTGTACGTCAACAAAAACCCCAACTCTTTGTTCTTTATGTTGCGCTGGTATCATACGAACATTCTATATTGAAAATATATTTAAATAAATACCAAATACTTTAGGCTATTATAGCTTGTGTAGGACAGCCATCTTTAGCTTCATCTATTTTTGCTCTATCTGTGCTTTCTGCACCTTCCTTTACTTTTGATTTTCCCGTTTCGGAATCCATTTCAAAAGCATCGGGAGCATACATAGCACAAGCCCCACAACCTATGCATTTTTCTTGATCTACAAAAATTTCTTGCATGGGTTAATTCTACCAGTGTGTGCTGAAAGTTCAAAGTCTAAATGGTAAAATTGCGTAAGATTATTGGGGGATCGTCTAATGGGAAGACCCATCCCGCAAAATGCGGGAGAACCTTGCGATTAGACTTCTCTTGTTTTAGTTGCAATTAGTGTACGTTTTTGAAAATACAGGTTTATTTTATTTATCTAACGTTGGGGGATCGTCTAATGGTAAGAACCTTCTCGCTTCGCTCGAGAACCTTGCGATTAGACTTTTCGTGGTTTAATTACATTTATTGTATAGTGTTGAAAATCTAGATTTATCTTATTTTGGTTAACGTTGGGGGATCGTCTAATGGTAGGACATCGCACTCTGGATGCGACAATCGGGGTTCGAATCCCTGTCCCCCAGCCACAGAAAAGCGGATATCACCTTGTGTGGTAGCCGCTTTTTTGTTTGGACAGGGATGAGAATGCCGGACCCCGCATTTTGCGGGGGAGGCGTGCCGAATAGCCACAGAGCTCTAGGAACGAAGTGACGTAGAGATATGTGGACTAGTGGGCGAATCCCTGTCCCCCAGCCAAACAAGTGTTATTATTTATAATCATGGATGTATACAAAAAACTAGAACCACAGTCTTCAGATGAACAGAAAAATGCTGGGGAAGATCTAGAAAAATCCCCTGCGATTAACCTAAGAGAAGCTTTAATAGTTACCAGAGATAAACTACCAAATGTTATTGAAAAACCATGTTTAGAAGCTTGCATTGATCTGTATGATAAAAATATCAGAACAGTCGCTTCAAACAGTAACATCCAATACGCAACGATAGGACCACACGAGTCACGGGGGCTATTCATCCATATTGATTACAACTCATTAAGTGGGGAAAATAAAAGGATTGCCCACGAATTGCAAAATAAAAAACTAGTTGAGATTAATACTAATGATACATATGGAGGTATAACTAAAAAAGTTATCATAAAAGGCGAGCCAGAAAAAACAACAAGATCTTTTGGAAGACCAGTATATAATATCCAAGCATTTGAAGAGAAAAGCGTTCGTATTGCTGAAATGTTCAAAGATCAAGATGTTCTTTATGGAAGATATAAACCAGAAGAAGTTGTACAACAAATACTTGATACTGAAAATATTCAAGATGAAGAAACTGGGAAAAAGTTTTTGTTACAAAACAATATATTTACTGAAAATGATACGATAAACCCAGAAGGAGTTGTTGAATTTTTATCTAAAAAGAATGATGTGGTAATAATTGATGATCCGAAACACCACTACCGAACAATCAATTTTGGAAAGGTTTATGATGAAGAAACAGGAGAATTTTGGGCAAACAACGAACTTTTACAGAAACATCGGGAATTTATTACTAAAAATGGAATGCCGATTGAAGAAGATTTTCAAGAACCTGTAGAACCAAGGATCACAATTAAACGACGATAAAGGTTCCAGCTTCTTTCCTGTCCCCCAGCCAATTTCTTGTCAAGGCAATTTAAATACTACTATCCCGTTACAAATATAAACTAAGGTATAATCAAAACATGAATATTTGCGCTTTTGGAGATAGTGTTACACATGCAAGTTACATCAAAAATAGTTGGACTAATCTACTAAGACTTTATCTGGAAGATAATTCTCAATATGAAATTGAATTATTTAATCTTGGTATAAATGGAAACACATCAGATGATATTCTTAAAAGAATTGAGACTGAGTGCAATCCTAGGCAACCTGATGTAATCTTTTTTGCATACGGGATTAACGATTCTAGGTACATCCCAGAATTAGATAGATGTCTTGTAGAAATTGACGAATTTAAAAGAAACACTCAAAAAATTATAGAGATTGCAAAAAAATTCACGGGCATCATATTTTTTGTAGGACCTGTGTTAGGAGACAACAAACAGTTAGATCTCTATTACGAAAGTGTGTACGGTAAGAAAGTCTTTGAAGCAAGTAGATCAAAAGAATACGACAGTGTTTTGGAAGAAATTGCTACGAAGAACGATTGTAAGTATATTCATTTATTTGATAAATTAGAATCCACTGATTTTATTGATGGGTTACATCCTAACGAAACGGGCCATAAGAAAATGTTTGAGGTTATTAAAGAACATCTTACCACTGATAAATAAGTTCCAAAGTATTCCCCACAATTATCTGCAGGTAAATTCCATAAAATCTTAGACAAATTATTTGAGATAAACAAAAACACTTCGTCCATAGTGTAGAATAACCATATGAATACAAAACACATATTAATAGCAATAATCATATTTCTTCTAGGGATAGTTGGTTATTTATCTTTGAGGATAAAACCTACACAACCTACTAAGGATCTCCAAGAACAAAGTACAAGAGTTGGACAAGGTAGAGGAAACAATTCGTCAACATCGAGAAAAAATTGTTTAGCTGATGATTGTTTAGAAGTCGATGACTTAAATTATCCAGCAGGCGAATTAACAGATGATGTAAAAACATCTTTATTAAAAGCATTGGACGATGAGTATAAAGCACATGCAACTTACGAGGCAGTTATTGCTAAGCTTGGCAATGTACGACCATTTATTATGATTGTTAGATCCGAGGAACAACATATATCCTCTCTAAAAGCACTATTGGACAAATACGGAGTAGGGATTCCTGAAAATCCCTACACAAACAAGGTTACAGTCCCGGAGACATTAGCAGAAACCTGTAAAATCGGTGTTGATGCAGAAATTGCCAACGCTTCTTTATATAAAGATGAGCTATTGCCAAATGTTACAGATTATGAAGATATAACTTCGGTATTTACAAATCTAATGAACGCGTCACAAGAAAAACACTTAGCTGCATTTCAAAGATGTGCGAATTAGCTACATTTGTCTATATAGAAAATAAAAAGACTGGGTAACACCAGTCTTTTTGTATAAGATATTCGAAGAGTGTGTGATGTCTTCTACCCTATTCGGAAAAATTAGCAAAATACTACAAACTACTGACTTTGGATTTGACTGTGAATAACATCTATCATAAAATCCCATAAAACAATAAAAAGGAGAGAAAAATGACAACAACAGAGGATTTTCCTTCTGAATCCGATGTAGATGGTTTGTTGAAAAAAGCAATCGAAGAAAGAGAAAGAGGGAACTTGAAAGAATCCTTAGCACTATTAAAAACTTGTGAAAAGCTTTCTAAAGATGACAAACAACGCAGAGATATTCAAAACCACATCGGACTAACTCATTTTCATGCTGGAGAATACAAAACTGCCTATGTAGTTTGGACTGGCGTGAAGAAAAGTAGCAAAGAAAATGATGACTTATATAATGAAGCTGTAGCATTGAGAAATTTATCCAGAAAAGAGTTTCATTCGGAAGAGAATTTACCTATTGCCAGAACATATGCTGAGAAAGCCTTAGAAATAGCCAGAGAAACAGACCAAAGAGATATTGTGTGGTTTATTCACGGACTGTTTGACGTAACCAACGCTTCTGAAAATATATCTAAGAAGGATAAAAAAGAAAAACTACTTGAATTGTATAAACAAGAGAAAAAGGCACTTTTCTCGGTTTGGAAAATTGCGTCCAGAATAGAAAGAGAAGTGTGGTTAACTGGCTTACTGAAAGATTTTTTAGTTGTTCACAACTACATTTCTAAGCCTATATTAAGAATTGGGATATTAGTCACCAAAGTCCTGAAACTAAAAAGGAGAGAGGAACAATTAAAGAAACTAATTGTCGAAATATAGGATAATTAGGTTTAATAGCTCCCCGTTTAATCTAAAAAAAATTAACCGGGGAGTTTTTGTTTTTGGAATAAGTAAGACCTATACATACAGGTATGAGGAAACTGATTTGAAGTTGTGCAGAAGTCTAGCAAAATTTTATGCTATATTAAAAATAATGTGTCTAAGTTAATTGTCGCAAAATCAAATTTGATATACGAACAACCATCAATAAACTCAGATTCGATGGGGATTTTTAGCAATCCTGCTAATGTAGTACTTTCCATTATAATACTCCTTTGTGTAGTTTTTTTGATATTTCTTTTGTTGAGAGAGTTCGCATGCTGGTATTGGAAAATTAATGATATTAAGAAGTTACTAGAAGACATAAAGAATAATACCCAACAAAACTGTGGTAAATCACAGGATAATCTTACAGATGAAGATAATTCAATTCCTAATCCAAAAACCTAAAAGACTTCAAAATAAACTCATAGGGGGCAATCAGACTATCTATTACAGATGTATTTATAGCTATAACCAAATCCCCTTCTGGATTTAACAACAAAACTGTTTCACCAGATTCCATACCTTCCCACTTATACCTAATAGCTTTATTACCTCCGACACTGACATCACTATAGGTACCATCGTAGTTTGAATAAGATACATTTTTTTCTGCCCACTCCAACAGTTCAAGGTTATCAGAATTTAAATAAACCGATATTCCAATAGAAGCAGGGCCGCCACTTGGCCCAGCAGGTTTTGTAATAAAATCCCAATTTTTCATTTCATGTACACCAATATGCCCTTCATCTGAGCTGTAGTTTTCATTAGTCCTATCAATGAAAAACCCTCCTGGATTATCAAAAGCAAAACCAAACCTATTACTTATGTAGGAATCCCATTCAGATATATATTTTTCTTCTGACCCATCTTCCTGTGTTTCCTGATCAACAACGTTCACATCTTCATTTTCATTTGTTTCCACTATTTTAGATGGTACAGACTTGTCCTCTAATCTCCCATTTTCAACCACATTAGGTTTTTTATGTTGATAATAATAAAAGAGGCCAACAGATATTAAGATTATTGAGGCAAAAATTAGTGTTGGTTTTATAGAGCCTTTTTCTTTATTTTTCATATACAGATATTATACTAAACCCAAAGAAAACTTATTGATAACTAAAAGATTTAAGAATACCCTCGCTCTAAAAATACTTCCCTACTTTTTATTTCTCAAAGTAGGAAAAGCAATAACGTCCCTTATAGCATGTGTTCCCGTCATGATCATAACCATCCTGTCAATCCCGAGCCCCAAACCACCTGTCGGAGGCATACCATGTTCCATAGCTGTTAGAAAATCCTCATCCAAAGGATGCGCTTCCTCATCTCCCTCTTTTTTAGCCTTTACTTCTTCCTCAAAGAAATGTCTTTGCAAATCAGGATCGTTAAGCTCTGTATAAGCATTACCGACTTCTTTACCACCTATATAAGGTTCAAATCTCTCAATCAAATTTGGGTCATTTCTGTGAAGTTTACACAGAGACGTTGTTTCTTTTGGAAAATCAGTGATAAACACAGGACCACCAAGTTTATCTTCAACTAACTCAAAAATGGAAGCTATTGTTAAACCTCTGTTAAATTTTCTTCCTCTTTTTCCTATTTTAACTTTCAATTCTTCAGCTTTTTCTTTTAATTCATCATCGTCTAATTTAGATACATCAAAACCTAAATGTTTCTTTATAGCTTCCGCCATGGTTAAACGCTCCCACGGAGTCTTCAAATCTATATCAAACCCGTTATAACTAACTTTTGTTGTACCAAGAACTTTTTGAGCTACTCTAGAATATATTTCCTCAGTCAAACTCATCATTTGGTTGTAATCTGCATACGCCCAGTAACACTCCATCATGGTAAACTCCGGACTGTGGGTCGCATCAATTCCCTCATTTCTAAAGTTGTGATCAATTTCAAATACCTTTTCAAAACCACCAATTATCAGTCTTTTCAAATAAAGCTCGTCTGATATTTTCAAATAAAAATCCTGCTTTAAGGTGTTGTAATAAGTCTTAAAAGGTCGGGCGTTGGCCCCACCATAAATAGGCTGTAGAGTCGGCGTCTCTATTTCTAAAAATCCTTTTTCCTCTAAAATATTTCTAACCTCGGAAACAATTTTAGATCTAGTCTCAATTATTTTTTTAGAATCAGCATTAATAATAAAATCTAAATATCTTTTTCTATATCTCTCTTCTGTATCTTTTAATCCAAACCAAGTGCTTGGTAGTGGTTTTAATGCTTTTGAAAGAATCTTGATGTTTGAACACTGGACACTTATTTCTCCTGCCACTGTTTTAAAAACTTTACCAGAAGCTTCTACAAAATCTCCTATGTCTAAAAGTTTAATTAACTCAAACTTATCTTCCCCAACTGCTTTTTGGCTAACAAATATCTGGATTTTTCCAGTTTCATCTACAACATCAAGAAATGAAAGTTTTCCATGACCTCTTTTCCCCATAATTCTTCCAGCTACAACTACCTCTTCATCCATCATTTCTTTTGCCTCTTCATTTGTTTGCTGTCGCAATGATACTTGAGGATAAGGGTCTATACCCAGCTTTTTTATCTGCTCAAGTTTTTCTCTTCTAATTTTTTCAGTATCTTTATTTATTATTTTTTCAGCCATATCAAAGCTATCTTAACATCTTAATTTTACGGGGGGAAGTAACTTTATTGTCTTATGAAAATTAAAAACAAAATTAACTAGGAATCTTTTCATCTAGGTTTGATGCTACTAAAGCTGCAATAACAGTTGTAATAGGAACGGCAATAATTAGACCGATACTTCCAAGCAATGTTCTAATAATTTCCGAAGATATTATTTCGTAATTTATAACCTCACCAAAAGTTTTACTAGAATCTATAAACAATAATAATAATGGTAAAGAGGCCCCAGCATAAACTAAAACAAGAGTGTTTATCATTGATGATATATGATCTCTTCCTATATCCATTGATCTCGTAAATAATTCTGAAAATCCCATTTTTTTATTTGCACTTTTAAGTTGAAACACAATGGCAGATTGAGAAACTGTTATATCGTCAAGAACTCCTAAAAACCCAATAATAATACCTGCAAGTAGTATCCCACGCATATTCATAGTCCCGCCTTTCATTATCTGCAAAAACGCAGCTTCGTCAGTGGTATATCCGGTGAGTTTTGCACTGTGGACATAAATAACAGACAAAACCACGGTTATTAAAAGAGAAATAAATGTTCCTACAACTGCTACGGTAGTTTTTGTATTTAATCCGTGAGACAAATAAAAAGTAATAGGTATTGTTACGATAGAAAATGTAAATATAACAAGTATAGGGTTTGAACCCGTACTTATTTTTGGTAGTACAAAAGAAAATATTATAAAAAAAGTTACTGCCATACCAATAAAAGATGTAACTCCTCTTTTCCCAGCAACTACTACAGATAATATTAAAAAAATTAAAAATAAAGATAATAACTGCCCACGCCTAACATAATCATTAACATATAAACGTACTTCCCCAGAATCATCTTTAAAACCCGTTAATACAAGGGTGTCACCTTTTTTATATTTTTGTGAAACGGGAGTTTCTACAGAACCATTCTCAACATCTAGCACTTTTCCTCTTAAATCTCTATCCAGTATCTCTATTTCCAGTTTTTGGTAATAACCTCCATTATTATTTTTAACTTCCTCTACTACATTTTTTACTTCCCCCTCATAAGTTAAGGTTGTAGGAAGGTTTACATCATTTTGTGCATAAACCCTATCGGTAATGGAAACTATTGATAGAAAAAATAAAAACAGGAAAAGAGTGGGTCTTAAATGCTTTGCCTTTTTTCTTATTGAAATACTACGTACCAACTTAGAGTACCTCATAGCGGAAATTATAAATGCCGAATAAATATCTTTCAATTGTTGAAAAGTTTTTACTTGTAATTACTTTGATGTCTCTGATTAACTCTTCTGTACACTGTCCAGTAATCTAAACCACCTATCTTAACAGTTCCTATTTTAATATATTTTTGCCGACAACTACTTTTAGGAGAAAGATCCTTGGTAAAAACTATAACGTAGTCAGTCACACAACTAGGGTATCTTGAAAATTTTCCTCCTGCGGATATAGCTTTAATTGATTTTGACCCCGATATAGTGTAAAAACCATCGTAATTATTTTCCTCCATATCTTTTTTTACAATCTGAAAAGCCTCATAAGATCCAACACCAAAAGGCTCCCCCTCAAGCCCATACAATCTTGTAGTTAACCCACCAAGGTACGGGTTTGAATAAGCAAAAAAGTACGGTTTTATGTCGTATAACTGCTTTGAGGTAAATACCAAATACACAACCATCACTGCTAACCCCACCCATTTATTTAACTTATATAAAAAGTAGGTAATTACAATCAAAATAAAAGGAAATGCAAATACTGCATATCTATCAGTTTTCTTGGTAGCTAAAGTTAAAGCAACCAAAATAGCCACAGACAAACCAAGAGACCAAAAACTTAACCAAGACCCGGCCTCATAATTAAAAACTTTTTGAATAGATTTATTTTTTATAGAAGATGAAATAAAAACAAAAACTCCCTTTAACAATACGTATATAAAAAATCCAACAGACACAACAATTAAAACTGACCCAACCACACTAGTTCTAGCAAACAAAGATATGACATAAAAATTATCATCCCTTTTTCTAACTGTTTCGTCTAAAGTCACGTTTTCTGATTTTCCAGACGTACCAACTTCTTTTCTCCCATCAACACCAATATCAGAAACACCTATGGAAATCTTTTGATAGTAACCATAAAAACTTTTTACAGGATCTTTCCATATAGCAGGAAAAAACGCATATACAGATAAACCTACAGCAACAACAAAAATTACCATAGATAAAAGTTTTTTAAGAACGGATGAATTTCCAAGCAAAATGATAAAAGGAAAAGCCGGTAAAACTATTATAGCTGCAGATTTAGTAAGAACTCCAAGAGCAAAAAATAATCCAGAAAGAACAAATACCCACCATCTATAGCTTTTATAATTTGCATAAACTAAAAATAAAAAACTCAAGAAAACTAGAATTGTCATTAAATAATCAAGGTGATAAAGACGCCTCATCCCTAAGACAAAAGGCTCTAAAGTAAAAATTAGTGAAAAAATAAGAGCAAATTTATAATCAATCATTTTCCACAAAATCAAGAAGGTTACTGCAAATATAAAAGTAGAAAAAATAACAAGAGACATTTTTGCTAAGTAATCACGCTCCAAAAAAGAGTACTTAGACATATCACTACTTAAATCACTTTCATAATAATTCCTTAGCGGTGCACTTGATATCCACATTAAAGTAATTCCTGGATGATAGGCTTGAAAAGTACCCTCATACGTTTTCATCTTGATAGCATCAATGAAACTCATGGTCCTGTTATGCCAATTAATACCATCAGGATTTATGACGTCTTTATATATCTCGTACTTGGAAATGTAGAGGTAAAAAACTACAAGAACTATAAAACCTACCCATTTTAATGGTAATAACAGTCTCTTTACCATGAAAAGATTATACAAGAAGATATTAATTTTTCACCCTTAATATTTATTGAACTAATCTTCTTCAGAAACAATATCAGAAACTTCGTCATTTTCTTCAACAACTTCTTCCTGTTCCTGAACTTCTGTTTCTGTATTTACTTCTATATCTTCAATAGCACCACCTTTGTAACCCACAAATAATTTGGAAACCCATCCAAAAAGACTGAAACCTGCCTCTCGTTCCTTTATCATACTAACAATCCCTTCTCTTTGTGAGACTAGTTCTCTCAACTGTAATTCTAGTGTGGTAGAAACATTATCTTCAGATTTTTCAATCGTTTTTTCTAATTTTCTAATCCCGTTATCCATGTGAACCAAACCACTTCTTAACTGACCAAGGTTTTTATAGTCAGGACCAAATAAAAATCTTTTCCAAGCAGGCCTGTCCTCAACTTTTTTTGCATGGACAATTCCCCTAGCTATGCTGGCATCAATTTCATTTGCAACATCATTAACTTCATTATTTAACTCTTCGTTATCTACAACGTCATATCTTTTGGAGGCTCTCTTTAACTCAATAGAAATATTCTTCACTTTAGATATATTTACTTCTTTATTTGATTTAGATATACGATCTGTAGACCTTTTATTTTCATTTGTGACTTTTGCACCTAAAACATTTCCCCTCAAACCCAAAAAATATTGCTCTGCCAAAACTACATTTCCAACAAAAAGTACGCCAGCAACAACATACAAAACTAAAAATGGCATTTTTAAATTTAATATCTTCATGACTTATACCTCCAAGTTAATTAGACTTAACAGATAACATTTGAAAAACTGCATCACCTGTTAACACGGGAACTTGATAACCATAGATCTCAACTTCTTTTTCAACAAAATCCTCTACATCGTATAACTCATCATTTACAGGAGGGGTTAATTGAATTTTGTTTATATACACGGGAGCTCCTTTGGAATTATTAACCAACAAATGTTGCCTTTCAAACTCCAAAAAATACACATATTTGATTTCCTTATCCTCAACCTCATCATTAACCGTATTTTCTTCTATCAATTCTTTAGATGGTAACGCTTCTTTAATCAATTTTCCATGCAAAAACATTGGGTTATTAACACCGACAGCTTTTATAATCACACTATCAGGGGTTTTATCTGTTTTAACAACACATTTCTCACATTCTTTTGGAATAGGGCAAGTTTTTTCTACTGATTTCAAAAACAAGAAACCTAGGCTTAGAAAGGATAAACTTAACAAGGATATTATGATGAGGGCAAGATTGTTTCTTTTCATAATAGAATTATGCCCTAAATCCATATTAAATTAAAGGGTTTGGAAATTTGTTTTGGCGTATTATCAAACTATAGTTTTAGATATATCAATCTGCTATACTTCTGTAATGAGTAAAACAGAAAATAAAGAAATAAATAATAAAGTATCTTTCTCTGAATGGTTTAAAGAAAACAAATCTTTGGCCATAGGTTTAATTGTAGTAATGTTTTCCTTTCTAATAGGATATTTTGCAAAAAATTCCCTAATAGCAGCAACAGTAAATAAAGGTGTTATCTGGAGAACATCTGTTATTAAACAGCTTGAAATGTATCAAGGAGCTAATGTTTTAAATTCTATGATAGAGCAAAAGTTAATTGAGCAAGAAGCTAAGAAACAGGGAATTAAAGTGTCAAAAGAGGAATTAGATAAAAGAATAAGTGATTTAGAAACAAGCATGAAAGCACAAGGAACTGATCTTGATACTCTTTTAAAAGATAGTGGTATGACAAGAAAAGATTTACAAAAAAACTATGAGACTAGCATAATGGCTGAAAAACTTTTAAAAGACAAGGCAGAAATCACAGACGAAGAAGTTCAAAAATACGTAGACGATAATCCAGAGTACTTTGAAGGAGCTGATATAGAACAAGCCAAATCAATAGTGAAAGAACAATTAAAACAGCAAAAAATATCTTCACAATATAGTTCTTTCATCAATGATCTCAAGGGTAAAGCGAAGATAAATATATCTTCAATGTACTCAAAATAAATTGATTAATAAATGCTGCTCAAATCTACAAGAAGTTTAAAAGAAATGGTTCCCGTACTTTACGATAAAAGTATGGGAACTAACGTTTCTGGAGACGTTTATTGGGTGTTTTCTGATGTATCAAATGAGTGGGAAAACATGACTGTAACATCTCCTGGTTTATACGGTAAAGAATTCCCAAAAACTTATGGCCACTACCACAACACGGTAGTTACAGAAAGATATAAATTACTAAGTGGTCAGGGCATACTCTTAATGCAAAAAAGAAAATTTAGTGATGATGATTGGTCTTCAGATGAACTTGAAAAAATATACTTTGTAGAGTTTATGCTCGGAGATGAGATAGATATAACTCCTGAATGGGGACACTCTTGGTCAAACATAGGAAAAGAGCCTCTAATTACTTTAGACAACTGGAAAGAAGGTCACACTCCTGGGGATTATGAGCCAATAGAAAAAATGAGTGGTATGGGTTATTACCTTATAAAAAATAACGGTGGTGCTGAGTTTGTACCAAATCCAAAATATAAAGACTTACCAAAACCAGAATGGATATCTGCAAAAGACTTCAATTCAATAAATAACGAGATATAAGCATATTTAGTATTTAAAATATAAATAGACTACTTAATATGAAAAACAAAAATGAAGGAAATAGTGCAAAACCACTACCCCAACATATAGCTATAATAATGGACGGTAACAGACGCTGGGCTAAAGAAAGAGGTCTACCAGCTTTTGAAGGACACAGACAAGGAGCCATTGCTTTTGAAAAATTGGTAAATAAAGCCAGGGACATTGGAATAAAATGTATATCCGCTTGGGCTTTTTCTACAGAAAATTGGAAGAGATCAAAGGAAGAGGTGTCGGCACTATTTAATATTATTGAAGACATGGCCAGGAAATATATAGATAAGTGTGGAAAAGAAAAAGTCAGATTTGTACATATTGGCAGAAAAGACAGGATACCAGAATCTTTAAGAAAACTAATAACAAAAGCTGAGGAAGATACAAAACAATTTACTGATTTCATTATTACTTTAGCAATTGACTACGGTGGTCACGATGAGTTGTTAAGAACATTTGAGAAAATAAAAAAAGAAAACAAGGAAATAACTTCCGAGGAAATAGAGAATAATTTAGATACAGTTGTATTACCACAGATAGATTACATAATCAGAACAGGAGGAGAAAAAAGGTTAAGCGGATTTATGTTGTGGCAGTGCGCCTACGCTGAATTATATTTTACGGATACATACTTCCCAGCTTTTACACCAAAAAAGTTTGAGGAAGCTATTGAAGAATTCACTAGAAGGGAACGAAGGTTTGGTGGAAACTAAACAACACAACTAACTTATTCTGCGCATCTTCTTTTTAGTTCTTTTTATTTTAATATTCTTCTGTTTTAGATTTTTCTTTTTTCTTCTCGGCATAACTTTGTTATTCTGCCACATTACTGAAATATTTCAATACTCCTATATGATATCATAACCCCATGATAACCTTGAAAGGTGGGAAAAAAGTAGAAATACTACCAAATCAGTTCAAAGAGATTCTAAATAAGTTTGATAGAGTTGTCTTGGATATAGGAACAGGGGACGGGAAATTTGTATATAAAAATGCCTTAAAACACCCCAAAACTCTATTTATAGGAATGGATCCATTAACGTCACAAATGTCTGAATACGAAAGTAAAATAAATAGAAAAAAGCTAAATAACACCCTGCTTATAGTTGGATCAATAGAAAAAATACCTACAGATCTATTTTCCTATATAGATAGAATATATATAAACTTACCTTGGGGGTCTCTCTTAGAAAAAATAATAAAAGCTGAAAATACCCATATTAAAGATATACACTCTCTGTTGAAAAAAGATGGTGAGATTGAAATGATATTTGGCTATGATCCTGAACACGAACCTACAGAAGTACAGAGATTAAACTTGCCAAACATAATTAGCAAAAAAGATATTGAGAAAATACTTAGCAATTTTAGAGAGTATTTTGAAATTGTAGAACTAAGCAGGTTAAGTAAAAATGAACTTGGAGAAATAGATACAACATGGGCAAAAAAACTAAAGTTTGGAAAAGACAGGGTAATTCATAAAATAATACTCAAAAAGAAATAGCTACTTTTTGAGAATGTACATCAAAACAACGGCCGCCACTCCCAAGGCAAATGTAATAAAAAATGGTTTTTTCCATTCTATTATCACTGGGTCAGACTTTTCTTCTTTAACAATATCTTTTGAAACTTCATGTATAACCGGATGGTCTATTGCTGTTCCAACAAAATTATCTTCCTGCTTTTTTTCTTCTTGCATATTTTTAATGGTAACATTTTTGAAAAACTTACTTAAATAGGTTAATATTCTGCCAAAATAGAAAGAGAGGAAAAATGGGACATCTTTACAGAATATCATTGGATATGGAAAGCCCAAACTTTGTGTCATTTAAAAGATACTTAAAAGAAAAAGGGTTGATAAAACAAATTTTACAAAACCAACTTTCATCTGAAGAGAGAACGGAATCTATTCTTGTTCTTGTTTCAAACAAGAGAAATTTTGAAAATTACATGAGGAAGGAGAGTTCAAACAGGGATAGGTTGGATCCATACGATGCGGTCATATCCTATAGATATGAGAATACTGATGATAAGACTTCGGCAGCCAAAAAAGGGCGAGAGATGTTACAGAAGCGATTAGAGATAATAAAAAAATCGCGTATGTAAAATTTTAGGCAGCTAACACTTTTTTGGCTGCCTTATTTTATTGCTTACAAAATAAATCTGGAATACAATTAAAGTATGGAAAAACAAAAACTAATAGGTCCTATAGATACAATAAAGAAAAGTTGGAACATCGTAGGAAATAATAAAAAATATGTCGTGAAAATTTTCCTCGTTTCTTTTCTAATTTATCTAGTTGCAAATATTATATTTTCTGTCCTAATTCCATCACCAAAGCCTAAAGGATTACCATATTATGGAGCTGGAGCTGGTAGAATGTCCGCCACGTATAATCCATATGTAAGACAGGGAACTTCTAACATAGTCATTAGAAATATAATCGTACAACTAATTAATTCTGTTATCTCTATAATAGTAATATCCTTTCAAACTTTAGCATTTCTTAAACTGTATGACTCTCAAAAACTTAAGATGGGAGAACTTATAAAAATGACTTTTGGAACATTGATAACAGCTCTGCTTACAATGTTTTTATTTTATCTGATAGTGGGAGCAGGGATCATACTTTTGATAATACCTGGGATAATATTTAGTGTAATGTTTGTATTTGCACTTCCTATAGCTATAGAAAGAGGAACAAAAGCTGTAGAGTCTCTTAAAATGAGTAAGAAACTAACATCTGATTATAAATGGAGTTTATTCTGGAAAAATCTTGTAAGCAGACTTTTGACAGTTATAATATTTTTGCTCCCACTATTAGTAACCGCGTCAATATCTATATATTCTATCTCATCACTCATGCAAAGCTTTTCACCACTAGGTGGTAAGCAGATAAACGTTTTGCTAGTAATTGTGTCCGTAATTACTAGCCTGTTTTCGTTAATATATTTAGTATTCGGAATGTTCTTAGTACCTGGTATGAACGCTATGATTGGTGTAGTCTTTTATAAAGATTTGTTACGAATAAAAGGCAGTGTTGTCCAAGATCAAATCCCTGAGCCTACAATACCATCACCAGAGGAGCAAATTACAGAGAATCAGGACAACAGCACGCTTTTGGCTCAGGAAACACCGCAAGAATCATTAGCTGACCAACCTGTTATTGAAGAACAAACATCAGATTCTGTTGAGAATCAGTAAAACTGGTTATTAAGAGGTTAATAGATCTTTTGAAAACAAATACTGTGTGTGGGAATTGGTTATTTTTTCAGCCTTATCTTGTAAATCCATGTCTATAAAATCAGTTTTTATAATTATTTTGCTTGTTTCTAAAGTATTTTCTTCCCATGTTATATTATCCTCACAATTATTTTCTTTGGAGAATGTTTTTAACTCCTCTAATCTATCTCCACCAGATAATTGGATAAATAGCATTGGTTTATAACCATTTTTAAGATAAAAGTTATCTGCCTTACCTAAGGCACCTAGCAAAATACTTTTCTTCTTGAACGCTCTTGCCCTACCTTCTATCTCTCTAATAAGTTTTGAACCTACACCTTTACCACGATATGTTTCCAAAACAGCTAATTCTCCTATCAAAACAGAGTCTTCATCATTTGGAATAGCAAGTAACACACCAGCTCTCTTACCTACATATTCAGCGTAAATTAAGAACTGAGGGTGTGTGGAAAGCTGTTTTTTATAAAAATTTAAATCCCGTGGATGATCAGGTTTTAGATTTAATTCTTTTGTAACAAATTCAAAAGCATCTGTTAGATCGCTTTCATTATTTAATGATTTTATTTCTATGTCCATAAAGATTTTCAGAAATTTTTAAGTATCTTGAGTATACTCCTAAATTTTCAAGTAGCTCCTCCATATTAACAGTGCTCTCACAACTACTAACAAAACTGAATATCATTATGTATATGTGGTAATTTTGAATAATTAAGTTAGTAACATTTATTTATTTTATAACAATGTAAACTTGTTCACAGTCCACGAGGATCTCTGGCCAATTTTATGGTTAAAGTGATCCAACATTCTACAACAACATCCTCTAGTTATAAACCAGGAAAGTTTAGGGATTTTAATATCTATCTAAAATGATAAAATAACCATGATTGTCGGGGTGTAAGAGCTTGCTCGTTCCTCATACTTCGGAACTGCACTTCCTCTTAGTTGCTATGCAACAGGCTCGCGCCACAATATATTAATTTACTTATAATAGATGCTGGAGTTTTGAAAATTGAATAATATTAGTTTTATTGTCGGGGTGTGGCGCAGTTGGCTAGCGCGTACGCATGGGGTGCGTGAGGTCGCAGGTTCGAGTCCTGTCACCCCGACCAGAAACTTGGCCAAAGACCATTGTGATCTGTGGACAAGTTTTTG
>CAZTQT010000012.1:0-22123 GCA_964615625.1 uncultured Candidatus Saccharibacteria bacterium
AACTGCAACACCGACACAGACTGACATTCCAACGGCCACACCAACCGAAACTGATATACCTACACCAACTCCAACGGAAACAGATGTGCCAACAGTTACACCAACAAACACAGATGTTCCGACTGCAACTCCAACGGAGACTGAGGTACCAACTGCAACACCAACACAGACGGGGATTCCAACGGCCACACCAACCGAAACTGATGTACCTACACCAACTCCAACGGAAACAGATGTGCCAACAGTTACACCAACCGAAACTGATGTACCTACACCAACTCCGACGGAGACTGAGGTACCAACTGCAACACCGACACAGACTGACATTCCAACGGCCACACCAACCGAAACTGATGTACCTACACCAACTCCAACGGAGACCGAGGTACCAACTCCTACTCCAACGGAGACTGACATCCCAACGGCCACGCCAACCGAAACTGATGTACCTACACCAACTCCGACGGAAACGGATGTTCCGACACCAACTCCGACGGAAACCGAGGTACCAACAGTTACACCAACAAACACAGATGTTCCGACTGCGACTCCAACGGAGACCGAGGTACCAACTATAACCCCAACCGAGACTGACGTACCGACTGCAACCCCGACGGAAACAGATGTTCCGCCGGAAACACCTACACCAACAGGTACGAATATTCCTACAGAACCGCCAAAGCCTACGGATAAACCGCTGGAACCAACCCCTGTTGAACCCCCTTTGGGTGGTGAAGCCCCCAATCCTGGATCATCAAAAACAGTGGTTGTAACTAGCATTGTAGTGCTTGTGCTTTCAATTGCTCTAGTGGTAATACGTAAAAGGTAAACCACAAACAAAATGGGTGCCGTAATTTATTTATAAGTTACGGCACTTATTCATATTAAGAGGTGATACGATGGAAAGAGCTTTAAACAAATTCTTACGAATGTTTATCTTTATTGTGGCACTTGTTTATTTCATGTTTTTTTCAATAGGAAATGTTAAAGCACCTGCTATAACAATGGGGATTAAAACATATGAAACTCAAGTACCACCAACAAATGAAAACAACAATCGTGAAGAAAATATTGTTGTATATCCTACTCAACAATACAATCAGGTAGCTGACTCTGGCTCGAGAGAATTACCTATCATTGAGGAGATAGAAAAAGAAAATCCTGTTAATCCATATATTTTCACATTGGATAATAATGATGTGAATTTCTCAATAGGATATCTGGAAATCCAGTTTGATGAAGGTTTATTGGCTGGAAAATCTGCAAAATTTAATGTTGTAAGTCCTGACAATTTAGGACCATTCAAAACAACAAGAGATGCCTTAGGATTAGATTCTAAAACAGGTGTTATAAGAAAAGATAACTATGGAAATCTGTTATTGGGTCTACATTCTGGATACCTTCTTGCATCAGGACGCCCATTAGAAGCAGAATTCCTAAGATACTCTTTAGAAGAATGGGGACGGGATACCAAATATGTTGAAAACAAACTTTCCGAAATAATCGGAAGTAGTGGGACAATTACACTCAATGAATATGTGTTTCAAATTGAAGTTATTGGAGCAATAAGACTTCAACATGAGGAGTCAGGAGAAATAAATCTTAATCCTGAAATGGTTTTGGATATAGTTACTAAAACTGTTGATGGACAATATATTTCTTTAGGTAATGTGGAACCTTTTGAAAAGGCAAAATCCGAACACAGGTTAATGATTAATTTCTGTGGTTGGGGGCCTAACAAACAAACCACTTACTACAGGTATGTAATATTAATTGATATTAAAGAAGATGTACCAACAAACTAACGCCTGAATAAATAAAATTATTCGGGCGTTTTTTATGGAAGGGTAAAGGTGTTTATTTATTCTTATTCTTATTTATGAAATCAATTATTCTTTCTTTTGTTTCGTTTTCCTGATCTGTTTTAAAATAGATTTCCAAAAATACAACCTTTTTATTTGTTGGTATATAGGCATAAATAACACGGATACCGCTTTTTGCCCGCCTGCTTGGGCTTCGCCCCCCCCCCAAACTTTTCGGCGGGATTATAAAACCAAACTCCTTTCCAAAAATTCAAAATGTTTTGGGTCTGATTCCTTCACAATGTCCAATAAAATCCTGGTTGCCTCCTTGCTCTCACTTTTATCTTTATATTCTATTGCGCTTGTTGGGTCGGAACTGTGAGAGAACCCATTGACGAGTTTGTGAGCCTTGTCAGTGATAGTTTGAACACTTACTTTTCTCACAGAACATACAACTTCGTGGTCCTTTGAGGATTGTAATATTTTGACATGATTATTTGGCCATTTTATGAAAAAATTTGCGCGCTACGTTTTTATTTTTATACTTCATCTAGTTTTTTTAACTCTTCAATTCTCTCCAAAACAAGCTTGTCATCAATTTTATTCTTCTTGTAAAAATTCAACAACTCATAATGAAAAGCATTATGGATCAGTTTTTGCGAAAGATCATTAAGTTTTTTGATAAATTCTTGTTTGTCGTTTTTACTAAACAGTTTGTAGATTTTTTCTAAATGGGTTGCTCTTGCGTTTTTTAAATAATCATCATCCAAATAACAACCAATCAATTTTGTTTTTTTAGAAAAATCTATGTTTTCTAAAGCAGGGCAAAATAAAGCTCTATTTAATAACGGCGTTCCGTTATCTTTTATATTCGCCAATCCGGACTTATCAAGTAAACCGAGATAGCAATCCACAAACTGCTCAACTTTATTTTTATCCCTTCTGTCTTTGTCCTCTCTCAGCAAATCAAAAATTCTGAAAGAGCGATTGTTGATTAACTCTTCGGTCGTTCTAATTTTTACCTTTTTCTGATTGACCGACAAACCAAGCGAATTAAGCTTTTTTGAAACCTTAAAAATCAATACGTGAAGCTTGTCTTTATCTTCAGCAAAAAGAAATTGGTCGTCAGCATATCTCAAATATTTACAATTGTTTTGCTTGCACAATTCATAAACAATCTTGTCGTATGGTTGCAAATAAAAATTAGCAAGAATACGCGAACAGTCACCCATTGCATCTTGCGGTATGCCGACGGTTTGTTTGTTATACAAATTCACATTTCTATTCCAATAGTTCAAAAAGTGAAATAGCAAACTAACAATATCCGCATGTTCCTCGTTGACGATTTCTCTTATCCTCATTTCCAAAATATCTAAACGGACTGAATCGTAGTAATTCGCTATATCTAACTCTGCAACATATTTAAAATTTCCTTCCTTGGCGGATGCGTAAAGTTTTGCATTCAAATCTCCATACGCTTTCGCCCAAGCCGCCGGATTGAAAGAATACTCGCTAACTGATATTCCATACAATTCAGCGACAAAATCCTCATAGTGGTTGAAGTCTTTCCTCCTTTTCCCCATTTCATCATCTTCATTCTTTCTCATTAATCCGCCTAAAGTCCACCCACCAAAAGTATTTTCAACTCGGTTGTAGGCTATTTTATCTTCAATTTTCTTAATGCAGTAATAATAAACACAATAATCTTTCAACGTAAAAACTGGCACAATTCTAGTAACACCATTCCCCTTATCTCGGTCAATGTATCGACAAGGAATGGACGGATAATATCTCCGCTCCTCAATTTCTCTATACAATTTTTCTACAAAAGCATCTTTCTCTATTTTGTTTTTGGGTATGTTAAAAAAAGACTGCTTGTCCTGAAAAGCGCGCCAAAAATCATGATTAAAATATTGTTTGAATTTCTTAATATCATCCATAAATAAACTTTATGTTTGCTTCAATTTTCCCCTCCATTATCTCAATCAATTTCTTATTGACGTCAATGATCTTTTGCTCCTCTTCCGCTTCGGCGACAAGTTTTTGTTGGATTTCCAGAGATGGAAGAGGGATTTTGATTTCTTCAATTTGTTTTTTATTTATTGAATCAAAAACTGCACCACCTCCTCCTCTTATTTTATCTTCAATTGATTTAAGAAAATAAAATAAAAACATTTTATCTATTTCCTTTGCTCGTATTGAAGCAATTCCTCTACCAATGCATATTTTTTCTGTTGCAATATTTACGGGTCCAACAGGCGCTCGAACTGACATTAGAATATCATTTCGTTCTGCAACTTTTGTAATTTTAGATGTCCATTTTTTTGGCTTTCCAAGATATATTTCCGTAAATTCTGTTTTTCCTTGATAAAAAGGAATTCCTTCGCCATTTTCGTTATAATACTTTCCTTCTGGCGATTGTCCTGCAATAACTTCTGCAACCTCCCCCAACTCCACCCATTCAATCCCCTCTATTCTTCTAAGGCTTGCGCCAAAATACGCGCGCTCTCTCTCTAAATTGCGGATAACTTCTTTGGCGGCATCAATCGCTTTTTGTTTGACTTCAATTTTTTCCACAATTTCTTTTTGAACGGAAAGAGGCGGAAGAGGGATTTTGATAGATTGTAAATATTTTTTTGAAACATTTTTTAATCCCTGTCCTCTAAATCCTTTTTCAATAAGATTTAAATTACTTCTTATAAACTTATAAACATAGCTTAAAAGTAATTCTGCATTATTCTTTTTCTTCAAAATGTAAGTATGGTCCGAGGTGGAGAATTTACCGTTCATATAATGAATATTTGCCGAACCACCATCGCCAATAATTAAAGCTTCCATATCATAATCAGCAAAATTACACTTCTTTAATTCTAGAGATGAAACAATAAATGGAATTTTTCCATCTTTAGTTGCAAATGATGCCGGTCTTTGCCCTTTACCAATAAAATCACACACCTCCCCCAACTCCACCATCGGATATTTTTGATTCGTAAAAGTTTCAACTTCCCTATATCTCTCCCCAGTCAAATTATAATCTCCACTTTCGGCAATTTTCCTCCTAGCAACCGCTTGCGCCATTTCTTTTTCCGCTTCGGTAAAATTTTCATCGCTCAATGTCTCGCGATATTTTTTAATAATCTCCAAAGCCGTTGGCAAATCGTTTTTATCAATCTCTCTTCTTTGCGCGCCCAAATCAAAACCGTCGTTGGTTATTTTGACAAACAATAAATTGTCGGCTTTTTTGGCAACTTCATTGTCAAAAAGAAGAATGCTGGTTTTCACTCCGGAATATGGCTGAAACACTTCCGAAGGCAAAGAAATCACCGCAACCAGTCCGTCTTCTATTAATTTTTTTCTCAAAGATTTATAGGCGGTTGCCGTTTGAGAGAATAACAAAACGAACATTTTCTGCGTGAGCATATTCTCTTGCTTGTTCTTTGCCGTCTAGCGGATTCTTATCCTCTCTTTTAGCCTCTAAAATAACAAGTGGAAACCCATCCTCATCAAGCAAGAGAAAATCGATAAAACCATTCTTTGTAGTTTCAAAGTCTTCACCAAAGGAGTCAATTTCCCACTGAGTAATTTTAGCGTTTGTTTCCAACGCAATATTTGCAGGACCTTCGTCATTATCAAAAAAACGCCAACCCGCGTCTTCAAGAAGTTTATTTATTTTTATTCGCGCTTTTGCTTCTTTGGTACCTGCCATAACCTTCTTTAATTAAACCCCTACAACTACATATTACCACAGTTACAACAAAACACCCTATAAGGTTTTATTAAAAACATATCCGAACGTGGAAAGGTATACGGCAGGTGATGGGTTTGTGTTTTTGTGATTTAGACAAACAACCCAAAACTACACTGTTTCTTTTGAATCATTTATCACATCTATCTTAGACTTCTCCCTCTTTGAAAACTCCGTATGTAACAACTCTTTTCTTATTTCCATATTGTTAAAAAACTCCTCATATATTTTCTTAACAATTGGGTTTTCATGCGCTCTTTTTGTATCACCAGCACTGTCTATTGAATACAATGAGTCCGCTCTTTTCTTTACAATCTCTGATGTTGTAGGTATTGGTTGGCCCCCACCACCTACACAACCTCCTGGGCAAGCCATAACCTCAACTACATCATAAATTCCAGGATTATTTTTTATTTCCTTTATAATTTTTTCAGCATTTTTTATACCGGAAACAACACAAAGTTTTATTTTTCTATCTCCAAACGATATTTCTTTGGTTTTCACACCTTCCTGACCTCTAATTTCTTTAATGGCGTCTTCTGGTAACTCTTCTCCCATCATTTTAAAATAAGCAGTTCTAAATGCTGATTCAAAAACACCTCCGCTTGAACCGTATATCACTCCAGCACCAGAGGGGCTACATAAAGGATCATCAATTTTTTCTCCATCAATATTCTTAAGATCTATTCCTTTTTTCTTAAAAAGTCTAGCTAACTCTCTTGTTGTTAAAACCATATCAACTGCAAACAAACCACTATCACCCAACTTCTCTCTTTTTATTTCATGTTTTTTAGCAACACAAGGCATTATAGAAACAACAAAGATATCTTTTGGATCAATGTTTTTCTTACTACTCCAGTAGCTTTTTACTATGCTTCCCAACATAACTTGTGGAGAACGAGAAGTGCAGAGGTTTGGTGTAAATTCTGGATAATTAAACTCCAAGAACTTTACCCAAGCCGGGCAACAGGAAGTAAACCCAGGCAATTTTTCATTTTTAGTTAATCTTTCTATTAACTCATCTGACTCCTCCATGGTGGTAAAGTCAGCTCCCACAGCAGTATCAAAAACGTAATCAAAACCTACCTTTTTCAGTCCTGCTACTAACTTCTCTGTAACTATCTCTCCCGCACCTAGGCCAAATTCTTCTCCGATACTGGTTCTAATAGACGGGGCAAATTGAACAACAACAGTTTTACCGTTATCTAAGAAGTTTTTTTCTAAAGATTCAAACTCCCCAACACCTTCTATTGCTCCCACGGGACAGTGCAAAATGCATTGGCCACAATTTATACAATCTTTCTTTTCATCTGAAGATGGGGTTACTTTATTTTTTTCATTTAGATGTAAAAAATCTACAGGACACACAGAAACGCAGTTTCCACACCCTATACATTTAGTTTGATCAAAAACAATCTCACCAACTTCAAAAACTTTATCATCATCTTTTTTTGTTCCAGTGGGTTTTAAGTCAAAAGCTCGTGCCAATTCTAAAAGTTTACAACGTTGAAACAGGACACAATCCCCGCACTCAAGCACATGGTTGTCTAAAATCTTTTCTAAATTTTTCTTTCTTTCTTCTTGGATGTCCTCTGAGTCTGTTGTGATTTCCATGTTTTCTTTTACAAAAGTTGAGCAAGCATTTTTAAAATCATCTTCACCAGAAATTTTTACTATACAAATTCCACAATGGCCTTGGTCTTCGATATCTGGGTGAAAGCAAAGAGACGGGATTTCAATTCCATTTTCTCTAACCACATCAATTATTCTCTTGTCTTTTTCAGTTACAAATTCTTTTCCATTTATTTTTATTGATATTTTACTCATGGTTATTATTGTAATGAATCGCAGGAAAAAGACCAAGGTATTACAATACTGTCTAAGATTCTTAACTTGTTACTTCACCTAGTCCTGTTTTAAGAAAAACATACCCACACATGGAAAATGCATATAATAATTGCTAAGGAAGATTTTCAAACAGATATCAAAATATGAAAAAACTAATAATTTCTACTATTTTTTATATTTTTACATTATTAGTTGCTGGGTATGCAGGAAAACAACCAAAAGAGCACACGAGCCAACAACAATTACAAGAGCAAGAAAAAAGGCAAGAGCATGTGCAGGAGCAAGAAGAGCATAAACAAGAGCAAGATGTGATAGAAGAAGTAAAACAGGAACAACCAAAAGAGCAACAAGAGCAACAGGTACAACGACAGAGAAGAGGACAAAAATATGGTGTATTTTTAGGTATTAATGGAGACGAGTTTAGTAAATTGAACCAATACGATATTGTCGTAATAGAACCGTCGGAATTTTCTGCAAAACAGGTTGAAAAATTACATGCTTCTGGAAAAACAGTGTACGGATATTTGAATATCGGCTCCATTGAGAAATACCGCCCTTATTATGGTAAGTTCAAAAAAGTTACACTTGATGTTTACGAAGACTGGCCTGATGAAAGGTGGATAAATGTTGCATCTTCTGAATGGCAAAACTTTATTATTAATGAGTTAGGTAAACAATATGCAGATATGGGATTTGATGGGTTATTTTTGGACAACATTGATGTTTATTATCAATATCCAAGAGAAGATATATTTCAAGGACTACGCACAATTTTACAAGGACTAAGAAAGTATAATTTGGAACTTATTATAAATGGCGGTGATACCTTTGTTTCAAAATGTATGGATAAGGGTATAGCACAATCTCTTTTTGATGGAGTAAATCAGGAAACAGTGTTTACTTCTATAGATTTTGATGATGAAAGCTATGGTGTTCAGGAAAAAGAAGAAACTGATTATTTTAAAGAGTATCTTTCAAGAATAAAAAATTATGGTTTATCAGTGTACTTACTAGAATACGGAGCAGACCAAAATCTTTCAAATAAAATCAATGCATATTGTTTAGAAAACGGATTTATTTGGTACAACGCAAAAGATCTTGAGTTAAGATAAAAACATACCGCTTGAGTAAAAACTCAACATAAGTCTTCCCACAATCTCTTTGCTTCCTATTCCCAATCCAATTTTTGAATAATCCTTGTCTTTCGGCATCTTCAATGAGAGCCACTCCCTACTTAAGAGGGTTTATGACCCTGTGTGCAAACACGGGGATTTTGTTGACCTCCAATTGTTCGGGGTACTGAGCGTCAAACCCTTCACCGTCTATCAACTTTTGCACCCACTCGTCAAAGAGGGCCTGTTTTTGTGATTTATCTTGAAGAGCCTCGTAGGCCTCTTGCAACCCTCTAATCCATCCTCGGATCTTATAGTGACCCAGTTGTGGGTGCTGCCTTATTAAGTAAGGTATGCATTCTTCGCAGACCCTTAGGTACTGGATTATCCACAAGGTGCTGTCTCCCGTCATATAAACGAGGATTTCCTTCAGATCGTCTAATCCTCTAAGTCCCATGCCGCTCATGACACTCATGACCGTTCCTATGTGAAAAAGCTTTCCTTCTTCCATTCTTTTCTCCTTTTTGTTTTAATTGCGCTATATTGTACTATAGGGTTAATGAGATGTCAATTTGGATAAGCTTTTTAGTGTTGGTTTTTAGGTGATTTCCAAATGGCAACAGTGGTTCTAACTGGCAGAGGGAGGGGGATACCGGAACACTTCGTGTTCCTCAATTCAAGCATAGCCTAACGGCTATTTTGCTTGAATATACCGCATCTGCTCGTTTAACGCTCGTAAACTCGCTACTCGCGGTTCAAACCCACCTACTTCGTAATGTTTCGTCAGTATCCCACATTCTGCGGGATCCTGCCGAATCATGGCGGAGGGAGGGGGATTCGAACCCCCGGGTGGTTTTCACCACGCTTAGTTTTCGAGACTAGCCCGTTATGACCGCTTCGGTATCCCTCCGAATTAAATATGGTGGACCGTAGCGGATTCGAACCGCTGATCTCTGCAATGCGAATGCAGCGCTCTACCAGCTGAGCTAACGGCCCTAATTGTAAACTCTTTGGTGCACCCGGAGGGACTCGAACCCCCGACTTCAGCGTCCGCAACGCTGCGTTCTATCCTCTGAACTACGGGTGCGAGACAATACAGAAAACACTTTGCGGATATTATAACTCAAAGGATAAATTCTTTTTATTAAACTACTTCTTTTCTTGAGGAATCTCTTCTACACCAAACATGTTTATTATTTTGTTGTAAGCATTATCAAAAACAGTTTTGGGCTCTTCTTCTAAGTAATTTAAATACCTATTAAATATCTCCATAATTTTAGGCTTATTTTCCGAATCAAATGGTAAATATATTTTTCCAGGTATTCCAAGGACAGTATCTATAACGATAACTTCGTCTGAAACACCTCTGGGTGAAAAATAATATCTCCTCAACCTATCCCAAAAATACAAGTCGTCCCCTATCAAAATACCGTGATTACTAACCTCGTATCTAACTTTGCTGAACGTCATTTTATCTAACGAGCTAAAGAAAAGAATAATACTACCAACTACCAAAATAAGGGCGAATTCTTTCATAAACAAAAATAGAACACCCAATAATATACCTATTATGGTAGCCGCTCTAACAAAACCACTGTTAAAGACTTTCTTTGAATCTGCAGGCATTTCTTTTTCCCAAGCAAGAAATATTTCCTTTGTGGGAAGGTTGTTTCTATCCATTTCGCCAACTTTTGATGGCCCTAGTTGATCTCTAGGATCTTTCATGTCCATAAATTTAGCAATGCTAGGAAGTTTCATACAAAAATTATACAACATTTTAAATATACTCACTACAAATTGTGGTGACCTATTAATTTAGATTCATTCAGACCTGGGGGGATGATCTTTAGTAGTTTTTACTGGCGGAGGGTACAGGATTTGAACCTGTGGACGGCAATTAACCGTCACGGCTTAGCAAGCCGCTGCATTACCACTCTGCCAACCCTCCATAAAAATAAACAGAGTACGGTGATATTATACCAACTTAAACATTTTTTAAAGCTTCTTACTCAGAGCAAAACATTTTATATCTTTTGCACCTTTTTCAAATAAAACCTTAGAGGCTTCTAAAAAAGTTGCCCCAGTAGTGCAAATATCATCTATTAAAATAATATTTTTGCCCAAAACATCACCATCAACATAAAAGGCACCTTCAACATTCTTAAACCTCTCAAACCTTGTTAATCCGTGCTGGGCCTTTTTATCTCTGGTTCTTTTTAAAAAACTTTTTATCTCTAAACCAAATCTTTTAGCAAAAACCTTTGAAATAACATCAACCTGATTAAACCCCCTTGTTTGTTCCCTTTGTTTACTAATTGGTATAGATACAACAAAAAAATCATTGAAAGAATATCCCCACTCATAAATTAAATTAACGCCTTCAAAAGCCAATCTTTTTAAACACATGAATAATTTTTGAGAGTATTTGGATTTTCTTATACACTCTCTAACATTTCCCTCATACACAAACGGGCAAACAAGCTGAGAAGGGTATTTTGAAACATGCACTTTATCCGGCTCCGAAAGCACGGGAGATAAAAGACCGTTACCGCAGGATAAATACCTTAGATCAAAAGAGTGATGATAATGGGTCTCGCCAGAAAAAGAATTTTTATCACAAATCAAACATCTTTGATTTTGCAATATAGAGCAGTTAGATATGCAATTATCACAAAACACATTACCAACAGTTCCGCAAAACACACATTTTGGTGGAAAAATTATATTAAATGCGTTTTCCATAAGTTATCCACATAGGCGTTTATATTGGATACACAACATATTTAATACATGCATCCTGTAGTATAAACAATAATTAACCCTGTAGTGTTTATTATGGTACCTTAGAAAAATATCTTTAAAAGGTAGGAAATTCTAGTAAAAATAGGAAGGTCCTGATAATTTAATACATCAGGACCTGTTTCTTTCCATCTAAAACTGTAACTATCTCCTTTGTAGAACTACTATACAACACCAAAATATCAGGATGTCCGGGAACAACCCTTTTCCAAACAGTCCTGGTATTGCTAAGTTTTTTAACAAAAATACCTCTCTGCTCCCTTATATTCCTAAGTATAAGGTGTCTCAATTCACCAGTATAGTGGATCCCAAATCTTTCCATGAATCTTCTTGTACAGTGCAACCTATCCGCCACTTTCTTTTTATCATACGGGGATTGCCCTTTCCTTTTCTTTCTACCCACAAGTAATCTAAAATACCTTCCTTTCTTTTGTTTTTACAATCTATTTACCATATTTTTAGAAAAAATGCACTTTGTGTAATAATTAATACATGCCCAGTACAAATGTAGATAAGATAGACCTGATAGATAGAAGGTACCTACAGTTTAAAATAAAAATGGCAGAATTAAAAAAACAGCGTTTTGAAGCCATTGTTGAATATAGAAAAAAGATAGATGAAGAAAAAATTAACCGCATATTAGCGGGGACATATTATTAAACATGGCAGATGATATAGAAATAAATCCAGTTGAACCCGCTGGAGAAAATTTAAACATAACACATGAAATTGATGTTGGTGCGGGTAATGAAGTATTGGACTCCCCAGAAGAAATGGAAGGTGTTGAAAGTGGAATAGAAAAGGAACCAAGTGATGCTGAGGTTAATGATGTGGCAGAGAAAGCAATAATAAATATTGATCAAGATGTGGATGAAACTCTCAACGGGCCAGGGATAAATGACCATTTAAGAAAGTTAATAGGAGACCCGTCTTATAGCATGGTTGGGGAGGATGAGTTAAGAAATATTGTAAATATAGAAGAGAACATCAAGGGAGAAGAGGATGCAGCGAAAGCTTATATAAGAAAAACAGCAGGGTTAGATGCTGAGGAAGGGGAGTTCAACCATGACTCAGAAACCGAGAAAGGCAGTGATATACAAGAAGATACTATAGAAGAATACACTGAGAATGAGGAGGAAGCAGGTGAAGATATTGTCGATGGGGATTGGGAATTTATAGATGAAAACACAGAAGAAGCAGAAGAGGTTATAGAAGACGTTGGGGAAGATTCAGAAATGGTGCAAGGTGAGGTTGTAGAAGAAATTATGGAAGATGTTGGAGAGGAGGTACTACAAAGCGAGGAGATTGTTGATGGAGAGTGGGAATTTTTAGATGAAGATATATCTCCTGAAACAGAAGAGTTTTTAATTGACAATGGTCTAGAAGATATAGCCCAAGGATTATCACCTGAGGAATTAGAAAAATTTGAAGAAATAAAACAACTTATTGCAGACAACTTTAGGCAACTAAGTGTAGGTCAGAATCTTAATGCATTAGGTGTTACCAGCATATTAGCAGGTGCGGAAGACGAAAGTAGGGTTAAAGAAGCTATAAAAGTCTTATTAAGAGTAGGTGTAAGAATGGGTACTAGAATAATAGCCTTTGTAGCTGATGAGATAGTTAAAAGTGCAGATAAGGATGATAAGGGAACTAAATTCCTTTTTGGTTCTATTAGAGACGGTGTAAAAGGAATAGAGAGCATGTCTGATACTCTGATAACAGGAAAAGACAAACCAGAAAGGACCACAAAAGCCATTTCTGATCTTTTAAGAGGAAAAGCAAAAAGAGATAAATAAAAATGGCAGGGATGGCGGGAGTTGAACCCACGTTCTGATACATTTCTTCACAACGCCTACATGTTTATCTGAGCATTACTTAAGAAAGAAAGGGGCCAGAAAACCTTAAACCTTTCTGCAGACCTTTTCTTTGAGATTACTCCCTTGGCGGTTTAAAGCGGTCAAATCTAAACAACCTCATCCGAGCTTTATTAGACTACGACAGAAATCTTCTCGGAAAGACCTCTGGTGTCAGTTGGTACTTAACTTTAGTTAAGCAGCAACACATGCCATTGCAGGCACGAATGCTTTTTCTTCAGCATTTATTTTTTCTCCAAATTAAGGCTTTGAAAAACCTACATGCAGTTGAGAAAAATAAGCATCAGTCAAATCCAATGCATCCCCTTGTTAAAGTACTAAAGTATGGGAATTTTACATTAAATACCCTACTCAATCAAACTTGTCCGTAATCACTTTTTCTAAATTCCTTTGCCTCTATTTTCATATCTTTTCTTATCTGCCTCTCCTTTGCAGTGTGCTTTTTTTCAAACTCTTTTTTACCTTTTACTACAGCAAATTCCAATTTTATAATATTGTTAGAAAGCACTAAAGCCAACGGAACCGCGGTCTTTCCTTTCTCTGCTAACTCTCTTTTTAAATCCAATATTTCTTTTTTATTTAATAAAAGTTTTCTACTGCGTGTTTCATCAATAGCACTGGATTCTTTTGACTGTTTTGAATATCTACCTATCTTAAGATTAACAACATAAACCTCATTATTTATAATTTTTATATAAGAGCCTTCAAAATCTGTTTTTCCTTCTCTTATAGCTTTTACCTCATACCCTTTCAGGACAATACCCGCATCATATTTATCAACAATAGTATGATTAAAAGTTGCTTTTCTATTTTTTGCTAATAACTTGCCTCTTACCATAAATTTTAGTCATTTTACCACTACATTGACATTAAGGTCTTTGCTATAATTGTAATGAAAAATATGAAAAAAATATGGAAGATATTTTTTATTGCTATTCTGCTATTTGGTGTGTTTGGGTTTGTATTAAAAACCCACGCTGAAGATGAAGAACGCAACCCCTATCTTGTACCAGAGGAGGAGATAATAGAAGTAGAACGTCCTCAAGATGTGAAAGATATCGCAGTAGGGTGTCCCGATCCAGGAGATCCTAGACTGATATCAATATGTGGGAGTGTAAGACAAGGAAGAGCCGTGCCTATGAGACTTCCAGATGGATCTACAGCCCCATCAGTATCACAAGTCCCTGTAAAAGGGGTTTCTGTTTATTTATATGAATGCGATAACTCCTCTCCTACATGCAAAAAGGAAGGTTACTTGGTGCATCCTTTCTCATCAACATCTACAAATGAGGAGGGAAGGTTTCACCTCATTGCAAGAAAAGTAGATAACAGCTGGAAATACAAATACGAATACTGGAAATCGTGTGAGGGAGAGGAGGGGTGGAAAGTTAGTGATTTTAAAGGGAAGTTTTATGTTGATATGTTGGCACAATCTAAAAAAAGGTATCTTGTTTTTAAGTGCAACGACAATTTTCAAGGAATACATGTTATACCATCATACGAAAATTTGACGGAAGTAATACATGAGGTTAATTGTGGTGTTGAATACGATGATGATGGTAATGAAATACCTTTAGAATACATGCCTCCCTATAAACAATTTGATTTTATAGGAATAAATAAATTAGCTAATCATATGGGAATTGATCCTGAAGAGTATAAAGTAAAACAAATTACTGGAAATAATGATCCTGATGGTTATAGTTTAGCTGCTCAAGCATATTTTGAAAAATATAAAGACGAAAAAGTTAGAAGTATAACCGTTAATCTAAGGGGGGCTGATCCCAGGTTTACAAAACCAAAAAAAGATAGTCCTAAACTAAAGGCTTTAACAGAAGCTTTAAATGTGTGGGGTGGTGCTGCGTTTAATACACTTTACTTCCCGGATAAGGGTGCTTGGTACCATACAGACTGCAAACACGCTTACAAAAATAGTTTTTGGAAAAATTTGTGTGCAGATGGTTTTGGTGAGGATAAGGCAAGTGCTTACGAAGAGAAGCTTTACACAAATCCCAAACTAACAACTCAACACCTGTTACCAAACATACCCCCAAAATACTCATTATTGTTTTATAGACCTTTGGAAATTAGAGTGGATATGACTGGTTACTACCAAGACCATGATGATATAGCAAAATATTTAGGATTACAATTCTCTAACTGTGTTGGAGAAGTGTACAAAAGAAATTGGAACCTAAAAAAAGAAGGTGAGGAAGAGGAAAACGATACGGAGATAGAAGAAAAAAAACCGCAATACCCAACATGCGAGTCGTTAAGAGAGTGTAATGCAACAATATCTTCTGGAACTGGGTTGAATAGCCACATCACAGGGGGGCCTGCACAGGCCTTTACAACACCAAACCAATTTGAAGATATTGCCTACGATAATTTGGAAAGTGTGCCTGTATGTGTAACAAAAGAAAGGGGTGAGAAAAACCCTATCACTATTGGGGAAATACAAAAACCCGGAGAGCCGTGTACTAGAGAAAAAGCACTTTGTGGTGGCGGTGTTTATTGGAACAATTATTATTTAACCCACCTTGGAACAAATAATAAAGCTTTAAAATGGGGGTTTATAGAAGAAGCTAGAGACGACTCCATATCATCACCAGAAACAAATCCTTGCAACCAAACTATTTTTAAGGGAGGGGAAGAGGGAAAGGGGTTACCACAATCGGGATGTAATTCTGCCACTGCTGGATCAGGAGATAGGGCGGGTAATAACAGTTTTGGCGCTATGGCTCAGATAACAGGGTTAAATGAATCATCATCTATGGGAAATACTACAGACTTTGTAGCTCAACCATTTGAAACAGATGAAAATAAAAAGAAAGAATTGATGTCAGGAGCACAATACCTAGTATCTTATAAACCTGTGGCCTGGGGACAATATTCGGAAGCTAATAAAAATGACCAACAACTAATACTAAACTCTGAACATGATAAAGATGTTTATGATAATTACTTTAACAACCCTGACAACGAGTGTTTTCTTTGTAATAAAAACCACTATCCAGGAGACGATTTGATAATAGGGGGGTCTCCTCCAATGGGTGGGGAAGAAAGTGGTACTAGAACCCAATCTTCTGGTATATACATGACAAGTGTGGCGTACAATAGAGTGGAAAACCTCAAAGATGATAGGTTCTTGGGACTGCCTGGGGCTTTAAAAGATAAATTCGACAGTACACTATCTATATCTTCTGGAAATGGTTATATAGATTGGGAAATGGCCAAAGTTAAAGGAAAACCAAAATTAGGAGAAGTTTTTTCCAGAATAGCATCGTTTCTTTCTAAGAATCCAGATAAACGTAAAACATTTACAGATAGAAAAACAGGAAATAAGGCACTACAAAAAGAAAGGGCTCCAAAAGATGCTTTACTAGTTACAGGTTTTGAAGTAAATCAATGTAATTTTGAAAAGTTATTTCCATGCATTGGGGGTGTAACAAAGGCTATAGATCCTACAGATCAGTGGGGAAATGGTGGTGGGTGTTACCCATGGAATCCCGTAAGCTCCTGTAAAAATGTGGACCTACTCAGCTGTAACAACAGTTACTCCAGAACATGTAGGGTGAATATATGTGAAAGTGGAGTTGTTACAACTAAATTTAAGTGTTTTGACGACGGTAGTCACGAAATAATTGAAAGTAAAGAAGAGCAGACTGGTATGTGTAGTGATGAAAACTGGGATACTTGTGTTGGTGGAAAAGGCTCTGGAGAAAAACCAAGAAAGTTTGGATCTATAGATTGCTTAGAAGAGGGGTGGGATCTAGGTGAGAATACATGGACACATAATTACGATTACTGTACAGTTTCAGAAGCTGGTCCATATGCATGTGATGGAAATTTGGAAACAACAATAATAGTAAACAATACCCAACAAGATATAGAAAACAAAAATATGGATAGTATAAATGTAGATAAAGTATCAGAAGCAGGTCAAAAACTATACAAAGGATTTAGAACCCCAGGTACACCAGATATAACCATACAACCAGGTGCTTGGATTAGTCTATCATCATCAATAACAAATACCCGTAAACCAAGTCTTACTAAGAGAAAGGATGTTGTAGGTATTGGGTCAGGGGTAAACTATTTGGTTAGAGCGCATGTTGGACAACCAATGGCCTCTACCAGTTCTAAAAAACTAGAACCCCTTTATATACATTGCCAAAACACTGATATTGAAGAAGATAGTGTAGGTAGTTGGGGCAGGTCAGGGTCGGAAGCTGGGTGTAATTTTGAACCATTACCTGACCCAGAGGTCCTAACACTAAAGGATTTAAAACAAGCATTGTCTGAGACAGACGGGTCGTGTAATTTTAATGACTCCTTAAATTGTGCCAGTAATTTCATGGGCGGTGGGGAATTTTCTGAAACATTTACTACTGTACTAAACCTTGCAGGTAATAAATTTGATGTTAACCCTGCAGCTATACTTGCCTATATGACAACCATAAAAACCGGAGAAAAATATCAATTCTACTGGAGCAAGGAAGGTGAGGATTACTTAAAAGAAGCTACATTACCATGGTACGGTGCCTTTAACTTTTGTGATGATTTAGAGCCTGTAGCACAACACCCATTTGACTGGATACTTCTTTGGTTCTCAATGGGAGCCACTGACGGGGTTCCCGGGGATGAAACAGAGGCACCAAGTATGAACACTATGACAGAAGCATACTCTAATCTATCTCCAGGTAGAGAGAGAACTCTAAGCAGATGTAATTTTATGGATGCTGTTTTTGTTTTAGCCCACACTCTTTCTAGAAATATAGAAGGGGCTTGCCCAGATCAAGTTTGGGGGGATGGGAAAACCGAAGGAACCGTAGCAAAAGCATTAAATCTCCATAACTGGGGTGCTGATCCTAAAGGAGAAAATAAAGACAAAAGTGAAGCAATGCCTGAAGGAAAAAACGTGTGGGACGCTTGTAAATAACCTAACAACGCCATAAACTAACCCTCCTTGTCAAACCTGGCTCTTGCTATAGCTACTATATACACCGAACACTTCACTACTAAGTATAAAAGCAGATGTTGAGCATTAAGACCTGTACCTCTACAGTAATAAGTAATTAGATCGCGTTTATCGAGTTTTCCAAAAAACATTTATTGGGACATGGTAGTTTTCGCAACAGATAAATACAATTAGAGGCCTTAGATGGAAAACTGTTACTAGAAAAGACAGAATAATAAAGATAAAACAAAAGAAGAAGGGGGTTTTAGGATTTGAAAGAAATTTGATAAAGTGAGCTAAAATTATCTAATATTAAAAACAAAATGAGAACATCCTCAACAAACCCACAACTCGATATTGAAATATGAGTACTGTACAAATTAGATTAGAAAAGCAAATTACTTCTTACCGCCACCAAATAAAGCGTCCACCTTCTTCTCCATTCCAATACCAAAAGAGAAGCCAAAGATAGTGACAATCAAAGGTGCTAATACGGCAAATATAACTCCCCAACCACCAACCTCCATACTATTCTTCATATAAGCAAGCATTACTTCTATAGCTATAAGTAAAGTTACAGGGATAACAATACCCATACCAAAAAGTGTTAATGCCCACTTACCCATTCTCTTAAACCAATCAATCATTCTATTCTCGCTTCCAGGAACAGCTCCTACAACAAACTCTATAGGAGCACTTATAACAGAGGCTACCATCTTTATATACAACATAAAGGCTTTTAAAAGAATTATTATTCTAGCCAAACCTAATACAAGGCCTATTATCAAAGCTAGTATTAAATAACCACTTCCTCCTCTTGCAATTCCTAGGGTCATATTAATTAATACAATAGACAAAAGACCCGATGGAATAGACTTAGGACTGTTGAAAAGTAACTTGAGTATCATTGTGGAAGCACCTCTAAATAAACCCCACCCTATTGAAACTATAGTTCCTCCTATAAGATAACTTGAAAATATGAGGACTATTCCTATCACTATTTTTGGTATAGCATACTGGATACTAACAACTAGCTGTTGGTTAACCTTTTTCCTCATTATTATCATGATACCTGTGTATAGGATAACTATGGACATTCCAGCTATAGCAACGTTCCTAGATACTCCCCAAATTCCATAAACTGCTGCTAAAACTGGAAGGTTTTCATAAACAGTTGTCTCATCAGCAGCAAGTGCGTTACCAACAATAGGAATCTTAGAAACAGATCTATCCCAAGCGTACGCCAAGTTCAATGGAAGTGGTTCTTTCATAGTAAACCCTTCTAACATGTTTCCAACCCCTACAAGGCTACTTTCTACTGCCATAAGTTTCACATTATCTCTTCTGGCAGCAATGTTTTCACCAGCATAGGCTGTACTATCTTGCTCTTGTAGAAGAGCATCACAATATAACAACTCGTCTGCTGTCAGATCATCATACCCCGGCATGCATGTAATTCCTTGAGCGTCCTCACTATCATACACATTTTGTAATTTCGTGGAAAAACTCCCATAATCCCCTTCCGCAAACTTCTCTAACACATATCCCTCACAATACTTAACTGAATCTGGATTTACACCTAAAACATTCGAAAACACGGATATAACCCACGACACCATAAAATTATCTACAGTTCTTCTGATATCCAAGTCAAATATGTTTAAACCTCTATTAAAAGCGTCCAGTTCAACCTTGCAGGCTGGGGGTACCTCACTAGTAGAAGCAAGGCTATTCCTAACTCCAGAAGTAAAAATAAATAAAGACAGAAATATAGAGGTTATCAAAAGGATTTTATATGTTTTTTTCATTTCAAAAATTATAGAACAAAAAAGTATCCCAATAAATACGTAAATATTATATTATAATAATAACACTTATGGCAACAAGTCCTTTGTATCCGGGTTACAAACCCAAAAAACCAGGAGAAGAGCCTGTTAACCCCGCTTACCCGGGGTATTATGCTGGTCAAGCATTACCCAAAAAACCACAATCTAAAGATTTTATAAAACCTATTGAATACAACTACGATGTCCTTATGGAGGGTATAGATGAAGTTGGAGAAGAAATATCTGGGCTCCCACTTGCAGCTCCTAAATGGATAAAGGATAGAATAGTAGATGATTGGAAACAACAATTAAAAGTCAGTGCAAGTCCTAAAGTGGAGCTAGATCCTACCGATCTTGATGATTATGCAACAGATGATCTTGTAGGTGCCACAACAAAGTTAAGTTTAAACCCAAAAGACTGGGGAATAGGGCACAAAGACGGAATAAAACAAACAGGAAAGCAGCTTCTTAAAACCCTTAAAGACTGGTCAAAAGAGACAACAGGTATTGATTACAACAACATTTTAGATAGTGATTTTTCTGATATAGAAAATAAAGCAAGAGAAAGAATGTGGTTAAGTGCTTTAGGGTATGGTGATCAAACATACAACAACTTAGAAAAAAGAGGTGGGAGGGCTATATCAGACAGAACCACAGCTTTCTTTAAAGACCATAGAAATAACAACAAGCCTTTAGATCTAAAAGGTGTTTCAGTAACAGACAGCAACGGGGTTGTAGAAAGAGATATATATAGAAAAGTTGCCCTAGCTGCTGCAGAGTTTGAAAGAGGTATGGATAGCCCAAGAGGGAGAGATAAAGATCATACAAGCTTTGTTTCAGAAGGCCTAAGTACAGCAAATAAAGAGATTATGCATCATTACTTAAGAGGTAACAGTAATGTAAAAAGGGCAATAGGCAAACATGCTTCAGCTGTAGAGTTTTTTGATGTAAAAGCCCAAACCCTGGAGACTATAGAAAAATTACAAAAGAAATCTTCCGACACGGCTAAGACATTAAGAAAAATTGGTTTAGGTAAATCCAACAACACTGCTTTAAAAACTCTACAAGAAATGCATGATGTACATATAAAAGATGCTGTACAGGAATTAACAAAGCTGTCTTCTCGAGCAATAACCCTTGGCGGCAAGGGCATCCCACAAAAAGAAATTGACAAGTATATAAGAGAAACAACTAAATACTTCACTAGGGTGGAATCAATACAAAGTGTCGTTGAAGATGCTATGAGTAGAGCACAAAGAGGAAGTGTAGGTATCCGTAGTCTTGGTGATATAGCTAAAAAAATAGAAGGTAGTACTCCCAGTAAGAACTTCACAAAAAGATCAACTTTTAAAGGAGACCTAGGAAACAACCTAAGGAAAGACATGGAGAGAAGTATGATGAGTAACGAACCACACGATATTGGAAGTCTTCTCAATGATAAGAATGTGGAATCTGTACTTCTTTCAAATGGAGTTAGTATAAAGGCTAAAAACCTAACCCCAATAATGCATCGTTTAAGACAAGATAGGGTGAGATACGCTACAAAAGAAGTCTTAGATGCTTATGATAAAGGTGGTATTGCCCAAGTAATAGAAAACTATGCTTGGAAAAAAATGAAAGACCTTGCTCCTAGATGGGTAGAAAGAGCAGCAAGTGGGGAAATTGTTGGTGAAAGTTTGAAAAGAACCAATTACTTTGGGCTTAAAGTAGATGAGGACTACGGTGTTCCGCAAGAGAATACCCGTAAAATGAGGCGTTTTGAAAGAAAGTTTGGTAACACAGCCAAGGTTAAGCTGGACCCAGAATTAAAAACCACTGGTTTAGGAAGGACGATAAAAGTATCGGGGAAGGAAATAGCTGATGGTGGTTTTAAAGGTCTTTATACACATAAGGCTGGGGATTTCAGAACATTAAAATTATTAGATTTTAACGATAAGAACAAAAAGACAGCAGAGGAAAACCGTGTACTTTTTGCAAAACTTTTAAACAACGACAGGAGTGAGGAGACCTTAGATCAACTATCACAAAAGCTTTTTGGGGTAGATCATAGCATAGCTATGAAATCAAAAGACAGTAGAGAGGCCTTAAATAAATTAATAGGGTATGAAGAAAACGGACAGTGGAAAAAAGGTAGTTTTGATAAAGTTGGGGACTGGA
>CAZTQT010000013.1:0-21082 GCA_964615625.1 uncultured Candidatus Saccharibacteria bacterium
CTGGCGCCAATCCAAAAGGACTGCCGCCAATTTTTATGGTGACCCTACGGAGAATAAGAGCTTGCTCGCTCGTTTCACTCGCTGCGCTTCCTCTTACATCGTATAGCGATGCCGAACTCACTCGCTTTGTTCGTGAGATCTTCACTTTCCATAGGATTACACAAACAAAATCACCATCTCACTTCGTTCAATGATGATTTTATTTATGGTGACCCTACGGAGAATCGAACTCCGATTGCCGGGATGAAAACCCGGTGTCCTGACCATTAGACGATAGGGCCTAGAAAATCCTAAACATTCTATCAGTAAACCCAATGTTTTAGCAAATTATATCAATTTTTGGTAGAATTTACGCTGAAATGAACTTCATAAGAAGTCTTGTTTTGTACATCCAATCAGTCCTGCTAGCAATTTTGCCTACCACAGGTTATGTTGAAGGAGTTGTGGGGCAACCTCAATCATTTATTCCAAACCAAGCTCTTAGCCCTATAGATAGGACAATTTCAAGTTTAATATACAGAGGTGTCTTTAAATATGATATTTATGGGGCAACCGTACCGGATCTAGCTGATACCTGGAGTATTTCAGAAGATGGTTTGGTTTACACAATAAAACTAAAAGATAATCAATACTGGAATAACGGTAAAAAAATAACAGCCGATGATTTGATTTATACAGCTTTTAAGTCCCCTGAACTGGCATACGTTTCAACAGACAAGATAGATGATCTTACAGTTAGATTTACACTACCAAACAAATATTCGCCCTTTTTAAGTTTACTTGTAATAGGTGTGGTTCCTGTAAACTCAGAAGAAAAAGATAACCCACTTATGCCAACAACAAGTAATGATTTTAGAGTTGCAAAAATTGAGAGAACTGGATCTTTTATAGACAAAATAACTTTAATAACCACAAATAGTAAATACAAAATAAAAAAAATATCTTTCAAATTTTATCCAAATGATGAGGAATTAAAAACTGCAGCCAAGTTAGGAGAAATAGAAGGTTTTGCTTCAGACAGTAAGTGTTGTGATGATTTAGAAAATTTTCAAGATTATCAGTATCCGGTGCAAGGTGTTTATTATTCCTTGTATTTTAATCTTAGAAATGAAAAATTTAGTGACGTTGAGTTAAGGAGGAAGATGAGGAAAGTTCTTCCTATAGAAGATTTGACTTATACCCGAGGGATACCTGTACAAGGCCCTATAAGTAGAAGTTTTTTCACAAGTAAAAATATAGATTATAAGACATACGATAAAACTTTTTCTGATGATTTAAAGGATATTAGTGTAGAAATTGCGGTTCCTAATGAAAAAATTCATGTTACACTTGCTGAAAATATTGCCAAGGTATGGAAAGATAAACTTGGGATAAATGTTTCTATAAGAAAAGAGAAGCCGGAAACTTTTGTTCAAGAAGTTATAGATATCAGAAACTTTGAAATTTTGTTGTATGGACAGGAGGTTGGTAGAGATCCTGATAGGTATGTTCTTTGGCACTCTACTCAAAAAGATTCTCCTAACCTTAACATATCTGGATTTGAACAGATTAGAGTAGACAGAGCTTTAGAAGAGGGTAGAAATGAGATAGATAATGAGAATAGGTTAGTTCATTACAATGAGTTTCAGAGAGTAGTAGATGAGCAGGTTCCTGTAATATTTCTCTATCATCCATTTGTTCACCACTATGCCTCAAACTATATAGAGGGGATTGGGCAAAAACACACCTTTACTTATTGGGATAGGTTTTTGGATTTTGCTAATTGGAAAAAGATAGGTTCTGTTAATTAGTCAATATATCATAGCCGTTTCTCGTAACGAGAACTGTATGTTCAAAAATGCAAAAGTTTCCTCCATCAGCCATTTCAGTTTCCCAATCGCTTGTATTAAAAACTGTATCGTTCCCTTCACAAACAAGAGCTTCTACACAAATGGTCATGCCTTCTCTTAATTTGGGGCCTTCATTTTTGTTTCCATAGCAGGGTATTTCTGGATATTCATGCATAGAATACCCAATCCCATGTCCTGCGTAATCTTTTAAAACGTTAAAACCGTCTTTTTCTACAGTTTTTTGCATAGCACTTGATAAAGCTCCTATTTTTGCATTATTTTTTATTTTGGAAATTGCGTTGTACATTGCTTTTTCCGTTGTTTCTAATAACTTTTCGTTTTTTTCACCGATCTTTCCAACTGAATAACAATGTGCACTGTCAACATGAAGACCATTAAAACTTATTACAGTATCTATATTTATAATATCGCCTTCTTTTAGAATAACTCCTTTTTTTGGAAAACAATGAACTGATTGGTTATTTATACTTATACAAAGTCCAGATGGAAAAGGTGGGAGACCTCCCTCTGAATAGTTTTTACATGAAGGTATTACACCGCTTTCATCACACATTTCTATAAATTTCTTTTCTAAATTCCAAACATCTGTTCCAGGTTTTATCATCTTTCCTAATTCTATAAACATTGAGGAAAGTATTTTTCCTAAACCTCTCATAATTTGTATTTCTTTTTCATTTTTTATTAACACGTTTCTTTGCATAGCCACATTATATATCACTTTAAGATTAATTTTTGTGATAGATTTTCATACGAAATAGATAGTTAGAAAATACGAGCAGTGCGGTATGGGAGTTGCAGAAATAAATGATTGAAATATAGGCAACCGTCTTGTCTAAAACTGTTACATTTACCTTTAGATTGAAATGAAAAACCGATGGGGAAAATACCAAAACTCTTGTACATGAGTTTTGTTCCCCATCGGTATCCCTATCTTTGACATCCGTTTATTCAGGGTTTATGCAAAAAATTGGTAAAGATAGGAAGCATTGTATTTGAGCTCAAATTAAATGCTTAAAAACCCAACTTCCTGCAAAAACCTTAGTGCGATTGCAATTATCTGTGGAAAAACAAGAACCCGCACCGTTGTCTCAAGTTACCTGTTCTCCAGTACTGATACAGATTGCGATCCATAATACATTAAAAAACATTTCTGTCAATTTGTGGGGTTACAAAACTATGTTAAATATTTTTCCTTTAATATAGATAATCTTTTTTATTTCTTTTCCAGTTGTGTGTTGTTTAACTCTGCCATCTAAAAGTACTTTTTCTTTTACCGTATCTTCAGAGTCATTTATATCTATCTCAACTTCAGATCTTACCTTACCGTTTATTTGTATAGGAATGGTTACCATATTACTGTGGGTGTATCTCTCATCAAATTCCGGCCATTTCTGTAAATGAACGCTATTTTCAGGTTTCCACTCACTAAAACTTTTGAATTCTTGCCAAAGGTCTTCTGCTACAAATGGTGTGAATACAGATAAAACTCTTAAAAAACCATCCCAAACGTCTCTTCCAATTTCACTTTCTTTTTGTAAATGTTTTACAAAAACCATTATTTCACTCACACCTGTATTCATTTTCAGGTTTTCTATCATTTCAGATATGTTTTTAACCATTAAATTGTAAGATTTTAAGGTTTCTTCGTTGCTTTTGTTTTTTGTAACCTTATTTTGTAGATCGTAGATACTCCTAATCAGTTTGTTAATAGTTTTTATAATACTGGGGTTCCAAGGATAAGTTTCATCATACGGACCCATAAAGCACACTGTTGCTCTTAATGCATCTGCGCCAAAATTTTCTATTTGATTTAACACATCAACTCCGTTATCTTTTGATTTTGACATTTTGGAACCATCCTCAGCCAACATGATGCCTCCGTTTAATCGCCATTTGTATGGTTCTTTTGTTGGGACAATTCCTATGTCGTAAAAGAATCTATGCCAAAATCTTGAATATAAAAGATGTAATGTTGTATGTTCTGATCCTCCAAAATATTTATCTACGGGTAACCAGTATCTCATTTTATCTTCATCTGCAAATCTCTCAGAGTTGTTTGGATCAAGATATCTTATGTAGTACCAACAAGAACCTGCCCAGTTAGGCATGGTGTTTGTTTCTCTTTTTGCAGGTTCTCCATTAAAAATTATGTTTACCCATTCATTGTTTCTTTCAAGTGGACTTGAGCCGTCTTCAGATGGGTTAAAATCTGGAACTTCGGGTAGGGTTAGAGGTAGATTCTTATTTACCTCTTCTAGGTTTTCAGTATTACATATCTCTTTTACTCCATCTTTCGTGTGAACTAGTGGGATAGGCTCTCCCCAATATCTTTGCCTAGAAAATACCCAATCTCTTATTTTATAGTTGATGGCTCCCTTACCTTTCCCTGTTTCTTCAAGTTTTTTTATAACTATATTTTTAAATTCTTCAGAGTTTATACCGTCGTATTCACCGCTATTTACCATAATCCCAGATCCCGTATAAAGTTTGTTATCTTCAATGCTAATGTCATTTTCAGGTTTTATAACCTCAATAATGTCAATTCCATATTTTTTTGCAAAATCAAAATCTCTTTCGTCATGAGCTGGAACGGCCATTATTACTCCAGTTCCGTAACCCATTAAAACATAGTCAGCAATAAATATTGGGATCTTTCTATTAGAAAAAGGAACTGTTGCTTGCAAGCCTTTCAAAATAACTCCCGTTTTTTCTTTTTCTGCCTGTCTTTCAATATCTGATTTATTTTCGGTTTGACTTATGTACTCCTGAACTTCGTTTTTGTTTTCAATTTTTTCTAGTATTTCTTTAATAAACGGATGTTCGGGCGCAAACACCATAAATGTTACTCCGTATATAGTGTCAGGACGTGTAGTAAATACTTCTATATTTTTACCCTCAACTTCAAAAGATATGTTTGCGCCCTCACTCTTTCCAATCCAATTCCTTTGAGCTGCTTTTATAGATTCTGGGAAATCAATTTCCTCAAGGCCCTCAAGAAGTTTTTCTGCGTACTCAGGGATTTTTAGAACCCATTGCTTAAGCATTTTTTTAGTTACTGGGTACTCGCCTCGTTCTGATATTTTATTTCCATCTTTGTCAGTCAATACCTCTTCGTCAGCTAAAACTGTTTTTAATTCCTCACACCACCAAATAGATGTTTCTTTGTATTCAGCTAAACCATTTTCAAAGAATTTTAAGAATAACCATTGGGTCCATTTGTAATAATTAGGATCACATGTGCTTATCTCTCTATCCCAATCAACCCCATAACCCATTTTTAAAAAGGATTCTTTGAATTTTGAAATTGTTTCTAAAGTTATTTTTTCAGGATGTATTCCAGTTTTTATAGCGTAATTCTCAGCTGGAAGTCCAAAAGCGTCCCATCCTGTTGGAAAAAGAACGTTATATCCTCTCATCCTTAGATATCTGGAATAAACATCGGGTACAGTGTATCTCATCAAATGCCCTGGATGTAGAGATTTACCAGAAGGATATGGAAACTCCACTAGTATATATTTCTTAGGCTTTTCAGAAAAATCAACAGCTTTGTAAATGTTATCTTCAAGCCATTTATTCTTCCACTTCTCTTCAATTTTTTTGTGATTATATTCCTTCATACAAACATTTTGATTTTATCATAGTAATAATTAAAAAAGTTGTTTTTATTGCATAATTTGATTTTTTATACTATATTACCTGACATGGCAAAGAAAAAAGGAAACAGATTTTTAATAGGTCTTGAATGCACGGAAACGGGCAAAAGGACTTATGTAACTCAGAAAAACCGTATAAATACAGAAGGTAAGATAGAGTTAATGAAGTATAACCCTAAGTTAAGGAAACACACTCTTCATAAAGAGGTTCAAAAACTTAAATAAACCTTTTAACTTTAGTATTTCTCCATTTCGTTGAATTAGTGTTTTTTACGAGAAAATGTTAGAATTTACGGGTAATTGTTGTGCCCGTGTGGTAAATATGGAAAAAGGTAATCTTTTTATAATAGCTACCCCAATAGGTAATTTATCAGATATATCTCTTAGAGCTTTGGATGTTTTAAAAGAAGTTGATTTAATACTGTCTGAAGATACTAGAGAAACAGATAAAATTCTAAAAAAATATGAGATAGAGAAGTCTCAGCTTTCGTACAGAGATCAAAATCATGAGGCGATGTTACCTAAGATTGAGGAATTTTTGGACAATAACTTGAATGTAGCTTTAATTTCAGACAGTGGTACACCCCTTATATCAGATCCGGGCTATAAACTTGTTAGGGAGCTTATAAGAAAAGGGTTTAACATTGTATCAATCCCTGGACCAAGTGCTGTTATAGCTGCCTTAGTTATCTCAGGATTTCCTACAGATAAATTTTCTTTTTTGGGTTTTTTACCCAAATCTTCAGGGGATAGGTCAAAAATTTTAAAAATCTACGGAAGTTTGGATTCCACACTAGTTATATATGAATCTCCTTTTAGGATTGAGAAATTATTAAAAGAAATAGACGAGAATCTTGGAGATAGGTTTGTTTGTTTAGCAAATGAAATAACAAAAATTCATGAAAAAGTAACTAGAGGGAGAGTCAGTGTGGTTTTGGAAATGGTGAAAGGAAAAAGATTAAAAGGAGAATTTGTAGTTTTAGTAGGAAAGGAAGGCTTTTACCTATGAACCCCGAAGAGATGATATTAGAAAAGAACCATTTAAAAGAAGTGTTAGAAAAAGTTAAATCTGCTGAGAAAAAACTATCTAATGATTTGGAAACCTTAGGGAAAGAGAATATTGAAAGATTAAAAGATTTAAGATACGAGGGGGCAAGCTCGTACGGGTACGGAATGAGCGATTTTGATACACTTCTTGAGCAATTACATCAGAAAAACCTGGCTTTTGGCCTTAAAGGAAAGTACCAAACAATACGAGAGTTAAATTTTTTAATATCGGAACCGTATTTTTCAAGAATAGATTTGTCTGACCCTGGTTCAAATGAAGTTAATAGTTTTTATATAGGGAAATTTTCTTATACTGAGGATAAGCCCGTCATAACAGATTGGAGAAGTAAGGTTGCATCTGTTTATTATAGATATAGATATCCTCAAAAAGGTGTTAAATACGACACTTTATATGGAGAAGAAGTTAAAGATTTAAAATTAAAAAGAACCTATGAAATACAAGATGGATCATTGATTAAGTACTACAATAACGATCTTCAGTTAGACGAATCAACAATAATCAGTGAAAAAATAGGGAAGAGAACTGGTGGTGTTTTGGAAGATATTGTTCAGACTATACAAATTTCGCAGTTAGATATTATTGAAGCTGATCCAAGACAGGTTTGTGTTGTTCAAGGGTGTGTTGGTAGCGGTAAAAGTACCGTGGCAATACATAAGCTAGCCCACATATTTTTTAATTATCCAAAATTAGTCCACCCAGGAAGATCACTTATGATAACTAAGAGTCAGATACTAGCTGGATATTTATCTACTCTTTTTCCTAAACTTGGCATTTTTGATTTAACTTATAAAACTGTTAGAGATTTGGTTTATAGTTTTAATTTTATTGAAAACCTAAATTTGAAATTTGATCTTGATAAAGGAGTAGATACTTCTAGTTTTGGTGTGAATAATGTTAAGAAGTTACAAAAGAAGATATTAAGCTCACATGTTTATTATGAAAAAGCAGTGGGGAAAGTATTCAAAGATCCGGATCTTGAATCTTATGCTAGTTTTAAATACAGCAAAGATGAAACCCCTTATGAAAATGTTATGTATCTTCTGAGAGATATCACAGAAGCTATAATGTCACAAAAAGAGAGTTTAAAACTTAATCCAAATGGTCCTAACTCTTGGTTAAATAAGGAAAATTTATTGAGATTAAGAAAGATACTTAAGCAAACAAATAAGATAAAGAATGAGCTAACGAATACAACAGTGAAGAAAATATTAAAAGAGTTTGATATCAACATATCCTCTGAGTTAACTTATACCGAGCTTTTGGTTTATATTTATGTTTATTCTGAGATTATAGGTATAAGAAAATTTAAGCAATATGAATATTGTGTTGTTGATGAAGCTCAAGATTTCAGTCTTCTTGAATATTTAGTTTTAAACAGTATGGTTATGAGAGGAAGGTTTGCTTTATTTGGAGATTTAAACCAGTCCTTGGAATCGGATGGTATTAAAAACTGGGAAGATGTGCCTAATGTTATACAGTCTGCAAAACAGGCTATTAAGTTTAAACTTGATACAAATTACAGAAGTACTAAGCAAATTATAGATTTTGCAAATAAGATACTTTCCCCGTATACAAAAAAATATTTACCAAAATCCATTGACAGGATTGGACCAGAACCTGTTTGCGAAATTTTTGATAATAAGGATCTGTTGTTAGAGAAGTTTAAAGAAGAAGTGAAAAGTAACATGGGAAATATTGATAAAAGTATCGGGGTGATAGTATTTGATGAAGGAAACAAGTTTTTCAGCGATATAAGAGATATTATGTCTGAGCTAAATATAGGTGGTAAAAAGAATAATTTTATAGAATTAGATCCTTCAAGAAAAATAAGTTATACACCAAAAGGTGTTTATTTAATGAAATCCGAGGATTGTAAAGGTTTAGAGTTTTCAAAAGTTTATGTTTTAGGGGCTAACCCTGCAAAAATTAAAAACTTTAGCTTTGCTAGAAAAGTCTTTGTAGCAGTTACAAGGGCTATGAACGAGCTTTTAGTTTATGGAGTAAAATAGATACAAATGAAGAAACTTTTTTCTTTAATAAAAAATAATATAAATATGTTAATAGTTGTTGCTATATCTATTGGGCTTCGTTTTATTAACCTTGGGTATTCAGATTACCAAGGTGATGAAATAAAGGCTTTATATTTACCTGAGGTGGGTCAGAATCTATCTAACTTCTTAGTATCTCAAAAGAAAGGTCCTGTACAGTTTTTAATAACTTATTTGATTAAATTTTTAGATAATAGCTACTCAAGTCAATTTTTAGTTAGATTTCCTTTTGCCTTGGCCGGAGTTTTAGCAGTTATATTTTTCTACAAATTTGTAAAACTGCATTTTGGAGAAAGAATAGCTTTTTATTCTTCTTTATTTTTTTCAACCAGTGGTTTATTTGTAGCTTTTTCAAGAATTGTTCAATATCAATCATTTGTCGTTTTGTTTGCAGTTTTAAGTTTTTATTTCCTATCAATGGCAGGTTTATCCGAAAAATATAAAGTTAAAGGAATATTTTTAGGTTTATTATTTTGGGCATTGTCTATACTTTCTCACTATGATGGTGTTTTTATAGCGCCTATTGCTTTTTACTTACTTTTTTCATGGTTTAAAAATGCAGATTTAACAGTAAAACAGAAAATTTCCATATTTTTAATTGCAGGGGTGCTCTCTTTAAGTCTTTTGTTAATCTTTTATCTGCCTTTTATGAGTTCTTTTTCAGAAAGTACTGCAGATTACTGGGAAAGTAGGATTACAGGCTCTTCTTCTGGGAAAATATCTAGCTCAAAATATATTTTTAGTCTTTATCAGCCTGTTTTTTCACTTGGTTTGTATTTTGTACTAAGTTTTTTTGGGTCTGTATTAATAGTTTTAGGTTTCATGTCCAGAACTATTTTAAGTTTAAAAAATTTACCAAATTTTGTCAGAAACTTTTTTGATCACACTACAGATGTTATGGTTTCTGTGCAAAAAGGAAGAGTTAGGATTGTTGCAATAATACTTTGGGTTGCATTAGCGGTTGGGTTTTTTGAAGGTTACGTTTATATACCTGGGACTCATATTTATAATTATCTATTACCCACATTTATTTTAATGGGATTTGGTGTTGTGCTTATAGAAAGTGCTGTTTTTAAAGTCTTTGAATTTCCTTTGGTTAGAATCTTCAATTTTTTGGGAATAGTTTTAATTATCTCGTTTTTAACAGTTCAAAGTTATGTTGTGTTTGTTGATCATAAAAGAGAATACCCATGGGAAGATGAGAAATTTTTGATTTGGACATTTAGGAAACCAGATACCAACTTTCATTTGAGTCTTTTTGGATTCCCGTATTATAGAAATTGGGATGGTATAAAGAATTTTGTAGTGTCAAAACCTGATATTGTCGCATATTATTCTAATGAGAGGAGGCAAATAGCAGGATTTTATCTTGATTATGATAGAAACTATGATAGAGCTGGAGCGTATGTTCATATAATGAATCCTCAAAGTTTCACAGACTACATAGGGAGTGATAAAGTTGCTTATTGGATTAGTAAATACGATCCTGTTTACACTCTGACTGAAAATGGAAGAGATAAAGTTAGGCTCTATATGATGGAACCAGGAACTTTAGAAGAGATTAAGCAAAGAGGTTTTTGATTTAGAAAATTCTTTGTCCAAATATCAAAATAAGATTAGTCATTACTACAAATAATGTGAGTAAAACTGCTGCTGCTGATAAATCTTTTATTATTTTCACACCTTCCTTTTTTTCCTTGAACAATTGGTCCATTATCTCCTCTATAACTGTGTTTATTATTTCTACTATCATTAATACTCCAACCGATGTTATTAAAATAGACCATTCTGTTCTTGTAATTTTAAAAATTTTCCCTAAAATGACTGAGGTCAGGGTTATCAGGCACTGAATCCTAAAGTTGGGTTCTGTCATGATAGCGTGAAAAAGACCTTCAAAGGCGTATTTAAAACTTTTTATCTGTCTGACAGGGTGGTTAGCTTTAAATTCAATAGACATGATAAAATGATAGCACATACTATGGTTAAACCTAAGATATCTAAGAAAATAAGAAATATAATATTAGTTTGCTTATCTCTACTTGCTATTTTTGTTTACTTTCAAAATAAGACCTCTGTTACAGTTTTGGTAAGGAGAGTTGAGATTAAAAATAGAGAGGTGAGAAAGACAGTTTCAGCTTCAGGACACGTTAAGTCCAATAATCAAGCGGATCTTTCATTTTTAGCAAGTGGGAATATCCTAAAGATTAATGTTAAAGAGAATGATTTTGTTAAAAAAGGCCAGTTAATAGCCTATATAGACCCTTCTACTCAATTAAACACAGTTCAATCTGCAAAAGATGCTAGAGACATTGTGTTGAGAGAAAGAGACCTTTTTGTTGATAGAAAAAAAGATAACAAGAGACTTTTAGGCGGTGAAAATGCATATAATATTAAACTTAGGAGTATTGATGAGTCTATAAGTCAGGCTGAGTCTGCTTATAAAGCCCAGCTATCTCTTTTATCTAATTACTATATATATGCCCCCTTTGATGGAACTGTTATAGGGATTTATAGAAAAGAAGGTGAGGTTGCAGCTGGTGGTTCACCCGTTGTAACCGTGTCTAATTTAGACGATTTTATTTTTGAAGTTGTTTTAGATCAAGAAGATTTTGGGCAGATAAAGGACAACCAAGAAGTAGAAGTTACTTTAGATGCTTATCCAGATGATAAATTAAAAGGTAACGTGAATTTCCTATCTTCTTTTGCCGATCCTGCAAAAGGCGGCTTCTTGGTTAGAAGTTCCTTTGATAAAAATGGTAAAGACGTAAAAGTTGGTATGACAGGAGATGTTTATATGATTACAGAAAAAACAGAGAAGGATGTCCCGTCCCTTGTTTTTAATGAAATATATTACGACGATGATGATAAACCTTTTGTTTGGATTTTAGATGGTAAGAAAGTGAAAAGATTTCCCATAGAAACCGGTTTAGAGGGGGATATGTATACGGAAATAAAAACTGATTTATCTGATAAAACTATCCTTACACCTATAAGTGATGAGGTAAAGATTAAAGATGGTTTTAATGCCAAAATAATCAATTAATATGAATCCCGTACTAGAAGCTAAAAATCTCTGTAAAAAATATGTTGTAGGAGATAGCGAGATTACCGCTGTTAATAATATAAACCTTGTTATAAACAAGGGAGATTTTATATCTATTACTGGAAAATCAGGATCAGGAAAATCTACTTTAATGCATATGCTAGGTCTTTTAGATACCCCCTCAAGTGGTGAAATTATCTTAAATGGTAAAAATACTAAAGGATTGGGTGAAAAAGATTTAGCTAAAGTTAGAAACTCTGAGATCGGTTTTGTTTTTCAAGCCTTTAATCTTTTACAAAGAACTACTGTATTAGAAAATGTTATTTTACCCCTTATGTATAGTAATATCCCGACGAGTGAACATGAGAAAAAAGCTATAGAGGCTATAAAACAGGTTGGTATGGATCATAGATTAGGCAATAAATCTAACGAGCTTTCAGGTGGTGAGAAGCAACGTGTAGCTATTGCCAGAGCTTTAATTACAAACCCTTCAATAATATTAGCAGATGAGCCTACAGGTAATTTAGACTCAAAAACAGGTGATGATATTGAAAAAATGTTAATTGATTTAAATAAAGAGGGAAAAACAATTATATTAGTAACTCATGACGATGATTTGGCAAAAATAGCCAAGAGACAGGTTGTTTTAAAAGATGGGGAGATAATAGATGAACGTTAAAGAAACTTTAAAAGCAGCAACAGGATCTTTATTGCTAAACAAAGTGAGATCTTTCCTCACAATGCTGGGGGTCATTATAGGTGTTTTTGCAGTTATATCTTTAGTATCCTTAGTTGGGGGGATGAAAAATTACATAAAGGATCAGTTTGAAGGTCTAGGTTCAAATCTTCTTTTTGTAGTTGGTGGAAAAATAGATATGAATCAGGGACAGGGTTTTAATACCGCTATGATGAATTCTAGCCTAAAGGAGAAACATGCTGATACTATCAGAACATTTGCCAAAGATTATGTTGATACTGTAAGCCCAGAAATACAATTAAGTAAGACAGTTAAATATAAGACCCAAGGCTATTACGTTTCCCTTTTTGGTACAGGTTATGATTCCACTAAAATATATAATTCTACAGTTGAGAAGGGTAGGTATTTTACAAGAGCTGAGCAAAATAGCAGTTCTAGAGTTGTTGTTTTGGGAAATCTTCTTAGCAATAAGTTATTTGGTGACGCTAGCCCTATCAATAAAGTTATAAAGATAGATAATAAATCGTTTGAGGTTTTAGGGGTTCTTAATAAAAAAGGACCTGATTTTGATGAATCAATAGTCATTCCTTACACAACTTTAATTGACACTTTTGAGAGAGCAAACATCACGGCTATAACTGTGAAGGCAAAGAATAATGTTGATTTTTCTGAGGCTAAAAAACAAGTTGAACTAGCACTCCTGCGTGACTTGAGTGATGATGAGTTTACTGTTTACACTCAAGAAGACATACTATCTTCTGTAAATAGCATTTTAAGTATATTAACGTCTGTTTTAGTGGCAATATCAGGTATATCTCTTGTTGTTGGTGGTATAGGAATTATGAATATAATGCTTGTTTCAGTTACTGAGAGGACGAGAGAAATTGGTTTGAGGAAGGCCTTGGGAGCTACATCTAAGGATATAAAACGTCAGTTTATGATAGAAGCTGTTATGATAAGCTCTCTTGGTGGTTTAATAGGTTTGTTCTTAGGGTGGTTGGGTATCTTTGCAACAAGATCTTTTACTCATGCCAATATTTCTCTTTGGTCTGTTTTTTTAGCATTGGGATTTTCACTTTTTGTTGGGGTAGTGTTTGGAACCTACCCAGCTGCAAAAGCTAGTGAAAAGGATCCAATAGAAGCTTTAAGATACGAGTAAACTTATTTTTCAACCATTTTTAACTCGTATGTTTTATTGTCCTCTAATCTTTTAGAGCCAATTTCAAGTGTTACATCATTACCATCAGTAAAAATAACCCATTTATAACTGTTTGCAGGCTTTATACCATTTATAGACTCTATTTCCATACCGTATGTATATTTATTAGTTTCATAGGTTAATATATTTCTCTTTCTCATTAGCTGTAAAAGTTCTTCAATAGTATCGGTGTTTTTTAATGTTTCTTTAAATTCTCTGACGTTGCTATTATCGTAATATCTAAATGTAACACTAACTTCATACTCATCCTCAAAATTTTTTATTTCTTTTTGATATACACCTACACTTTCTTCTTTTAATACATTTTTTATGTAAAAGAATGAGAAGGTTATAAATATTAGGTACAGAATAATTAATATTTTCTTCTTTTTAGTCATCTGTGTAATTTTATCATGAAATTTTTTGTATAATGTAGGCGCTTATACTTTTATGCCCCCATAGCTCAGCGGATTTAGAGCACTCGTCTTCGGAACGAGGGGTCGGGAGTTCGAATCTCTCTGGGGGCGCCAAAATAATAAATATCCAATTTAGGTATGGTGTCAAAGTTTTAGCTTAATTGTAGGATTATATGATTGAAACTTTCTCCAATGTCGTTAATTAGAGATGGTTTTTCTTGTTCCTTTGGTAGTTATAAGCCTATTATTGTTATTTTATTAAAGTTTAGACCGAATCTTTAATAAGTTATTTTTGAGCAGGCTCCATGTTATACTACATACATTAATTAATATAGGAGAATAAAGAATGTTTTGTAGAAAATGTGGAAAAGAAATAGATCCCACTAGTAAGTTTTGCTCGTTTTGTGGAGAGTCTGTAAATAACATAGTTCAGAAAGATATTTCTGAAACAGTACAAGAAAAAATCAAAACTGAAGTTACAACAGAAAACTTACAACCTACTACACAGGGTAAACGCTTTTTGAATATTTTAATGGACATGCTTGGGTATTATATTTTTAGTTTTTCAATAGGGTTTATCTTTGGGATATTAGGTTTAGGAGATTTGATAACAAGTACCGATGATACAGTCCTTGGAGCAGTATTTCTAATTTTGTACTACCTTATATTTGAAGGAATTTGGGGAAAAACACCTGCTAAATTATTAACAAAAACCAAAGTAATAACCAATGAAGGAAATAAACCAAGTTTTGGAACCATTGTTATAAGAACTTTGTGTAGATATATACCATTTGATGCTTTATCATTTTTATCTTCAAATCCAGTAGGTTGGCATGATAGTCTTTCCAATACTTTAGTGGTAGACGAAGTATAGTTTTGTTTTCCCTTTTAGTTAGATAGATAAGATGTAGCTGAAGTTTCTTGCTATTGGGTTTATATTAAATAGATTTACCTAAAAACCTCTCCGGAGGTGTCACTTTTTAACCATAAATCTTATTTCCTTATTGTGTTATTATTCTGGTAATAAATATAAAGAGAGGAGACACATTATGTTAATAGCTTTTGAAGGTGGTGAAGGATCTGGAAAAGGAACTCAGATAAAATTGTTGAAGAAATTTCTTGAAGACAAGGGATATTCAGTTTTAGATATTATTGAGCCTGGTGGTACTCCAGTTGGAAAAGAGATTAGATCTATTCTTCTTGAAAAAGAAGGGCTTGGTTTATTAGGGATTACAGAGGCATTTTTATTCTCAGCCTCAAGATCACAGCAAGTCAGATCTGTTACAAGGCCTGCTCTTAAGGAAGGAAAAATAGTTTTGTCAGACAGAAGTTTCTACTCAACATACGCTTATCAAGGATATGGTAGGGAACAAAGCCTTTCCTTTATACAACAGCTGACAGCGTTGGCAGTAGAAGATACCGTTCCGGACATTGTAATTCTTTTAGATATACCACCAGAAGTAGGTCTTTTAAGAAAAAAGGATCAAAAAGAATTCAACAGATTAGATGCAGAGAGTTTAGAATTTCATAACCGCGTTAGGAGTGGGTATCTAACTCTTGCTAGGGGAGACCCTTACACGTGGAAAATAATAAATGCTCAACTTTCTGTATCAGAGATTCACTTACAGGTCGTTAGTTTTATACTTAATTACCTGAAATAACGAAGGCTGCCACCAAGATAAAAAATATTTTGGTGGTAGTTTCCTAAATATTACATGAAACACATTATTTACCATGAAAATAATTTAAAATACCCATATCTTCCTCAAGAAGATTATTACGCTCATTCTCAAGATAACGGTGTTTACATTGTGTCTGATGGTGTAACCCACGATGCTAAAGATCTCTCTAAGTATCCAGTACCATCAGAAGCATATGAGGTTGCTAGAATTATATGTGATACTGTTGTTGAAAATTTAAATGAGAAGAATCATTCTATAGATTCCTTAAAAGATGCTTACAAGTTAGCAAATCAAAAAGTTTTAGAATTTAACTTGTCTTCAGACTTATATAAAGATAGGAAAATAAACGGGTTTACAATTGGGGCCGCTACTACTTCTGCTGTTTGGATAAAGGATTGTAAGTTAATTTACGGTGTTTTGGACGATTGTTTTGTATCCGTTTTTAACAAAAATTTGGAAATGTATCCAAAATTAGAAAAATATGTTGAGATATCTGCAGAGTATTTGGATAAAAATTTTGATTGGAGTGATATTGAAACTAGAAGGCACTGGAGAGAAGACATCAGAAACCACGTAATAAAAGTAGGAGATAAAGAATATGGTTATGGGGTAATTGATGGTAGGGATGGTTTTGATAAATTTCTTCAACTTGGAGAGATAGACTTAGAAAAAGGAGACTTAGTTTGTGTTTATTCTGATGGGTTTATAAATTTAATAAATAATAAAAATTTTATTAAAGAGATCAAAGATCAAGAATTTACAAACAATACCTACAAGTATATCTCTAAAATGTCGTACGACTTAAAACAAGAAAAAGAAAAGACATGTTACTTTATAAAAATAGATTGAAATTTATTATTCTTTTTTTTTCAAAAATCAATAAAAATTGTAAATAAATAACATCAGTTTTACATTATATTAACAACAAATAAATAAATTAGTGTATTGACATTTATACAAATAATCTTCAGAATTTTTATATAAGAAAAATGAAAAATTTTCTGCCCAAGAAATTTATTTTAATAACACTCTGAAGCAACATATTTTTGCGGGGAGTGTTTTTATTTTAGGAGGAAAAAATGCTAACAAAAGAAGAAATAAAAAATAAATTACAGGAAGATCCTGATTGGACTCTACCAGATGATGCAACTGATGAAGAGTGGGATTTATACTTTGATGTTAAAGATAGCTTAGGTGGGGAAGAAGTTGAGGAGGGTGATGAAGAGGCTTGGGAAGAAGATACTGATGAAGAGGTGCTTTAATAAATTTCACGAGCTCAGTAGAGTAATTATTTAGCCAAAGGAGGGCCCCTAACATGGCAACAAAGAAAAAAGCAGCTACTAAAAAGAAAGCAGCAGCTCCAAAGAAAAAAGCAGCAGTAAAGAAGAAGAAATAAGGCTTGCTCTTTAAATAATAGGATAACGGTCTGAGTAGGTTTCCGAAAGGACCGTTATTTAGTTATAGTTAAGTTAGCAGTATGTCGGAAAGTAACAATGATTCTAAAAAAATAATATATTTTGATTATCTTAGATTTGTTTCCATTTTATTAATAGTTTTGATTCATGTACTGAGTTTGGTTATTCATAGATTTGGTGAAGTTAACTTAAGAGTTTGGTTTTATGCTAATTTTATAGATTCTTTCATAAGATTTAGCGTCCCCATATTTTTTATGATTAGTGGTGCAATAAATCTCTCACCAGACAAACCTTATAATTTAAAGAAAAGAATTATATCTTTAATAGTCCCGACCGTTGTGTTTTCCATTATCTATTTAATTTATGACAATAAAATACTATCCTTTTCTTTTCCAGAAATTTTCTTAGAAATATCAAAAGGTCATGTTTATTATCACCTATGGTTTGTCTATATAATGTTTGGTTTGTACCTTCTCACACCACTAATAAGATCTGCTATATCAAAGGAAGACAATATTAAGTTATTTTTAATCATATGGGCTATTTACAGTGTCCTGTTACCCTTTTTAGGTATTTTTATAGATCTAAATGTGTATGGGTCTTTAAATCTATTTGGTGGTTATATCGGATTGTATCTTTTGGGTTACTATTTAAGCAGAAAAAATGTTGATACTAATAAAAGAAATTTAAAAGTTATTCTGTACTTTGCAGCATTTTTTCTTGCTAGTGCCTTTCTTGCCATTGGGTATTTTAATATGTCTTTATCAGATGGGAGTGCAAACACAGTGTTTTACTACCATTATCTAAATCCTTTTATAGTAATCTCGTCTCTCTCCGTATTTAAGATATTTCAGTTATTTTTTTACGATCACAAAGAAGAAAATGTTGTTGTAAAGTATGTTACAAAGATCAGTTTTTATATCTACATAGTCCATGCTTTGGTTTTAAGCTACGTGGTAAGATTTTTACCTCTTAATCTAAACAGCACCTTTAGGACTTTTAAAGATTTATTGGTTATATATACTATCTGTTTAGTTGTGTCAGTCTTTATATCCTGGTTATCTTATTTAATATTAAACCCTCTTGTAAACATAACAACGAGATTTTATAGATTTTTTACAGTTTTATTTGTTGGCATTTTATTAATAGCACTAATACCTAAAGTTTATAAGTTAATTCCTAGTTTTTATAATAGTACAAAACATAATTTATCTTATCTAAGGAACAAAAGTGAGAACTTTTTTATAGGAAAAAATTTTACACATAAAGAATATTTACCAAAGAATCATAATCTAATTTTAAAAATTCAAGAACCTTCTAACATTAGAGTAGCCATCCCTGTTGATATGCTTTCACATATATCTAATTCTAATAAGTGTGTTTTATATATTACGGATGAATCAAGATCTAATAGAGAAGATCTATCTATAAAGCATATATCGTCACCAGATGGAGATATTTACGGCTTTAGTGACGAAGATGTGTGGGAGCAGTTGGTTTGTACTGATGTTACGGAAATAGACATGTATTTTAATAAGATTGGTAATATTTTTATCCAGAAGCTTTGATCTGATTTAGTGGGTACTGGTACCGTTTCTTAAATGGTGAGGACGGAGGGATTCGAACCCTCGACATTCCGGTTAAGAGCCGGACGCTCTACCGCTGAGCTACGTCCCCAAAACAACAACCTATTATACATTAAACAACAAAAATAATTATACCCTAGGTTTATAGCCAAATCTTTGGAGATTATTCATCTTCCTTCTTATTTCTGGTTCTATTAGGTTGGCTACTTCAGCCAGTTTCTTTGGAGTTATACCTATGGTTTCAACGACTATACCGTTTTCTTCCAAAAACTTTTTTTCAGGAGAATCTGGTGTTTTATAGACATCGGGTTGTACTACTGTTTGTTTGAAATCTTCTTCTGAATTAACAACCACATTATCTGGTATCTCCCTTCCGTTTTGTCTGTAGTAATACGGGAGGTATTTTAAAACTTTATTTAGTATTAAAACAGTGTCGTGCTTAGATTTTTCTAATTGTTGTAAAACTTTATCTGATTGTTCAGATCTCATGAAATTATAATTTTTAATCTCTATTGATCCCACAACTCTTATTTCAACACTTTCTTTACCACCTTTTGTTTGTATTGCTATGGCATCGCTATTTGACGGGAACCTTAAAATATCAGGATCTTCAATTTCTGATTTAATTTTTTTCATTTTCATTTCTGTCTCCTGTTTTTTGCTTGGATTTGTTTCTGAAACATATTCTTTAAGTAAAGATTGATGAACACTTGATAAGAATCCCTTAGGATTTCTTGATATGCTCAAAATAATATTACTTAGCTCGGGATCTTCTGGCTCTCCCTTTTTTTCCATATAACCAAGAGCTACATACTCGAACAACATTCCTCTTATACTTCTTTCATACATCTCATTAGTAAATGTCTCCCTTTTCATTCTTGAAAAAGATTGTTTATCCAGTATATCTTTGGCTATGCTTTCCATATAATTATCGTTTGTTATTACTTTATTTATAGATTCAGCAACGGCAGAGTCCACTTCTTTACCAAGACAATTATTAACTTTCTCCACAACTGGGTTAACATTCATTGATTCTTTGGTTTCATTTATATTATTCATCCTGTTTTAATAATAACATGTTAAATTTCACATAAACGGAAAAATATGCTTTTATTAAGTTGATGGAAAAAACAGATGAAAAATTAAAAAGTGAAAAAGCCCTTATATTTGATTTTGATGGTACTTTGGCAGATACATTGGGTTTCACTATAAATTCAGCTATAGAAATAAATAGAAATTTAAATCTTAAGCATAGTGAAAAAGTAAATTTTGAAAAGTTCAGAACAATGGATTCTGAGGAGTTTTTTAAAAGTCTAAAAATATCTAATTTTGACTTGTTATTTTTTCTATTTAAATATCAAAGAAAATTAACTAAAGAAATAAATAACACCAAAACTTTTGACGGTTTAAGCAGTGTGTTGAAAGAGTTGCACAGTAGGGGAGTGGTTATGGGAATAGCTACATCCAATTCAAAAACAAATGTCAAAAAGTTCTTAAGAAATAACGACCTTGATTATTTTGATTTTATCTACAGCTCTCTTAACTATTTTAATAAAAGTAAAATTATAGAAAAAGCAGTGAAAAAAAGTGGAAAAAGCAAAGAAAACTCTATTTATGTTGGTGATGAGGTTAGAGATATAAAAGCCGCAAAAGAAGCTGGGGTTAAAGTTGCTTCTGTAACATGGGGTTACAATTTAGAACCTGTTCTTTCTTCTTTTCACCCCGATTATATTATCAACAGACCTGAGGATTTGCTCAAATTAATCTAATTTGGTGTATTATGTTAGTAAAATAATAAAAAGAAAGGTAGGAGAGTATATGTCTTGGTTTCACAATAGGTATAGAAATATTACTATCCATTATTTGTGGTGTCGTTGGTTTAAAAAATACCATTGGAAAAAAACCTGTCGAAGAAATGCAAGGGAGAGAAAATTTGTAAATCATTGAGAGTAGTGCTAAAACCCGATATGTTTAAAAACAATCGGGTTTTTTCATATTATAATAGGATTATATTCTAAGCCGGAGTGGTGGAACTGGTATACACGCAGTCTTCAGAAGGCTGTGCTTTTAAGCTTGCAGGTTCGAGTCCTGTCTCCGGCACCAAAATAAATTTACGAAGTTTAGTAGTACACGTGTTTACAATGCATACAAAGTTATTTTGAAATAGGACTCGAATGCCGGAGCGAACAAAGTGAGTGAGGCGGGGTCGCGAGCCACGAAGCTCTAGGAACGAAGTGACTTTAGATGCGAAGCATCGCAACGAACGAAGTGACGTAGAGATACGAGGACACGTGACCGAGTCCTGTCTCCGGCACCAAAATAAATTAATAACAGATATATCTTGTGAAAAGAAATTTGGTAATATCTGTTTTTGCCCCACTCTTGTATTTTTAACTGCTTTATTGTAATTTATACCAAAATAGGC
>CAZTQT010000014.1:0-8268 GCA_964615625.1 uncultured Candidatus Saccharibacteria bacterium
GTGTTTAACAGATGATAAATTTAAATGAACTTACAGTTAAAGAGGCTATAGATGGGTTAAAGAAAAGAGAATTTTCTTCGGTTGATTTGGTTAAGAGTTGTTTATCTCAAATTGAAAAAAATGATGGGAAAATAAAATCCTTAATTACCGTTACGGGAGAACAGGCTTTGATTGATGCACAGTGGGCAGATGATATGATTGGGGAGAGAGGTGCTGTAGTTTTTGAAGAATACCCTCTATTGGGCATACCTTATATTTGCAAAGATAATTTTTCAACAAAAGGTATTAAAACAACCGCTTCTTCTAACATCATAAAAGACTATGTTCCTCCATTTGACTCTACAGTTGTTGAAAAATTAAAAGAAGCTGGTGCTATTTTATCAGGGAAGTCCAATATGGACTCTTTTGCTCATGGCTCATCTACAGAAACGTCAGATTTTTTTACAACCAAAAATCCTTGGGACACTTCAAGAGTGCCTGGAGGATCTTCGGGAGGGTCTTCTGCAGCTGTTGCAGCTGATATGTGCATGTTTTCTATAGGAAGTGAGACTGGTGGTAGCATACGAGGTCCTGCTTCTTGGTGTGGTGTTACAGGGTTAAAACCATCTTATGGTAGGGTCAGTAGGTACGGTGTAATTGCTATGGCTTCATCAACGGATAGTCCCGGTCCTATAACAAAAACAGCTGAAGATGCAGCTTATATTTTAAACGTGATAGCTGGGAGAGATCCAAAAGATGCAACATCTTCTCCTGTAAGAGATTTAGATTACACACCCGATGAGAGTTTTAATTTAAAGGGTATAAAAATAGGTAAGCCAGCATCATATTTTAATATTGATTTAGAACCTGGGGTAAAGGAACATGTTGAAAATGCTTTGAATATCCTGAGAAACATGGGAGCTGAGGTAGTAGAAATGGATTTGTTGGATCCTAAATACTCAATAGCTGTTTATACAATTCTTCAAAGATCTGAGGTTTCGTCTAACTTAGCAAGATTTGATGGAATAAGGTATGGAAATGAAAGAAAAGAATTTGGTTTTGAAAATAAAAAGAGAATTATGTTAGGAACTTACACCTTAAGCTCGGGGTATTACGATGCTTACTATGCAAAAGCTCAAAAGGTTAGGACGCTTATAAAAAATGATTTTGAAAAAGCTTTTGAAAATATAGATATGATAGTCGCGCCTTCTATGCCGTGTATAGCTCCAAAAGTTGGTGAGAGTGAGAAGTCATCAATGTTTGGTGAGCTGATGGATCTACTTACAGAACCTAGTAGTGTTGCTGGGTTACCAGGAATATCAATTCCATGTGGGTTTTATGAAAACATGCCTATAGGTATACAATTTATAGGAAAATTTAATGGAGAGAAGAATATCCTTTCAGTGGCAAATTTATTTCAAAAGGAGACAGACTTTCATAAGTCAAGACCTAAGTTATGAACACATTATCTTTATTAGCGGGGTCATTTTTAATATCTGTGGTGTTTGTTAACACAGTTGCTTTTAGTGTGTTCAAGATTTCTAGAGACAGTATTTCTTTTGGTACCTTATTTTTAATCCAATTAGGTTTAGCTGTTTTCCTTCTTTTTATGTATAAAATAACGCAAAGGAAGTCTTAAATATGTGTCTTAAATTTTTATTTAATGTAAAAAAATCAAATAGAATAATAAGTTTGCAGACAAGGAATAATGTTGAAAGAGACTGGGTAAGGGTAACAGAGCTTTTGGATAAAAAAGGACCTTCCCAGCTTAGGGAGGCCCTTATAACGGCTGATAGGTGCTTGGACAGTGTTTTAAAAGATTTGATTGATGGGGAGACCATGGGGGAGAGATTAAAAAATTCTTCTAACATGTTTGACCGTGATTTATATAATAAAATATGGGAAGCTCATAAAGTTAGAAACACTCTAGTTCATGAAGCTGGGTATGAACCTCCATATTTTGTTATTAACCAATCGGTAGAAAATTTAAAGCAGGGACTGAATTCTTTAGGAATGAGTCTTTAATATGACGCAAAAGGTTACAAAAGATAATTACAGATTAGTTTTAGGATTAGAAATACATTTACACTTAAGAACAGATAGAAAAATGTTTTGTGGTTGTAGTGCTGATGTTTGGGATAAGGAGTCTAATTCAATTACATGTCCCGTGTGTCTTGGTTTACCTGGAGCTTTACCCGTGCCAAATGAAGATGCCGTTAGAAAAACGCAACTTTTAGGTCTTTCTTTAGGTTGTGAATTAAATAAAAACTCAAAATTTGATAGAAAACATTACTTTTATCCAGATTTGCCTAAAGGTTATCAAATATCTCAATATAAAGAACCTCTTTGCGTAGGTGGTTCTGTTAAGTTAGATTCTGGTTTTGTTGCTGATATAGAAAGAATTCATCTTGAGGAAGATGTTGCAAAATCATTTCATGAAAAAAACAGGACATTACTGGATTTCAATAAATCTGGCATGCCGTTGGTAGAAATAGTTACAAAACCAGTCTTTACAGATGTAAAAGATGCTGTGGATTTTTGTAAGAAGATTCAACAAATGGTCAGATTTTTGGATATTGGGGATGTAGACATGGAAAAGGGCCAGATGCGTTTAGAGGCGAATATATCTCTTAGAACAAATGAAATGGAGGAAAAAAACGAGCTTAGTACATATAAAGTAGAGGTTAAGAACATAAATTCCTTTAGATTTATGGAGAAGGCTGTTTTGGCTGAAATAGATAGGCAGTTGGAGGTTTTTGAGAGCGGGGAAGTTCCCATTCAGGAAAATAGAGGTTTTGATGAAATAAAGGGGAAAACAGTTCCACAAAGAACAAAAGAGGATGCAAAGGATTACAGGTATTTTCCTGAACCAGACATACCTCCTATGGTTTTTAGTGATGATTATATAGAGGAATTAAGAAAGCAAATACCAGAATTGCCACATGAAATAAAGGAAAGATTGGTGAAGGATTATGATATTAGAATGTCAGATGCCACTACCCTTTTAGATGTTATGGGAATTTCTTTTGTTGAAAAATTTGAAAGGACTGTTTCTAAAGGTGGTGACGCTAAAAAAGTGGCAAATGCCTTAATAAATAGAACTGAAACCCATGAAATGAGTGAGGATGACATTATTTTATTTATTAGTGGCGCTAAAGACTCTATTGGAGAGGAAGAATTATCTAAAATAGTGCAGAAAATTATCGATTCTTACCCCAAAGCTGTAGAGGATTATAGAAATGGTAAAGAAAATTCCCTACAGTTTATTCTAGGTCAAGTTATGAGGGAAACTAAAGGTAAAGCCGACCACGAGATTACACTGAAGATAATAAAAGAGAAATTATCTTAATATTTTACCCTTACAACTTTTAAATAAATTGTTAATATAAGCATGTATGGAACTAAAATTTGATCCTGAAAACCCTATATACTCACATATTACAACGGAATCTCAGCTTAACGAAGCTTTAGACGAGTTAGAGAGCTCTAAAGTTGTAGGGCTTGATATTGAAGGAACTTCCTTAGATCCTTATGATAGTGTCTTACTGACGGTTCAGATTGGAACTCCTGAAAAGTCGTTTATTTTTGATGCTAGAGAGTTGAATCTTAAAGAAATTCCAAGATTAAAAGAATTCCTTGAAGATAATAAAATAATTAAAATTTTACACAATGGAAAATTTGATTATAAGCATATAAAACAACATCTTGGCATTTCAGTTGCCAATATTTATGACACAATGCTTACAGAAGCTGTATTAAACGCGGGATTAAGAAATAGTTTTTACAGTTTAAAAGATTTATCTGTCAAATACACTGGAATAGAGCTTAAAAAATCTGTTAGGGAGACTTTTGAGTACATGACAGCCTCATCAAAGTTAAATGATGCTCAATTAAAATATGGTGCTTCTGATACTCTTATTTTGTTTCCGATTTTTGAAGAACAATTGAAAAAGTTGAAAAAAGAGGGATTGGTTAATGTTGCAAAGCTTGAATTTGCAACCACAAGAGTAGTTGGAGATATGGAACTAACTGGGGTTAATATTAACGTCAAAAAATGGAAAGATATAATTAACGACCTTTCTATAGAGAGGGATAATTTAGCAAAGAAATTTCAACAGGAAATACGACCTTATTTTAAATCAACAACAGTGGACTTGTTTGGGAACATTGGTGATTCTATAAATATAAATAGCCAGACCCAACTAATGGATCTTTTCAACAATAAAATGGGTCTAAATTTGCCTTCTACTAATGATGGTATTTTAGAATTAAGTGATAATCCTATTGTAAAAATACTTAGAGAATACCGTGGTTATGAGAAGCTGGTATCTGCTTTTGGGGAAAATCTTATATCAAAAATAAATAGTAATACTGGAAGAATACATCCAGAATTTAACCAACTTGGGGCTGCAACAGGAAGGTTTTCTTGTAATAATCCAAACTTTCAACAAATACCCCGTCAATCGGAAAACGCCCCTTTTAGATCATGTTTTAACCCAAAGCCTGGATATAAATTAGTAACTGCTGATTACTCAACATTTGAGATGAGGATAATGGCAGATTTGTCAGGGGATAAGAATCTAATAGATGCTTTTAACAAAGGTGTTGATGTTCACTCTCATACCGCGTCGTTAATGTTTGGGTTGGAATTAACAGATACATTTAAAAAGGATCACCCTGATGAAAGGTTTGCTGCTAAATCAATAAATTTTGGCTTAATGTATGGTAGAGGGCCTTCTAGTTTAGCCAAACAGATAGGTGTTTCTCCAGAAGTAGGGAAAGATTATATGAATAAATATTTTAAATCTTACCCAGGGGTCAAAAGTTATCTTGAAAGGGTGGCCAAAGAGGCTGTTAAGCAAGGTTGGAGCACAACTCCTGCTGGTAGGAAAAGGTGGTACGTGAAGCCAGACCTCAGTGACCCAGAATATACAAGGAAAATAGGACATATTGAGAGACAGGCAAAAAACCACCCTATTCAAGGCACTAATGCGGATGCTATAAAATATGCGTTAGTCTTTTTAAGTGATAAAATCAAGGAAAAAAATGCAGATGCGTCTATAATATTAACTGTCCATGATGAAATTGTATGTGAGGTAAGGGAGGATCAGGCTGAAGATTGGGCAAAAATACAGTCAGAAGAGATGGTTAGAGCGGGTGAGTTGTTTATTAAAAAGGTCCCTGTGGAGTCACAGCCTTTTGTTGCAGATGTGTGGGAGCATTAGTGGGTTATTTGTTTTTGTTTTAGTATAAAATTGTCTCTTGCACTCTTATACAACGAGTGCTAATATCAACACTATGGTGTTATGTCACAGATGCGGGCAAAGACCTGCAAGAATACCTATAACTAGAATAATTGATGGTAAGCAAGTTTATATGGCTTTGTGTGAGGTTTGTTATGAGGAGGTCACACAGGAGGCAACAGCCACCGCTTCTAAACTTGAGAAATTTGGTAGAGATTTGACCCAAATGGCCAGAAATGGGAAATTAGACCCTGTAATTGGCAGAAAAGATGAAATTGAAAGAGTAATACATATTCTTTCTAGAAGAACAAAAAATAATCCTGTTTTGATTGGAGACCCTGGTGTTGGTAAAACGGCTGTAGTAGAGGGTTTAGCTCAAAGAATTGTAGAAGGTCTTGTACCAGAGCCGTTAAGAGGGAAAAGAGTCTTTATGCTGGATTTGGCATCAATAGTGGCGGGAACCTCTCATAGAGGTATGTTTGAAGAGAGATTAAAAGATATTATTCAAGAGGTTATAAATGCATCTGGGCAAATAATACTTTTTGTTGATGAGCTGCATACTGTTGTAGGTGCGGGCAGTGCCGAAGGTTCTATGGATGCTGCCAACATACTAAAACCAGCTTTATCCAGAGGAGAGTTGCAAATGGTTGGTGCCACTACGATAGATGAGTATAGGAAATACATTGAAAGAGATGCTGCCTTAGAGAGAAGATTTCAGACGATAATGGTAAATGAGCCTTCAACAGAGGAGACATTCCATATACTTGAGGGATTAAGAGAGAGGTATGAAAAGCATCATCATGTAAAAATAACAGACGAAGCATTAGAAACGGCTGTAAAGATGAGTGATAGGTATGTAAGTGATAGGTTCTTACCAGATAAAGCAATAGATTTGATAGATGAAGCATGTGCTTTGGTAAGACTTTCTCAGGTTAAGGAGCCAGAAAATTTGAAAAATGTTGAAGAGGAGATAGGTTCTCTAAATAAAAAGTTGAAGAAAAAGGATTTGTCTGATGAAGACAAGAAATCGCTAATTAAAAAAGTAGAGGATCTTGAGAAAGTTAAAGCCGAGCTTTTAGAAATATGGACAAAAACAAAGCTTGAAGAAACAGCAGAAGTAACTTCCGAAGCTGTTTATAAAGTCATTTCTAGATCTACAGGAATTCCTCTTGAGAGTCTAAATATAGAGGAAAGAGAAAGGCTTCTGAATTTAGAGGATAGAATTAGTGAAAGAATAGTAGATCAGAAAAAAGCTATATCAGTTCTATCAGAGGCTATTAGAAGAGCTAGGGCAGGGTTAAAAGATCCAAAAAGGCCTATTGGTGCCTTTTTATTTCTTGGTCCTACGGGTGTTGGTAAGACTGAGCTGGCAAAAGCTTTAGCAGAGGCTTTATATGGAAATGAGGATATGATGATAAGGCTTGATATGAGTGAGTATATGGAAAAGCATTCTGTAAGCAAATTAATAGGTGCTCCTCCAGGATATGTAGGGTTTGATCAAGGTGGTCAGCTTACTGATGTAGTTAGAAGAAAGCCTTTTTCAGTGATACTTCTTGATGAGATAGAAAAAGCTCACCCAGACACATTTAACGCTTTGTTACAAATAATGGAGGATGGTAGGCTTACAGACAGTAAAGGTAGGACAGTTGATTTTAAAAATACCGTTTTAATAATGACTTCCAATGTTGGATCTGAGTTTTTAAGAAGACAGGAAATAGGTTTTGATAAAAGTTCCAAAAAAGAAAGAGAAGAAAATGAAAAAGATCTTGATGGTAGAGTTTCCAGTCTTTTGAAAGATTCTTTTAGGCCTGAGTTTCTGAATAGAATTGACGAAATAGTTATATTTAGGAGTTTGTCTAAGGAAGATACTAAAGAAATAACAAGGAGATTAGTTGAAAAAACTAGAAAATTGTTGCAAGAGCAGGGAATAGGTCTTGATATTAAAGAAAAAGCTATAACTTATTTATCAGAGAAAGGTTATAGTGAAGAGTATGGGGCAAGACCTTTAAGAAGATTGATACAGAAGGAGTTAGATAATGTATTGTCTGAGAAAATTATTAAGGATGACCTTAAAAAAGGTGAGGAAGTTACTGTTACAGCAGACGAAAAAAGTTTGATATTATCAGTAAGTAAACCGGTGAAAGCTAGGTCAAGAAAGAAATAATTGAAAAGGTATAATAAATTTGGTAATCTCTTTTAGCTTATGGCACAAGATGAAAACAAACAAGAAAATAAGGAAGAGCAGCTAGAGGAAACTGCTAAAGAAGAAGTCAAGACCGACGAGGTTACTGAAGATATTGATGGGAAGAATGAAGACCATGCTGAAAAAGAGAATGCTGTAGAAGAAGAATCATCAGAGATTTCTGAAGGTGTTGGTGAAGAAGACGCAGTAGAAAATAATAATGTTTCAGATGATTTAGATAATTCAGGAGAATCTGAAGGGGCAGAGGAAGAAGAAGTTGCTACAGAGGAAAAAACAGATGAGGGTAGTTTACCTAAGTTTGATGTTGGTGACACTATAAGGGTAAGTTATAAGATTGTTGAGGGTGATAAAGTTAGGACACAGCCTTTCCAAGGTATTGTTATAGCTATGAAGGGTGCAGGTTTATCTAAAACATTTACAGTTAGGAAAATAGGCGCGGACAATATTGGTGTTGAGAGAATTTTTCCTTTCCAATCTCCTAATATAGATAGTATAAAAGTAATGAAGAAAGGTAAGGTAAGAAGAGCTAAGCTGTATTATTTAAGAGGAAGAGTTGGAAGAAAAGCTACTAGAATAAAGGAAAAAGTAGTTGCTAAATAGCCCTTCACATTGAATTTTCTCCAAAATAAAAGGATAATTTTTATATGAAAAAAATATTTTCATCATGGATTGGTTTTTCAGTGGCCGTTGTCGTTTTTCTCCTCTGTACTTATTGGATATATAAAAACGTTAAATTAGAAGATTTGACTGGAAGTATAGAAATTGAGAAGGTTGGCAATAAAAGCTCTGAATAAAAACTATAGACTACTTTTTTTCACCTGATATAATCACGTTGTTCTCTTA
>CAZTQT010000015.1:0-8038 GCA_964615625.1 uncultured Candidatus Saccharibacteria bacterium
ATTTTGAAAGCACTGAAATCAATCTCTTTACCTCCTCCTTTTCTATTTAATTTTATTTTGTAACCACCTATTTTTGAATCAAGCTTAAGCATACTTGAATTAGAAATTAAGGGCATTTCTGGAAGAATAATTAATGTAGATATTGAAAATATCAGAGAAATGAGAATTACTTTAAAAAGCCATTTTCCGCGCATTTAACCCCCCTCCGTCTAAATGACAGAACAAAACTTCTCATCATCCCCTATAAGCATTGTTCTACTTTGGGTTAAAATTTTATATATAAAGGGATCATTTGTTCTTTTTCTACTCATAAACTCTTCCATATCCATTACAGAGTAATTTATTTCCCTATTTATCCTAGCTTCCTCAGATTTAACCATTTCCTGCAAAATATTAAGATTAACATCGCCAACAACAAATAAATCCACATCCAATGCAGTTGATTTTCTACCTCTTAAAAAAGCAAGAGAGAGTACGGCATAATCAATATTTCCAAGTTTTTTTTCATTTTTAATTATTTCACTACCTATACCAACTTCTTTTGCAACAAGAGCTAAAAGATCAGAATAAAATGGATGGGAGGTTTCTATTTGATAAAAAATCTTGTTAGAACTCTGCCTTCTTGTGACTAAACCTATTTCATAAAGATTATCAAGTTCTCTTCTTACAGCATTAATTTCTGCATCAACCTGTCTTACAATAGCTCTGACGTGGAAACCTCTTCTAGGGTTTAACAATAGAAGTTTTAAAATATTAACCCTTACTTCAGATACAAGTATTTTATTTAACATAAGCTTTTAGGGCAGATACAACAAATTTACTTATTTACATTATACAATGTTAAGTCTATTTTTACACAAACAAAGGTTAGTTATAAACTACTTGGTCAACATTTCTATCTGGAACAATAGCTATCCAAAACTTACCTCTATTAAACTCAATCTCATTCCCGTCTGTATCATAAAAAAGTGTCCTATCATCTCTATCGGCCTTGCTCCATGTTGCATCTATAACCTTACCGTCAATGAAAACTAGCGCTTTACCACTCCCCACGAGCTGATAGTCTAATCTACCTTTTTCATCGCCCGCAATAGAATTCTCAACAGCAAATTGAACTATAAGATTTTTTACTTCTATCTGTTTATCTGTTTCTTCCTGATCTTTATGGGGTATTGGATTTCCAGATGAGTCATAACCAGTAAACTTTAGATAAGTGTTATTACCTTGGTTGTATTCAAAAACACTTGAATAATCACCCTTATTCCAAAAATCTATTGAAACTTTACTAGCCGAAGGTTTACTAGAATACTTATCATTATTATCCTTAAATTTGTAAACTCTTATATCTCCTTTTCCTTCCCAACCCAAACTTGTACCAAGTTCCCTAAGTTTTTCACCGTTTGTATAGGCTGTATGCTCATAAGCAACGTTTCTAGGATTATCTCTCCATGTGCATCCTTGCACCGACTCACAACCTCCTCTAAAAAGACTTCTAACAGGCCAAGTGTCTATTGCAACCAAAGCCTGTGGGGAGTACCCAATATGCATTAACATTGCATCTCCAAGCTCCTTTACTAAAACAAGATAGTACTCTCTAGTACTCCTTACAGGACCTATTTTTTCAGGTGTTTTGGTTTGAAAAAAGGCCAAAAATCTTGTTATACCGCCCTCTGCTACTATCTCATAAACTAAGTCAGAATAAATCAGACCGGACTGAGGTCTTGCATCAACATGGTTGTTAACCATGACTGCAAAAGGTCGTTCTTTTGACCAAGAGGAATTTTCTTCTGGAAACATTTCCCCTGTTAAATCAGCCTCTACTTGTGTTTTACCTTCAAGCGAAGACCTGCTTTCAGATGGTTTAATAACCTTCTTAGACTGTATTTTCCCCGGTTTTAGTAGAAAAACCCAAAGTGCAAATAAAACGGATACAATAGCAAAAATTATTACTAAAACTTTCTTCTGCTTATCCTTTTGCTGGGGAATAAAATAACCAGTTTTTTTACTATTTTTATTAGGAGATATATTAGGATCGTTTTTCACAACATTTTTTTCAAATTCTGATTTTTCTTTTGATATTTCATCTATTTTTCCGGCTGATACGTCTTCTATATCAAATCCGGGGGCAATGTTTGTTATTTTTGGCATATAGAAATTTTACATTATTAGTGAGCATTTGACCATAACTCTTAAAACCATGACTTGTAAATTTTTATGATTAAAAAATTCTTGGCTATAAATTTCCTTGTTATCTCCAATTCTGATATAAGTTAACTATCATGCATAAATTTGTAATTGTACATTTCATTAAAGGAGAGCCTGAAAATAAAGAGTTTAACAGCAGTGAGTGGCCTTTGCATATTACACTTTTGGGAAATTTCAACACAGAAACATCAGAAAGTGATTTGGTGGAAACACTGTCAAACCATATTAAAAATATTAGACCATTTGATTCAAAGGTGGGAGAGGAAGCCTTTTTCGGTCCTAACAAAGATGTTCCTGTAAATACAATGGAAATGAGTAAAGAAATAATGGAACTACACGGAAGTTTAAAAAAATTGGTAGATTCTACTGGTGCCGTTTATGACAGCCCACAATATGTAGGTAAAAATTATAGACCACACGCCACAGTTCAAAAAGCTGATAAAGTACACCAAAATGAAATTGTGAGGATAAACTCGCTTTCTTTAGTTGATATGGAGCCAGATATGGTAAAAGGCAAAAGAAGATTGATTAAAACCTTTAATTTTTAGTCTTCAATCAACTTTCCAACTACAACCATTCTGTTAATAGTTGTTCCTGGAGGCCAACAAGTCATTAATGTAACTATTCTTTCTCCATCTTTGCTTTTCATGTATTCCATAGCTTCAGGGCTTACAATTGATTTTTCAATAATTTCGTATTTATAAATAGTATCTTCGTATACTATGTAAAAATTATCTTTTTCTTCTAATTTATTTAAAAGGTAAAAAACAGAGTTATATCTATTGGCATTGTAAAAATTATCTGATGAGTGTGCAAAATAAAAGGAATTTCCATCTTCATCTGGGTAAAGCGTTCCTTTGGCATGGGCAACACCTTTTGATAAAGCTACTTGGTATTCTTTTGAGTTAGTAGAATCTACATTTGGAATAATTTTTGAATTAGCACCTATTTTTGGAATAACAATACTAAAATCAGAATCAGCTACCACTAAAACATCTTTTTTATCAGAAACATCTTCCGCATCAAGAACAATGCGAACATCTTTGTTGGGTTTATTAAAGAAATATTTTATTTCTTTCCACATAATAGGGGAGAAAATAACAAAAGCTCCCAACAAAGACAGGGCTACTAAAAGTAGCCCTGACCTAGTTAATATCTTTTTAAGATTATAGGTATTCTTTTTTGCTTTAGTTTTTCTTACCTTTTTTAACACTGCTTACAATTATAATACCTAAACCTACAAGCACCACCCAAAGCCATGGGGATTTAAATGCAGATTTTTTCTCTGTTTGTTCACCTAAGACAGATCCCTCTTCTTCATTACCTTCTAATGTGGAACCATCTTCCTCTGTTGTACCTTGGGCTTCTTCTCCTTCGGTTGTTGCTACTTCTTGATCACCTGCAACAACACCACCTTCTCCAGCTATTCCTGCACCACCAACGACCGGAATAGCCTCAGCTACTTCTTCTGTCTTTGATGTGGTTTCAGTTACTTTTGTTATTGTTTCAGACCTTGGATTTGAGGCATTATCTGCAGAATCAAAGGCAACAACTGCGTAATACCAATCCTTTTTGCAAGCATCTCCAGATACAATGTGCTCAAAACTGAACTTCTTATCAGGACCTAAATCTTCGGTTTCTATCAAATTGGAATCTTTTATATCTATTTCTTTGTCGTCATCAGCGTAAACCTTTACATATTTTGTTTCTCCATCATTGGATGTTTTTAAGGTAATTTTATTTACACAATCATTTACCTTTTCTTTCTTAATGTATTCAGGTTTACCTGGACCTTCACCATCGTAGTTAATCACAACTTCATTTGAAGATACTGTGGTTCCCCCTGCAGTAGCTTCTACCTTGAATGTGTATTTACCGTCGCTATCTAAAACATTTTTATCAACAAAACATGTTCTTGAGTCACCACTTTCGCCGGAAAGTATGGTTATGTCTGATCCAAATTGGGAATATGAAGAATCCCCAAATTTGTAGAAACATTTTGCAACTATTTCTCTATCTTGTACATCCATTGCAACAAAAACTAAGTTGAATTCTTTTGTAACAGGTGGTTTAGGCTCGCTAAGTCTAACTACTGTAGATGCAGCATAAACCCCACGGCTAAGAGCAATAAATAAGCTAAGCACGAATAAACCTATTAAAGACTTCTTAACACTTTTCTTGTTGCCCTTTTTATTTGAGTTTTTATCTAAATCTAATGTACCTAATATCATTAGTGTTCCTCCAATAGCTAAGAGGGCAAGAACTATTTTTACCCAAAGGGTTCTTGATCCTGTAGCAGGCAATGTGGATGCACCTAGGACTTCACCCTCTACCTTTTTCTCTTTGATAGATATTTTATCTTTCAATTCAGGTGGGTCTACCTCAACACGAACCTGTGTTCCGACAAAAGAGTCATTAACATACCCTGTTTCCTCGGCGTAGCCCAAAACGTCCTCGCCAGAAAACGTAGTCTCACCTTGTGTCCATGCTAAGTCCTTGTATACTCCAGCTATAACACTATCGGTGATTTCGGCCAGGTAAGTTAAGGTTACAACCTCATCTTTTTCCATATTTCCCAAGTCCCAAGATGCGGGAGAAGCGTATGCTGGTTCTGGTGTGATCCCTAAAAGCTTGAGATCGCTTCTAACATTTGAATCAGCTGTCCAGCTACCACCTACATACTTAAATCCTTTTGAGAATAGGTCATAAACCTCAACTTCATTAACATCATTTCTATGAGCTGTTACTTTTATAGTAAATCTAACTTGATTACCAATCTTTTCAGCAGTTGGGTATGAATCATTAGATTTAGAGATTGAAAGCTCTGGGATAGCTAGCAAATCAACTGTTTCATACTCTTCACCACTTGCTTCATTTCCTTCATTATCTTTGGCTGTTGCTGTAAATACATTATAATGATCACCTTCCGAAGCATCTCCTTTAATTTCTTTTGTTATAGAAAATTCGCAAGATGTTTTTCCTGGTAAAACAGTTCCAACTTTACAATCATCATCGCCTTCTAATGTTCCGAATACTGAATCTTCTAAAGAGGTTATCGTCACACTCTCAAGACCTGTATTCTTTACAACAAATTTAAATGTTACATCAGCACCTGTTTCTGGAACTTCTGCTGGATCGGCTGTCTTTTTAATTTCAATTGTTGGCAATACATCCGTAAATTCAATGATGTGATCATCATCATCACTGGTTTCATTTCCTTCCTTATCTTTAACTTTTGCTGTGAAAATATTCTTATGAGCATCTCCACTTGCATCGCTTTCAACTGTCTTTGTGAGATCAAATGAACAACTTTCATTAGGTGCTAAAAACGCTCCAACTTTACAATCATCATCGCCTTCTAATGTTCCGAATACTGAATCTTCTAATGAGAGTATTTCTACTGTATCTATTTTACTTGTATTCTTAACTGTGAATGTAAAGGTTACATTCTCGCCTGTTTCATCTACAGATGTTTTATCTGCTTCTTTACTGACTTCAATTGTTGGTTTTTGATCTATTTGAACGTTCCAAGCGACACAGTAATAGGTCTGGCCATATTCGGGTGTAAACCTATCATCATTATCATAGTTCAAAACATCTGTATGACAGTAAATTTCTGCAGAAACATCATTTAAGTTGTTTCCATTAATCAAATATGTAAACGGAATGTAGTTTTCTTGTAAAACCTCTCTAACTTTAATCTGAGAAGTTGTTCCAAAGTCGTTAATATTAACAGTAGCTACCCCGTTAATATCAGTAGGACCAAAAGTGTTCCAACCATCTGCTTCTCCTACATGATCATCTCCTGGGTTAGTTGAACTATCATCACCCCATTGGAATGACCAATTAGGTTCTAGACTACAGTTAGAATGCGAAGCTAGGAACTCTGATGCCGTATCCTTGGTTATATTATCAGGAGCTCCGTAACCCCAGTCTGGCAAATCTTCTTCGTAATCGCATACGATTTTTGTTGCCACTATTGTTACAGGAGCATTTATTCTGTTTACCAATGTGAAGGTTTCTTTTGGAGAATCTACTGAAACTAAGCTTCCTTTTCCAGAAACATTAATCCACCCTTGTTTCAAGATTTCATCAAGAACATAGTCCCCATAAAGTATATTATCTAAAGTAACACACCCGTTTTCACCAGTGGTACCATAATAACCCTCTGGTATTCTGAAAATCTCAAATTGGAAATTATTATTTACATTATCTCCATATATATTATCCGATATGGATATATTTATCGCTCCGGCTGATGAGTGGTTGTATACATATGTATAGACATGACCCTTGTTATAAGCTCCCCAACTCACTGCATTTCCATTCACCAAAGCCATTAAACCGTTTGATATTTCGTGCCCGTCTAACCAGCAATCACAACCACTAGGTATTCCTTTTGGTCTAAAGGAATATCCTGCATCTGCAATCATTAAAGAGTTTCCATATCTGTATGTACCACTAACTTTGATAAGATATTTCCCAGCATGAAGGCTTGTCGAATTAGTACCACTACCATCTATAACGTTTATAGATGTAGGACCATCTACTTTTTCTGAAGCCAACACCACATCCCATCCTTCTTGTGGTCTGTTTTTATTATCTACTTTGCAAATCTCTACTTGTGATACAGAAGGCTCCTCACAGACATGACTAATGGCAACCACAGCATTCAAGTCAAACCCATCATCATGCCCATACTGACCCTTTGATGACTCAACAAGCTTAACAGCAGTTATCCAAGGCAACCCTGTGCTTCCAAAATCAAAATGTGTAACCCCAGCGCTCTCACCATCGTTATTACCATCGCTAAAACTGCTAGCCTCTCCAAGATATACCCAGTCAGAAGTATTATCTTTTCTGACGTATACTTCTGCATTTTCTTCAAGGTCATCATTTCTATTCCAAGTTACTTCGTGAATAGAGAAATCGTTGCCTTCTACATTTTCTACATAACCAGTAAATTCTAGAACAATTTCTCCATCTTTACCCAAACTGTAGAATTTATCATCAGCTGTACCTAATGCATTTCCTGGCTTTGTTCTATCCTCACTTCCCAAGTTTACGATAGGGGTACCATCATATCTGGTACCTGGTTTAACTGAACCGACCTTGCCAACTCCAATACCTTCACCTTCAATACAAGCAGGTACGATATATGTGTTAGTAATGGTACAAGTTACATGCTGACCTCCTGATAACTTAAACGGCATAGTGACAGTGTTCTGTTCATTATCTATACAATTCCAACTTCCCTCTTCATAACCTGGTAAATCTTCCTCTGAAAGGGAGTATTCTGTATTTGATCTAACCACAAGATTCGCAGTGTATGTTGTTTTGGTATCTACTGTAGTACCACCATCAAAATCTTCAATTATCTTATCATTCAATTTGATTCCAAATTCTTTGATCCTTGCAGTTCCACCATTATCATTGACAACTTCTTTAATAACAGTCAATCTTGCTGATTTATCCCTATTTGTGATTGTACAAACGGCTTCTTTCCCACTCTCAACCGCAATATCAGTACAACCACTGTATGAAGTAGAGTATCCACCTTGATCTGCCTCTATCTCTGTAATAGAGTAGGTACCTGTTAAAACTTTTTCTATCTTGTTCTCACCAAATAAGGGATTCTCTGCACTTTGATTAAATGTAATGGAATCACCATCATTGATCTTAAATGAAAAGTCACCTGCTTCAAGAACACCACCATTATCATTATTAACTTCTTTTCTAACAATTAATGTACCTGTGTCTCTTACATTGGTAAATCTGCAGTAATACTTGTCTCCTGATTGTATCGTTATTTCTTTACTTTCTGTTTCTTCCT
>CAZTQT010000016.1:0-5480 GCA_964615625.1 uncultured Candidatus Saccharibacteria bacterium
AAAGCACATATAAAGATGATCACACGCCTCTAACAAAAGCCGATACTGAGATTAACGACCTAGTCATTAAAAAAGTTAAAGAAACATACCCTGAACACAGTATTTATGGAGAAGAAGCTAGTTATAAAAAAGAAAACTCTAAATACATTTGGGTTTGTGACCCAATAGACGGAACAATGGCCTTCGCTTGCGGATTACCTATCTTTGTATTTTCCATAGCATTAGTAGACCAATCAAATGGGCTACCTGTTCTTGGTTTGATAAACGACCCTATAATGAAAACCATGTATTGGGCATATAAAGGTAGTAAGGCTTACAGAAACGGGATTAAAATATCTGTATCTAAACAAGACGTTTTAGAAAACGCCTACCTATGTACGGGAGCATCGGGCAGAGCTGTGGGTTTTTCCAATCTACCTCTTATAAAAATACTAAGTGATAAGGGATGTCCTGTTGCAAAATACCCATCAATTATCTACGGCAGTATTCAAGTAGCTAATGGGAAATATGTTGGCTCTGTGTTTTACAATAAATATGGTCATGATATAGCCGCCCTAAAAATAATCACAGAGGAAGCGGGTGGGAAAGTTACAGACTTAAATGGAAATGAAAGAAGATATGATGAGGATGGTATCGGTTGTATTATGTCCAATGGGGTACTACATGACGAACTTTTGGAGATTGTTCAGTTAGGTAAGTTGTAGAGACATAAATGGTTTTAACTAAATCAGAAAATACCATACATGATAATTACGATTAAATTGACAAAAATACCTTATAATACAAGCCAATGAACAACATTTTTAATATAAAAATATCAGAAGATAGAGAATTAGAAAAAATCTACGAAGAAGCCATGGATGAGTTAAATGATTTCTTTAATATAAGATGGGCTGTAGATAGACCTAAAATATGTATTGTTGATGATAGAAAAACAATAAACGCTTTAAAAGATCGGGAAACACCTAATTGGTTAGTAGGTTGGCCTACAGGTAGAGTAGTGTATGTCTTAAACAAGGATTCTTTTTCAACTGAAAGTAACCTTAATTATTCTGAAAACGACTATAAAATGTTAATAAAACATGAGCTGGCACACTCTTTCTTCAAGAACATGACTGGAGGTAAAACCCAACCCGATTGGTTATGGGAAGGGATCTCAATATTAGCATCAGGTCAAGCAGAAGCTTGGGAAAAACCATTAGAATTAAGATCATTTCTTGATGACAAAGACATTTATAAAGAAGCTGGTTACGCACTATTATTAATTTCAAATAAGTACGGTAAAGATAAAATTATCCAACTTTTAAAAAGGTACAAAACATATCAAGGGGAATTTTCAGAACTTTTTCAAGAAGAGTTTGGTGCACCGTTAAACTACGATTTCTTTAACAACCTAATCCAAAACCAAACCTACTAAAACCCAAACAAAACCACCTGTTTTTGTAGGACAAGCCAATTATTTAAATAGAAGAATACTTGGAAAAGTTTTTTGATCTAGATATCTCAATAGTTCGTAACCTATACCAGTAATACCTTGGAAAAACCCAACATTTAAATCTTTTGTACTGAATTTTGAAAAATATCTGAAATCACCATCTTTCTCGTATCTAAAAATCATAGATCTTATTATTTTCTCCAAATAATCGTCCGTATACTTTGAACCTATCCCCAAATTTTTAATTTCCAACATCATATCTATTCTCCCACCGTTACCACAACAAATAGTATCTAAGAAATGTTCTTTGGTTTCTAACACCTTTTTTATAGAATTTTTTATGTCCTTCTTAATCTTATTAAGATTAATTTTTTTAGCTAACAATTCAAACCTAGACATACCCACTCCAAGACCCCCATGACACCAGCTTACTATTTCTATATTTGGTTTATCAAATCTATAATCGTACCAATTATTCTTTATAGAATTATAATGGTTATCCTCATAATTAATGATTGCTTCTATTTTTTTAATAGCAGATTTATAATTCCTTAAGTAAGGTAGTGCTACAGATATTGCATATAATACTCCCGAGCTACCGTGTGAAAAACCAATAAGTTTCTTATTTTCTTGGTAATCCCAATTTAAGAAATCATTTTCATTAAAACCTTTCTTTATTAGTAAATCATATATAAAGTTAATTCTATCTAGAAATACTTTATCACCTCTTAATTCATATAAACTGACCATTGACAACAAAAGACCTGCATTTCCTGATACTATGTCTTGCCGAGTCGCTTTTACTACATCTCCATCTGTCACCAAATTTGCAAAACGTATTGCGTATTTAAGATACTTTTTTCTACCAGTAAACTCAAACAGCTTTACAAAGCCATATATTACAGAACTTACTCCAGTGGTAATCCCTGTTTCAAACCTAGAGATAAATTCCTTAGATGACCAACTGTATTTCAAAACGTCTGCAATTGGTTGTATTGCTAAATCTATCTCTTTAAGGTACCTGCTATCTCCTGTATATCTATAAACAGCACCAAGAAAAACGGCAACCCCCATATTACCGTTTGCAATATCCAATCCTATAGGTTTATAACCATATGTATGACTGACTACGTTAGACACGTAACTTACCCAAGTACATCTACCATCTACCTCTATTTTTGATTCTATGACTCTGTCAGAAATTTCCAACACTAACCTCTCAATATCCCTACGGCTATATTCTTTTAAGTAATCGGTACAACTCATAACAGGATTATCTAAATATTCTGATATCAGACTTGTATTTATAGAGTTCTTTATTATGCCCATCTGAAAGTCTCTGTCATTTTCACTTAAGTTTCGGATATTTTCTGTTACTTTATCAATCCCACTGTATTGAAATGCTCTTTCGTAAATTTTTCCGTATATACTGGACACTGAAATATTAGAAGTATTACAAAAATAGTGCGGTATATCATTAATTTCCAGATGTTTTAGCTCATCTTCAAATATATTCCAAAATATGTATTTTTTTGATGTATCTAGAAGCAATCCTTTAGCTAAAATTTCAAATTCTAATGATCTAGATACACCGTTCTTCATATAATCTGGATGGTTTAAATAATCAAGTAGCAACGTATAAACCTTAGTTGCTCTAAATACAAACCGACTACTTAAGTTACTTAAACTTTTAATTTTTTTCATAAAACTACGATTATTTCTATTTTCTAACAAAAAATTGTAAAAGGTGCTAAACCCTAAGGTTATTTCTGATAGATAATCGTGGGGATTTTGTTCTATTTTATTACAAAATACTTTATTTTTTCCTTCTTCAGCTGGTTGTTCTACATACTCATAATACATATTATCTTTGTTGATATTTTTCCAAACTACTGTCGGATAAAGAACACTTGACTTCGATCCACCAATAGCACTATTGCTATAAACGTTTGTGTCTGGTCCCAACATCCACTGTGGTAAAATTCCTACCCTAGAAACAGATAGCCCATAAGTCCTGTCTATATAATCGTTAAGTTTGTTAATATTTTTATTATTCAAAAGTGTTAACGGTGTTATTAGGGTTTCTAGATCAATAAAAACTGGGTATTCTCCTGAGGTAATGATATTTTCACTATGTAAATCCGTTGTTCCTAAGACATAGAACAAACAGAGTAGATAACCACATCTTTTGTAGTATTTCTTCACATCCTTAATAGTAGTTGATTCCCGATACTCAACGAATTCCATCCAACTGTAAGTTTTTCTATTTAATAACCACGGTACATATTGTTTTAACGACATACGACTGTTTAAATACTCTATTATCTTAAAAAACTTTTCCTCTATATCGGTACTCCTTTGTTTATATAAGAACTTATGACTGTTAAGTGTCTCAATTATCATTACATTTTTACCTTTATTATGAGTTTCAGAAAGACTTCCAACGATACTTTTAACAAATATTGTGTCGTCATTTAACATTTTTGATAGTTGCTTACAATCTCTTCTTAAACTGATAATGAAGCTCTTAGTATTTTCAAACCAAAACATACCTCTTGTAAAAATCAATCTTGTAAGATAAGGGTATTCAGTGAAAAAACTAACATATCCTTCTTCCTTTGATTCCTTTACAAAACTGTCATAGTTTAAATCGTAAGACATCATCTGCTCTAATAATGACTGAGATGCTATCCTAGATAATTCTGTTAATAAATCTCTCTTTAGATCATATATTGCATTTTTGGATAGGTGAGAATTATCCCAAGGCATGTTTCGTGAAAAAAATTCTACAAATGGTGCAAGGAAATCTGAAAATGGTATTTCTTTAAAACCCCTAACATTTTTGTAGACGTTTTCCACTAAGAGATATTGATCTTGAAACCGTTGAAGTTCAAAAACCCATTCGGGAATAGGGTGATTATCAAACTCAAAACTTTTTACAGGATTCAATAAAGTTTCTAACTCATTATTTTCTATACCTGCCCACTCTAACCTTTTTTTAAAAAATTCTTCTGAGGTCTCTCCCACCTTTAACTTCCAAACATTTAATAAGTTGCAATAATTTTTATTCTTTTTTGATTCCAAGATACGACCATAAAATAAGCGTTTTTCTCTTATAGTCAAACTGTCCAGATAAATTCTTTTACTTTTTGCAGTTAACATAGCAAACTAAATGCCCGACTCTAATCGGGCATTTATGTTATCTTATACTTGATACATTACTATTTACTTCCACAATTACATCCTTTAGATGTATCACATCGGGTACCATCTGTATGTTTTGAATAAACTGATGGTGATCCTGAAACAGATCCCAGAGCCTGTTCCGTAAGATATGTACTAAGAGACATCTTAGGTAGTTTTATACCGCTTTTGATTTTTATCATTTTATATCATCCCCACCTCCTTTAGAAGCTAAATAAAACAATACCTGTACTTACATTAACATTCAAACTTGGGTTCTTACCATACATTGGAATGGTTACCGCGTTATCACATTTCTCCAACGTTGTTCTGTTAACCCCAGAATCCTCGTTTCCTGCGATAAAACACACTTTAAGTTTATTATCCAAGTAATGCCTCAAATCTGGTAATGATATGTTCTTGTCTGTTAACTCTATTGCTAATATATGATAACCATCCTCCTTAATTTTCGGTAATATCTCGAGGGTCTTGTTGTAATAATGGTAACGCACTTTGTTTTCAGCACCTCTCGATACTTTTTTCAGACCTTTTCCAAAAGGTGGTTTCTGACTTATTCCTGTTAAATATACTTCTTTCACCCCTGCAGATTCTGCAGTTCTAAAAATATTTGCCACATTTATTGCATATTGGATATTTTCAAGAATCATGATTATTTCGTGTTTTCTCTTTGGCTGGTGCTTAAAATACTTCTTTACTTCTTTTCCGCGTAACTGCCTTAGTTCCTGTGCCATATACCACTATTATACACCATCTTTTTATAAACACTATAAGGTCATATAAAACATGTTTCCAACACAACCACAATATTAAAATCCCTCTTTGGCTTATTATTTTTAAAATA
>CAZTQT010000017.1:0-4939 GCA_964615625.1 uncultured Candidatus Saccharibacteria bacterium
CCAGACCTAAAGAAGAAAGACCTGAAAGATAATGAGAAATACTTTTATTACGTTTGAGTAATAATGATCGGGGCCCCGCAGAATGCGGGGCCCCCTCTGTTTTTATACACAAACCAAAGAAATTTTTAGAACAACATATGTTTGTGTACACTTTAGGGGCGATATCTTTTTAATATTCCAATTCAAACCAAATTAATGTACGATTAAATTATGGTTCTTGCTGATTACAATGACAAAAATTATGATTACACAAAATACTGGCAGGGTAGAGACTATGAAAAGGAATCTGAGTTTATTGCTCTTAAAAAGCTCTTACCAAAGGATTTTGATGAGAATAGAAGTGTTATAGATGTTGGAGGAGGTTTTGGGCGTTTATTGCCAATTTTTAAAGATGTCTTTGGTGGTATAACCATTTTTGATTATTCTCAAAAACTTTTGCTCACGGCAAATGAAAATGCTCGTGATCTTGGGGTGGGAATAAAAATCATTAATGGTGATGTTAATGAGATATCCACCTTGGTTGATAGAAAATTTGATTATATAACTATGATTAGAGTTTCCCATCACCTAGATAATTTGGAAAAAGCTTTCTCTCAAATAAATAGTATTTTGGAAGACGATGGGGTTTTTATATTAGAAATAGCTAATAAAGTTCACTTTAAGTCTGTTGTGTCCAATTTACTCAGGGGAAATTTCAGATACTTTAACAGGGAATCTATTAGTGTAGCAACAAAGAATGTAACATTTTTAAACCACCATCCAAAGAGAGTGGAAGAGATTCTTAATAAATCCGGATTTGTTGTAGAAAGAAAGTTGTCAGTGTCTAATTTTAGACACAAGGTTTTTAAAAGTGTTTTATCTGCAAAAATATTGCTTAGTTTAGAAAATATTATGCAAGGGCTTGGTATTTTTGTTTATTTCGGTCCTTCTATATTTTATAAATTGGTTAAAAAATAATTAAGACAAAGACAGATAAAAATGATTAGATGGCTGTCTTAATGATTATCAACTAGATTTTTACCTACAAGTCCACCCACCGTCAACTGGAAGTATTATTCCTGTAACATATTTTGATTCATCTGATGCTAAATATAAGGCTGCATAAGCTATGTCATCAGTATCTCCGACACGACCCATTGGAGTGTTTGATTTTATCATGTTGTTAAAAGTCTCATCTAGCAGCACATCTTTTGTCATGTTTGTTTGGATAAAACCCGGGGCTATTGCGTTTACCCTTATATCAAAAGCAGCCAAATCCTGTGCCGCTGATCTTGTTAGATTTGAAAGCCCACCTTTTGCTGTAGTGTAAGCTATTGCGTTTGGGAAACCTACAATTCCTAAAATTGATGTCATATTGATGATAGAACCTTTTATTTTCATTTCTTTCATGATGTTTGAAGCAGCACTTGTCCCATAAAAAACACCTGAGAGATTGACATCAATTACTTTTCTCCAATCCTCTTTTGTGCAATCCAGAATTCCTCCTAATCCTCCTATTCCTGCATTATTAACCATGATGTCAAGTTTTCCGTATCTTTCCACCGTGTTTTCAATTAGTTTATAGACCTCTTCAGAATTGGAAACGTCACATTTTTGAAAAAATGCTTTTTCTCCAAGCTTGGACACAGCTTCGTTTCCAGCTTCTTCGTTAATATCGGAAAAAACAACATTTGCTCCTTCTTTGAGGAAAAGTTTAGCAATTCCCAAACCAATCCCACTGGAAGCACCTGTTACTATGGCAGTTTTATTTTGTAATCGCATGATAATAATGATGCCTCAATAATTTAACTAGTTCAATAGTTTATATTGCTAAATTTAAGAGCTACTGTCTGTTTTAAATCCTATTATTTGAAAACCAAACTTTTCAATATCCTCTTTTGTCCATGCTCCCCAATTTTCAGCATCTTTTGTTTTAAGTATGTAAGTAACCTCTTTTTCCAACTGTCTTCCTGTATATTGTTTGGTATTAGGATCCCATTCTTTTAGAATTAATTTATCCCCTACATTTATTTCCCAATCATTTAAGCGCATATCAAAGCTTTTATCCCCAGTTCTAACAGACTCAAAATATTCTGGCCATGCTTTCTTTTCTATTATTTTCATATTTATAGATTAGCATGCTATTATCTACTTATGAAAATAAGTATAAGAACCTTATATATGTATGCAGTTTCTTTTATCAGTTTATTTATAGTCATTATAAGTTTTATAAGTTTGGTAAATTTAGGATTAAAGGTGGCTTTTTTCAAGGACTCTGATTTCTATCCAGTATCTTCGTATGAGAAAATGCTTGAAGATGGGAGTAATGTTGTTGTTACAGAAGAGGAGCAGTTAAAAGAGCAGATGGAAAATGTTTCAAGACAAAGGAAAAGAGATTTATCACAGGCTATAGCTCAAATTTTAGTGGGTTTACCTGTTTATCTTTACCATTGGACTATTATTAAAAAAGATAGTGAAAAAAGACACGAAGACTAAACATTATTTGTAAAAGGAAAAGCCGATGGGTTGATTTACAACTCATCGGCTTTGACTGATAATATTTCCCGATACAAAATCCTCTCATTTTCATCAAAGATAAATGTTGCAATGACTTTCTCTCCTTTTAACACCTTTGGTAACCAGATTTCATCGTCAACCCGCATTGATTTGTAAGGGATTTTTTGTACAGAGAACCATTTTGGTCGCATTTCATCGCTTTCTCTAGGTTCACCGTCCCATTTACTTGCAAAATATACATGAACTAACTGATCCCAGTCTTTGTTGTGAGTAAATAGGAAAGTTATTGTGGCAACTTTTTCTATTTCTTTTGGGTTTACACCAATTTCTTCTTCTGTTTCTCTCACAACCGCTTCTTCAATGGTTTCATTTTGTTCTACTTTACCACCTACGCCGTTCCATTTGCCCTTTCCAAAACCTCTCTTTTTCATGGCAAGGCAAATATTTTCTACTTCCCCATTTGATTTTTGGACTAGAAAACAAAGGGTTACGTCTCTTAATCTATTGGTCATTTTCATCTCCTTTTCTATTTTGGAAGTATTATATACCACATTTTTCTATGTTCTTTATTTTTCTCAAAAAGGAATATAGGTTACAATCCGAGTATGATAAAAAGGTTTGAACTTAAAAAAACTGTCTCTTTAATTTTGGCTATAGTCTGCGGTATTTTATTTGAACAGTTGATAATTAAATCTTTCACAAAACTCACACTCTCAGATTTTCATGTTTATTATTACGTAACAAAGGTAGTTATTAAATATGGTGCTCATCCTTATTCAAATTTCACCCCAATTTATCCTTATTATTTCCCCCCAGCTTCATTGTTGCTATTTTGGCCTATAACTCTCCTTCCTTTTTATCTTGCTAAGATACTTTTTACAATATTGAACTCCGGGCTTCTTGTTTTATCAATTTACCTTATTAATAAAATGTTAATTGGGAAAATAGATTATCGTTTTTGGCTGATGCTTTTTCTAAGTTTGATTTTTTACCCTTTGAGATTTACCTTTGCCGATGGTCAGTTTAATGTTGTTATGTTAGCCATTTTTACTCTTGGTCTTTATTATGGTTTTTATAAAAACAAAGCCTTATTAGGTGGTGTTAGCTTAGGTTTAGGAGTTATAACAAAAATTAGCCCTGCTATTGCTTTGATTTATGGTGTTTACAAAAAGAAGTTTAATTTAGTTATGGTGGCGGGAATAATTGTAATAATTTTATCTCTTATGTCAGAGAATTTTGTTAGAAAAGACATTAATTATTATTATGCAAAGTTTGTTGTCAAGGATGTTTCTGCACAGTCCCAAGGTCTAAATACAACAGATCAATCCCTTTTGGCTTTAATAAAAAGATACACACACAAGGAAGAAATAGAAATTTCATCTATGCAGAAAAGTTTCATTTCTTATTCAATAATTGCTCTCTTAGGTTTGGTTTTCTTTATCATTGATTTGAAGACAAAAAAGGGTAAATATAGTATGTTCATTGATTATTTTATTCTAACTGTTGTTGGAGTAATAGGTACGGGTTTGGCTTGGTACCATCAATATACTATTCTTTTGTTACCGCTTTTTGGGACCGCTATTTTGATTTTTAAACGTTTTAACAAAAAATATAGAATTGCGAGATTTGTATATTTATTGGGCATAATTTTAGTTTATTTATCATGGTTTATGGACTTAAGGTCTGAAGCTTTTTCTCCTGAAGGGTATTGTCAATTTGTTATGTTGTATGGTGGGGGTTTGCTTTTATTAGGTTTGTTCTTTTTAAAAATTAATCAGAAATGGTTATTAGATGAGGATTTAGATTCAACCGAAGATTATGATAGGAAAACACCTCTCTTCCTCTTTATTGTTGCACTTGTTGTTGGTTTAAACCCTGTTAATTTATCGCAAGTTTTAAAAGAGGGTAGAGATGATTCAAGAGTGAAGGCATTAAACTATATGTCTGATGTTTTAAAAAAGAAAAAAGTGACGTTTAAAGTGGAAGAATCAAACAGTTTTGTCATGAGCAATAGAGTAGGTAAAGGCTATATTAGGTTTGGGAAAAAACAAGAGGAGAAAGTTTTGGATAGCATGTATATTTTGTATGAGGATCCTATAAATAATGAAGAATATAATTATAAGTTTATTTCTGAAGATGGGTTGGATTTTAAGTTGGGAGCTAAATTAGAAAGTAACTTATACAAAAGTCTCTACGGGGATTTTTATTGGGTAGGTAGTGATTAAAACCTGCCAGACACAAGGTCTGATGGCTATTTTCTCTGGTGAGGGCGGTGGGGAGAAGAGCTTGCTCGCTCGTTTTACTCGCTGCGCTTCCTCTTACATCGCATAGCGATGACGAACCTGCTCGTTTAACGCTCGTAAACTCGCTACTCGCAGTTCATCCAACTCACCCATAAAGCTAATCTGCTCACCACTCAAGGTGATGACCAGATTATCTTGGT
>CAZTQT010000018.1:0-4471 GCA_964615625.1 uncultured Candidatus Saccharibacteria bacterium
CCCGTCTGATATAAGTGGTGTAGGAAACTAAAGAAGGTTTTTTGTTGACAATAAAGATCTATTCCAATATTAACAAAAAAAAGAAAGGCGAAACATTTATAAATTGTTTCGCCTTGAGTATATTTAATCACCATTACCCAGCACATTTAGTACTAACTGAGCATAGTGACAATTTGAACCTACGGTTCCATAATAAGAACACAATCCAGATTCCAAACTTCCGGTTTGAGATATATAACCTGCTAATATCTCAGTACCCTTGTTTATATTAAAAGATGGGTCCATTAGCTCTTCCATAGTAGGTCTGTTTCTAAACACACCAAAAGAAGATGCTACCCCATCCCGCGGCATTACCTGCATAAGCCCAACAGCCCCTGCTGAACTTACAGAGTCATGATTTCCTCTGCTCTCTATATAGATCAATGAGGCTATAATGTCATCATCAACCCCGTATTCTTTAGCAGCTGCCATGATCTGTGGGCAATAGTTAACTATTTTATCCCAAGATCCTTGCTCGTACCCATCTCTAACAGTAGACGGGAAAGTACATCTGTAAGCATCGTCATCGTCTGTTTCAGGTGCAACTTCAAGTGTAGTTTGGAAAGCTACTTCCGAAACAGACTTTAGGGTAAAGGGTTTTCTTGTACCAATTCCGGCACCTGAGCCATATAGGCCATATAAACAACATGGCTTACACCATTTTCATCAGTGATGACCTCTCCAGTTGGTATTTGTGCAGTAGTTTTTAGAACATTTTTTGGAATTTGGCACGTAACACTAACTGACAGGTTAACTGTTTGGTTATCTTCTCTTGCAACACCGCCGTATACCCAAACATTTTTACCAGAAGGGAGTGTGTAATAACCGGCTTCCAGTTGATAAAGGCCCGTGTTCTTTTTAAAGGAACACTGTCCAATTGGGGACTTTTGAGCATGGTTCCAAGTAACAATAGCTCCAAAGATAATCCCTAATAACAACGATAACGCCCCCACTATTAAGAGTTTTTTCCTGTTATTTTCCTTATCCATTTCTATTTTTCTCCTTTTTATTTTGGTTTGAAAATTGTTGTTATTCTATCAGTTTATAGGCCTATAGTCAAAGGAGAAGGGTAACCCAATGGTTTTTATTTAACAAAATACCTAGAAATTAGCTAAAAACTCTTTATCTGATATCTTTTTATATATTTCTATATCAGAAACATTAAATAAATCTGGTTTAACCGACTTGAAATTTGAAATAAGGTAAAAATTACCTCTATCCTCAAGTTCCAACATAAAGTTGGACCATTTTTTGAAATATTCTGGATAGTTTTGTATCACGTACTTATTGTTGAAATTTCTTCTCATTGTAGAATAAATTACTATTAGATCGTATTTATAAGGGTCTTCAGGATAAAAATTAAAAGCTTCTTTTGATTCATAAACTTGAAATAAAATAACATCCACGCCTTTTAAATTGTGAAAGGGATCCCTACCCTTGTTTGTATATACCAAAACGTGTGATTTTTCATTTTTTAAATACTCTTTTGTCCAAATATAGGCTCTTCCTTTTGTATCACCTTGGATTAGTTGGGAATAAATAATAAAGCTATTATAAATACATATTGAGAGTACAGATGCTAGTGATGTTGCTGTTATCAAAAACCTGCATTTATTAGATTTAAAAATATCTCCAAACTTAAAAATGCCGTATGAAATATAAATTACCGTTAAGGGAATTATTGGAAGTATCCATCTATCAACAAGTCTTTTATTTAAGGAAAAGAACACTAAATAAATAAAAATATTTCCTATTAAGAGAACATGTTCCAAATATCGTTCCTTCTCATCCTTAATATCTTCTTTAAAAACAATAAAAAGAGAAATGAAAAATATAATAGTCGCTGGGATTGATAGTATTGATATTATAGCCGATACATATTTTAAGGGGCTTGTATTAACAGAACTTAGAACAGCCCCCGCTTCCCTACTTTTCATTTCTAATATACGAGATATAAATAAATTAAAGTTAATTATTGAAAAAGGATTTGATAGCGAGAAAAAAGCAAGGGACACAGTTATATAAAATAAAATTCCCCTAAGATCTTTTTTCATAGCTAAAACAGGATTATCACAGGTATTGATATTAAAACTGTTATTTTTGTTCCAACAGCTAGGCCAAATAAAGCCGATGATATTATTAAATAAAGTAATTTATGTTTTTGCAGATACAAAATAAGCAAAAATATTGAAAATGACAGTAATACCGTAATGTATATATCTTGATTTAAATAATGGGAGTGAGAAATTAATTTCCAATTTAGAGCTACAACTACAGATGACAAAATAGCTCCTTTTTTATCTCCAAATATTTTTTTGTATATTAAAAAAGTTATTAAAATTAAAGAAGATGAGATTATTGATGTTATTACACGTAGATATATTAAGTAAGAGTCATAATTAATTGAAAATTTAAACATAGAGGCTGTTTTATTAAAAGCCATGTTCATAAAGGTTAAAAAATAAGTTGGAAACATTCCGTAAACATAGGAATCAGGATAAAAATCTTCCCAGTTTTTATTTGAGATTATATTTTTGTAGTTTAGAGAATACTTTAAGACTTGGTCAAATATATCAGTCTCATCAGCAATAAAAATATATGGTCTACCAAAATCAATTTTATAAAATCTCAAGGAAATACCCACCACAAGAAGAGTTAATGCAGCAAAAAGAGGAATTTTTTTAATGGTATTTTTCATTCTTACTTAACAAAGGCAAGAAAACTATCCAGATTATTTTCAAAATCTCTATCAAACACAATACCTTTCCAGTTGTCTTCGGGTTTTACTATATTAACAACCACCACGTCAGAATTATTAAATATGGCGGATTGAAGCTCTCTTTTATCTATCCCACCTGCTGCTCCTGTTTTTATATCCCACTTACCTTTTATTTTTATCATATCTTTGTACTGTATTATCTTTCCATACGTATTTTCTTCATCCCTGCCTCGGTGGATATATACCATATCTGGGACAACATTTGATTTCCAGAGAGTTTTTAATGGGTTTGCATTTCCTAACATATCTATTATTGAAATCATGTTAAGTTTTTTGCATGTGTCCACAAATATTTTTAAAGTCTCATAAGAAGAATTACCCAAAGCTGTAACGGAGTCTGCCCCAGCTCTTTTTGCCATTAAAACTTCATTCTCTGCCCCATCTGCAATTTTCATATCCGCACATATTTGTCCCGGCCAAAGATATTTCATTTTGGTAATGACGTTTATCCCCTCCTTTTTAATAAATGGGGTACCTGCTTCTATTATTATGTTTTCGCTTCTGGGAATATGTCTTATAACGCTGATAAAGTGACTAAAATCATAGTTAAAAGCAATTTGTATTCTTCCACCACTCATTTGTTACTTACCTTCAGAAGGTTTTATAACTTCAAAAAAAGTATTTGGCAGTGTCATTATTATCTTTTCAGACGGATCTGCTGATATTTCTTTTAATGTTTGTAGAGTTCTTAGTTCTAAAGCTCCCTTTGAGCCAGAAAGCACACCTGCAGCTTCTGCTAGTTTTATAGCAGCTTCTTTCTCCCCCTCTGCTTTAATTATCCTTGCCTTTTTATCTCTTTCAGCCTCTGCTTGCTGTGCCATTGCTCTTTTCATATCGGCTGGTATTTCTATATTTTGGATTTCTATGGCAGATATATCTACTCCCCACTGTTCGGCTGCCGAATCTACTATATCTCTTATTCTGTTAGCTATATCAGCTCTTTCAGTTAAAACTTCATCTAAAGTTACACTGCCTATGACGTCTCTTAAAGCAGTTTGAGCTTTAGCAGAGATTTGGCTTGAATAATTTTGTACTTTTAATATTGCTGTAAAAGGATTTAAAACTTTAAATCTAACCACACCGTCGACCATGCAGGAAACATTATCTTGGGTCATAGCTTCCTGAGTTGGAATGTCCATAACTTGCTCTCTTATATCTACTTTTATCATTTTTTCAAAAGGAGCAAAAACAAAATTTAATCCAGGATCAATTGTTCTTTTGTATTTTCCAAGGAAAAGTATAACACCCTGAAAACCCTCATGAACTACTTTGAAATTTGGCAAAACGAAAATGAGAAAGAAAATTATTAATATAGTTAGTATGCTCATAATATGTATAAAAATATTTACTATCTTTATTCTAACATAGCCTTAGCTTTAATGTGTGCTAAGTATGGTTTAAAATTATGTATATGAGAAAAATTTTTTCATGCCTTTTTGTACCTGCTGTTTTGATCATTTCACTTTATTTTTTATATAAAAACGGATATTTAGCGGGAAAACAAGTTTTAGGTTGGTTTAGTGAATCTATTTGTGAAAACCCTATTACTTATAAAATAGGTACTATTGATGATGATTTCGATATCTCATACGAGGAGCTAAAGACATTAGCTGAAAATGGGAGCAAAATTTGGGAAGAAGCTTATGGAAAAGA
>CAZTQT010000019.1:0-4162 GCA_964615625.1 uncultured Candidatus Saccharibacteria bacterium
ATAGGCGGAAGAGTTAATACTCACGAGTGATAATTATTTCAAAAACTCAGATCTAAAATAAATTTTCCAATAATCATAGCCCTTAATCTTTATAACATGCTCGGCATCTAAATTCTTTTTAAACTCATTATCCCTTTGCAACGGAACCACAGCAACATCATAAGTTCCAATTTTAAGAACATCTGGGTAGTGAAGTTCGTATTTTGAAACTCTTCTTACTTCTTTTTTACTTCTTATAGCTATTTGTGGGTCATCAGGTAAATTCAAGGTGTTCAAAAAAGAATTAATTTCATACGCAGCTATACCGCCTTGATTTAAATAAATTACTTTTTCAGCTTCAGGTATTCCACCAAAAAAATCGTTGTAGTAAGCCATGTAATAAGGCTTTATGGCATTGGCATTCCAAACATAATAAGAAAAAGGTACTAACATTATTAAAAACAAAATTATTTTGATACCAATAAAAACCCTCTTGCTTTCCAAGAAACCAAACACTCTATACAAAACATACGGTCCAACAAAAGCTAAAAACGGATAAACTGATGATAAATATCTATCTGTCTTTTTTCCCATTTTGGTAAAAGCAAAAACATAAATGGCAAAAAATAAAACGCTCAAAAACAAAAGCAAACCACCATCATTTTTCCTTTTTGTTATTAAATCTGCCAAAAAGAAAACAAAATATAAAGTAACTAAAAATTGCAAAACTGGTGTGACTCTAAACTTTAATACATTCACATAAAAAGTTTCTCCTGGATCTACTACCATTTTTCCACCAATATAATGTTTAAAACCCGCACCACTAACGCCGGTTTCCACAACACCATCATTAACTATTTTTTTAATAGTCTTTCCTGGCTGAACCCACATAGCAGGAAATAATGCAAAAAACATTGTGACTGAAATAACAACCCACATCAAACCTAATAATAAATATTTAATTCTGTAACCTTTTCCTTTAAAAAAGAAAAAAATGAAAATTAAAAAACAAAAAAGAAAAGTTATCAAGGCCACTGATTTAGTTAAAAGCCCAAGACCTGTTAAAACCCCAGCTAATACGAAATATTTAACTTTCTTTTCAGAACAAGCTACATAAAAAGATAAAACAGATGAAAATATTAAAACCGAAACTAACCCGTCCATATGAAGATTTCTTAAAACACCAACATAATACGACTCCATCATTAATAAAAACAAAAAGATAAAGGCGAACTTCCTTGATTTAGTTATTTTAAAAATCAAAAAAGTAGATAAAAGGATAATAGCCAAACAAAATAGAACCACATAAAGCTTAGTGTGAAAATTATAAAGCCAGAAATTTTGATAGGGTACATCAATAAAACCCGACTCATCGCCAGTAAATGTTTTATAAGAAAATTGCCCCAACCCAATTAAATACATTAATGTAACGCCGGGATGGTATTGTTGATAAGTATTTTTAAACTTACCATCTTGTATAGCCTTAAAAAACTTTTCTGTCCTTTCATACCAAAGAAACTGATCAACATTTATATTTTCATATCCTAAACGGTAAAAAAGAGAAAAATATATTACAACGATCAACAAAGGTATAGCTAAATATTTAAGATTATTTTTAATGAAATCAAATATATTTTTCACAATATCAATTTTTTATTTTATACAGATAAATTGTTGGCTCCACAAAAATACTTCCTTTAAAATCCAGACTCTTTTCTTCAAATAGACTATATTTTTCCATGTACTCAGGTTCTTTTTCAGGACTACTGAAAGAAAATATAAAGCTCGGGTTTTCCGACAACCCATGCAATTTTCCCCACGCCATTGTTGCTCGTATATCACCAGGATAAACACCATCTCTAACCAAACCCTCGCTCCTTCCCCAAACGTAATTATTAGAAACAACAAAATCCCAAGCCATCTGAGTTGAGATAGAGGCGGTAAAAACAAGAAAACACGATGATACAAAAATTGAAAAATCATCCCACTCCCTAACTTGGGGAGTTACATACAAAAAGAATAAAATTGCCAACGGTACTAAAGGCAAAATATACCTATCAAAAAATACTTGAGTAAAAATCATTAATAAAAGATATCCAAAAATTGAAATAGAGTAGATGTTAATTAATTTTTTTCTGTTGAAAATTAAGCAGGGTAGTGCAAGAGATAAGACTATTTTTGCAGACAAATCCCAAAATTTAAAAATATCGTAATTCCACTTAAAGTGGTACTTGGTCCCCAAAATAGATCTTGGAAAAAATCCAGTTCTTTCAAAAGTATTTTCAAAATAAGGAAACTCCTCCCAAGATATTTTTCCAGGGTAAAAATATTTATTTAAGATAAAAAATAAAAGCCCGGCTGATACAAAAACTGCTAAAACATTCAAGACCTTTTTTCTATTTTCAAAAACTGTATTAAAAACAAATCTCATTGCAAAAGGTAAAACAAAAGATGTTAAAACTAAAATAATCCCATAAACCAAAGAATAAACATATTTTCCATCTAACAGGTTTTCTAAAATAAACCCTTTATCGTGCATTTCTTTAGTTCTAGGAAACAAGAAAAAATAATATATAAATAAACCAGCCATAATAAATATCTGGAAACTAGCCTCTTTGAACCTTTTTTTAAATATTAAATAAGGAATATAGGCAAAATTAACTATTATCCCACTTTGTTTTGTGAAAAAAGACAAAACACCAGAGATATTAAAAAGGGCAAAATTCTTTAGCTTTTTATCTTTCTCATACTGAAGAAGAAAATATATGGCCAAAAGCATAAAAAACATAGTGTAATTTTCAGTCATAAAACCAATAGAAGAATAAATATGAAGAGGGGTAAAGAAAAAAACAAGGGAAATAATAATCGACTTTAGTTTACTTTTTTCAAAATGATCTATGAGTATCTTGGCAAATATCACAAAATTTAAGACAGAGATTAAAAGAGTTAAAAAGGGTAATCTTTTCCATCCAAAAATATACGCAAATAAAAACCCTAAAATGCCTTGGGTATAAAAAGTTGTTGCCGTCACCTGGAGTAGGGAAGTGTCTTTTGATAAAAATCTAATAACACTCGTAGTTCTGTTCCAATCATCGTTCTGCATAAAATTTACTTTTAAAACAAGACCAAAAAAAGCTATGAACAGAACAAGCCCTACTATTAAGACAGGATTTATATTCTTTTTAATAAAAGATATCACCTTAGTTATGAGCCCATTATATTACATAACAAAGTGATTTTTAACCTATTTAAGGTAAAATAAACATTATGAAAAAGCGGTTAGATGTAATCTCGATATCAATAATATTTTTAGCGTCAGCTCTTGGCCTTTTATTGAATATTCAGAAACAAAAATCTATTGATAGGTCAAAAATTCCAACAAGATTAGAAGAATACAGAATGTTTCAAAGATGGATAACTGGATTAAAAAATAACGGTATGAACATAGAAGCCGATGAATTTAGATTAAAAGAGGAAAATGAAATATATAACACTACGTGGATGAAGGTTTATTCTATTGAGGATCCTAAACAAGAGACCTTATATGAAGAAACTATAAAAAACCATGAAAATACCAAAAAAGTAGTTTTTTCCCAAAATAAAAGATTCTTTGTTGATTATAGAAACATACCAAGAGGAGATATCTTAGCCAATGAGGTCAGACTTTATGGCTTAAAGGAGGACAAGATAATAGATGCAAAAATATTAGATTGCTCAATAAGAGGAAATTGTTTTTTTGATAGAGCATATTTTTTGGATAATGACGTTTTTGTAGTATCAGAGTTTTCAAGAAATATAAATAAAAAAGATCCTGATGTAGCTCTTTGTTTACCAACAGAAGTTTGCTCTTACACTGTTAAGGTTCATTTGGTGGATATGGTTCATAACACACGTTTGGTTTATGAATCAGAACCCTTTGATGCAGTTTTATCTGATTTGATATATAAAATTTACGAAGAGAAAATTTATAATTAGTGTAGTAAAATGTGACGGTATCTGGTGTCGTAGTGTAAGGACTTTGAAAGGCAAAGCAGCAACCGCTCTTAACTAATTTGAAGAATATAGAAATATATTTAAATGAGCCAAAGGCGAATGGGTATTAAGAAAATAGAAATATAAGAAGATGGGGAAGTTAGGAGAGTTGGTAGAGTGCGCGGTTTGGGACCGTGAGGTCGTCCCGCAA
>CAZTQT010000020.1:0-3720 GCA_964615625.1 uncultured Candidatus Saccharibacteria bacterium
GGGGCGGTAGCCAAGGTGGTCACGGCACCGGTCTGAAAAACCGGCTATGTGGGTTCGACTCCCACCCTCCCCACCAGGAAATCTCGCGTGTGCCTTTAGGTACAGGCGAGATTTTCTTATGGGAGGAGTTGAGTGAATCGCGAGTAGTGAGTTTACGAGCGTTAAACGAGCAGGTTCGTCGTCATACGATGACGTAAGAGGAAGCGCAGCGAATGAAATAAGAGAGCAAGCTCTTCCTCCCACCCTCCCCACCATTATTAAAGATTTTAAGTAAAGGTTTTCAAAAACAATGTATTATGGTAGCTTTTTGTAAAAGCATTCTATAATTAGGATTATTATTAGATTGATATGAATACTGAAATAAATATTGGAATAGATCAAAATAACAACAAATTTTCTTATGATATTAAATACATGCCCCATCTACTAATTGCTGGAAATACTGGTTCTGGGAAATCACAGCTTCTTCACAGCTTGATAATGCAATTAATAGGACAAAACACTCCTGATGAAATTAAGTTTATTATGCTTGATTGTAATAGAGTGGAACTTATGCAATATCAAAATATTCCTTATTTGTATGCACCTGTACAAACTGAGAGTAATGTAGGAAAGGACTTATTTGAATGGTTAAATTACGAACAAAACCTAAGACACGAAGAATTTAATTCTCACAAAGTTCGTGGGATAGGGGAGCTAAATAGTAAATTCGGAAAAATGGTAATGCCGAGAATAGTCGTAATAATAGACGAGCTAGCTACAATAATGAATATTGAACCAAAAGCTGTGGAAAAGGAAATTATTGGAGCTGCTCAACTATCAAAATATTCCGGCATACATATTATTTTATGTACACAAGTAATTTCCAAAAATGTTATTACAGGTTTAATAAAAGAAAATATTCCAAGTAGGATAGGTTTAAGAACAACAACGAGAGAGGATTCAGAATATATCATCGACCAACCATGTGCTGAGAAGTTAAAAGGTAAGGGAGATATGCTTTTTATACCTCCAGATACTATGAAGGCTGCACATTTACAGGGAATTTATTTTTCGGAAAAAGAGATATTTAAGTGTGTAGAAAAAATTAAAGTTGAAAAACCTCAATACAATGAAGTACTTATGTACGCTCTTAGAAAAAAAGAAGTTACTATTCCTAAAGAACTACTAGAAAAAGCAAAAAACACCATAGCAAGGGAAAAGAAAGCTTCCACATCTTTAATACAACATGAATTATCCATTGGATACTTAGAAGCAACTAGAATTTTGGATAAACTAAAAGAGGAAGTAGAACTAAGTAGCAGCAAAAGATAAAAGAGCTATATGTTCGTTATTTTAGCGACAAATTTAGTAAAAGATCCTTTAGAAACTGAGAATACCGAGATTTTGGAATATTTTTATTAGCTTCTTGAAGTATTTATAAAGCTATTAAGTAAAAGTTTCCAGCACTTTCCCTTGCTTTTATTAATTTATTGTAAATAAATAGGAAAATCTCATAACATTGTTCGCAGTACCCATTATCAAAATTTAAGTTGATATAATAAAAATATGCTAAAAGATATCTCAATAGGTATAGACAAAGATGGAAACAATAAACTAATTAACATTGAAAGAGACAATATTCGTAACCAACTTCTTATTGGTGCTACCGCTTCAGGGAAAAGTATTTATCATTACAACTTTTATTCTCAAATTATGGAAAATCAATCTCCTAATGAAGTTGGTTTTATTTTTATTGACTATACTAGGTTTGACTTTACTCACATAGAAAAATCCCCGTATCTTTTAAAGCCGGTTATTGTAGAAATAGGTGATGCTGAAAAATTGCTAAATCAAGTAATTGATAAAGAAGTGATTTTCAATAAATACGTATTTATTCATGTAGAAGAGAACATCTACGATGAAGAGGATTACCCAAAGTTTATTGAAATAATTAAAAAACTCAAGAATATTGATAATTTATTTCTAACTTTCTCTACAAGCAGACCACATGAAAGTTTATTTAACAAATTGAACGAATATCTTGATATAAAAATGGTGTTTAACCTTGTTTCAGAGTCAGACTATAAATTATTTCTTAATAAAGACCATGATGATTATCCTATGGGAAGAGGGTTTAGAATAGCAGCTGTAAAGAATGAAGAATATGAATTAAAACCAAATACTGGAGAAGATAAAACTTCATACGATAGATTTAACTCATTGGTAGGTAACTTATGAAAAATTCATAACATTATTAATAAACACTCAACAATAACGAAAACCCCCCCAAATGATATAATTTTCCTATGGTGTCCATAAGCGAAATGCTAAATTCTGAAGTAGTCGAACAGCTTGAACAAATGAAGTCTAATGCTCCTGATGAATCAGTTAAAGAAGATACAAATAACGAAATAGTAAAGAAAGACAGTCTTAAACTATATAAGGAGATGCTTGAAGAAAATCCATCCTTAAAAGAGAAAATTGTAGAAACATTTTCCACAACTCAAAATATACCTGCTATTCATATTACAACTGAAAGTTTTAAGATGGGTGATAAAGTGATATCTTCAGGATTTATTGAAAATATTACAGAAAACGGTTTTAGACCAAAAGATACAAATATTGGTGTTTTTATGAAAAGAGAAGGTTTTCGAGAACCTGCAACACCTTTAGATTTTGTTGATAAACCCGAGAAATTTTTAAGGGAGTTGGAAACGATCATAAGACACTATTACCATCACGGCATTAGAACTAATAAAAATATTTTAGGACAGGAGTATGAAGGTTATGTAGGAATTCCTGTTATGTTGTTGGTTGATGTGGCCGATAAAACTCTTATACCTGGATCTGATTATGAAGATCACTATAAACTTGGAGAATCTGTAAGTGGTGAAAGAATAATCGGGAAAATTGATTTGGAAGAAATAGGTTCTAAAATCAAGGAAGAATTGCCAAGAATTGCATTAGAATTTACTGATAAGGTAGCTAAGTATATTCAAGAAAGGTCTGAATAGCACCTGTATAGGGAATTAGATGGGAAAAGCGACTGTGAGGAAAAATATATTCGGAAAAGAAAATAGCATATTTGATTTTGCTATAAATGTGTTCTTGTTTTCAGGTTCTTTATATTTCATATACTATTCATTTAGAACAGCTAGAATTTTTCATTTCCTTCTTTCATTTTTCGTTTATATACTCACCCGCTTAATAAGAAAAAGAAAATTGAAATGGAAATATTATGGAGGTGTAACTGAAGCTGGGATATTTTTACTATCATTTTTGCTTACGGGGTACTTGCTTTATGTGTTAAAGATAGATACAGATATTGAAAACTTCATATCAAGGGAGACTTTATCTGCGTTAGGGGCATTGTTTTTGGTATCTTTTATACTTAGTTTCTTAAATAGTACTAAAAATACTTTTTGTATAATAATATCAACTCTTTTAATAGTATCTATAACCATCATCGCGATTTCTTACATGGATTATGTTGAAGCATTTTTTATAAGGAATACAACTTTATCTGGTTTAATTAGAGGATCTCCTCTAATTTATTTAATAATTGCTGTATTTGGACTTAACAGTTTATTTATTAAAAAAGAAGAGTCTGAATAATATACATAAATTTAACTACGTGATAAACTGGGGATAACTTTGTATGTCTGGCCTGGTCGCCAAGTGGTAAGGCAAGGGTCTGCAAAACCCTTATCGCGGGTTCGATTCCCGCCCAGGCCTCCA
>CAZTQT010000021.1:0-3305 GCA_964615625.1 uncultured Candidatus Saccharibacteria bacterium
TAAAGACATTAGCTGAAAATGGGAGCAAAATTTGGGAAGAAGCTTATGGAAAAGAGCTTTTTAAATATGATGAAAATGCAAAATTAGAAATAAATTTGGTTTATGATGAAAGACAGGATTACCTTAAAAATATAGGAGATTTGGAAGAAAGTGTTTACGATCACAAATTAGATATGGATGAGAAATTAAAGATATTTGATCAAATGGTAGCCGCTTTTGATGAAGAAAGAGACTCTCTAAACGAAAAAATTGATTATTGGAATAAAAAAGGCGGTGCTCCCAAAGATGAGTATGAAAAAATAATCTTAGAACAAAATGGTTTGTTAAAAAAAGCATGGAAACTTAATGAATATGCTCGGGGTTTAGACGAAACTGTTAGTTCTATAAATGAAAAAATAAATAAATTGAATAGTAATGTTGAATCTTTTAATGATTTGATAGGAGAAAACCCAAAAATGGGGGTTTATACATCAGGAGTTGAGAAAATAGACATATTCTTTTATTCTGATGAGAATCATTTAACAAACGTTATATCTCATGAGCTTGGACATGCCCTTGGATTAGGTCATTTAGAAAGAGAAGATGCTTTAATGAGCCCATCTATGACTGAAAAAACTTCTCTTACAGAGGATGATAAAAATTTAGTTAAAAACTTTTGTACTGAAAATACAAAACTAAAATTCATAGAAAAAAAACTAAAGATAGGAGCTTACCGTATTTATGAATATATAAAATCCCTAATTGACCAGCAAGACCCGCAAGAAACAGATGTAGATCCTGCTTTTTAGGGTTTATATTATCTTTCTACCCATTATGTAATAGGCTTTTGTATCAGCTTCTCCCATGGAGAATGTTTTTCTTGGAGTTACACCCTCTTTAGCAACAGTCATGAAAAGATCTTCTTTTTTCATTGATGGTAAAAATAATCCAACATTACCTTCTTTTGAAGAATCTCTTAAAACACCTTCAATACCATGTATATAATCTATCTCCGATTCTGGATGTTCTTTAACATACTGATCTAAGAACATTTGGAGACTTCCAACGGTTATTGAATGTACTCCTGGATTAATTATTACACTTAGAAATTTTAACTTTTCTCCATCTTTATAGCTTATCTTAAATAAATGGGCTGGAGGCTCTGAAGTAAAATCAAATCCTTCTGTTGACTCTGTCATAGGTTCTTCTGATTCTGCTATATCACATGTTGAACCAAGATTTTGGTAAAAGTTTTTCATTTCGGATAAAAAGTACTCAATATTTCCAACATTAAAAAGAACTCTGTTTATAGATTCAAACTCTAAGGCCTCATCATGTATATTTATAAGTTCTGCCATTGCATATCTTGTAGGACTTTCTTCCCAAGATTTACCTTCTTCTATAAGTTTCTCTTTTGTCTTTTCCCAAACTGCCTTAGCAGAAGCTAATGAGTGGTTTCCATCCCCAACTGCAATAACAATTGGATTTTCCCCTGTTTCTAAACCGTACCTTTGTTTAAACATATCTTCATCATTAAGTTTATTTATGGATTCAAATATTCTATTTTCTTCTTCCTCAGAGGTTATAGCATATCCTTCTACATGACCACCGCCTATCATAAGTTCAAAGTCATATAATTTTTTATGTGTTGGAATGGTTTTTTCAAGAGGTTCTATTACTGACATTTCAGGATCATCTATTAACATTAAAATATGTGGAAACTCTATTGGAGCGCCTTCTCTTATTTTCATTCTTATAGGAAGTCTTTCTTCAACTATCCCTTCAGTTGGTCTTATAGGCAATTTTTCATCTTTTTTGTAAGAATATTGCTCTAAATCCAGAAGTACCATTAAACCTTGTCTTACTTTTCCATTTGAAAGAGTTCTTCTTGTGTAGATAAATCTATCTTCTCCAAGTTTATCCAATAATATGCCGTTTTCAATGTACTCTTTCATATATTTTTGAATGTTATTTATTCTGGCATCTATTAAATCTGTGTCCTTAAGATAATACTCTGGAAAAATCATTTTTAATGTCGAAGGTGATTCTCCCACCAATTCCTCTACTTTTTGCCAATAATTTTCATTTGGAGAAGTATATTGATCACATGCTATAACCGACCATTTCATCATATCTATATCGTCTTTTGGTAAAAGTACTTTAGGTTTAGAAATAATATTTTTCATAAAAACTCCTTATGTAAAATTTACTCTTTTAATATTTAGGTTACTTCAATTTGTCTGTCTTAACAAGGGAGTTAATTTATTTTTAATGTATTTTTAATAACAAGGTCTTTAAAACTCCACCCATAAGGATTGTCTGTTTCAGTTTTATATGTCCAAAAAAACCATGCTAAAGATTTGTTAAATATATCTATTTGGTGTTTTCCAAAACTTGAACACGTGTTAACGCATCTTTGGTCACCTGAATTGTTTAAGAAATCGCAATTATTTATATCAATTCCCAAACTCCACTCACCTGCTATTATTGGCACATTTCTTTGGGTTTTTCTTATTAAACTTCCCCACTCTCTTTTTGATTTGGAGAAAAATTTATTTATTTTCATATTTTTGTTTTCTTCTGTAAAACATTGGTAAAAATGAGTATCTAAAGCAATATTTTTATATTTGTTAATTTTAAAAAATTTATTCCAAGAATTGGGTCTAAAGGCGTCACTTATAACAACAAACACATTATCGTTACAGTATTTTCTTACTGTTTCGTAACCTTTTTTATAAAAATCTTCTAAAATCTTGATGTCTATTTCAAAGTGAGGTTCGTTTAAGAGTTCTATCCCGAATAGATTTTTCTTATTGCTATATCTTTTGGATAATTTTTCTATTACATTTAGAGTTTTGATTATGTTATCTGGGTCTTTATCCCAATTTCTTTCTCCAATAACCCCACTATGATCGTAACCATTTTGACTTCCAGGAGCGGCATGTAAATCCACTAAAATTTTTAGATTGTATTTTTCAGACATGTTAAAAGCAAAATCTAAGTATTCAATATTTTTTAAAAAAGGTGGAAAATCTCCAAATATCCAATATCCAACAGGAATTCTTAAAACTTCTAACCCTTGTTCTGATAAAAATTTAAAATCTTCCTCGGTTACAAATGTTTTGTAATGTTCTTCTATTTTTTCTTTTGGAATATTTTTAACAAGGTTAAATTCATCTAAGGCGTCAGTGTTTTCAAAAAGAGATGGTTTAATCCATTTTTCAAATACTAACCACCCGCCGAGATTTACTCCTCTTAAGGCTTTGTGTTTTTTGGATAAGAACATAAATTAATAATACAAACCTTTTAAATAATTTGAAAACAAG
>CAZTQT010000022.1:0-3267 GCA_964615625.1 uncultured Candidatus Saccharibacteria bacterium
GTTCGACTATTGCGTAGCGAAGCGGAGCAATTGCTTTACGTAGTAAAATTCTCCGTAGGGTCACTACAAACAAGTCAAAAACAAAAACCGCCATGAAGAGAATAAACATCACTCCATGGCGGTAAAACAAATTTACTTAAATCACATAATACAAACTCTTCTCCACCATCTCAGCTAATTCAACCGAAGGTTTAATATAAACCAAACCATCAGCATCATTTTGCAACAATTCCAAAAGCCCAATCTCTTGCAAAACTGGTAGCATATTGACTACAGTAGATACATCAGCGACTCTCAAAGCACCGTCTTGAGAAGCTGATTCAAAATCATCTTTTAAGACATATCCCCACGAACCTCTTCTTGCAACAACAGTGGTTATAAAACTAATAGCTAAATCCAATTTGAAACTCCCAGTATAAGTTAAAAACAGGAAAATATTTTCTTTTTCCTTCAACTTTGGAGGTTCTGGATACCTCATCTTCAACTCTGGCAACCCACTCACAATTTTTATATCAGACATTTTTTCTCCTTTCATCTATCATTGCATGATTTATTGGCAACATTGTACACAAATTGACCTATAGGATCAATAACTATCTTGAATAGCTATTTAATAACTTATAGTATCTTGAACGAAACTCGGAAAAATGTTACTATCCCATCAATAAAATAAAAACGGAAGGAAAGAGAAGATGAAAGTTAGAGTCGTAATAGCAATAATAATTGTAGCAGCCTTAGTATTATCATTTGAGGTTTACGGGTTTCCTAATATGAGACCTCGCTCAAGCACAATATTAAGCAGATTCCTACTTGGAATATCTGATGGGATCACGTCTATTTTTTTACTAATAGCGTCTTTTTTTGACTGGCGCATCGGAATTTACAGCATTAGAGACTCCTGCCTGGTATACAATATCGGGTATATGGTTGGGGTCGGGGTACTATTCGGACATACTGTATACTCAAAATACTCAAAAAAAGAGAGCTGAACCTTAACCGCCGTGATTTTTTCAAAAACACGGCGGATTTTTATATATTTTGACTGAGGTGCTAAAATGTATAGAAATGAACGTATACATAGGATATAAATACAGAAACTTTAAAGATAAAGCTAGACTTAAAGAAGTACTAATAAAAGTTTCAGAATCTTTAACATCTTTAGGACACAAAACATTCATATTGGGAAGAGATGAGTTTAGATGGGAACATCACGCTCCAACTACAAGAAGTTTAACACCTATAATAAAAAATTTAAGAAAAAACGGATCTTTATTAGCCATAATAGAATGTGAGAATAAGAGTAACGGTCTTTTGTTTGAGTGTATATTTGCTAAATTATTGAGGAAAAAAATTGTCCTAGCCGTCAAAGAAGGGGTCTCTCCCAAACCTTTTAACAAATTTACCAAGAAAATAATGAGATTTGACGATCATAAAGATCTTATTAAAAAAATACAAAACGATTTTGATAAATTTCTCTTATAAATACTTTTTACCTGCTAACTTTTCTGGCATATACTCTTGATCTGTCTTTTTTGCTTCCTTACTATGCTCATATTTATAATCCTTACCATAACCTATTTCCTTCATAAATTTTGTTGGAGCATTTCTTATTTCTAAAGGGACAGGTAAATTACCATACTTTTCAACATCTTCCTTAACTTTTCCATAAGCCAAATATAATTGATTAGATTTTGGAGCTTTTGCCATATAAACAACAGCTTGAGCCAAAGCCAATTCACATTCTGGCATTCCTATAACCTCACAGGCCTTAAAAGCAGAGACAGCGATTGTTAAGGCATTTGGATCTTCCATACCAATATCTTCTGACGCAAATCTGACAACTCTTCTGGCTATATAAACAGGGTCTTGACCTGCTTCTAACATTCTTCCAAGCCAATAAAGTGCGGAATCAGGATCTGATCCTCTCATAGACTTATGCAGTGCAGATATAGTGTTGTAAAACTCCTCACCTTTCAAATCAAACCCTAGGTTTCTTCTCTGCAACGCGTCCTCAACATTTTTCATAGAAATATTTTTTGAGTCACTTAACTGGTGAGATATTTCAAGAACATTAAGGGCAACCCTAGCATCACCATTAGATGCAGTAATTAAAAAATTCAAAACATCGGGTTCTATTTTCGTTCCCAATTCTTTTTCACCTTTTTTCAATATTTTTTCAAGCTCCTCTTCTCCGTGCTGGTGAAGAATTAAAACACGACATCTAGACATTAGAGGGTTTATGACCTCAAAAGATGGGTTTTCTGTAGTAGCTCCTATAAAAATAATACTTCCCTTTTCTACGTGAGGTAAAAGAGAATCTTGCTGAGCTTTATTAAATCTATGTATTTCATCAATAAAAATAATGGGAGATTTTTCTGTTTCATTATCAAGTAATCCTAAACCTTTTTCATTAAAACTTTTTTCTTTTGGTATTACTTTTTCAATATCCTTTGTTGAAGTATTAACAGCAGAAAATTCATAAAAAGGCCTATCTAATTCCGAAGATATTATTCTGGCTAAAGTAGTTTTACCTGATCCTGGAGGTCCCCAAAATATTAATGATGGAAAAAAGTTATTTGATTCAGACTTTTCAATCAAAAGTTTTATGACACTAATTATTTTTTCCTGACCAACAAAGTCTTCTATTTTTGATGGTCTTAATTTTTCTGCCAAAGGTTCATGCGACATATAGTAAAATTCTACACTTTTTATATCTTCGCGTAAACTTCGGGTTAGTATTGACACGTTTATACGATATTGCTATATTGCTATCCTTGAAAACTAAATTCCTGCATAGTTCAAAGGTAGAACGCAGTCACAATATTAGGCTGAGGCCGTAGGTTCAATTCCTGCTGCAGGATCTTGCGCATGTAGTTTAAGCAGGTAAAAACGAGGGTTATTCTTCTTGTAAGTCCAATTTTTGGTGCTGCAGAATCAAAAAAGAGAAGATTAAGTCTAGACGTCGGCTCGAAACCGACCATGTGCGTATCGGGAGTAGCGATAGTTTAATGAAGAACAATCTTTTAAATCAAAATTAGATTTAGAAGAAAGGCGTAGCATGACCTCTACTTTCTACTCCTTAGTGCCGAACAGGCCATCCTCTATGGCCTAAAATTCCGCTGAGGAACGTGGTAAAGGAAAAAACACAACATGTTGACCTAAAACCAGTTCCAAAATTCGGCACTCAAACTAAACCCGTTAAGTCTCAAAAAGATTTAGCGGGTTTTTGTTTTCAAAAAAGTGTGTATAGTTTATAATGTCTAGGAC
>CAZTQT010000023.1:0-3150 GCA_964615625.1 uncultured Candidatus Saccharibacteria bacterium
TATGAAGAAAACGGACAGTGGAAAAAAGGTAGTTTTGATAAAGTTGGGGACTGGATAGGTAAAAAAACTGAAGGAAAGATAAAAGTACAACCAAAACAAGGGCAAAAATACGTCAACTTGAACAAATCCTTATTTGGGATAAGTAGTCTAACAATACAACCAGGAAAACATTTAGATTTCCTCAAAAACGATCTTTCCTATGACTTGGTAAAAAAGGCCAAGAACAAAGCGGGAACTTTTAAAAACTTTAAAGAACTTTTCTACTTAGATAGTGAGTTAAAAGGAAAAACAAGAGAAGACATACTAAAGAAAATGTATTTTGCAGCAACAGGCAGGGTTTTTGATCCATTAAGTACAGAAGGAAGGAAGTATGCAGAATTTAGTAAACAAATAAAGGAGTTTTCCGAGTGGGTCAAAAATCAAAAAGGAACTCTGGGGAGCAAAAGCGATAGTATAACTCATAGAGTAAACCTCTTCTTTGCAATAAAAAATAAGGGTCTAAAAGAATTTGGGGTTAATGTGGATGATAAAAACGAAGCTTTCCTATTTTTCACAAGTGTTCTAAGACAAAACGAGTCTATGAATAGCGGTTATAGGTTAACCGATAAAAGATTCATGGGAAGGTTGGAAAGAATCAACGATAAAATGCAAACCCTTAAGAAGAGGTGGGAAAAAACACTTTTGGGAAAGATCGTAAAAATAGTCAGTAGCTGGAAAGACATAATTGCAGAAAAAGCAGCTGCTGCTTTATCCAAATTACTTACAAAAATACTAGGAGCTGCAGCTGCATCAACAGGGGTACTTGCAGTCATCATGCCAATGCTCCAAGCCGTTGTTGAGAAAACCATTAAAAAATCTCTTGATTATATAGGAGCAGTACTTAAGGGAATACTAACCTTAAATTTTGATGATCTAGATAAACTTTTAGAAAAAGATTTAATATATTTTGTTATACCTTGTGCTGGAATGTTTGGTTTTTTTGGATGTGCTGGTTTAATGGTAGCTACTGTTTTTATGGCTATATGGAGCTCTATTTCTCCAGCAGATATTACTCTAGCTAAACAAGATGGGTACTACCTTCCAGAAGATTATATGGTCCAACAAGAAGATAACTATAACCCCTCTAGAAATGTTCTCCCTGCCACAACAATTAAAAAGAAAAAAGATCCTACAATTGTCACAGGAGAACCCGTACTGCAATGTGCTGGGGGCGGAGAATCTAAATGTACAGAAGAATGGGACGGTGAGCGCAAGTTTGACGATCCTGGGTTAGGCGGGTTTTTCTACCACCAGTGTGATCCTGCTTGGCAAAGTTGTTGCACTATGTGTTCCGCTGGTTGCTTTGTAACAAGCCTGGCAATGGTGGGGAAATTTTTTGGGTTTGATGTAACACCGCCGGATGTTTGTAGTACCAACAGTGGTAGTGATGATTGCACTGTAAGTAACCAACATACAATTGGAGGTGCGCCTGGTGTTCTTGGAGTTGTTGTAGAAGGCAGTGTTACTACAGAGGATATTATGATAGATTGGTTTAACAGCAATCCTGAAGGAGTAATGATACTTAGAATCTGTTATCATCCAGAGGACTGCGATGCACCAAGCCAACATTTTGTAGTCATAGCTGGTTACGATGCTGATCAAAACGATTTTGTTCTTTACGACCCTTATAGAGCGCCAGACCTGTGTCTTAAAAAAGAATACCCCCCAGAAGAATGGCCATGGACAAGAGTAATAGGATATACAAAGTAACAAGATATATCTTATAAAACGGAAGATCTATCTATAAACTGTTAACAAAAATCAAGTAACATTACCAGAAGAAGTACCCTTCCCAACCTCAAGCAAACTATCAAGAGCATTTATGATATTTTCAAAAAAGCCCCCAGGCTCTCCAGATGTCCCATCAACTGCGTTTCTAACTAAAGAGAAGATCATAAAAGATAAAACAACAACCAAAAACCCATATATAGCATATGTCCAAGTACCTTTTGCACCTTCAAGACCTCTTGGATCTCCCATGGACATTGAACCTTTTATTATTCCGTAGGCAATCATTATCACAAGAACAGAAGCCGCCGCGCCAATAAAAATATTTATTATTCTTGTATATATTCCAGCTAAATTAGAATAACCAAAAGAACTATCACCACCATCCCCTAGTGCAGAAAAATGTGTTGTAAATGCAACAAAAATAGGAAAACCCACACGAATTATAAAAGAAAAAGCTTTTGTTAATTTTAAAGAATTATTATTTTTCATACTCACTAAAGACTAACATTAAGCCCAAGCCACGACAAAATAATATCTTTTAGGAAGACTAGTGATATAGATAGAATTAAACCAAACGCTGACCAAAGAGCTGCTGTCATTGCCTTATCAAAATTCTTTGGATCTCCTCTGCTAGTTATAAACTGAATCATAGAAACAGCAAACATGGCAAGAGAAACACCAAAAGCTAGGGTTATAGCTATGTTAACGGCCAAAGATACAAATGTCCCCTCAGTACCGGATGGTCCTGATACCCCACTCTCACCGATGACCAAATTAAACTGATTAAGTGGGTTTGAATCTGCGTTAGCAATCATAATTTTACTTCCAAATTAATAACAAATTTATAAAACACCTACGAACGCCTTGCCTCTTGCTGTAAGCAGGAGGCAAGGATTAAAAACCTAATAAATAATTTTAAGGTGTCGGAAGCGTACTACCACCCAAAGGATCGTCTTTAACCCCCATTATTCTCAGGATCAGGGTTTTTACCGCAAAAACTGCAAACAAACCCACACCCCCAATTATTGCATAAGTAACCCATTTTTGAGCTTGTTCTGTAGCAACTTTATCTCCTTGAGATGTAATGAATTTAATAAATCCAAGTGCCAAAAACACCAACACTAATCCTAAACCAACAATAATAATTGCATTAGTTACAATAGTAAACAAACCACCTAGACTATCTACACCTTCTAGAACAGGTGCCCCAATAGCCTCTGAAGGCACTGTTGCCGCTTGCACTAGTCCTAATAATGACATTTCACTACACCCCCTAACTTAATAAAAATAATTAACTACTACTTACACCTATAATATTACCAAGTATAATCCTAAGTATTGTCACAGACAATAATATAAATATTATACCAAGAATTGCAG
>CAZTQT010000024.1:0-2888 GCA_964615625.1 uncultured Candidatus Saccharibacteria bacterium
CCGATTAACGGATCCAAAGTCCGGCGTCCTACCATTAGACGATCCCCCAACGTTAACCAAAATAAGATAAATCTAGATTTTCAACACTATATTACCAATTGCAACTAAAACAAGATAAGTCTAATCGCAAGGTTCTCAAGCGAAGCGAGAAGGTTCTTACCATTAGACGATCCCCCAATAATCTAAGAACAAGACACAAATTATACCAATTCTAATTTGATTTTACACCAAAAAACGTATATATAGTAACCACCAATTGAAAACTAAATAAGAAAAGGAGAGTAAAAATGACAAGTCCGAAAGGTGTGTTAAGGCTAAGCATGTCATCAATCAAAAAATACCTTCAATGTCCGATGAGTTGGTATTTTTTGTACGTATTACGTATACCGTCAAAAACAGACTATCCCAGACTTTGTGGAAGTGAAGTTCATAAGTTTATTGCAGGGTTATATAAAGATGTCCCAAACAGCAGAAGGTTTTGGTACAAAAGTATTAATTCAGCTAGAAAAGCTTGGTTTGTTACTTGGGCAAAGGCTTTAGAGGAAAATGAAAATAAGATTATAAGACCTAGTAAGGAACAGGCTGATAAATATGCTGCTATTGGTGCTGTTTGTATCAAAAACTATTGGGAAGGTAATCTTAAAAGTCCACCACCCATATATATTGAAAAAAGGTATACAATTCCATGGAGTCGTGGTGTTGAACTTACAGGTATCATTGATCAACTAAGATATGCGCGCCCCTCCTGGATGAGAAAAAAGCGTCCCGAGTTATTTTCTGGAGATATTCTTTCAGAAGACTACTCTGATACCGTAGTTGTTGACCTAAAGACTGGTTGGGGTGATTACAATTTGGTTGATGATGAAACAGATGAAGAGAAGGTAAGAAAACAAATAAGTATTCAGCTAGACATTCAAGCGGCTGCGTATGCTCTTTTGCTTCAAAAACATACCAAAAAGTTTCCGTTTGCTTTTATTCTTTACCAACTACAGCTTCCTGAAAACAACATGTTTGTTGTAAAAGGAGATCTTGAAGGCCCTCAAAATGTTTTAAGGGAAAATATAGACCATGTTGTCAAAAATATACGTGATGGGTCATTCCCAAGAAATGTTGGAAAACACTGCACATTTTGTGATTACGCTGTTGAATGCAGTGGGTTATCTAACACTAGCGTATCGGATAATGAGAACTTAGCAAATTTGTTAAGTTCTAGAGAAACGGTGTCTGAACCAAAGCCAGTGCAATTAAAACTGGATTTTAGGAAAAGACAAAACAAACCCCCTGATTAGAAATTTTCAGGGGGCTTTTTTAATCAAAACTCATTAACTAAATAGGTTCCTTCAATTATAGTTTGATTACCTCTACTTTGAGATATCTCGTAAATATTATCTTCGTTATAATACTTTTTCTTAAGATGTTTAAACTCATCTTCAGTTAACCATTTATTATTCCCATTTTTAGTATTCACTAAATCTCCCTTAGGATTAGCTGCATGGATCACAAAAAACATTTTATCTTCTACCAACTCACCTGTATTGTTTAATACAACATAATCGCGTACCAATCTCTTTAAATGAATATTCTTACAAGATAAACCACTTTCTTCTTTTAACTCCCTTTTTGCCGCTTCAACTACTTTCTCACCAAACCTTATTTTTCCAGTTATAAAACCGCTGTAACCAAAATAGGGTTCTTTTGTCCTCTCTTGGACTAAAAGATATTTTTTACCATTTTCAATTTTTGTAGCAACTACCATGACAGCTACTTTAGGTTGTTTCTCTATTGATACTTCTTCTGTATCCATCCTATTAGCAAACTCTTTACCTTTTGGGGTTAGTGAGTATTTTAAGGAATTTTTTTTTAACGTAACCATCTTTAATTAGAGCATTTATATGATATGAAAAATGATCTGAAGTAAGTCCTTGTATATTAAGTTGGGTAAACTTAGAATTTGGAGAAAAAAGCAATTCTCGTAATATTAACATTTGAATATTGTGCATTTTTATCATAGTTTCCTTTAAAATATGTATTTTAACGGGATATTATCAAGTATTTTATAGTTATTCTAGTGAAATTGATTTCACTAAATGCAAAGAAGATTTTTAATCATCCCTACCCCACTTAAGCTCCGATCATTTTCTTATTTGGAATTCCCTTAATTTTAATCTGGTTTATATGGTGGGTGATTTAAAGATCAATTCTATATCGTTAGTGAGCAAAAATTTGGTGGGTCCGCATGGATTCGAACCAAGGACCTACCGGATGTAAACCGGGCGCTCTACCACTGAGCTACGGACCCAAATTTTCTAAAACCAAATGTTCTTAACCAATAACAAATTACCAAGTTATTCTACCATTTGACAATAAAAATAAAAAGATGTATTATACATACTATAAGATGCTTCTACCGTTTACTGGTGTCGCGTGATTTCCGTCAAGCTGGTTGTCTGCAGTTAAAATAGTACGGCTCTGGTTTATACATGTCACGTATGGGATGCTGGGAACGTCAGACAAAGAACCCACTGATAATCTCTCCTCTAATATGGAGGAAGGACCCAAAGACACGACAGGACGTTGGAAGCTCTAAATATATAAGGTCGGGACAAATCTCTCGACCTTTTTTTATTACAGCAAATTACCAAACTACTTCAAAGTTTGACAGTAAAAATAAAAAGATATATACTATAGGCGTTTCTGATGTCTTGGTTCTTCGCCGACGTTGTCGCTTGTGGTTAATTTATCATATATAGCGGCCAATTAATATTATTTAACGGCTTTGGGGCTTTGCTGGGAATCGTATAAACCCGGCTTTGATTTTGTCCTCGTACATCAGTGTGGAGGACGGCCCTCACGAAGGACGGCAGAAGAAACATATCGCAATAAGGTTG
>CAZTQT010000025.1:0-2735 GCA_964615625.1 uncultured Candidatus Saccharibacteria bacterium
TTAATATATACCTATATTTAATATTCTATAGGTTATTATGATTGAATGTTATCACCAAAATATTGCAAAATCAAATTTAAATGGGAAACACAAGTAACACCACAGAGACGTACATAATTAAAACAGGCTAAGACTTTTAATGAAGTGCTTATTTAAAAGAACCTTCTTCCTCTGATAAGATCCTATTTACTTCATCAACTATCTTATCTGGAGTTATTTCTGATTTTATAAGATAGCCGTCAGCACCGGATCCAAAAGCTTCTTGTATGATGTTTTCACTGTTTAGATTGGTTAAAGAAATAACAGGGCCTTTTTTCAACTCAGGATTATCTCTTATTTCTTTTAATATTTTTAGCCCATCTTTCCCAGGTAACATTATGTCCAAAAGTAAAAGATCCCAATGAACATCTTTTATCTTTTGCATACCTTGCTCACCATCTTGGGCTTGCTCAACCTTATAACCTGCAGAAGACAAAACCTCAGCATAGATTTCTCTAATATCGTGTTCATCTTCTACTATTAATATATTGTTTTTTAAAACCTTTTTTTCTTCCATGTAGTAAATTTACCATTATTATTTTTTTACAACAAGATCAAAAGGGTAGGGAAGTGATCATAAAACTTTTTGGCTAATTTTAATAACCTCATCTCTGTTATCTTTTTTAGATACTTTGCAGACTTTAACCTTCCCGCACTTAGTACATTTATGAACAACTATCTCTTTACCATTTTCTATTTTTAAACCAACAGGTTCCATTAAACCCCCGCACTTCTCACCCCTATCCCCAGGAAACACATCAACGTGCTTACTCCACAAACACATAGAACAGTGGTTTGTAAAACCGTCCCCTTTAACCTTATATCCACAATGACCACACACAAAATCTTCTACTGTTTTTTTAAATTTTTCTGACATAAGTCTTTAATTTATTAAAAAAATACAATACCATTATACTTAAGTAAGTTAATACAAAAATGGAAAAACAAACTGTCCAGCTAAAAGAAAATGAGCTTTTGGCTCTTGTAGATAAAAACCGTGCGTTAGACGCTACCTATAAACTAATAGAAATAATCCTTGGTACAAATGATTTTGATGAAATGACTCAAAAAATTGCAGATATAATACCCATGGCTTTGGGATATGAGTTGGCAATACTTTGGCTTGTTGACGAACAACACAATAAACTTACAGCTGTATCAATATCTCAAACAATAAAAGATGATGAGGTGGTTAATAAACTAAGAAACTCTCTGAAAAATTCAAGCATTGCCCTTGGATATGAAGATAATCTTTGCGTAAAAACCCTAAAAGAACACAAACAACACATTTCTGAAAATTTATATGATCTTTTAAGCCCGGCCATTAGAGAACGTGATGCATATGAACTCCAAAGTGTTCTTGGAACAAAACTTAATGTGGCAACGCCCTTAATGGCAAGAGAAAAAACCATAGGTGTTTTAGTAATCAGCATGTCTAAAACCACAGACAATCTAAGTGATTTTGAAAAAGAAATGCTTAGAAAATTTTCTGAAAATGCTGGTATAGCCTTGGAAAATTCAAGATTATATAAAAACTTAAAAGACGCAAAAAACGATCTTGGTGAGGCTTATGAAAATTTAATAGCACTAAACAAAATGAAAGACGAGTTTTTAACGGTAGCTTCACACGAACTCAGAACTCCAATGACAATAGTAAAAAGCTATCTGTGGATGTTGGAGCAACAAAAATCAGGAAAATTAAAAAAGAAACAACTTGAGTATTTGCAAAAAGCATCAAAAGGTACTCAAAGAATGATTGACTTAATAAACGATATGTTGAATATATCTAAGTTTGAACAAGGAAAGGTATTTTTTAACATTCAACAAGCAGATATATGTGAATTAATAAAAGATGTGGTATCAAGCTTTGAGTTAAAAGTCAGCAGTAAAGGAATATATTTAGAATTTGATGATTCTTATTCCGACATTTTTGCAGATATAGATAAAGAAAAAATGAGAGATGTTTTAATGAATCTTGTTGATAACGCTATTAAATTTACAAACCAAGGTGGTGTAAAAATTAGTATAGATAACGATCCAACCAAGACAGTTATATCAATAAAAGATACAGGATCAGGAATAAGCCAAGAAGATTTACCAAAACTTTTCCATAAATTTGGAAGAATAGACAATTCCTACACAATTGCCTCTGATGTAGGCGGTACTGGTTTAGGGCTCTATATTGCAAAACTATACATAGATGGAATGAACGGAAACATTTGGGCAACATCGGAAGGTACGGGAATGGGAAGTACGTTTTTTATATCTCTTCCAAAAAGCAAAATAAAAACAAAACTTGGAATATCTGAGCAAAATAAAAACCCTAATTCAAGAATAAGCAGCCTAAGATAAAATCACATTCCTGGAGCAGTACTTACCAAACTTAGTTGAGTATAAAAATTCCATATAGCAGGACCCGCTACAAACGTAATTAAACTCCCAAGTATCAAAAAGGGCCCAAACGGAACAGTATCCTTCATAGTTTTTCTTTTTAACAAAATTAAAAATAAGCTAAAAAACGCACCTAAAGCAAATCCTAAAAATATAGCCATTATCCCAAGCGGAAACCTCCCCAGCGGAAAATCACTAACAAAAGTAAAACCATTTGCCAAACCTATAAAAAATCCTAATTTAACATCTCCAAAACCCATTCCTTTTCCTTTGGTTATAGCTATTAAAAGTAAAAAGAAAAGAGA
>CAZTQT010000026.1:0-2619 GCA_964615625.1 uncultured Candidatus Saccharibacteria bacterium
GTTTGGACATGTTCGTCTGACGTAAGATTAAAAGAAAATATTAGACCGGCTGAGTCGGTGCTTTCCAAGATAATGGATATAGAAATAAGAGATTATGAAGTGATTTCCTCAGGAGATACAAGAACAGGAGTTGTGGCTCAAGAATTAATGTTAATAAGACCTGATCTTGTAGAAATGGGTGACGATGGAATGTATAGAGTAAGAGAAATAGGAAGTTGGGAATTAGTCAAGGCTATTCAAGAACAACAAGATCAAATAGAAGAACTAAGAAGACAGGTTCTTGGAGAATCTACTGCTATTGAATCATCTGAATCGTCTGAATCATCCTCATCTATTCTTGGAAACAATGTCTTAGAATCAACTAGTTCAGCAGGTATTTTGGCCAAAATACAAACCATATTTGAAGATTTCAAAGATCTGGTCTCAACTCTAAGCATGACTAAGGGGACAGACTTAGTATCTGGTAAAGAATACTTAAGCATAGATAGCGACGTGCGTATAACAGGAGACCTTTTTGCTAAAGACTTAAATATTGTAAATCTAAATGTTGGAGGAAATATTCAAGCCGGGCTTATAACGGTAGATACAATAGAAAACTCTATAAATGTACTTGGAGCATCTTGTTACAACCCTGAAACAAATACAAGTGATGATGTTTTATGTCAAGATCAAACCCTTTACTTACAAAATAACAGATCTGGTAATTTAGATATATTAGATGGAACTCTAATTATTGAACCAAGTGGTTTAGCTACTATAAATGGAGACCTTGAAGTCACAGGAACAATTAAGTCCGAAAATGTAGAAACAAATACAATGACTATAAAAGAATCAAAAACACCAGATGGTTTAACTGATACATGCCAAGTGGGGGAGATGACTTGGGATCAGGATTACATATATGTCTGTACATCTGAAAATACTTGGAGAAGATCTAAGTTAGAACAAGTACCCCAATATTAAAAGAAGATTAAATCCTTTAAGACATGGTAAAATTGTCATTATAAATGGGTAAAATAACCAATAAAATTAGCAGGAAAACAGGTTTACTTACACTAATTTTAGTGTGCGCCCTTATCTTACGCATAGTCAATTTAGGTTATTCTGACTATCAAGGTGATGAGACAAAGGCTTTTTATAACCCAAAAGATCAGACATTTTCACAATTCTTATTATCTCAAAGACGTGCTCCTGTACAGTTTGTCATAACTCTACTTATAAAGGGAGTGTCAAATAATTACCATAATGAGTTTATAACACGTCTTCCTTTTGCATTATTTTCAATAATTTCGTGTTATATGTTTTTTGTATTTGTTAAAAAATTGATAAACGAAGACGTTGCTTTTTACTCACTTATATTTTTTGTTACTAACGGGCTTTTTGTGGCTTTTGGGAGAATAGTGCAGTATCAATCTTTAGTTATATTGCTTGATATTATGGTTTTGTATCAACTACTGCTACTTGTTGAGACCAACAAAATTAAGCATTTATACTTAGCAGGTATTATTTGGGGTTTTAATTTTTTAGTTCATACAGATGCTTTATACATATTTCCAATGACATTACTTTTAATTATTGAATGGGCTAAAAAATATGAAATGAATGCAAAAAATACTCTTAAAAAGATGTTTCCAGCTTTGGTTTTAGGTCTTGCAATTTTAATGATTTTTTATGGTCCTTATTTATTAAATTTACCTAAAGATGCTTTGAATTATTGGAAAGCTAGAGTAGATGGAACTCAACAAGCAAACGTGATAAGTAATTCAAAATACACTTTTAGTGTTTACCAGCCAATATATGTCATACATCTATATATTTTAGCTGGGATTTTAGGGACAGTTTTAACTATTTTTAATAAATCTCTTAATAAAGAAAGAAAAATAGGAATCATATCTTGGTTTATATTTTCATATATATTTATGGAATATATTGTCAAAGACCCAGGGACACATATATATAACTATGTCATGCCTTTAACTATATTAATGGGAACTTTCTTTTACAGATTTAATGAGATACTTAAAATTAAAATTAAAAAATTAGTGCCTGTTTATATCGCATCTGTTTTCATACTTTTCATATTTTTGTTTTTACAGTCATATGCCATATTTGTCGATCATAGTAAAGAGTATCCATGGCAGGATGAAAAATTTTTAATATGGACATTTCCTATTCTTAATCCTGTGTTTAAGCCTAGTTTATTTGGATTTCCTTACAATAGAGATTGGGAAGGTGTTCAAAATTATATTCTAACTGATGGTAGATCTACTTATTACACAACTAATGAAAGAAAACCCATTCCAAGATATTATCTGCATGGTTTAGAGCATAACAGTTCTAAAGCAGGGTACTATATTAGAGTGATAGATCCTCAGTCAGGTACAAATGACATATTAAATGATAGAAGTGCTAGATGGGTAAAAGATAACAAACCAGAAAAATCATTTTATGTTAACAGCAACTTAGTTTCTGAAGTCTATTTTATACCCGAGAATTGGAAGTAGAGTTTAATAAATCATGTTAAAATACCTCTAGTTTTATTAGGCCCCTGTAGTTCAACGGATAGAACGTGCCCCTCCTAAGGGCAAGATGTAGGTTCAATTCCTACCTGGGGTACCA
>CAZTQT010000027.1:0-2543 GCA_964615625.1 uncultured Candidatus Saccharibacteria bacterium
ATTAATGGTAAAATAAGTTATGAAATTAATAATATTTGCCGGCGGGTCAGGCACAAGACTTTGGCCCTTATCAAGAAAAGCTCTCCCAAAACAATTTATTAAAATGTTCAATGGAAAATCAACCATTGAGCTAGCAGTGAACAGGGTTAAAAAATTTGGATATGAAAATATATCTATAGGAACTCTCCAAGAATATGTTCCTTTAACAAAAAAATATCTACCTAAAATACCTTCAAAAAATATTGTTGGCGAACCAGCTCTAAGAAACTTAGCACCTGCTGTTGGTTATAACCTAGTAAAACTTAGATCAACTGGTTACAAAGGGCCTGTTGCAATACTTTGGGCCGACCATTTAATAAAAGATGAGAAAGTTTTCATGGACACATTAAAAGAAGCTGAAAAAATGGCCATTGAAAACCCAGATAAAATTATTTTTGTTGGTAAAAAGGCACGATTTGCAAACAATAATGTTGGGTGGATAAATTTTGGTAAAAAAACATCAAAAAATGTGTATGAGTATAAAGATTGGGTGTACAAGCCAGAAACATCTTTATGTGAAAAAATATTTAAATCTGGGGATTGGTTTTGGAATACGGGCTATTTCATAATGGATCTAGATTTTGGTATTCATCTGTACGAAAAATACCAACCTGAGATGTACAAAACTCTATGTAAAATAGAGAAGTCCTTTGGGACTAAAAATGAAAAAAATACAGTTGAAAAATTGTACCCAACAATGGAGAAGATACATTTTGATAATGCTATAGCCATGAATGTCAGACCAGAGGAAGCTTTGGTTATTGAAACAAAAATGGAGTGGTCTGATCCAGGCACGCTTTATGCTTTAAAAGAAGCTACGGTGGAAAAAGAGAAAGATAACTACACAAAAGGAAATGTTGTAGTAAAAGATGTAGAAGACGCTGTTATTATAAATGAAGAAAAATCTAAACTTCTTGTCGCAATGGGTATAAAAGGAATGGCCGTAGTAAACACTGACGACGTTACATTGGTTATACCCAAAGAAAGAGTTAAAGATATCTCTGAGCTTTTAGCAGATCTAGGGGAAGATAGTAAATACAAAAAATATTTGTAGTTTTAGAATTCATAAATAAATAAAGTGTGGCCAAAATTTGCCGATTGGTCTATTTTAAGTACATTTTTTGATTCTTTTCCTGTAAAGGGAAAGTCTAACAAATAAACTTTAGCACCCTTTTTCAACTCTTTTTCAAATTTTTCTTTTAATTTATCTAAATCTCTTACAAATATCCAAAGATAAACATGATCTACGTTTGATAAATCATAATCAAAAAAATTCATAAACTTTATATCAATATTTTTTGCTCCAAAAATGAACCTAATTTTAGAAATTATAAAAGCCAGAAGTGAATTTTCTAAACCAACAAAATGCGTTTCAGGAAATTTTTTTGATATTTTGCATAAAAACCCACCAAAACCACATCCAAAATCTACAAAAATTTCCCCTTTTTTCAGGTGTAAATTGTTAACTATCTCTTCTGTACTTTTGCTTGGGGTGGTAATAGTTGGAGTATTTCCCGTTATGAGAAAAATTATTAAGGATGAGATCAATACAACAGAAAATAGAACTGATATGAGGTTAACGGCTAAAATAACCACCGATTATGCCATTATCAGATAAGCTACAAAAATAACAAGTACAACAGAAATAAGGTAGGCAATCTGAGAAATTAAAAATTCTTTTAAGCTTACTTTTATATACCCTTTATTTATTAGGTAGCTTATAAGGATAACAAAAGAAATACTAGCGAAGAGATATACTAAAATACTTGTATGAGAAGAGGCTTCCAAAGGAGAGGATTCTAAATTTGAAAAATATCTTGTTATGTCTGCAACTCCGTCTTTGTCCAAACCAGAAAATATATATCCTGTAACATACATTACAGCAGTAACGATCCAATCTAAAAAGAAAACTTTTAATATATTTTTTATTTTCACCATATCTATAATACTAGCATCAAAAACACAAATTATGTAGTTATATCAATTAATAATTTGGTTTTTCTCCAATGTTGGGGCTAACTGTGCTTAAATTTAGTACCTCTTTGTCAAAAACATTGGAATTATAGGTGTATTTATAAAAAAAACAGATAGTTAGTCACATATCCTATAACTTTTATATACAGGTATTTAGTGGTATAATCCAAGACTGAGCAATAGAAAGCACGTTGATATATAAATATAAAAAATACATATAAAAGGAGAAAGTAAAATGAAAGCCTCAAAATTTCTTACAATTGTGGTTATCCTGATGCTAGCACTAGGATTAACATTCTTGGTGTACGCACAGGCAACCAAAACGATATGGGCAGGAGCCTTGGAAAATCACGGGTGTGATGATACAGAATGGCATTTTGTGATCACTCAAGTAGCTGAACCATCTCTTGCTCCTGCAAGTATAACCGTTGTTTGGGCAAACGGAGCATCGGAAAATGTACCGTTGGAAGAGGTAACAGGAAAAACAGCTCACTACAGAACAACATCAAATCTTGATTCTACTGTGGTTT
>CAZTQT010000028.1:0-2229 GCA_964615625.1 uncultured Candidatus Saccharibacteria bacterium
GAACAGTTATCATTTGGGTTTATGGTGGAAAATGATTACTACAGTATATATAGAATTTGGTCCCGTGCATGGCTTGTGACCAAGTAAATCAGTATAAAGAGTTGAATTAATTTTCAACTCTTTTTCATTTAGGCAAAAACTTATCTAATAATTTCAAGATATTATTAGGAACTGTAGTATAATTTGCTCAGTGGAAACAAATCTCATCAATCCAAAATCAGACAAGTCCAAACATACTGGTTTTGTGCATTTAATATTTTTGTTGGTTGGGATTTTAGCTGGCTCAATATTAGGGGTAATAACCACCACTTCATTCATACAAAGTAACAAACAAATAGAAACAATTAACGAATCAGATAGCAATTTAATATCAAAACACTACTTAAACGCAGATTCAAAGACATATGAAAACATAAGGCTCGGTTATAAAATTGACTATCCTAGAGGAATTACCAAGGTATATGACTGTCCAGACTATCCTTGCGCATTGATAGATGATTTCGAAATTCGTGTAGAACCACTTGAATTTTATAGTGAAGAGGAAATATTAGAAGCCGATTTGTATTGTTCTGCAGATGGGGTAGGTGGTTTTGTACGTTGTGAAAACCCACAAATATCGGAATACACAAATCCTCACGGTATTAAAGGATTTATAGTAAAAAGATTAAGAATTATTAAATCCCAAGAACTTGATGGATATAACGTTGTTAATACTAAACTAGAGAAGTTTGATGAAACTGCTTATGTTTTTCCTATAAATAGAAGTTCTAAATACAAATCAATATTACTATCCACCGATATACCCAATGATGAAAATCTTGAAAAATTAAAAAATATCGCCGACAGTTTCAGATTAATAAATTAACTTACTCAAAATAAAAGAACCTTTTCTTTAAAGACAAAATTCTAAGAACACTTTCATCTATCAAAGATTCAGGAATTTCTCCATTTTTAACGGCATTCACAATATAATCATATCCATCTGCATATTTTTGTGGGGTAGAGGTAAAAAGAAGAATGTCATTTCCAGCTAAAATAGCTTGTTTTACAATTTCTCCGGTAGATAGATTATTCTCTATAGCACCCATTTCTAAATCATCAGTAATAACCACACCTTTGAAATTTAACTGGTCTCTTAACATATCTGTTATAAAAATCTTTGATAAACTTGTAATATTATTTTTATCTACATTTGGGTAAAGCATGTGACCGACCATAATTGGAATATTTTCATTAATGGCTGTTTGAAAAGGGGTAACATTCATCAGAATATCATCACTAACAAGTTGTGAGGCCGGTAAATCATTATGAGGATCTACTCCAGTGTCAGGATAAGAAGGGTAATGCTTGGAAACAGGGATTATTCCAGATTCAATGTAACCTTTGATCATACCGCTTCCAAAAGTTGATACATCTCCCACATCACCTCTAAAAACTCTATCGTATAGCACTGAATTTTCATTTTTAATAACATCTAATACAGGAGAAAAATTCATATTAAATCCTAACTCTACTAACTCGCTCCCTCTTCTTTTTCCCACAGAATAAGCCACATCAAAAGAATTTATGGATGGTTGATCTGTTAATTCACTTACACCATCAACTTTTAATCTACTAACTACACCTCCTTCTTGATCAACTGCTATAAAAAGGGGGATAGCTGGCTCTGTTTGTTTTGATAGTTCCTGTAAGTTTTCTATCAAAGTTTTTACCTGTTCTTTATCCTTAATATTGTATGAAAATAAGATAACACCCCCTAGATTTCTTTCATTTATCCATTTAGTTACATAATAATCTGGTTCTGTTCCCCAAAAACCAATCATAAACATCTGGCCTACTTTTTGTTCAATAGATAATTGAGATAAAATTTCTTCCAAACTATTATTCTCTAAGGATATGCAGTTCTCTCCATTTTTGATGGGTTTGTTATTATGGGTAATAAAAATAATAGCAGTAGTGCTAAAAACAATTATTAACAGTATGACACTAAATTTAAGTATAAATTTTCTAGTCATAACTTGACTATATCATTATTTATTTAAACTGGTCTTAATATAGTAAAGAACTACTGTATAATTTTTACATGATAGATTTTGAAAGGGAACTAAACTTTGCAAAAGCACTTGCTAAAGAAGCTGAGGAAATAGCATTAAAATACTTTAGTTTTGAAGTAGAAAGCACATATAAAGATGATCACACGCCTCTAACAAAAGCCGATACTGAGATTAA
>CAZTQT010000029.1:0-1935 GCA_964615625.1 uncultured Candidatus Saccharibacteria bacterium
GGACCGACGGGACTCGAACCCGCGACCTCTGCAGTGACAGTGCAGCGCTCTAACCGGCTGAGCTACGGCCCCATGCTAGGTGATATTATAACAAAATACTTTACCTAGGCAATAATAAGACACGGGATGATAAAATATTAATATGGAAAATAATAGAATTCCCAACAAAGAAGTTATAACAACACTAAAGGAAATATTAGCCGCTATGGAAGTCAAAGAATACAACAATTTCAGGATCAGGGCTTATCAAAACGCTATTTCAATATTAGAAGGGCTGACAGTTTCCATTTACGATTTATGGGAGAATAATGGGCTTAAAGAAATTCCTGGAATTGGCCCTGGTATAGAAAATCATTTAAATGAATTTTTCACAGAGGGATCTGTTAAAGAATTTGATGAAATAAAAAGTGGTCTACCCGAAGGAATGTTTTCCCTAATTGGTTTACGTGGTATAGGGGCAAAAAGAGCATTTAAACTTTCCACGGCTTTTAATTTAAAAAATAGGGAAGATGCTGTAGAAAAATTAAAAGAAGCTGCAGAGAGCGGTGCTGTTAAGGTTTTAGAAGGTTTTGGGGAAAAAATGGAGGCCTCTATACTTGAGGCTATTGAAGAAGAAAAACTTACAAAAAATAAAAAACCTAGATTGTTGTACAACCAAGCAGAAGAAATAGTTCAAAGAATCACAGATTACATGTCTAATTGTAAAGAAGTTATACAAATAGAAGCATGTGGATCTTTTAGGAGAAAAAACGCAACAATTGGAGATTTAGATATCCCTATTTCTACAAAAGAATCTAAAAAAGTTTTAGAGTATTTTTTAGAATTTCCAGAAATTGGAGAAACATTGGTAGTTGGGGACAAAAAAGCAAGTGTTGTTTTAAAAAATGACGTTCAAGTTGATGTTAGAGTTAGTGAGCCTGAAGCTTATGGTTCTATGCTTCAGTATTTTACCGGCTCAAAGCAACATAACATTTTACTTAGAAATTATGCTTTAAATAAAGGTTTATCCTTGTCGGAATATGGAATAAAAAAGGGTGATAGTCTGGAAGAATTTGATAATGAGAAGGATTTTTATGGAAAGTTAGGTTTGTCTTATATTGAACCTGAGCTTAGGAATGGTAACTTTGAGATAGATGCAGCACGGGAAGGTAAATTACCCAAACTAATAGAACTTAAAGACATAAAAGGAGATCTCCATATCCATACAACCTTATCTGATGGGGTAAATACTGTAGATGAGATGGTAGAGATGGCAAAAAACATGGGTTATGAATATTTCGGTATCACTGACCACGCTCCTAGCATTCAATCTAGAGGAGTAGGTAATGTTTTGAAGCAAATTAGTGAAACAAGAAAGAAAATAGACGAGATAAATAATTCCCAAAAGGATATAAAGGTCCTTTTTGGTTATGAGGTTAATATTTTGGCAGACAATTCCCTTGGTTTACCTGATGATATCCTAAAAAACTTGGATTACATAATAGCTGGAATTCACACAGCTTTTAATCAGGATAGAGAAACAATGACAAAAAGACTTGTTTCAGCAATAGAAAACCCATATGTCACGATTATTGCTCACCCATCTGGCAGGTCATTAAATGAAAGAGACCCTATAGATGTAGACTGGGAGAAAGTTTTTTCTGCCGCTAGAGACAACAACGTGATATTAGAGATAAGTAGCCAACCAACAAGATTAGATTTGCCAGATGACTTAGTAAAGTTAGCAATAGATTGGGGAGTAGGTTTAATAATAAATACGGACTCCCATTCTACAAACGAGCTTAATTTTATGAAATACGGTGTAAATACAGCAAGAAGAGGGTGGGCTGAAAAAAATAACATTGTAAACACTCTTAGTTATGAAGATTTGTTAGAAAAACTAAATTAATGTAGAATTTTATTGTTTAATAAAGGAGGTGGATTAGTTTGTTAATC
>CAZTQT010000030.1:0-1916 GCA_964615625.1 uncultured Candidatus Saccharibacteria bacterium
TATAGATATGAAATCTAAGATCAGATCTATTTTTTGTTTGTTTTTTGTTGCTGCAACCTTTTCTTTAAAAGCGTATGCCGAGGAAATTAAATCCTTTAACGCAGATATATTAATAAATAAGGATGGGACAATAAATGTAAAGGAAACGATTACATATGATTTTCAAGGTCAACAAAGACATGGTATTTTTAGGAAAATTGATTCAATAAAAACAAATCAAGATGGGAAAAAATACATCTTGGATTTTAATGTTTTACACGTTATTGATGAGAATAATCATCCGTATAAGTACCAGGAATCTAGAAGTAAAGATTGGTTAGAATTAAAAATAGGAGATCCTGATAAAACTTTAACTGGTGTCAAAACGTATGTGTTGGAATATAAAGTATCAGGAGCTTTAACATATTTTACAGATCATGATGAGCTTTATTGGAATCTTACTGGAGATGAATGGGAAATTCCTATTAAAGATTTTTCAGGGTCTGTTTCTTTTTATCAACTTCTACCACACAGCAACATCAAATTTATTTGTTACGAAGGTGTTAAAGGAAGCACATCTCAGGATTGCAAAATAGATTATCTAGATGATAAGGTTTCAATTTCTTCTAATAAAAACATCGTCCCTGGGGAAGGTATAACTTTGGTGGTTTCATTTCCAAAGGATATTGTGTCTGTTTTGGAGCCTAAAGAATACAAGACTCCACTGACCACTAAGTTCTTCTTACTTTTGTGGGGGCTAGCTGCACTCTGTTGGTATTTAATTTTTCCAATAAAATATTTAATTAGTCTGCTAAAAGAGCGTAGGTTTTTAAAAAACAACCAGAGGATTGTCTCAGCATGGTTTGAACCACCCAAATATGATGATGGTGTTGTTTTTTCCCCAGCAGAGACAGGTTTTATATTGGATAACAAGATAGATCACCGTGAGTTAACAGCTACGATAATACATTTAGCCCAAAAAGGATTTCTAAAAATTAAGGAAGATGGTAATAAACATTATAGTTTTATACGTTTAAAAGGTATTGAGTCTCCAGAGTTAAGAGTTTTTGAAAATGAAGTTATGAGAGCGTTGTTTAGAAACGGGTTAGATATCCTGAATTTAGATGAAACACAAAAAATAGAATTAGAAAACCAGATATCAAACTTAGAGCAATTCAATAAAGTTATTAGAATACCTTATCTTATCAACTTACAGGATCAACTTAACAGAGCAAACAAAGGAGATCTAACAGAGGTAACTGATAAAGAATTAAAAAAATCAAAAACCTTGTTTTCAAAGATTAAAAAATTTAATAAAACAATCGAAGAAGAGGTGATGGCTAAAGGTATGTATGAAAGCAAACCTACAAAAGAATTAGATAAAAAATTAGCTTTCAATGGTTTGGGGTTAATGACGTTAAATATACCGTTATTGATCGTCAATGCTCTCTTTGGAGAGAATAATGTAAAAAGGACCGAAAAAGGGATTGAAAAATATTCTGAGGCTTTTTCTTTGTTTAATTTTCTTAAATCACAAGATGAACAGTTAAATTTTCAATCAAAAAATCAAATGTTTTTTGAAAAATTATTACCGTACGCTGCAGCTTTTGGTGTTGAAAAAATATGGGCAGAAAGATTTAAGGATATTTCTATAGTGAAACCAGATTGGTATGAGGGAGATAATTTTACAAACAGTGGTTTTGTGACGTCTATGACCCGTTCTATTGGCGGGTCCATGAGATCTGCGTATAGCTCCGGTATGTCTTCTACAAGAAGTTCTTCTGGATTCTCATCTGGTTCCTCTGGTGGCTCATCTGGAGGAGGCGGTGGCGGTGGAGGGGGTGGTAGCTGGTAAGATTTATATTTTTTGTTTATAATATTGAAGATTTGTGCGACGGTAGTTCAGTTGGCAGAACGTCTCCTTGCCAAGGAGAAGG